>NZ_JBITCM010000011.1:236273-342824 GCF_044453205.1 Streptomyces sp. NPDC051738 | reverse complement strand
CACCTGGGGCATCTACAGCGGCTACGAACTCTGCGAGAACACCCCCCTGCGCAAAGGCAGCGAGGAATACCTCCACTCGGAGAAATACCAACTCCACCCCCGCGACTGGGAAACCGCCGAACGCGAAGGCCGCACCATCACCCCCCTGATCACCAGGCTCAATGCCGTCCGCAGGGCCCATCCCGCCCTCCACCGGCTGAGGAACCTCCGCTTCCACCACACCGACAACGACGCGCTCATCGCGTACAGCAAGCGCACGGGCCCGGACACGGTTCTGGTGGTCGCCAACCTTGATCCCCGCCACACCCAGGAGGCCACGGTCTCGTTGGACATGCCGCAACTCGGCCTGGACTGGGATGCCTCCCTGTCCGTGCACGACGAACTGACGGGTGAGACCTACCGCTGGGGCAGGACCAACTACGTACGTCTGCAGCCCGGCAGGGCGCCCGCGCACGTGCTCCATGTCCAGGCATCCCCACCGCAGATCGGAGGGTCGTGAGCGTCATGACCGTCAACGAGCCCGTGCTGGACACCTTCGAGGACACGCCTGCCAAGGACCGTGACCCGGACTGGTTCAAGCGCGCCGTCTTCTACGAGGTCCTGGTCCGCTCCTTCCAGGACAGCAACGGCGACGGCGTCGGCGACCTCAAAGGCCTGACCTCAAAACTCGACTACCTGCAATGGCTCGGCGTCGACTGCCTGTGGCTGCCGCCCTTCTTCCAGTCACCCCTGCGCGACGGCGGCTATGACGTCTCCGACTACACCGCCGTACTCCCCGAATTCGGCGACCTCGCCGACTTCGTCGAATTCGTCGACGCCGCCCACCAGCGCGGCATGCGCATCATCATCGACTTCGTCATGAACCACACCAGCGACCAGCACCCGTGGTTCCAGGAATCGAGGAAGGACCCCGACGGCCCCTACGGCGACTACTACGTATGGGCCGACGACGACCAGGCCTACGGCGACGCCCGCATCATCTTCGTCGACACCGAGGCCTCCAACTGGACGTACGACCCCGTTCGCCAGCAGTACTTCTTCCACCGCTTCTTCTCCCACCAGCCGGACCTCAACTACGAGAACCCGACCGTGCAGGAGGAGATCCTCGCCGCCCTGCGGTTCTGGCTGGACCTCGGCATCGACGGCTTCCGGCTCGACGCCGTGCCCTACCTGTACGCGGAGGAGGGCACGAACTGCGAGAACCTGCCCGCGACGCACGAGTTCCTGAGGCGGGTCCGCCGCGAGATCGACGCGATGTATCCGGACACGGTGCTGCTGGCGGAAGCCAACCAATGGCCGGAGGACGTCGTCGACTACTTCGGCGACTTCCAAAACGGCGGCGACGAATGCCACATGGCCTTCCATTTCCCCGTCATGCCGCGCATTTTCATGGCCGTCCGGAGGGAATCCCGCTACCCGGTCTCGGAAATCCTCGCCAAGACCCCGGCCATTCCCTCGGGCTGTCAGTGGGGCATCTTCCTGCGGAACCACGACGAGCTGACCCTCGAAATGGTCACCGACGAGGAACGCGACTACATGTGGGCGGAGTACGCCAAGGACCCGCGGATGCGCGCCAACATCGGCATCCGGCGCAGGCTGGCCCCGCTCCTCGACAACGACCGTCACTCGATCGAGCTGTTCACGGCCCTGCTGCTCGCCCTGCCGGGCAGCCCGATCCTCTACTACGGCGACGAGATCGGCATGGGCGACAACATCTGGCTCGGCGACCGCGACGCCGTACGCACGCCGATGCAGTGGACCCCGGACCGCAACGCGGGATTCTCCACGTGCGACCCGGGGAAGCTCTGCCTGCCCACGATCATGGACCCCGTCTACGGCTACCAGGTGACGAACGTCGAGGCGTCGATGGCATCCCCGTCATCCCTGCTGCACTGGACCCGTCGCATGATCGAGATCCGCAAGCAGAACCCCGCCTTCGGACTCGGCACCTACACGGAACTCCAGTCCTCCAACCCGGCGGTCCTCGCCTTCCTGCGCGAGTACGAGGACGACCTCGTGCTCTGCGTGAACAACTTCGCGCGGTTCGCGCAGCCCACCGAGCTCGACCTGCGCGAGTTCAGCGGGCGCCACCCGGTGGAGCTGTTCGGCGGGGTCCGTTTCCCGGCGATCGGCGAGCTGCCGTATCTGCTGACCCTCGGGGGCCACGGCTTCTACTGGTTCCGGCTCACCCGAGTCGCATCCCGCATCGGCAGACGGCTTTGAGCCTGAGCTTCGAGCGTGTGCCGAGGAAAGGACGGGTCACCATGCAGAAGACCGCATCTCCCCGACCGAGCCGTACGGTCGACGCGAGCCCGATGACATCACTGGCCGGGCTGCTGCGCGAGTGGCTGCCACGGCAGCGCTGGTTCGCGGGCAAGGACCGGCCCGTCACCGACCTGGCGCTGCTGTCGATGACGGAGCTGTTCCCGGGCTGTCTGCATCTGCTGGTGCACGCCGGTCACTCGGCGGTGCCCTCACCGGGCGGCACTCCCCCGGCCGGTGACTGCTACCAACTGCTGCTGGGCGTACGGCAGCATCTGTCGCCGCGGCTCGGCCGGGCGCTCATCGGCCAGGCGCAGGAGGGGCCGCTGGCGGGTCTGACCGTCTTCGACGCGCTGCAGGACCCCCGCTCGGCCCAGCTGCTGCTGGACCGCCTGCGGCATCCGGGCGCGGCCGGCCCGCTGTGCTTCGAGGCGGACCCGTCCGTGTCGCTGCCCGCGGGGCTCGTGCCGCGGCTGCTGGACGCCGAGCAGTCCAACTCCTCGCTGGTGTACGGCGACACGTACATCCTGAAGCTCTTCCGGCGCATCCAGCCGGGCGTCAACCCCGATCTGGAGCTGTCCGGCGCGCTGGCCGAGCAGGGCTGCCGTCGGGTACCGGCCCCCGTGGCCTGGTTCCGGACGACGCACCCCTGGGAGGCGACGCTCGGCGTGCTGCAGCCGTTTCTGCGGGACGCCTCCGACGGCTGGACGCTGGCGCTGGACGCGCTGGCGTCGGGCGGCGACTTCACGGCGGAGGCCCGTCAGCTGGGCCGGGCGACGGCGGAGGTGCACCTGGCGCTGGCGTCGGCGTTCCCCTCCCGGGCCCGCGGCGAGAACGGCCCGATGGCGGCGGCGATGACCGAGCGCCTGGAGAACGCCGCGCACTTCGTCCCCGCGCTGCGGGCGTACGTCCCCGGCCTGCGCACCGCTTTCGGCGCCCTCGCCGCCTGCGATCCCGGGCCGCCCGCCCAGCGCATCCACGGCGACCTGCATCTGGGTCAGGTGCTGCGGGCCGGCCGGGAGTGGTTCGTCATCGACTTCGAGGGTGAGCCGTCCCGCCCGCTCGCCGAGCGGCGCGGTGTCCACTCGCCGGTGCGGGACGTCGCCGGCATGCTGCGCTCCTTCGACTACGCCGCCCGGCAGCGCCGCCCGTGGCGTCCGGAGTGGGCGCGCCGCTGCCGGGAGGCCTACTGCGCGGGCTATGCCGCCGGCGCCGGGTGGGATCCGCGCAAGAAGCACGGGTTGCTGCGTGCGTACGAGACGGACCGCGCCGTCTACGAGGTCCTGTATGAGTCCCGGCACCGGCCCGACTGGTTGCCCGTACCGATGGCGGCGATCGAACGCCTCGCCGTGAGAGGAGCCTGACCCATGGCCCTGCACGAGACTTCGCGCCCCGAACCGGCCGGACCCGGCCCGAGCGCCGCCGCGCCCGAACTCGATCCGGCCGACCGCGATCGCCTGCTGTCGGGCGCCCACCACGATCCGCACGCGCTGCTCGGCGCCCGTCCGGTGCCGGGCGGGATCGCCTTCCGGGCGCTGCGCCCGTTCGCGCGTGCGGTGAGCGTGGTCGTGGACGGCGAGCGCACGGGGCTGGTCTCGGAGGGCGGCGGGCTCTTCTCCGGTGTGCTGCCGCTGGACGCCGTCCCCGCGTACACGCTGCTGGTGTCGTACACGGAGGACGGGTCCGACGAGCGCGAGGTCCATGACCCGTACCGCTTCCTGCCCGCCCTCGGCGAGCTCGACCTGCACCTCATCCGCGAGGGCCGGCACGAGGAGCTGTGGAAGGCGCTCGGCGCCGAGCCGATGACCCATCAGGGCGTGCCCGGCACCCGCTTCACGGTGTGGGCGCCGAACGCGCAAGGCGTCCGGGTCGCCGGGGACTTCACCTGCTGGGACGGGACGGCGTTCCCGATGCGGTCCCTCGGGGCGTCCGGGGTGTGGGAGCTGTTCCTGCCGGGCATCGGCGAGGGCACCCGATACAAGTTCGAGATCACCTCCCGACATGGCGGCCGGTTCCTCAAGGCCGATCCGATGGCGCGCCGCGCCGAGGTCCCGCCGGACACGGCGTCGATCGTGCACGCCTCGCACTACGAGTGGAGCGACGCGCAGTGGATGGCGCACCGGGGTGACGTCCCGGTGCACGAGGCCCCCTTCTCGGTCTACGAGGTCCACCTCCCGTCGTGGCGGCCGGGGCTGACGTACCGCCAACTCGCCGAGGAGCTGCCCGCGTATGTGGGCGGCCTCGGCTTCACCCACGTCGAGTTCATGCCGGTCGCGCACCATCCGTTCGCCGGTTCCTGGGGCTATCAGGTCACCGGCTTCTATGCGCCGACCGCGCGGCTCGGTACGCCCGACGACTTCAAGTACCTGGTGGACGCCCTGCACCAGGCCGGCATCGGCGTGATCGTGGACTGGGTGCCCGCCCATTTCCCCAAGGACGACTGGGCACTGAGCCGCTTCGACGGGGATCCGCTGTACGAGCCCGGGGACGCGCGGCGGGCCGAGCACCCGGACTGGGGGACGTTCGAGTTCGACTACGGGCGCACCGAGGTGCGCAACTTCCTCGTCGCCAACGCCACGTACTGGTGCGAGGAGTTCCACATCGACGGGCTGCGGGTGGACGCCGTCGCCTCGATGCTCTATCTCGACTACTCGCGGGACTCCGGGCAGTGGGCGCCGAACGCGTTCGGCGGGCGGGAGGACCTGGCCGCGATGGCGTTCCTGCAGGAGATGAACGCGACCGTGTACCGGCGCAATCCGGGGGTCGTGACGATCGCGGAGGAGTCGACCGCCTGGGGCGGGGTGACCCGGCCGACGGACAGCGGCGGGCTGGGGTTCGGGCTGAAGTGGAACATGGGCTGGATGCACGACTCGTTGCAGTACATCGGCAAGGAGCCGGTGCACCGCAAGTACCACCACAACGAGATGACCTTCTCGATGGTGTACGCCTACAGCGAGAACTACGTGCTGCCCATCTCCCACGACGAGGTCGTGCACGGAAAGCAGGCGCTGGTCTCCAAGATGCCCGGCGACTGGTGGCAGCGCCGCGCCAACCACCGGGCGTACCTGGGCTTCATGTGGGCCCATCCCGGCAAGCAACTGCTCTTCATGGGGCAGGAGTTCGCGCAGGGTGCGGAGTGGTCGGAGGCGCACGGTCCCGAGTGGTGGCTGCTCGATCCCGGGTACGCGTCGGCGGGCGACCATCGGGGCGTGCAGGACCTGGTGCGTGACCTCAACGCGTGCTACCGGGCGACTCCGGCCCTGTGGGAGCGGGACACCGACCCCGGTGGCTTCCAGTGGGTGCTGGGGGACGCGGCCGACGACAACGTCTTCGCCTTCCTGCGGTTCGGGGCCGACGGCACCGCGCTGCTCTCCGTCAGCAACTTCTCCCCCGTGGTCCGCCACGACTACCGCCTCTGGGCGCCGGACCACGTCATCGCCTGGCAGGAGACCCTCAACACCGACGCCGCGCGCTACGGCGGCGGCGATGTCACCAACCCCTCCCCGGTGAAGCCGGAGGACGGGCACATCCGGCTGACATTGCCGCCGCTCGCCACGGTGTGGCTGTCGCCCTGCCCTTGAGGCCGGGATCACCGAACGGGGTCAATTGTCAGTTCCGGGCACCGTCCGCTCTCGGCTGGGCTAGATTCGGGCACCGTTGATAACGGAACTCATCGGTTACGTCACACCCGGTACGCATCAGGAGCAGCGCATGCGCGATCTCGGCCTCGCTCCCCCGACCGTCACCAGCCTGACCGGCGGGCTCGCCGACAGCGTCTTCGAGACGGCGGCCCACAATCCCACGTTGCCGTTGCTCGCGCGCCGCCCCGACCCCTCCTCCACCGTCTGGGAGGAGGTGACGGCCGCCGAAATGCGCGACGAGGTCACCGATCTGGCCAAGGGCCTGATCGCGTCCGGGATCTCGCCGGGCCATCGCGTGGCCATCATGGCGCGCACCCGGTACGAGTGGACGGTGCTCAGCCACGCGCTGTGGGCGGTGGGCGCCGAGGTGGTCCCGATCTATCCGACGGCCTCGCGCGATCAGGTCGAGTGGATCCTGCGGGACGCGGAGTGCGTGGCCGTGGTGGTCGAGGACGAACAGGCCGTCATGACGGTGGGCTCGGTGTGCGGGTCGCTGCCGCAACTGCGCCATGTCTGGCAGTTGGACGCGGGCGGGCTGCAACAGCTCGTGGAGCGGGGTGAGTTCATTCCGCTCGCCACGGTCGAGTCGCTGCGCCGTATCGTGCTGCCGGACTCCACCGCGGTCGTCGCCTACACCTCGGGCACGACGGGCCGGCCGCTGGGCTGCGCTCTGAGTCACCGGAATCTGGCGAGCACCTGCGACACGCTGCTCCAGGGCTGGGGCCACAAGGTGGTGCCGCCGGGCGGGCAGGCGTCCGTGCTCGCCTTCCTGCCCTTCTCCCATGTGTACGGCCTCCTGGTGCAGACCCTGTGTATCCGCGGCGGCATGATGATGGGCCACGAACCCGACCTGGGCGAGGAGGGGCTGTCGGCCGCCCTGCGCTCCTTCAAGCCCACCTACTTCTGCGCCGTACCGTCGATCTTCGAGAAGATCTACAAGAACGCGCTGCGCACGGCCCAACAGGCGGGCCGGGGCGCGCTGTTCGAGCGGGCCGCCGACACCGCCCGGGACTTCGCGGCGGCGCTGGAACGGCAGCGGCTGGGCGGCGGGCCGGGGCCCGGCTTCGATCTGCGGCTGCAACACGCGCTGTACGAGCGGACGGTGTACCGCAGGTTCCGCGCCGCGCTGGGCGGCAGGGTGATGCTCGGGACGTCCGGCGGCTCGTCCCTGAACCGTGAACTCTCCCTCTTCTACGAGGGCGTCGGCATCTACGTGAACGACGGGTACGGGCTCACCGAGACCAGCGGCGGGGTCACGGCCCAGCCGCTGGGGCGGGAGATGTCGGGGACGGTCGGGCAGGCGCTGCCCGGCATCGACCTCCTGGTGGCCGACGACGGGGAGATCCTGGTGCGCGGGCCGTCCGTGTTCCAGGGCTACGTCCACGACGAGGCCGCGACGCGGGCGGCGCTGCGCGGCGGCTGGCTGGCCACCGGTGACCTTGGGCGGCTGGACTCCGACGGCTATCTCACGATCACCGGGCGCAAGAAGGACGTCATCGTCACGAGCAGCGGCAAGAGTGTCTCCCCGGCGCTGCTGGAGCAGCGGCTCAGGATGCATCCGCTGGTCCATCAGGCGGTGGTCGTGGGCGACAACCGGCCCTGTGTCGGTGCCCTGATCACCCTGGACCCGGACTTCCTGGCGTTCTGGCGGGACTCCGTCGCGGCCCGCAGCGACGCGCGGACGCGGGTGGCACGGGAGGAGAACACGCTGCGGGAGGAGATCGCCCGGGCCGTGGCCGCCGCCAACAGCGCGGTGTCGCGGCCGGAGTCCATCCGTGTGTTCCGGGTGCTGCCGGAGCCGTTCGACGTGGCGAGCGGTTTACTGACGCCGTCGATGAAGCTGCGCCGGGACGCGATCGTGCGGCATTACGCGCTGCAGATCGACGCGATGTACCAGGCCCGCTCGCGCGCGCCCCGGGAGCATCTGTCGGACGAGCTCGCGCACTGGGACGACGCGGACAACGTCTTCCGCTGAGTACGGCTACCCGCCTGTGGCGAGCGGCTTCTCGCCGGTGGTGAGCCGTACGACATTCGACCGCTCTCCGAGGACGAAGGCGCGAACCCGGAAGGTGGCGTGTTCGTCGCCGGGCAGCGTCGCCAGTGTCGTACCGGTGACGTCAGGATCGAGGACGGCGACGGGTTCGTACCTGGTGCCGTTCTGCTTGCGCGCCTCCAGGAGGAATCCGTCCTCGTCCGAGGAGGTGTCGGTCCAGGTGAAGCGGATGCCGTCCGGCAGTTCGGCGCGGGCCGGCCGGGACACGGGGCCTCGGTAGCTCCACAGTCGGTAGAAGAACGTCGTGTTCGGCATGAGGTCGGGGTGGCGGTAACTCGACACCTGCCGGGGCAGATGGTCCAGGACGGTGTAGGGGCCCGCTTCCTCGGTCGCGAACTCCAGGATGTGGCCGGCGACTCCTGGCCGTCCGTCCGTCCAGTCGAGGTCGACGTCGGTGGGCGTCGCGAGGACACCTCGCAGGGGCCGTTCCGGGCCGGCCGAGCAGGCCGACAGCGCCAGGACGAGCGCTGCCGACGCTGCGATGCGCGCCTTTCCTCGCATACGGCGACCGCTACTTGCGCCAGAAGCGGATGTCGCTCCACTCCACGGTGGCCGTCCCGTTGCCGCTGTTGGTGCGGTAGGCGCCGAACTTGTCGTAGAAACTGCCGCCGGGGCTCGCGTAGGTGTGCTTGAGCGAGCCGTTGATGTAGGTGCGGTGTTCGACGCCGACCTGGTGGACCGTGTTGACGCGGACGGTCGCGCCGACGGTCCCGGCGTTGGAGAGCGTGGTGCCGCCGTGCACGGCGTACAGCCTGCCGCCGCGCTCGACGGCGAGCATGAAGTACGGGCCGGAGCCCGACTCGTGGAAGGTCTGCTTGAGGCTGATCCGGGTGCCGCTGAGGCTGGTGATGCGGAAGTAGCCCTCGAACTGGCGCGTTCCCCCGGTGTAGGTGGCGTAGCGCCGTTCAGCCCGTTGGTCGCCGCTCGCGGTGGAGCAGGTGAGCCGGAACGTCAGGCCGTCGACCTGGCCGCAGCCCCGCTCCTGCACGGAGTAGCTGGGCGACACCGACTGCCAGCCGCCTGGTTCGACTTCGGCGAAGGCGTGCGGTGCGGCGAGCAGGGAGGTGGCGCACAGTGCGGAGGTGACGGTGAGGGTGCGCAGGCGTGCGAACATCCTGCCTCCAATTCATGTACATGAACTGCGGTCCCTGTTTTGGACGAGCGAGTCGGAGGCTAGGTCCAGACCAATGAACCGTCAAGAGATCACGCGCACATGTCTTTCATCGCCGAACCGGTGTGCCCCCGCACGGGTTGGGGCAAGGTGGCTGACGACGCATTCATCTGCCTGCTGCTCCCGGCTGGCGGAACGACCGGTGGCACGGTGGGATCGAGGCGTGCGAAGCAGCGATCCAGGGGCAGACGAACGTCGTCGAGGCACACGGCCTGGAGCCGCAGAAGGGATGATCACCGTGACACGACCCAGGATCCTGGTGGTTGGCGCAGGCTTCGCCGGAGTCGGCTGTGTACGCCGGCTGGAACGCAAACTCTCCCCCGACGAGGCCGAGATCACCTTGGTGACGCCGTCCTCCTACCAGCTCTATCTGCCGCTGCTGCCCCAGGTCGCCTCCGGCGTCCTGACGCCCCAGTCGATCGCCGTCTCGTTGCGCCGCAGCCGCAGGTACCGCACCCGGATCATCCCGGGTGGCGCCATCGGCGTGGACCTCGCGGCCAAGGTCTGCGTCGTCCGCACCATTACCGACAAGATCGTCAACGAGCCCTACGACTACATCGTGCTGGCACCCGGCAGCATCACGCGCACCTTCGACATCCCCGGACTCACCGACCACGCGTTCGGCATGAAGTCGCTCGCGGAGGCGGCCTACCTCCGCGACCACGTCATCTCCCAGCTCGACCTCGCCGACGCCAGCCAGGATCCCGACGAGCGCGCGGCACGGCTGCAGTTCGTGGTGGTCGGCGGCGGGTACGCGGGCACCGAGACCGCCGCCTGTCTGCAGATGCTGACGCACAACGCGGTCAAGCGCTATCCGCGGCTCGATCCGAGTCTCATCAAGTGGCATCTGATCGACATCGCGCCGAGGCTGATGCCCGAGCTGGGCGAGAAGCTCGGCGACGACGCGCAGAAGATCCTGCGCAAGCGGGGCATCGAGATCTCCCTCGGCGTGTCCATCGCGAAGGCGGGCCCCGAGGAGGTCACCTTCACCGACGGCCGGGTGATCCCCACCCGCACGCTGATCTGGACCGCCGGTGTCGTCGCCAGCCCGCTGATCGGCACGCTGGGCGCGGAGACCGTCCGGGGCCGGCTCGCGGTCACCGCCGAGATGAACCTGCCCGGGCACGACGGGGTGTTCGCGCTGGGCGACGCCGCCGCGGTGCCCGATGTGGCGAAGGACGAGGAGGGTGCCGTCTGCCCGCCCACCGCCCAGCACGCCATGCGCCAGGGCAAGGTCGTGGCCGACAACGTCATCGCGGCCCTGCGCGAGAAGCCGCTGCGGCCGTACAAGCACAAGGACCTCGGCCTGGTCGTCGACCTCGGCGGGCGCGACGCCGTCTCCAAGCCCATCGGCATCGAGCTGAAGGGCCTGCCAGCGATGGCCGTCGCCCGCGGCTACCACTGGTCGGCGCTGCGCACCAACGTCGCCAAGACCCGCGTCATGACGAACTGGCTGCTCAACGCCGTCGCCGGGGATGACTTCGTGCGCACCGGGTTCCTGTCCCGCAGTCCGGCCAAGCTGAAGGACTTCGAGTTCGTCCACGCGTATCTGACGCCGGAGCAGCTGCGGGCGCAGGCCGGCGGGAAGGGCTCTGCGGAGGAGACGTCCGGCTGAGCGAGGTGACCACCTCGGCGGCGGGAGGGCCGGTCCGGGCGCGACTGCGTGACCGGGTCGCGGCCTCGGACCCGGGGTTGCTGCGGCTGAGCGCGGGGCTGCGGACGGCGGGAGCGATCGCCCTCGCGCTCGCCGTGCTCGCCCTGCTGGGCACCGATGTGACCCACCTGGTGGCGGGGGCCCTGGCCGCGATGGTCGCCACCTTCGCCATCCGGGAGAAACAGCGCGGACAGCAGGCGCTCACGCTCGCGCTGGGGCTCCCGGTGGCGCTGGCGTCGATGACGGTGGCGGCGGTTCTGCACAGCCACGTCCTGGTCGGCGACCTGGTCTTCGTCGCGCTCATCTTCTGTGCCGTCTACGGCAGGCGATTCGGCGAGCGAGGCACCGCACTCGGTCTGATCGGCTTCCAGATCTACTTCATGTCCCTCTTCGTCGGCGCCACCGTCGACGACCTGCCTCAGTTGTGCGGCGCGGTCGCGGTGGCCTTCGGGTGCAGTGCGCTGGTGCGTTTCGTGCTCGTGCCCGAGACTCCGACGGGGGTGCTCCAGCGGCTGCGCGATGCCTTCCGCGCCCGGCTGGCCCAGCTGCTGTCGGCGCAGCTCGACCTGCTGGACGCCGGCCCGCAGGAGGCGGACCGGGCGCTGGAGCGGGTGCGTGAGGGCACCGCGCGCCTGCACGAGACGGCGCTGCTGATCCAGGGCCGGCTGGCGGAGGGGACCGCCGACGAGGCCGCGGCCCGGTTGATCCAACGGCGCGTCGCGGACGCCGAGATCGCCGCCGAGCGTCTGGGGCTGTCACTGCTGCGGGCACGCGGCGCCGAGCGGGTGGACACGCTGACCCTGCATCTGCCGGACGCGCCGGTCCCCTCGGGCGGGCGGCAGCCCGTGCGGGACACGGCGACCGACACGCTGCGACGTGATCTGGAGGCGCTGCGCCTGCTCGTCCTGCGTTCCGTCGACCAGGCCGCCGGAACCTCGGTGTCCCACCTGCGCAACCGGCTCCTCGGCTATCGCGACGAGGAGAACCTGCCCGACGCCTCCCCCGCCGTACAGGACGTCTTCCGGCGCGTCGGCGAGGCCGCCCGCGCCGTCCTCGGGCTGCGGATCGCCCTCGGCGGGGCCCAGGACGAGGCCGACGACACGCCTGCCACGGCCCGCTCGCGCGAGGAGCTGGACGCGGAGGACGCCGTGCTCGACGCCGAGGAGGAGGAGCCGGCGGCGGAGCTCCGAGGTCTGCGGCGGCCCACCACACGTGCCGCCGTGCAGGTCGCCGTGGGGTCGACGCTGGCCATCGTCGGCGGCGAGATGCTGTCCCGGGACCGCTGGTACTGGGCGGTACTGACCTGCTGGATCGTGTTCCTCAACACCGCGTCCACCGGCGAGATCCTGGTCAAGGGCTACCGCCGCCTGCTCGGCACCGTCCTCGGCGTCCTGGCCGGCATCGTGCTGGCGGGCGCCGTCGGACACCACACCTGGACGGCGTTCGCGCTGGTGCTGCTGTTCGTCTTCGCGATGTTCTACTCGGCGCCGCTGTCCTACACGCTGGTGTCCTTCTTCGTCACCGCGGCCCTGGGCCTCCTCTACACCCTGCTGCACACCTACAGCCTCGCGGTGCTGGTGCTGCGCATCGAGGAGACGGCGCTCGGCGCGGCGTGCGGGGTGATCGCGGCCGCCTTCGTGCTGCCGGTGCGGACGGACCGCCGTACGAACGAACTCCTCGCCACCGTGCTGGAACGGCTCGGCGACGTCACCCGCAGCGCCGTCGAGCAGCTCAGCGGCGGGCCGCCCGACGAACTGCTCGACCAGGCGCGCGACCTGGACCAGGCGCTGGCCGATCTGCGGGCCGCCACCCAGCCGCTCACGCATCCGGTCACGCCCCTGCGGGCGCGACGCGAGACCGCCCGCTATGTCGTCGCGCTGCTGGAGACGTGCGCGTATCACGCGCGCTCCCTCGCCGCGACGGCCGAGCTGCTGCCGACCCACCCGTCGATCGCGGCGGATCCACGGCTGCGCCGGGCCGCGGGGCGTATCGCGCACAACATCGAGGCGATCTCCGCTCAGGTCACCGGCGAACAGGCGACGGACGGCATCGAGACCGGCCCGAGCATCGCCTCGCTCCTGGGACCGGACATCCCCGGCGCCCCGCGCTACGGCCGGGTCACCGATCGCGTCCTGCGGCATCTGCAACGCCTGGACGAGGGCGTGGCCGGTCTGGCCCGTCCGCTGGGCGTGCCGGTGAAGGCGCCGGAGGGATGACCGGTCATCGGGGCGATACGGGGTATGCGTAGGACATGACCGATGTCGTGGACTCAGACGAACTGCTGCGGCGGATGCAGCGCGCCAGGACTTCTGCCCGGCAGGAGGAGCGGACGTGGCGGGCGCGGAGCGAGACGCTGAGGTCGACCGATCCGGAGGCGGCCCGCGACGCCGCCGTACGGACGCTGGCCTACGAGACCGTGATCGCGGTGCTGGACGAGATCGTGACCCCGGGGAAGCGCTCCGAACGGACCTGAAACTCGGATCGGAGTGAAACCGGTCACTCACCCCGGTCTCGGGTGCGCAGATTCCCCCTAGATGGTTTACGGTTCATACATACGTGGTCACGGGGTAGACCGCATTCGTCCCCCCTGCACCACCACCTACGGCCCTGGCTGGTCTCCCCCGTCCAGCCAGGGCTTTTTCATGCCCTCGACCGCCCGCCGCGCGAGATTCCCGGCCGAAACCGCCTTCCGCCGAGGTGCTCAGCGCGGCGGCAGCGGCTGAAATGGACGCAGGGAAAGCACCGGAACCTCAGTCCTCGGCGAGGAGCCCCGTGTCATGACCAAAGCGATCAAACTGCTCACCGCCCTTCCGCAGCCTCAGCGCGAGCGTCTGATGTCGCTCGCACGGGAGGTCTCCTTCCCGGAGGACGCCCGGATCTTCGAGGCGGGCGGCGCGGCCGACCGCTTCTGGGTCATCCGCTCGGGCGCCGTCTCCCTCGACCAGCGTGTGACGTCCATCCAGCGGGTCACCGTCGCCAGCCTCGGAGCGGGCGACCTGCTCGGCTGGTCCTGGCTGTTCCCGCCGTACCAGTGGGACTTCGGGGCGGAGGCCTTCAGCCCCGTGCGGGCCTACGAGTTCGACGCGGCGGAGGTGCTGCGGCTGTGCGAGGAGGATCCGGGGCTCGGGATGTCGCTGGTGCGACACGTCGCCGAAATCCTCGCGTACCGGCTGGAGATGACCCGGGGCAAGCTGATGGAGCACTACGGGCAGCACCGGCGCAGCGTGCTCTGAACGCCGGACGGGGTGTGCCCTCTGCCGCGTCAGATCCGGTAGCGGCGCAGGGCCGGGACCGCGACGGCCAGGCCCAGCATGAGGACGACGACCAGCAGGCCGCCGCCCACGGTCGCCGTGCGCGGGCCGAAGGCCGAGCCCGTCGTGCCGTGCAGGACGTCGGCGAGGCGCGGTCCGCCCGCGACGACGACCGTGAAGACGCCCTGCATCCGGCCGCGCATCTCGTCGCTGGCGGCGGACAGCAGGATCGCCCCGCGGAACACCATCGAGACCATGTCGGCGACCCCGGCGAGGGCCAGGAACACCACCGCGAGCCACAGACTGCCGCTCAGCCCGAAGCCGGTGATGGCCGCGCCCCAGGCGACGACCGCGCCGATCACCATCCAGCCGTGCCGGCGGGCCCGGGAGAACGTGCCGGAGAACAGCCCGCCCGCCACCGCGCCGATCGGGATCGCCGCGAAGAGCAGACCGAGGGCAAGCCCCTCGCCGTACGACGCGTAGGTCTGGCTCGCCAGTTGGGGGAACAGGGCGCGGGGCATGCCGAAGACCATCGCGATGACGTCGGCCAGGAAGGAGAGCAACAGCACCTTGTGCAGGGCGATGTAGCGGAAGCCCTCAGCGATCTCGCGCACGCCCGCGCGCGGCTTCCTCGTGCCGGTCGTGCTCGCGAGAGGCGGCAGCGCGGGCAGCCGTACGACCGCCCAGACGGTGACGCACAGGGCGAGCGCGTCGATGAGGTACAGCTCGGCCAGGCCGATGACGGGGATGAGCACACCGGCCAGGAGCGGCCCCACCACCTGACCGGTCTGCATGACCGTCGAGCCGAGGGCGCTTGCGGCGGGCAGCTCGTCGGCCGGGACCAGACGGGCGATGGAGGCGTTGCGGGCCGGGGCGTTGAGCCCCCAGAACGCCTGCTGCACGGCGAGCAGCACCATCAGCGTGGGCACGGAGTCCAGGCCGGTGACGGCCTGGAGCCAGAACAGCACCGAGGTGACGGCGATGCCGCTGTTGGTGATCAGCAGCAGCTTGCGCCGGTCCATGCTGTCGGCGATCGCGCCGCCCCACAGTGCGAACACCGCCAGCGGCAGCAGTCCGGCGAGGCTCGCGGCGCCGACCCACGCCGAGGAGCCGGTGATGTCGTAGATCTGCTTGAGCACCGCGACCGCCGTGAGCTGGCTGCCGACGGCCGTGACGATGGTCGAGGACCACAGGCGGCGGTAGGCCGGGCGGCGCAGCGGTCGGGTGTCCATCGCCCAGCGGCGCCAGCCGCGCCGCTCGGGTGGCACCGCGGAAGGGTCCTTCTCCTGTGGTTCGGTACTGCTCTCGCTGGTGTCCACGCGCTTCCTGGATGCTCGCTACATCTTTCTCAGCCGTGGATCACTATGACAGCACCGGACCGGTGTTCGGATCCCCGTCTCAGTTTCCGGCGATGAGGGTGGCACCCAGCCCGATCATCGTCGCCGCGACCAGGCCGTCCAGCACGCGCCAGGCCCCCGGCTTCGCCAGGTGGCGGCTCAGCAGCCGCGCCCCGAAGCCGAGCGCGGCGAACCAGCACAGGCTCGCCAGTACCGCGCCGAGCCCGAACGTCCAGCGCATCGGGCCACGGTCGGCGGCGACCGTGCCGAGCAGGAACACGGTGTCGAGGTAGACATGCGGATTGAGCCAGGTCATCGCGAGGCAGGTCAGCACCGCCCGTCGCCGTGACCCCGACGCGTCGCCGTCCGTCGACAGGGCGCCGCCAGGCCTGAAGACCCGGCGGGCGGCGAGAGCGCCGTAGCAGAGCAGGAACGCCCCGCCGATCCACGCGACCGCCGTCAGCACTCCGGGCCACGCCACGACCACCGCGCCGACACCGGCCACGCCCAGGGTGATGAGGAGCGCGTCGGACAGGGCGCAGATGCCGACGACGGCGAGGACGGCGTCGCGCCGGATCCCCTGACGCAGGACGAAGGCGTTCTGCGCGCCGATGGCGACGATGAGCGAGAGGCCGGTGCCGAACCCGGCGGCAGCGGTGGTCAAGGCGTTTGTCATGCCATTGACGCTAGGGAAGCGATCTCTTGACGTACAGCTAAAGATTCTTACGTATCATTAGCACGGCTTAAGAACGTAGCGCATGGGACGGGAACTGATGCGGACAGAGCTGACGGAGCTTCCCCTCGACCAGGTGCGGACCCTGCTCGCGGTGGTGGACGAGGGCACCTTCGACGCGGCCGCCGCCGCGCTGCATGTGACGCCGTCGGCGGTGAGCCAGCGGGTGAAGGCACTGGAGCAGCGCACGGGGCGGGTGCTGCTGGTGCGGACGAAGCCGGTGCGGCCGACCGAGTCGGGTGAGGTCGTCGTCCGCTTCGCACGTCAGCTGGCGCGGCTGGAGCGGGATGCGCGGGCCGAGCTGGGGCTGAGCGGGGACGGCGACGCGACCCGGGTGTCGATCGCGGTCAACGCCGACTCGCTGGCGACGTGGTTCCTGACGGCGCTCAGGCGGGTGCCCCAGGAGCCGCCGCTCTGCTTCGAGCTGCGGCGGGAGGACGAGAGCCGTACGGCGACGCTGCTGCGGGAGGGGCTGGTGATGGCCGCGGTGACCTCCGCACCCGACGCGGTGGCGGGCTGCTCCGTACGTCCGCTCGGCCGGTTGCGCTATCTGGCCGCGGCGAGCCCGGAGTTCGCCGAGCGGCACCTCGGCGGCTCCTTGCGGGAAGCGCTCGCGCGGGCGCCGGTGATGACCTTCGACCGCAGTGACGATCTCCAGGACGCGTTCGTCCGCGCACTGCGTCGCACTCGCGCCGGCGCGAGTGCGGTACGGCACTACGTCCCCACCTCGGAGGGCTTCCTGTCGGCCGTGACCGCAGGCCTGGGCTGGGGCCTGCTCCCCGAGGTGCAGGCGAAACCACTCTTCGAGGACGGCAGCCTCGTGCAACTGTCCCCGAACCGCCCGGTCGACGTCCCGCTGTACTGGCAACAGTGGAAACTGGACTCGCCGGCGCTGGCCGCGGTGACGAAGGCGGTGACGGAAACAGCGGCGGAGTCGCTGCGCGGCTGAGCAGGTCGGGCGGATTCTGCCGACGTTTTCTGCAACGCCCTCAAGGGGCGCGGGGAACTGCGCGACCATCCACGACGGCGCCGCAGCCGCGTGGCGCGACCAGTGGACAGTTAACGCAACGCCTCCAACTGCCCGGCCACGCTGTCGAGAAGCATCTCCAGAGCCGTCGGATAAGCACTCGTCACCATCCGAGTGGCCAGCAGAGGCGCCGCCTCGGAGATCCGAGGATGCGTGGCCCGCGGCAACCGCGCGTACGTCGACCGCCACATACGCTCGTCAGCCCGCAACGCCTCACTCGGCAGAGCCAACGACGCCGCGTCGAGCGCGGCGAAGGCCAGGGTCTGGTCGATGAAGGCGTGGTAAATGCGAACGGTGTCCGCCAGCGGAAATCCCGCCCTGCGCAGGATGTCCAACACGGCCTCGTCCGCGGCGAGTTCGTTGGCGCGCCCGGTGACCCGGTTCGTGGTCAGCACGGCGGCCTGGGGATGGGCGACGTACGCGGCGTGGATGCGCAGCCCGACGGCGCGCAGGTCTTCACGCCACTCCCCCGTCGGCTCCCAGCCCTGAAGCGCCTGGCCGATGAGGGCGTCGCCGATGGCGAGGGTCAGCTCGTCCATGCCGCGGAAGTACCGGTACAGCGTGCTGGGGTCGGCGTCGAGGGCCAGGCCGAGACGGCGGGCGGTGAGACCGGCGCTGCCGTGTTCACGCAGCATGCGCAGCGCCGTTTCGACGATGAGCCGCTCGGAGAGCACGGTGCCGCTCTTCGTGGGACGTCGTCGGCGCCGCTCCTCCTCGGGAACGACTGGTTTCGGCACGATGCTCTCCGTCCGTTTGCAGCCCGCCCCGCCTTATGCCAACGCCATTGACCTTACGTGACCGGGCGGCGTTGTATCTCCGGCGGGGCCCCACTACGTCGTAGACCTTCAGTCGAGGGAGTCATGTCATGCGTGTACTGCTCGTGGGCGCCGGTGGTGTGGGTACCGCCGTCACCCGGATCGCGGCCCGGCGTCCGTTCTTCGAGGCGATGGTGGTCGCCGACTACGACCTCGCGCGTGCCGAGGCGGCCGTGGCCGCGCTGGGCGGCGACGCCCGGTTCCGGGCCGAGCGTGTGGACGCGAACGACGAGACGGCGGTGACCGCCCTGTTGGAGCGGCACGCGTGCGACGTGCTCCTCAACGCCACCGACCCGCGCTTCGTGATGCCGCTGTTCCAGGCCGCGCGTACCTCCGGGGCCACCTACGTGGACATGGCCATGTCGCTGTCGCGGCCGCATCCGCAGCGGCCCTATGAGGAGTGCGGCGTCAAGCTGGGCGACGCCCAGTTCGAGCAGGCGGCCGACTGGGAGAAGGCGGGCGCGCTGGCCCTCGTCGGCATGGGCGTGGAGCCGGGCCTGTCGGACGTGTTCGCCCGGTACGCGGCCGCCGAGCTCTTCGACGAGATCGAGGAGCTCGGCGTCCGTGACGGCGCGAACCTCACCGTCGACGGCTATGACTTCGCGCCGTCCTTCAGCATCTGGACCACGATCGAGGAGTGCCTCAATCCGCCGGTGGTCTACGAGAAGGACCGCGGCTGGTTCACCACCGAGCCCTTCAGCGAGCCTGAGGTGTTCGACTTCCCCGAGGGGATCGGCCCCGTCGAGTGCGTGAACGTCGAGCACGAGGAGGTGCTCCTGATGCCGCGCTGGGTCGACGCGCGCCGGGTGACCTTCAAGTACGGCCTCGGCGAGGAGTTCGTCAGCACGCTGCAGACGCTGCATCTGCTGGGCCTGGACAGCACCGAGCCGGTGACCGTGCCGAGCGCCGACGGGCCGGTGCGGGTCTCGCCCCGGGACGTCGTCGCCGCGTGTCTGCCGGACCCGGCGACCCTGGGCGAGCGGATGCACGGCAAGACCTGCGCGGGCACCTGGGTGCGGGGCGTCAAGGACGGGAAGCCGCGCGAGGTGTACCTGTACCACGTGGTCGACAACCAGTGGTCGATGGCGGAGTACGGCAGTCAGGCCGTGGTGTGGCAGACCGCGATCAACCCGGTCGTGGCCCTCGAACTCCTCGCCACCGGCGCCTGGTCGGGCGCGGGCGTACTGGGCCCCGAGGCCTTCCCGGCCCGCCCCTTCCTGGATCTGCTGACCGCGTACGGCTCCCCGTGGGGCATGCGCGAACAGTGACCGGATCCGACGGGGTCCCACGGGGTTTCACTCGCGCATCGACAGGCGACTCGAAAACGAGTAATGCATCCACCGAGGGCACGTTCGACGATCGCAGGTGACATTGATGGACAACTGGCGAAACAGCGCCGCCTGCCGCCATGAGGACCCCGACCTCTTCTACCCGATCGGCACGTCCGGACCGACCGTGTTGCAGACGGAGCAGGCGAAGGCCGTCTGCCGGCGCTGCTCGGTCCGGGACCAGTGTCTGCGCTGGGCGCTCGACATGGACCAGTTCATCGGTATCTGGGGCGGCACGAGCGAGGCCGAGCGAAGGGCGTTGCGGCAGCGGGCCGGGTGACCGTCTCGTCAGCGGGCGAGTGACTCGGCGTCACCCATGACGACGACGGGATACCGGTCGGGGTCGAGCGCCAGCAGCAACAGCCTCATGTGCTCCCGCGCGAGACTGACGCAGGCCTGGGTGGGCGCTCCGTGGTCCACGTGGAGCCAGATGCCGCCACCGCGTTCAGTGCCGAGCGGGCGGGTCAGGTCGAGGGGCGAGGTGCCGGTCCTGCGGTTGTAGTCGATGGCGATCACATAGTCGAAGGAACCGGCGAGGGGTTCGCCCTCGAAGCCGGTACCGCTGGCGATGAATCCGTCGCCGTAGTCGTACGACAGTCTGGTCCCGGGGTCATTCAGCAGGCCCCCGGCGTCCGTCAGTGTGAAGACCCCGATGGGTGAGCGCAGGTCGCCGGCCACGTGGTGGTCGGTCCAGCCGCGCAGCGCGTTGCGAGCGGGCCAGCTGCCGCCCGCCCTCCAGCCGCTGTCAGTGCGCTCGTACAGGACGACGGTGGAGTGTGAGGAGTCCCTGCCGTCTCCGGTCACGACGAGGGCCTGTCGGGTGTAGGACGGCACACTCGCCCAGGTCACCGGGCCAAGTCCGGGCAGCTTCCGCGTGGCCGCCTCGACGGCGGCGCCGGCGGCGGCGTCGGGCCTGGGGGTGCGGGAGACCGCGGGCTCGTCATCCGGCGTCGCTGTGGCACCGGCGCCGCAGCCGGTCAGCAGCAGGGAGGCGACCAGCAGGGCGACACGGGACTTGTGCGAGATCATGCATCGACCTTGACCGACACTTGTAAGAAACTTGTAAGTAAATGTGATGATTCGTCGGATTCGGCGGGTCTCCACGCGCATCCGAGGGGCTCGCATCCGACCGCGAGCGTCCGAGAAAGGCCCGGTCATGAGCGTTCGCATCCGCCGCGTGTACGAAGCACCCGAGCCCGAGGACGGTATGCGCGTCCTGGTCGACCGACTGTGGCCGCGCGGGCTGTCCAAGGAGGCGGCCCGCGTCGACGAGTGGCCCAAGGGGCTCACCCCGTCCACGGAGCTGCGACGCTGGTATCACGCGGACGAGCGGCCGTACGAGGAGTTCGCCGAGCGTTACGAGGCGGAGCTGGCCGTCCCCGAGGCGGCCGAACTCCTCGATCACGTACGGGCATGGGCGAGCAAGGGCGACGTGACCCTGCTGACCGCGTCGAAGTCGCCCGAGCAGAGCCACGCCGCCGTGCTGGCCCGCCTCCTCGAAGCCTGAGAAGACGGGCCGTACGTCACCGTCAGGCCGTCTGCCGCCCCGCCGCCCGGCCCGCCGCGCGGCCCGAGAAGAGGCAGCCGCCGAGGAAGGTGCCCTCCAGGGCGTTGTAGCCATGGACGCCGCCGCCGCCGAAGCCGGCGACCTCGCCGGCCGCGTACAGGCCGTCGATCGGCGTCCCGTCGGCTCCCAGCGCGCGGGAGTCGAGGTCGGTCTGGATGCCGCCGAGGGTCTTGCGGGTCAGGACGTGCAGCTTCACGCCGATCAGGGGGCCGGCCGCGGGGTCGAGGATGCGGTGCGGGGTGGCGACGCGGCCGAGGCGGTCGCCGATGTAGCGGCGGGCGTTGCGGATGCCCTGCACCTGGGCGTCCTTGCTGTAGGGGTTGGTGATCTGGAGGTCGCGGGCCTCGATCTGGCGCCGCAGGCCCTCCGCGTCCAGGAGCGGCTTTTCCGTCAACTCGTTCATCTTCTCGACCAGTTGCTCCAGGTTCGGGGCGGTCACGAAGTCCGCGCCGTTGCGCAGGAACGCCGCCACCGGCCCCGGGGCGCCCTTGCCGAGCACCCGCTCCTTCAGGAACCCGGCGCGGTCCTTGGCGGTGATGTCGGGGTTCTGCTCGGAGCCCGACAGCGCGAACTCCTTCTCGATGATCTTCTGGGTGAGGATGAACCAGGAGTGGTCGTAGCCCGCGATGTCCTCGGTCGTACGCAGGTACTTGAGGGTGCCGAGGGTGTCGTAGCCCGGCAGACACGGGTCGGGCAGGCGGCGGCCGAGGGCGTCGAACCACAGGGAGGACGGGCCGGGCAGGATGCGGATGCCGTGGCCGGGCCAGATCGGGTCCCAGTTCTGCAGGCCCTCGGTGTAGTGCCACATGCGGTCGCGGTTGACCAGCCGTGCACCCGCCTCCGCGCTGATGTCGAGCATCCGCCCGTCGACGTAGGCGGGGACGCCGGTGACCATCTCGGCCGGCGGGGTGCCGAGCCGTTCGGGCCAGTAGCGGCGGACGATGTCGTGGTTGGCGCCGATGCCGCCGGTGGTGACGATGACGGCCTGTGCGGTCAGCTCGAACTCGCCGACGCGGTCGCGGTTGGAGGCGACACCGCGGGGCGAGTTGTCCTCGGCCAGCACCGTGCCGCGCACGCCGCGCGCCGCCCCGTCCTCGATGACCAGCTCGTCGACCTGGTGGCGGTGGTAGAAGGTGAGCAGCCCATCGCGCGAGGCCTGCTTGGCGTACCGCACGAACGGCTCGACGACGCCGGTACCGGTGCCCCACGCGATGTGGAACCGGGGCACCGAGTTGCCGTGGCCGTGGGCGCGCAGGTCGCCGCGCTCCGCCCAGCCCACCGTGGGCAGGAACTTGATGCCGTGCCCGTCCAGCCAGGCCCGCTTCTCGCCGGCCGCGAACTCGACGTACGCGCGCGCCCAGCGCACCGCCCAGGAGTCCTCGTCGTCCACCCGGTCGAACCCGGCGCTGCCCTGCCAGTCGTTCCAGGCCAGGTCGAGGGAGTCCTTGATGCCCAGACGCCGCTGCTCCGGGGAGTCGACGAGGAACAGCCCGCCGAAGGACCAGAAGGCCTGCCCGCCGAGGTTGGCGGCGTTCTCCTGGTCCACCAGCGCGACCCTGCGGCCCCGGCTGGTCAGTTCGCTCGCGGCGACCAGGCCCGCGAGTCCCGCTCCGACGACGATGACTTCGGCGTCCATGGCGACCGTCCCTTCCTCATTCGGTGGTGTGGCTATGCGGTGGTGTGGCTATGCGGTGGTGTCGCTGCCGTCGGTGAGCAGCGCGGTGAGCAGTTGCCCCAGCCAGACGCGGGCGTGCTCGACGTCCTTGTCCAGCAGCAGTTGGGTGGTGACGCCGTCGTACGCGGCGACCACCGCGTGGGCGGCGCCGTCGATGTCGCCGAGCACGGCGGGCAGTGCGGTGTGTCCCCGCGCGCGGGCGAGCCGGTCGGCGATCGCCCCGCGCAGCCGGGCGCGGTGTTCCAGCAGGGTCTGGGCGACGGCCGGGTCCCGCGCGGCATGGACCAGGAAGTCCGTCTTCACCAGCAGCCAGTCGCGGTCCAGGAGCAGCACCTCGGTCACCCGGTCCACGGCGGCGGGCACGTCCAGGCCCGGCCCGTCGACGGCGAGCGCCCCGGACACCTGCTCGGCGATCACGTCCGCGCGCTGCTGGTACAGGGCGAAGAACAACTCGTCCAGGCTGTCGAAGTTGGAGTAGAAGGCGCCTCTGCTGTAGCCGGCGGCCTCGCAGACCTCCTCGATGGAGACGCGGCCGAACCCTTTGGCCGCGAACACCGTGAACGCGGCATCGAGGAGATTGGCCCGCGTGCGGACGCGGCGCTTGGTGACGCGCCCGGTCGTGCCCTCCACCACCATGTCCCGACCTCCGTTCGATACATGAATGTATCCGATACACGAATGTATCCAACAGGGCCCGGCCGGATCCGTCACGGATCCGGCACCGAATGGGAACAGGTTTTCGATTCAGGAGTACGCTGGATCCATGACCACGCACCTCCAGGGCTCCCTGTTCGACCAGACCGACGAGCTACGGCTCGGGCGGCCGGCCGGGATCCGCCGCACCCGGCTCGCCCTCGGCGCCTGGATCGACGTCCTGCCCGGCTGGCTCAGCGGGGCCGACGCGCTGTTCGAAGAGCTCGCCGCCGAGGTGCCGTGGCGTGCGGAGCGGCGCACGATGTACGACCACGTGGTCGACGTACCGCGTCTGCTCGCCTTCTACGGCGCGGACGACGTACTCCCGCACCCGGTGCTCGCGGAGGCCCGGGACACGCTTACCGCGCACTACGCCGAGGAGCTGGGCGAGCCGTTCACCACGGCGGGGCTCTGCTACTACCGCGACGGCCGGGACAGCGTGGCCTGGCACGGGGACCGGATCGGGCGGGGCGCGCGCGAGGACACCATGGTCGCCATCCTCTCCGTGGGCGCGCCCCGGGATCTGCTGCTGCGTCCGATGCGCGGCGGTGGCGAGACGGTGCGCCGTCCGCTGGGGCACGGCGACCTCATCGTGATGGGCGGCTCCTGCCAGCGGACCTGGGAGCACTCGGTACCGAAGACCACGCGCGCCGCGGGACCGCGCATCAGCGTGCAGTTCCGCCCGAACGGCGTGCACTGAGGCGTCAGAGGCGGACGCTTCGGATGCGCGCGGGGGCTGCCTCCGGCGGACGGTGCCGGAGGCAGCCCTTCCTCTGGGCGGAGCCCTGCAGTGCCGCCACACTGATGCGGATGAGCGCTCGGACGCAGGCACCGGCCACGGCTCCCCGGCGCGGCGAACTGGACGTGCTGCGGGTCCTCGTCGTCCTCGGTCTGGTCTTCTTCCACGCGGCCCTGGTCTTCGCCACGGAGGGCGACTACTACGTCCAGAACGCGCAGACCACGGAGGCGATCACGGTCCTCGCCGGGTTCGCGGTGGTCTGGGCGATGCCTGTGCTGTTCCTCGTAGCCGGGCTCGGTGCCCGGTACTCCGTGCGCCGCCGCGGCGCCGGCCGTTTCGCCCGGGAACGCCTGGTGCGTCTGGGAGTTCCCCTGGTCTTCACCATGGTCGTGCTGAACCCACTCCCCCAGTGGCTGCGGCTGCGCGCCGCCGACCCGGCCTACGACGAGTCGTACGGGCGCTTCCTGCCCCGCTACTTCACCGTCCACCTCGACCTCGCCGACTTCCCGTTCTTCCTCGGCGGGGAGCACTTCGAGTCCGGCCATCTGTGGTTCGTGCTCCTGCTGCTCGCGTTCTGCCTGCTGCTGGCTCCGGTCACGGCACGTCTCGCGGCCGGCGGCGACCGTGCCGCGGAGATCGTCGCCCGGCACCCGGCCCTGCTTGTGCTGCCCGTGCTGCCGCTCGCGCTGCTCCAGGTGCCGCTGGGCATGGAGGAGGACTACGCGGCCTGGCACCACTGGGCCTACCTGGTGTTCTTCCTCTACGGCTTCGCTCTCGCCGGGGACGAGCGGATCCGGGCCGTCATGCGCCGGCTCGCCCGGCCGCTCGGCGTGGCGGGGGTGGTCCTGTTCGCCGCGTGCGGGCCCGGATTCATGACCCTGGACGACCCGTTCACCGACCGCACGCCGCTCGCGCTGGTCACCCGCGCCCTGTTCAGCGCGGCGGGCTGGTGCCTCGTGGTGGCCATCCTCGGCACGCTGGACCGGCCGCGCGAACAGCGGGGCGCGCGGGCCCGCCCGGGGCCGGTGATGGGATACCTGGGCGTCGCCGCCCTGCCGTTGTACGTGCTGCACCAGCCGGTCGTGGTCGTCCTGGCGTACGGCGTGGTGGGCTGGTCGGCGCCGATCGTGGTCGAGTACACGGTGATCGTGACGGGTTCGCTGGCCGTGATCCTCGTGCTGTACGAGTGCGTGGTGCGCAGAACGCGCCTCACGCGGTTCCTGTTCGGGATGCGTCCGGCCCCGCCGAACGCGCTTTCATCTTGATCTGCTTTGCTGTGCCCGTCGGGCACGGACCTCACCACGCGGGACGATCATGCGGGTAGACATACAGCAAGTCGCCGACGGCACCCATCTGGTGCACGGCAGCAACACGAACTGGGTGATCCTGACCGAGGGCGACGCGGTGACGTTGATCGACACCGGCTACCCCGGGGACCGGGCCACGCTGCTCGCCTCGCTCGCGGAGGTGGGGAGTTCGCCGGAGGCGGTCACGGCCGTACTGATCACCCACGCGCACACGGACCACCTGGGCAACGCCGAGTACCTGCGCGACACGTACGGCACGCCGATCTACCTTCACGAGGCCGAAGTGCCGCACGCCCGCCGGGAGTTCCTGCACCAGGTGAGCGTGGGGACGGTCCTGAAGAACGGCTGGCGGCCGGGGGTCCTGCCCTGGGCGATCCACGCGATCCGCTCCGGCGGCACCGCGCATGTGCCGGTCGTCTCCCCCGAGGCGTTCCCGTCGGCCGGTCCGCTGGACCTGCCCGGCCGTCCCCTCCCGGTGCACACGCCCGGCCACACCGACGGGCACTGCGCCTTCCATCTGCCGGACGCCGGTGTGGTGATCGCGGGCGACGCCCTGGTGAGCGGGCACCCCACCTCACGGGTCAAGGGGCCGCAGCTGCTGCCGGACATGTTCCACCGCGAGCGGTCCCGTGCCGTGGCCTCGCTGGACGTGCTCGAAGGGCTCAAGGGCGACGTCCTGCTGCCCGGCCACGGCCCCGTGCACCGCGGCCCGGTGGGCGACGCCGCGCTTCAGGCCCGGGAACGCGCGCTCTAGGGTGAGGTGACGATCACCGGCGAGGCGAGGACGAACGGCCCATGGCACTGCAGATCAGCGCGACCAACCCGGAGCACCCCGCGCTCCTGCTGGAGCTGCCCTGGCATCTGCCTCTGGAGCAGTGGCCGGAGGACGTCCTCGTCCCGCTGCCGCGCGGTATATCCCGGCACGTGGTGCGTTACGCCCGCGCCGGCGACGAGGTGATCGCGGTCAAGGAACTCGCCGAGCGCCCGGCGCTGCGCGAGTACGAGCTGCTGCGCGACCTGGACCGCATCGGCATCCCGGCGGTGGACCCGCTGGCCGTGGTCACCGGGCGCACCGACGCCGGCGACAGCCCCCTGGAGTCGGTCCTGGTGACCCGGCACCTGGGCGGCTCGATGCCGTACCGCTCGATGTTCGAGACGACCATGCGCCCCGCGACCATGCACCGCCTCATGGACGCGCTGGCCGTGCTGCTGGTCCGCCTCCACCTCGCCGGGTTCGCGTGGGGCGACTGCTCGCTGTCCAACACACTGTTCCGGCGGGACGCCGGCGCCTACGCCGCGTACCTCGTGGACGCCGAGACGGGCGATCTGCACCCGCAGCTCAGCACCGGCCAGCGCGAGTACGACCTGGACCTCGCCCGGGTCAACATCAGCGGCGAGCTGCTGGACCTGGAGGCGTCCGGGGCGCTGCACCCCTCCGTCGACGCGATCGAGTTCGGCACCGAGATCTGCGCCCGCTACCGGAGCCTGTGGCAGGAGCTGACCCGCACCTCGGTCTACCCGGCGGGCAAGTACCACTACATCGAGCGCCGGATCCGCCGTCTGAACGAGCTCGGCTTCGACGTGGCCGAGATGCAGATCGAGCACGCCACCAACGGCGACACGGTCACCTTCGTGCCGAAGGTCGTCGACGCCGGCCACCACCAGCGTCAACTGCTGCGCCTGACGGGCCTGGACACCGAGGAGAACCAGGCCCGACGGCTTCTGAACGACCTGGAGAGCTGGATGGCCACCCAGGACGACTACGCCCCGGGCGACCCGCTCGGCGCCCGCCCCGAGGTGCTCGCGCACCGCTGGGTGCGCGACGTCTTCCGCCCCACCGTGCGGGCCGTGCCGTTGGAGCTGCGCGGCTCCATGGACCCGGCCGAGATCTACCACGAGCTGCTCGAACACCGCTGGTACCTGTCCGAGCGGGCGCAGCACGACATCGGCCTGGACGCGGTGGTCGAGGACTACCTCAACAACATTCTGCCCACGGCCCGCGAGACGCTGCGGCCGACGACGTCCGACTGACTCAGTCGTGCGGCACCACGGCCACGGGGCAGTCCGCGTGGTGCAGAACGCCGTGTGCCACCGAGCCGATCCGGGCGCCCACGGCCGTACGGCGGGCGCGGCGCCCCACGACCATCAGCTGGGCCCGCCCGGCGACGGACAGCAGCACCTGCCCGGCACTGCCCATCTCGACGTGCTCGACGACACGGACGTCCGGGAAGCGTTCCCGCCACGGCAGCAGCGCCTCGCCCAGCGCCTTCTTCTCGTACGGCTCCAGGCCACCGGCCTCGTCGAGGAGCTTCAGGGAGCCCGGGCTGTAGGCGAACAGCGGCGGCAGGGTCCAGGCCCGTACGGCGCGCACGGTCGCTCCGCGCGCCGCGGCCGTCTCGAACGCGAACCGCAGCACGGCGGCGCTGTCGTCCGGGTCGCCCTGCTGTCCCACGACGACCTCGCGTCCGGCGGCCTCCGCCGAGGGCTGGTCGTCGGCGCGTACGAGGACGACGGGCCGCGCGGCCCCGGCGATCACCTGCTGTCCGACGGAGCCCAGCAGGAACCCGACCACGGCGGCGTGGCCCCGTGACCCCAGCACCAGCATCTCGGCCTCGGCCGCCGCGGCTACCAGTGTCTCGGCGGGCCCACCGTCGAGGACGTCGGTGGTGACGTCGAGGCCGGGGTGCCGCTCGGTGACGGAACGGGCGGCCTCGGTCAGCCCCTCCCGCACCCACCGGCCCTGGGTGTCGGCGTCCTTGGCGTATCCCGCGTCGAGCGCCTCGTGCGGCTGGAACCGCCAGGCGTGCACCAGCCGCAGGGCGAGCCCCCGGCGGACCGCCTCGCGGGCGGCCCAGGCCAGCCCGGCGAGGCTCTCCTCCGATCCGTCCACCCCTGCCGTGATCGGGCGCGTCATTTCCGGCTGCCTCCTCGTGTCGCGGTCGCGGTCACCGTCCGTGGTACCCAGTCTTCACTTCACCACGCTGTGCCCATGACACTCGAAACCGACGCAGCGTGCCCACCTCGCACATGCCCGAGCGAAGCGGGCGGATCGAACATACGATGGGGCCGGAGTCGGCGCGGCGACTGCGCCATCCGGACGTCCACCGCCGCGTCGAGTACGCGACCCTCGGGGTGGGAGACGTATGGCACAGGCCGCCGACACGGCGCGGACCGTCATCCTGACCGTGGACGACGACCCGGGAGTGTCCCGGGCGGTCGCCCGCGACCTGCGACGGCGTTACGGCGAGTCGCACCGGATCGTGCGCGCGGAGTCCGGCGAGTCCGCGTTGCAAGCGCTGCGCGAGCTGAAGCTGCGCGGTGATCTCGTCGCCGTGATCCTGGCCGACTACCGCATGCCGCAGATGAACGGCATCGAGTTCCTCGAACAGGCCCTGGACGTGTACCCGGGCGCGCGCCGGGTGCTGCTGACCGCTTACGCGGACACCAACGCGGCGATCGACGCGATCAACGTCGTCGATCTCGACCACTACCTCCTCAAGCCCTGGGACCCCCCGGAGGAGAAGCTCTATCCGGTCCTGGACGACCTGTTGGAGGCCTGGCGGCGCAGCGACTACCGGCCGGTGCCCAGCACCAAGGTGGTCGGACACCGCTGGTCGGCACGGTCGTCGGAGGTGCGGGAGTTCCTCGCCCGCAACCAGGTGCCGTACCGCTGGTACTCGGCCGACGAGCCCGAGGGGCAGCGACTGCTGGCCGCCGCCGGGCAGGACGGGCAGCGGCTGCCGCTGGTGGTCACGCCGGACGGTACGGCCCTCGTCGCGCCCGAGGCGCCCGAGCTGGCCGCGAAGGTGGGGCTGGCCACGACGCCGACGGCCGACTTCTACGACCTCGTCGTCATCGGCGGCGGGCCTGCCGGGCTCGGCGCCGCCGTGTACGGGGCGTCGGAAGGGCTGCGGACGGTGCTGGTGGAGCGGTCGGCGACCGGCGGGCAGGCCGGGCAGAGCTCCCGGATCGAGAACTACCTGGGCTTCCCGGACGGAGTGTCGGGCGCACAACTCACCGACCGCGCCCGCCGGCAGGCGACGAAGTTCGGCGCCGAGATCCTCTCCGCGCGCGAGGTGACGGGACTGGAGGTCAGCGGCGCCGCCCGGATCGTACGGTTCTCGGACGGCTCGGCGGTCGCCGCGCACAGCGTGATCCTGGCGACCGGTGTGTCGTATCGGCAGCTCCAGGCGCCCGGCTGCGACGACCTGACCGGCTGCGGGGTGTACTACGGGTCGGCACTGACGGAGGCGCCCGCATGCCAGGGCCAGGACGTGTACATCGTCGGCGGCGCCAACTCCGCCGGGCAGGCGGCGATGTATCTGTCGCGGGGCGCGAAGTCGGTGACGCTGCTGGTGCGCGGGGCGTCGCTGTCGGCGTCCATGTCGCACTACCTGATCCAGCAGATCGACGAGGCGCCGAACATCTCGGTGCGCACGGGCACGGTCGTCGAGGCCGCGCACGGCTCCGACCATCTGGAGCAGCTGACGCTGCGCGAGGTGGACAGCGGGCGGAGCGAACTCGTCGACGCCCAGTGGATGTTCGTGTTCATCGGCGCGGCCCCGCTCACCGACTGGCTGAACGAGGCGGTGCTGCGGGACGGCCGCGGGTTCATCCTGGCCGGGCCCGACCTGACGTCCGACGGACGGCCGCCGGCGGGCTGGGAGCTGGACCGGCCGCCGTACCACCTGGAGACCAGTGTTCCCGGCGTGTTCGTGGCGGGCGACGCGCGCGCCGAGTCCGCGAAGCGGGTCGCGTCCGCCGTCGGAGAGGGAGCCATGGCCGTGATGCTCGTCCACCGTTACCTGGAGCAGTCATGAGCGGGCAGTTGATGCCGTGCCAACCCGGGGAGATCGGGTCGCTGTTCCTGTTCGAGAAGCTCTCCCCCGAGCAGCTCGGCAGGCTGTGCGGCGAGGGACGGGTGGAGAGGTTCGAGCCGGGGCCCGTGTACACCGAGGGCGACCCCGCCACCTGCTTCTACGTGATGATCGAGGGCACCGTCGTGCTGTCCCGCCGGGTCGGCGGGGACGACGTGGAGGTGACCCGGACCTCGCAGCGCGGGGTGTACGCCGGGTCCATGCAGGCGTACCTGGGTGACCGGGTGCGGCAGGCCTACAACAACTCCATGCGCGTCACCGAGCCGACGCGGTTCTTCGTGCTGCCCGCCGACACCTTCGCGGAGATCATGCAGGAGTGGTTCCCGATGGCGGTGCATCTGCTGGAGGGGCTCTTCTTCGGTTCGAAGAGCACCCAGCGGGCCATCGGGCAGCGCGAACGGCTGCTGGCGCTGGGCTCGTTGTCCGCCGGGCTCACGCACGAGCTCAACAACCCCGCGGCGGCGGCCGTACGGGCGACCGCGACGCTGCGCGAGCGGGTGGGCAAGATGCGGCACAAGCTGGCCATCATCGCGCAGGGCTCCTACTCCCCCGAGGTCATGGCGAACCTCATCGACATCCAGGAACGCACCGCCGAGCGGGTCGCCAAGGCCCCCACGCTGAGTCCGCTGGAGGCCGCCGACCGGGAGGACGCGGTCACCGACTGGCTCGACGACCACGACATCCAGCAGGCCTGGCGGATCGCGCCGACCTTCGTGCAGGCCGGTCTCGACGTGGACTGGCTGGACCAGGTCGCGACGGCGGTGGACGAGGAGATCCTGCCGAACGCGATCGGGTGGCTCAACTACACCGTCGAGACCGAGCTGTTGATGGACGAGATCAACGACTCGACCGCGCGCATCTCGCATCTCGTCGACGCCGCCAAGCAGTACTCCCAGCTCGACCGCGCGCCCTTCCAGAACGCCGACGTGCACGAACTCCTCGACAGCACCCTGCTGATGCTGTCGGGCAAGATCGGCCGGCAGATCAAGGTCGTCAAGGAGTACGACCGTACGCTGCCGAAGATCCCCGCGTACCCGGCGGAGCTCAACCAGGTCTGGACGAACCTCATCGACAACGCGGTCGCCGCGATCAACAGCGCGGGCGGCGAAGGGACGTTGACCGTGCGCACGGCACCGGATCACGACCGGCTGCTGGTGGAGTTCCGTGACACAGGGGTGGGCATCCCGGCGGAGAACCGGGGGCGGATCTTCGATCCCTTCTTCACGACGAAGCCCGTGGGTGAGGGCACCGGGCTCGGCCTCGACATCTCCTGGCGGATCGTGGTCAACAAGCATCACGGCAACATCCAGGTGGAGTCGGTGCCGGGTGACACGCGGTTCCAGGTGCTGCTTCCGCTCACCGCGGCCGAGAACGACACACCCGAGATCGACCTTGCCGAGGAGTCCGCATGAGTGAGGAGTCCGCATGAGTGCCGAGAAGGGGATCGACCCAGGCGTGCCGCCCAGTGGCGGCGGGTGCGTGGAGTGCGACGCGGCCGGCGGGTGGTGGTTCCATCTGCGGCGGTGCGCGCAGTGCGGGCACGTGGGGTGTTGCGACAGTTCACCCGCGAAGCACGCGACGGGGCACTACCGGGACACCGGGCACCCTCTGGTGCAGAGCTTCGAGCCGGGTGAGGCGTGGTACTGGAGCTACGAGACGAACGAGCTGTTCGAGTCCGGGCCCGAGCTGGCGCCTCCGGTCAGTCATCCGGCGGATCAGCCGACACCGGGGCCCGCGGGGCGGGTGCCGGCGGACTGGGCGAAGACGTTGCGCGACTAGCGACTTCGCGTGGCCCGCGACTTTGCGTGCCCGGCGCTCGAAGCGGTCCGCCGCTAGGAGGCAGCGATCGACCACGCGAGGTTGACGGCCCAGCCCAGGACACCCACAACAGCGCAGGCGAAGATACCGAGCCCCACCCGCTCGGCCGCCTTCTCGCGCCGCGAGGGCTCCCGACTCCGGTTCGGCTTGCCCGACTTGGGCGGCCTGACCACCAGGTACGCGAGCCAGGTGAGGGCAGCCGCGGCGAACCCGACCTGCCACAGCTCGCCCACGACGCCCCAGATCCCGGCCCGCTGAATGGACTGCGTTTCGAGCCCTTCCCGGGCGGCGAACTCGGTGCCGTCCGGGTAGTCGTGCCCGGTGTCCTCAAGGTGGACGTAGAAGGCGTCGTCGGCACCGCCGCCGTCCGGTGTGAAGTCCCCGTAACAGGAGATGTCGGAGCTCTTGCGGCTGTCGTTCGTGTCGTAGCAGCGCTCGACCTTGTACGTGCCCGGTGTGCCGTAGAGGCCCGCGGACAGGGCGAGATCGAGGGACGCGGTGACGAGCCAGAAGGCGGCGACGAACGCGGCGATGCCGCCGAAGATCCAGCGGATCACCCGGACCAGGAGTCGCCGGGGGCGGGAGTCGGTCCGGGAGCCCGTACGGGAGTCGGTGCGGGTGTCTGTCATGGGGAGCCGGCTGATCCTTCGAGTGGGGGGACGACGCAGACGAGCCAGGCTGCACCCTATCCCCGCAGCTCAGGCGTTCCGCACCGGGTCCCCCTGGCCCGTGCTGATCAGTCGGTGGCGGTGCACTCCAGGGCGTTCAGGTCGACGGCGTCGGCCATCGCCTGCATGCCCTTGTCGTTGGGGTGGATGTGGTCGCCGCCGTCCAAGGCGGGGAGCATCCGTGCGGGGTCGTAGGGGCTGCGCAGGATGCGGTCGAAGTCGGTGACGGCGTCGAACTCGCCGCTGGTGCGGATGAAGGTGTTGACCTCCTGGCGGACGGCCTCGGCGGCCGGGTCCCATTCGTGCCAGCCCTTGAAGGGGCCGACGGTCGCGACCACGACGCACTTCCCGGCCGCGTGCGCCCGGTCCACGATCTCGCGGTAACCCTCGATCAGGTCCTCGGCCGTGACGCCCGAGTGGGCCTTGATGTCGTTCACGCCCTGGAAGAGGAAGACGGTGCGCACGCCCGGCTGGGACAGGACGTCCCGCTCCAGCCGGTTCAGCGCGCTCTGCCCGGGAAGGTCGGTGAGGACCTTGTTCCCGGATATGCCCTCGTTGGCCACGCCCCGCACGGTCGTGTCGGCCCGTTTCAGGCGGCGGGCCAGGTAGTCGGGCCAGCGGCGGTTCAGGTCGGACGTGGACTGCCAGCCGTCGGTGATGGAGTCGCCGAGGGCGACCACGGCTCCGGTGCCCGCGGGGGCGCGGACGGAGACGGCGTCGAGGTAGAACCAGGAGCCGGTCGGGATGGTCCAGGCGGCGCCGCTCTCCTCGGCGGTGTGGTCGCCCTGGGTGGCGTACGACGTCTGCATGGCCATCCAGTGGCCGCTCGCGGGGCCGCCCGCGTCCGGGCTGTGCAGGCTGACGACCAGGTTGGTCGCGGCGGGCAGCCTGCCGGGCAGCGGGTCGCTCCACACGGTGCCGCCCGCCGGCACGGTGACCGTGCGCGCACCGCCGAAGGCCAGGCGCCGGTTGCTGCCCGGCCGCAGCTCGGCGCCCTGCTCCTGGATGCCCGCGTGGACGTTGTCGAAGGTCAACGGCCGGTCCCCGAAGGCGTTGGAGAGCCGGATCCGGACGTCGGTGCCGCCCACGCTGGTGTGCACGACGAGGCGGTAGCTGCGGCCGGCGACACCGTCGCCCATGCGGTCGGCGCTCGCCGCCCAGGTGACCACGCCGCTCCCGGCACCGGTCGCCTCGGCGGGCGCCGACTGGCAGGCGACGAGCGTCAACAGGACGGCTGCCAGCGGGAGATGGGCCCTCACCGGGCGAGGTCCTTCAGGGTGACGGAGGCGCCGGGCTTCAGGGTGACCGTGCGGGACTCGTCGCCGTACGCGACCGTCGTCGTGCGACCGCCGACGCTTCGGACACGGGCCTCGGTCGGTTTCCCGTCGCGCCAGCTCAGGTCGACCTCGAAGCCGCCGCGTGCGGACACGCCCTTGACGAACCCCGAGGCGGCCCAGGCGTCGGGGAGTGCCGGGAGGAGTTCGATGTGTCCCGGCCGGGAGTACAGCAGCATCTCCACCATCGCGGCCGGCGTACCGAAGTTGGCGTCGATCTGGAAGATGCCCCGGCCGCGTTCCACCTCGTAGATGTCGAAGAGGTTGAACGCCGTGCCGTTGCTGCCGTCGGTGGACGGGCGGAGGTTGTTGACGATCAGCTGGTACGCCTTGTCCGCGTCCTTCAGGCGGGCCCAGCACAGGCTGCGCCAGGCGTTGGCCCAGCCGAAGCTCTCCATGCCGCGCGCGGTGAGCAGGGCGGTGGCGCCGGCGACGAGGTCGGCCGGGGTGGAACCGTCGGGGCGGATGCGGTCGCCGGGGAACAGGCCGACGAGCGGGGACAGGTGGCGGTGCGTGGTCTCGCCGAGGTTGTCGGGGGACATCCACTCCTCCAGCCAGCCGGTGGTCGGGCTGACCCGCGGCAGGTACAGCCTCCTGCGCAGTGCGGCGATCCGGTCCGCGTAGTCGGTGTCCTTCCGCAGCTCGGCCGCCGCGGTGCAGTAGTTCCCGAACAGCGCCCACACCAGTTCCTGAGCATAGGTGATGCCCTTGGCGTCGAGCGGGCCGTGCTCCGGCGACCAGTCGCTGTCCGCGACCAGGACCTCCTTCAATGTGCCGGGGAGGGTGGTGGTGAGCAGCCGCGCCGCCCAGAACTCGCACGCGCCCTTCAGCAGCGGGTAGATCTTCGTCAGGTGTTCGCGCGACCCGGTGTACTCGTAGTGCTCCCACAGGGTGGTGCACAGCCAGGCGTTACCCGCCGGGTGCCACCACCAGCCGCCTCCGCCGTAGGGGTTGGTGGAGATGGCGACGGTCCAGCCGGCGTTCTCGCCGGTGGAGTTGCGGTAGCGGTTGCGCGGGTCGTTGAAGAGGCGGCGGGTGGTGTCGGTCCAGGACGGGAGCTGGGCGACGCAGTAGTCGGTGAGGGCGTCGAAGCAGGACGACAGGCCCGTGCGGTCGGCCATCCAGTAGTTCATCTGGATGTTGATGTCGGTGTGGTAGTCGCCCATCCAGTCCGGGTCGTTGCCGTCCAGCCACAGCCCCTGGAGGTTGAGGGGCAGGCTGTCGCGCGAGCCGCAGATCATGAGGTAGCGGCCGAACTGGAGGTAGGCCGCCTCCAGTTCGGGGTCGGGTTCGGGATCGCGGGTGCGGGCGTGCAGGCGCTCCCAGGTGTCCAGTTCGCGCTGCGCGGCCGTGGAAGGGCCCAGGGAGAGGTCGAGACGTCCGTACAGGGCGCGGTAGTCGGCGACATGGGTGCGCCGCAGGGCGTCGGCCGATACGGCGCAGGCGGCCCGGACCTTCGTACGTGCCAGTCGCTCCGGGTCGAGGGCGGGGTCGCGGAACCCGGCCCCTGCGTCGGGCGCGTAGTTGGTGCCGGCGCTGACCACCACGGTGAGGTCCTTGCAGCCGGAGAAGTCGATCCGGGTGCCGTGCACGGTGACCTTGCCGCCGCTGCCGCGTGCCTTGAGGGCGGCGCCGTAGCGCAGGCCGTTGGGGAGGGTCGCGCCGAAGGACTCGGCGGCGGTGGGCGTCTCGCCGTGGGTGCCGGTCAGGGTGAGGGAGCCCGTGTAGTGGCCGCCGCCGCTCTGCGTGAAGTGCAGGATGATGGCGTCGTCGGGGTGGCTGGCGTACATCTCGCGCCGGTAGGTGACGCCGGAGCGGACGTAGGAGCTGGTGACGAGGCCCTGGGCGAGGTCGAGGGTGCGGCGGTAGCCGCCCACGGCGCCGAGGTCGTGGTCAAGGATGTCGACGGTGAGCTTGGCGAGCAGCGTGAACGAGCCGAAGTCGGAGCGGCCGTAGGGGAACTGGCCGTCCTGGTCGAGGGTGTCGTTGAGGCCGCCGGTCCACATGGTGGCGTCGGTGATCAGCAGCAGTTCGCGGCCGGGGTCGTTGCTCGCGAGGGCGCCGATGCGGCCGTTGCCGACGGGCAGGCCCTGTTCGATCAGGGAGCCCTCGTCGCCGGGTGCCTGCCACCACAGCCGGTGCCGGGAGGCGTCGGCGGGCAGCGGGACCCCGGCGGCGGGGCGGTCGGGCGCGGCGGAGGCGGTGAAGGCGGGCAGCGTGCCGAGGGCGGCGGTGAGGCCCGCGGTGGTGGCGAGGGAGAGGAGGGTTCTTCGGCTCGGCTCGTTCGGGCTGGTGCCCATGTGCGGCTCCGGATGCGTCTCGGGCGGGGCCCGGCGCACGGCCGGGCCCCGGTGGAGGAAGGTCAGAGAGACTTCTGTACGTCGATCCGGTCGATGTCCGGCGCGTAGCCGGTCCCGCTGTCGAACGTGATCGTGTTGGCCCCGGCCTTCAGCTTCACCGGCACGTAGACGCTGTTGACGGTGGACCAGTCCCCGGTGGACGCGAACTTGTGCGAGGTGCCGCCGCTTCCGTTGGCCGACACGGAGACCGAGCGGGAGTCGCCGCTGACGTAGGCGACCTTGACCTGGTAGGTGCCGGCCTTGGCCACCACGACGTCGTTGACGGTGACCTTGCCGCCGACGTAGAGGTTGCCGACCTTGCGGCCGTCGGAGCAGGCGGAGCAGTCGGCCACGGAGGCGTTGCCGCTCAGGGTGCCCGCCTCGGCCTCGTGGGCGGTCCAGGCGAGGTCCGTGCCGCGCGGGGTGACGGTGAACAGGCGGGAGCCGTGTGCGGGGAGCGCCTGGGTGATCTTGTCGGAGTAGGTGCCGAGGTTCTCCTTGTTCCACACGTCGCGCACCGAGGCCTTGCCCTTGAAGCCGAGGGTCGACCAGTTGGCGGTCACCGAGGCGGGCGCGTCGGAGAGGTTGAACAGGGCCACGGTGTAGGTGCCGTCGGGGTACTTCGCGGCCCAGACCTGCTGCGGGTCGGATGCGGTGACGGGCTCGGCGGGCGGGGCGCTGCTCTGGTTGATGCCGATGACGTCGCGGTCGGTCAGCAGCGACAGGCCGTAGGAGTCGAGCTTCGTGAGGTCGTCGCCGGTGAAGAGGGGGGACTTGGCGATGGCCCACAGGGTGGCGTAGCTCTGCCGCTCGGCCTTCGTCAGGCCGTCCATCTCACCGTTGCCGACGTTGAGGGAGTCGAGGTCGTTCCAGCCGCCGGGGCCGGCGTGGGCGGTCCAGGCGGGGGCGTCGTCCCAGCGGTCGTCGACCGAGTTCTCCCAGGTGACCAGGGTGTTGCAGTAGCACTCGACGTCGGTGTCGATGCGCCAGCCGTTGGAGTACTTCTTCCAGTCCTCGACGTGCCCGTAGTCCAGGGACCAGGACAGCTCCAGGTGGATGGGGCGGCCGGCGGCCTTGATGGCCTGCTGCCAGGCGGCGACGTCGGCGACGTTGTTGTAGTTGTCGCCGCTCTTGAAGGAGCCGGGGCCCACGCCGTCGAGCTTCAGGAAGTCGTAGCCCCAGTCGGCGAACATCTGCGCCTGGGAGTCGATGTACTTCTGCGCGCAGGGATCCGAGAAGTCGATCTTGTAGGCGCTGTCCCAGCCGTTGGTGGTGCGCAGGTCGTCGTAGACGATGTCGCCGGTGGTGCAGCCGTCGGCGTTCCAGATCGGGTTCTTGCCGTCGTTGTACGCGCCCTTCTCCAGGCCGACCGGGAGGTAGATGCCGGCTTTGAGGCCCTTGGAGTGGATGCGGTCGGCGACGGCCTTCATGCCGCTCGGGAAGCGCACCGGGTCGGCCTTCTGCCGGCCGTACTCGTCGAACTGCGACTTCCAGGACCAGTCCATCCACCAGCCGGCGTCTATGTTGACGTACTCGTAGCCGTACTTCTTCAGCTTGGCGGCCATGGCGTCGGTCTGCTTGGTGACGTTGGCCTCGGACAGGTAGCTGTAGTCGCCCTTGGGGTTGAGGCCCGGGTACTTCGACGACTGCATGGTCCAGCTCGTCCAGCCCATGTAGGGCTTGGCGGCCACCGCGGTGCTGGTCGGGGCGGCCGGGGGCGTGGTGGTCTCGGCCTGCGCGCTGGGGACGGCGGCGGTGACACCGGCGGTGAGGGCCAGGACCACCACGGCTCTCAGGGCGCGTGCGGGCATGACGGAGTACGAGGATGACCGCATGGGTCGTACCTCCAGGGGTTGGTTCAGCGGCTCTGGCGCTGGTCGTCGGCTCTGATGAAGGACTGGATCGCGGTGGCCGCGGCCCCGCGCGCCCACTCCTCGAAGGGCAGTGGGCGGGTCTGTACGTCGCACCGGTCGGCGGAGCCGAACGCGGCCGCGGCGAAGGCGTCGCGGATCTGTTCGGCGAACAGGTCGTGGGCGGCGAGACCCTCGCCGGAGATGATCACCCGCTCGGGGCCGAGCAGGTTGGCCACGGTGGCGATGCCGCGGCCGATCGCCTCGCCGGCCCGGGCGTAGGCCTCGCGCGCCCCGGCGACACCGCGGTGGGCGAGGGCCACGGCTTCCGCGGTGTCGGCGACCTCGACGCCCGTGGTCGCGCGGATCCGCCGGAGGATCGCGGCGTCCCCCGCGATGGCCTCCACGCAGCCGCGGTTGCCGCAGTGGCAGGGCGGACCGGCCGGATCGACGGTGACGTGCCCGATCTCTCCGGCCACACCGTGCGCCCCGGCGACCACCCGTCCGTGCACCACGAGCCCACACCCGATGCCCGCGCCGACCGTCACCACGGCGAAGTCGGACAGCCCCACGCCTGCGCCGAACCACTGCTCGGCGACGGTGAGGGCCCGTACGTCGTTGTCGACGGTGACCGGCAATCCGGTGGTCGTGGCGGCGAGTTCGGCGAGGGGTACGTCCCGCCACTCCAGGAACGGCGAGTAGCGGACGACTCCCGCACCGCGGTCCACGTCACCGGAGACGGCGATGCCGAGTCCGAGGACGGGGACCCTCAAGTCGCCTGCCTCTGCGAGCAGTTCGCCCGTCAGCTCGGCGACGCAGGCCAGCACGGCCTTCGGTTTCCGGTCCGCCAGCGGCGCGTGGCGGGCGACGCGGATGCGGCAGCACAGGTCGGTGAGCACGGCGATGACCTCGTCGCCGGTCACCTTGACGCCGATGAACAGCGCCCGTCCCCCGTCGACCCGTACGGGGTTGGCGGGGCGGCCGAGCGCGGGCCGGGCGGGCTCGTCGACGTCCTCCACCAGGTAGCCGGCCTCGATCAGGGGCCGCACCGCCTTGGTGACGGCGGCCGGGGACAGTCCCGCCCGCCGGGCCACCTCCAGGCGGGTGAGGGGCCCATGGCTCAGGACCGTGGTGAAGATCTGCGAGGCGGCCGGCGTGTTCGCCGGGAACGTCTCGGCGCGGCGGATCGAGGGCATGTCCGGAACCTAGAGGTCTTATTTTCCGCCGTCAATAAAAGAAACAGGATTCCCACAGGGAGCCTCAAAGGACTCCCACCCGGTGATACCTGACTGTCCAACTGTGCGTCGTCTGTGGCGATGTGACGGGATGCGAGAAGGTTGCCCCGCGTGCAGGTGATCGTTCTCGTGTTCAGCAGCACATCTGCATCAAAGGTCGGCAGCACATCGACAGAGACGGGAGTCAGCCGGATGGTCTCAGCAACGGTGGTCAGGGGTACGGCGGTGACGGCGGCCGTGGTGTCGCTCCTGGCGGTTCCCGCGCACGCCACAGCCCTGGCGCCCGGCGCCACCACCAGGGCCGAGTCCTCGGCGGCCGCCCTGCCCAAACCCGATGTCACGGGCCTGTGGAACGTCCTGCGCACGGTGCGCGGGCAGGGTGCCCCAGGCGCGATGGCGCGGCTCGACGACGGCGGCTCGGTCCACTGGGCGGCCACGGGCGTCGCCCATCGCGAAACCGGACGGAAGATCAGCAACACCGACCGGTTCCGCATCGGAAGCGTCACCAAGATCTTCTCGGCGGTCGTCCTGCTGCAACTGGCCGACGAGAAGAAGCTGAAGCTCGACACCCCGGTCAACCGCTATCTGCCGGGGCTGCTGCCCGATGACCGCATCACGGTCCGGCATGTGCTCGGCCACCGTAGCGGCCTGCACGACTACACCAACGAGATGTTCGCGCGGACGGTTCCCGGCTTCGAGGCGGTCCGGAAGAAGGTCTTCACCTACCGGCAGCTGGTGAACCGGTCCCTGAGCAAGCCGCGGACCACCAAGCCGGGCGGCGCGTACTCCTACTCCAACACCAACTTCGTGGTCGCCGGAATGCTCATCGAGAAGCTGACCGGGCACTCCGTGCGGACCGAGTACCAGAACCGGATCATCGAGCCGCTCCACCTGCGCGACACCTTCTATGTGCACCCCGGCACGAAGATCCCCGGTCGGCACGCGCGCGGGTACCTCACTCCCGACGCCGCCGGCGCGAAGCTCGTCGACGCCACCGAGCAGACGGTGTCCTGGGCGCAGAGCGCGGGCGCCGTCATCTCCACCACGCGGGACCTCAACACCTTCCTGTCGGCGCTGCTCGGCGGCCGGCTGACCTCCCGGGCACAGCTGGCCCAGATGCAGCGATGGGTGCCGTCGGGGACCAAGCAGGAGTACGGGCTGGGCCTGCGGCGCCGTCATCTGTCATGCGGGATCTCCGTGTACGGTCACACGGGCGCCGTCCAGGGCTACTACACCTACGCCTTCGCCTCCAAGGACGGCAAGCGCAGCCTCACCGCGCTCGCCAACACCTCCAACAACGGCACGGTCCTCAACTCCATGCTGGGCACCCTGGAGTCCGCGTTCTGCGGCAAGCAGGTGAAGTAGCGCGCACGTCGGGTGGGAACCCGCGAGATCCGCTGGACGTTTTCCGGACATCCCCACCGGATCTCGAACCACCCACCAGGACGGCACGATGAGCGAGTTGGTTCCCGGGGGCAATCTGCCCCTCCCGGGCGGCAGTGTGACCGTCCGGGTGCCCGGCCCCTTCGATGTGTCCGCGCTCATCACCGACGACGACGGCAAGGTCCGGGGCGATGCCGACTTCGTGTTCTACAACCAGCCGTCCGCGCCGGGCGCCCGGCTCCACGGCGACACCCTGACGGTCGATCCGCCGCGACTGCGGCACGGGGCCACGCGGGTCACGGTGGTCGTCAGCCCCGCCGACCCCGGCACTCCCCTGGGCCGCCTGCCCGCCCCCACGCTCCACGTCACCGGCCCGGGTGGCCGCCCGATCGCCCGGTTCGCCCCGCCACGCCCGCGACAGGAGACCGTGCTGCTGCTCGCGGAGATCTACCGGCGCGGCGACAGCTGGAAGCTGCGGGCTCTCGGGCAGGGGTACGCGGACGGACTGGCCGGGATCGCGCGCGACTTCGGGGTTGACGTCGTCGAGGACGCCACGCCGTCGCCGGTCCCGTCGGCACCCGCGCCGCCCGTGGCCGGCGCTGCGCCGATGCCCGTCGTACGGCCCACGAGCACGATGCAGACCTTGTCCGCCGTCACCGCCCCGCATGTCGCCTCCCCCGATCCCGACGGCTTCCTCGGCCTGGTCAACTCCGCCCGCGCCGGTGCCGGTTCACCGCCCGTCGCTCTCGACGCCCGCCTCGCCACCGCCGCTCAGGCCCACGCCGCCGCCATGGCCGCGGCAGGCCGGCTCGGTGTGGAGGGCCGCGACGGCGTCTCCGTGTACCAGCGCGTCACCGCCACCGGGTACGCGTATCTCACCGTTGGCGAACACCTGGTCTCCGGCCCGCGCACCCCCGCCGAGTTCGTCGCGTACTGCCTGCGCACCGAGCAGCCCCGCCGCACCCTGCACGACCCGGCCTTCACCCACGCCGCCGTGGCGTACGTCAGGGGCGGCCGCTCGGGCGACACGTACTGGACCGCGCTGTGGGCCAGGCCTCTCACGCCGGGGGACCTGTCCCGCACGGCGGCGGAGGTCGTCGACCTCACCAACCGCGAGCGGGCCAGGGCCGGGCTGCGCGCCCTGGCCGTCGATCCCGCGCTCGGCACCGCCGCACAGGCCTACAGCACCGACATGGCGGTCCGCGCGTTCTACTCCCACACCTCGCCGGAGGGAACCCAGCCCTGGGACCGTGCGGCCGCCGCGGGCTCCCGCATGCGCGCGATCGGCGAGAACATAGCCTGCGGCCAGCGCTCCCCCGCCGAGGTCGTGGAGGGCTGGATGAACAGCCCGGGCCACCGCGCCAACATCCTCAAGCGCGACTTCACGCACATTGGGATCGGCTTCGCGGGCGGCGGTCCCGCGGGCACGTACTGGACACAACTCTTCGGCGCCTGACGGGCCCAGAAGCAGGCTCAGACGGCGACACACCGCGATCTGGTCGGAACGTAACCGTCCGGGACAGGATGCCCGTATGAAGGGTGACCTCTTTTCCAGCGAGCACATGGTCCAGCCGGCCACGGCACCGGGCATGACGATCGAGAACGCCAAGTGCGTCAAGTACGCGGTGAACGGCGAGATGCACGCCCGCCAGGGCGCGATGGTCGCCTACCGCGGCAACCTCCAGTTCGAGCGCAAGGGCCAGGGCGTGGGCGGCATGCTCAAGCGGGCCGTGACCGGTGAGGGGCTGCCGCTGATGGCGGTGCGGGGGCAGGGCGAGGCCTGGTTCGCGCACGAGGCGCAGAACTGCTTCATCGTCGACGTCGACCCCGGCGACGAGTTCACGGTCAACGGCCGCAACGTCCTGTGTTTCGACGCCTCGTTGTCGTACCGGATAGCTACGGTGAAGGGTGCGGGCATCACCGGCGGCGGACTGTTCAACAGCGTCTTCACGGGCCAGGGCAGGCTGGGGCTGGTCTGCGAGGGCAACCCCCTGGTGATCCCCGTCTCACCCCAGTACCCGGTGTACGTCGACACGGACGCGGTGGTCGGCTGGACCGCCGGGCTGCAGACCTCGCTGCACCGCTCGCAGTCCCTGGGCTCGATGCTGCGCGGCGGCTCCGGGGAGGCCGTCCAGCTGATGCTGCAGGGCCAGGGCTACGTCGTCGTACGGCCGAGTGAGGCGACACCGCAGAAGCCCCAGCAGCACTGACACCACCCTCGCGAGGTGATCTGCGCCTCACGAGCAACCCTGTCCGCTCTGCCGACGTCTTGATCGACAACAAGTGAAGACCATCAGGTGACCGTCACCGATGACGCCCTGGCCTTCTGGCCAGGGCTCATTTTCGACGCACTATACCGCCCATGTATACACCCAGCGTATAGATGGCGTGTATACCGGATCGAGAGGCATACATGTACGGCAAGGCATTCGCCCCGGAGTACCAGGGCGCCCTGACCACCCTGTCCGTCAACTCCTCGCTGACCGACGTACTGGCCGCCGGCACCGAGCAGTTGAAGGCCGCCGAGCGGGCCGGACAGCACGGCGAGGCGGCGCGTTCGGGGCTCGCGGTCGCCGAGGCGCACCGCCGGCTGGGGCAGATCGGGGACGCGGACCGGGCGTGGAAGGCGAGCTACCGCGCCGCCCGGGAGGCCGGCGACACCGGGGCGATGGCCTGGGCGCTGTGGAGCGGCGGCACCCTGGCCCGGCAGCGCGGTGCGTTCCCGCTGGCCCGGCGGCTCCTGCAGCTCGCGGCGGACCTCGGTGAGCGCGGCGGCGACATCGTCGTACGCGGCTACTCGCTGGCCGGCCTTGCGGAGACCGGCCGGATCCAGGGCGACTACGAGGCGGTCCACCGGCTGCACGAGCAGCTGCTGGCCGAGGCCCGGCGGCGCGGTGAGGCGCGGCACACGGTGTGGGCGCTGGAGGGCATCGCCCAGATCCATCGCCAGACCGGGTCGTACGACACCGCGTTCGCCCTGTTCGAGGAGGCCGCTGAGATCGCCGCCCGTGCCGAGGACCGGCGCGGTCACGCCTGGGCGCTGCGTGGGCTCGCCGACATCGTCTCCGTCCGGGACGGGAACGTCGAGCGGGCGCTGGCTCTGCTGTCCGAGGCGGAGGCCACCTGCCGCGCGATGAAGCTCTCCAGCGCGCTGGCCTACAACCACAAGATGCGCGGCAACGTCCTGTACCGCGCCGGGCGTTACGCCGAGGCCCGCGCCCTGTACGAGCAGGCGCTCGCGGAGTTCCGCGCCATGAGCGAGCCGCGCGGGGAGGCGCTGTCCCGACTCGGGCTGGCCAAGTCACGGGCCCGGCTGGGGCGCGATCGGGCCGAGACGGCCGCCGAACTGACCGAGCTGGCAGGGGTGTTGGAGCGGATCGGGCTGCGGCACGCGCGGGAGATGGTCGCTCGGGCGCAGGCGGAGTTCGACACCCTGGAGGACGCTGCCGCGAAGAAGGAGGAAGCCTCGGAGAAGGAGGAAGCCTCGGCGATGGCGGGGGCGGGCGCCGGGGCGGTGGCCGTACGGTGACGACGTTCCCTTCGGCGGTGCGGACTCCGTTCGACGCCCTTCCGGTCACCCCGTCGGCGCAGGCACCGGCCGACGCCCACCAAGTCCTCGACCGCTGCCGTGCCTTGGTGCGGCCCGCGCTGCGCGACGCCGTGGGGCGGATGCATCCCTGGGTCGGTGAGATGGCCGCGTACACCTTCGGCTGGTGCGAGGTGGGCGGCGCGCCTGCCGTCGCCTCCGGCGGAAAGGGCGTGCGGCAGGCCCTGGCCGTGCTCGGGGCCGAGGCGGCCGGTGCTCCCGGGCAGGTCGGGGTGCCGGGGGCGGTAGCGGTGGAGCTGGTGCACGCCTTCTCCCTGCTGCACGACGACATCATGGACGGCGACACGATCCGGCGCCGCCGCCCCACCGTGTGGAAGGCGTACGGCACCGGGCCCGCCGTCCTCGCGGGCGACGCCCTGTTCGCGCTGGCCGTCGAGACGCTCGCCGCGGCACCGGCGGGTCCGCAGGCGGTGCGGCTGCTGTCCGTGGCGTTGCAGGACCTGGTGCGCGGGCAGGCAGACGACCTGCTGTTCGCCACGCGTCCGTGGACCGGGCCCGAGCGGGTGCGGCCGGACGAGTACCGGGCGATGGCCGAGCACAAGACGGGCTCCCTGCTGGGCTGTGCGGCCGCCCTTGGCGCCCTGCTGGGCGGCGCACCGCCCGCGACCGTCTCCGCCCTCGACCGTGCGGGACGTCATCTGGGCGTCGCCTTCCAGGTGGTCGACGATCTGCTGGGCATCTGGGGCGACCCCGCCGTCACCGGCAAGCCGGTGCACGGAGACCTGCGGGAGCGGAAGAAGACATTCCCCGTACTGGCCGCGCTCGACTCCCCCGCCGCCGGTCGGCTCCCCTCGGTGCTGGAGTCCGCCGCCGACCCCGGCGGTACGGCCGCGCTGATCGAGGAGCTGGGTGGCCGCTCGGCCGGGCTGGCCGAGGCACGGCGTCAGGTGACCGCCGCCGAGGCGGCTCTCGCCGAGGTTCCGCTGGAGGCAGAGGTTGCCGGGGAGCTGCGGTCGCTGATCGGCTTCCTCGTGCGGCGCGATCTGTGAAGGCCCCGCTCACCGCTGTACGGCGGTGATCGGCACGCCACCGTGGAGCGCGCGGCGGAACCGGGTTGACCGGCACCCCTCCCCCGGTCAGGGTGCGAAGCGGCACGGATCACAGCCCCGCGCCGGAAAGGTGACTGCCTTGATCGGGATCTCGGACGTCGAAGCCGCGGCCGGCCTCATCGCCGGACACGTCGTGCACACCCCGACCGTGTCCAGCCCCGGCCTCACGGCCCTGCTCGGCGTTCCGGTCACGGCCAAGCTCGAACTCCTCCAGCGCACCGGCTCGTTCAAGGCCCGCGGGGCGACGGCGAAGCTGCTGTCGCTGACCGACGCCCAGCGCGCCGCCGGGGTCGTGGCGGTCAGCGGCGGCAACCACGGCATCGCCCTGGCGATGACGGCCGCCGACCTGGAGGTGAAGGCCACCGTGGTGATGCCGCGTTCGGCGCCCGCCCGCGCCGTCGGGATCGCCCGGGACGCCGGAGCCTCCGTACGGCTGACGGACGACATTGACGGCGCGTTCTCGCTCGTCACGAGGCTGCGGGACGAAGGGCTGACGCTCGTCCACCCCTTCGACGACCCCTTGGTGATCGCCGGGCAGGGCACCGTCGGGCTGGAGCTCGCCGACGACGCCGGCGACCTCACGGACGTACTCGTCAGCGTCGGGGGCGGTGGGCTCATCGCGGGTGTCGCGGTGGCGCTGCGGGCCCGCCGGCCGGGCGTGCGGATCTGGGGTGTGGAGACCGAGGGCGCCGAGGCGATGTCCGAGGCGCTGGCGGCGGGCGGGCCGGTGCCGGTGGCGCTGTCCTCGATCGTGTCCACGCTGAGCGCGCCGAGTGTGTCGCAGCTGACGTACGACCATGTGTCCGCCGTGGTCGACGAGGTGCTCGTGGTCCCGGACCGGGAGGCGGTGCGGGGCGTGCTCGATCTCGCCGAGCACGCCAAGGTGTGGACCGAGCCGGCCGCCGGGTGCCTGCTGCCCGCGGCCCGGCGCGTGCTGGAGCGGGTCGGGGACGGCGCCCGGCTCGGGCTGGTCGTGTGCGGGGGCAACGCGACGACCGCGGACGTGCTGCGCTGGGCTGCGGATTTCGGCCTTCGCTGAAGCATTGCGGCTCAATTCCCTTGCCTTTTGGCGAGCTTACTCACGCGTAAGAAGCAAAGGAAAAGAAGCGCCCTTTAGTTGAGGATTTCGTTGAACGCTTCCGGCCACACCTCTCGTACTTCCTGTGAGAAATGAGAGCCACGGTTCAACGAGGGATGGCCATGGTCAAGGCGCGCGTCTCCACAGCCGAGTTGGTCGCGGGAAGGTATCGACTCGTCGATGTCGTCCATCGCGAGACGAACCGCGTCAGTTACTACGGCGAGGACATCGAGACCGAACACCCGTGTCTCCTCACCCAGGTCGGGCTGCCCGACGATCCGTGCCCGGACGCCAGGCGCCGGGCGACCTCGCGCATCCTGCGGACGTCCGAGCGGATGGGCCTGCTGCGTCCGGGCCGGGTCGCGACCGTCCTGGACGCCGTCGAGGAGTCCGGGAGCCTGTGGTTGGTCACCGAGTGGATCGACGGCACGCCGCTGGGCGAACTCCTCGCCCAGCAGGGCACGTTCAACTACGTACGGGCCGCCCGCATCGGCCTCGAACTGCTCGACGTGCTGGAGGCGGCGCACGTCGCGGGCATCACGCACGGCGAGCTGAGCCCGGGCCAGGTGTTCGTGCGCGAGGAGGGCCCCCTCGTCGTCACCGGCTTCGGCCTGGCCGGCGCGACCCTCGCGCCCCGGGTCGCCGCACCGTCGTACGCGTCCCCTGAGCAGGCCCGTGACGAGCGCATCGGGCCGGCGTCCGATCTGTGGGCGCTCGGCGCGATCCTCTACACGATGGTCGAGGGCCGCCCGCCGTATCGCGAGCGGGACCGGCCCGAGGCCACGTTGAAGGGGGTGGACCGGCTTCCGCTGCGGGCCCCGGTGCGTGCCGGGCCGCTCACCCAGGCCGTGCAGGGGCTGCTGCGCAAGGACTCCCGGGAGCGGCTGAGCAGACCGGTGATCCGCGACACGTTCGTGCGTGTCCTCAGCGAGGACCCCGAGGCTCCCTTGCAGGCGACGACGGCACGACCCCGGTTGCGTGGTCGGTACGCCGTGGGCCCGGGCTGGGGCAGACGTGCCATGGTCGCCGGCACCGCCCTCGCCGTGGTCACGGTCGCGGCCGCGGTCCTGGTCGTGACCAACGGCCGGGAGGACGACGGAGGTTCGTCGGCGGCCGGCGCGGCACCGACCCCGTCGGCTTCCGCGAAGAAACCCACGAGCCTGGCCCCCACCACGGAGCCCACCCCGTCCCCCACGAAGGAAACGACGGAGCCCCCGCCGCCCACCGCGTCCCCCTCGCCCACCGCGTCCCCCTCGGGCACCGCTCTGCCCGACGGCTTCCGGACGTACACGTCACCGGAAGGCTTCTCCGTCGCCCTCCCCGAGGGCTGGAAGCCGCTGCGCACGACGCGCGCCGCGAGCCTCGCGTACCGGGTGGAGTTCGGCGCGGCCGACGATCCGCGCACCCTCGCGGTGACCTACAGCGAGCGCGTGGGTCCCGACCCCGTCGCCGTCTGGCGCGACGCCGTCGAGCCCGGTCTCAAGCGGTCCGGCGTCGGCTACGAGCGTGTCGGTGACATCGAGGCGACCACGTACCAGGGTTACGAGGCCGCCGACATCCAATGGCTCGCCGACCTGGACGACACCCGTGTCCGCACCTTCGGCCGCGGCTTCCTCATCGGCGAGCACCGCGGCTATTCGCTGCGCTGGACGACCCCGGAGGCCGACTGGGACGACGCCGGCAACCGGGAGGCCCTGGACGTCGTCCTGCGGACCTTCCGCGTGCCCGAGGACTGATCAGGCCGACGGCCGAGGTGCGCGCATCGCCCGCAGGGGCGGGTGGTGCAGCGGCTCGGTGCGCCAACTCGCCTTGAACGTACGGTCCTTGAGCGAGCACGTCACGTCCAGGTGGTGCGGGGTCTCCAGGAAGGCGACGTCCACGACGAGGGTGTCCGGGTCGGTCCAGCCGCCGCTGACCGCGGTGGGCAGCGGCTCGTCGCTGACGGTCCACCCGGCGTCCCCGAGCCGCACCCGCAGCGGGTGGCCGTCCTCGGTCAGGGTCAGTGTCCAGCCGTCCTCGCCCGGCGCGAGGTCGATCGCGGTCAGCTTGGGCAGGTGCTCGCAGACCCCGCCGTCCGGCGTGAACGCGCCGGCGGACCAGGCCTCGGCCCGCTCGGGCGGTGCGGTCTTGCCGGCCGCGGGCGGCAGCGCGAGGTCCGCCAGCCGCTTGGCCAGGGCCGCGTCCGCCGCCTCGCCGCCGGTCAGGGGCGCGGGCCCGAACGCAGGCAGCAGATGCTCCCAGACGAGGTTCAGCACGGCCTGCATGTTCCGGGTGTCCGCGGTCGTCGCGATCACCGCGTCCTGCTCGGGCAGCACCAGGCAGAACTGACCGTACGCGCCGTCACCGCGGTAACCGTGCCGGGACATCCAGAACTTGAAGCCGTAGCCCCGCTGCCAGTCCTCCCCGGGCCTGACGCCGGCGTTCTGGATCTGCGCACGCGTGGCCTCGGCCACCCACCACTCGGGCAGCAGCCGTTCGCCCTCCCACATCCCACCCCGCAGATACAGCTGGCCGAGCCGGGCGATGGCGTCGGTGGTGGCGTGCAGCCCGCTGAAGCCGAACTCGCGGCCGCTGCGGTCGCTCAACCACGCGATGTCGCCGATGCCGAGCGGATCCAGCAGGCGCGGCCGGAGGTACTCGGTCAGCGACTGACCGCTCGCCCGCTGCACGATGGCGGAGAGGGTGAAGGTGGCGGACTGGTTGTACGCGAAGACGGTGCCCGGGTCGCGCGGCGGCGGTATCAGCAGGAACCCGCGCACGAGGTCCTCGCTGTCGAGGCCGTAGGCCGCGAAGAGGGTGTCGCTCTCGTGCCCGCTGGCCATGGACGCCACGTGCCGCACGAGCATCGCGCGGCTGCGCGGATCGGTGATGTCGGCCTCGAACTCCGGGAAGTACGAGATCACCGGGTCGTCGAGCCGGATCAGCCCCTCGGCGGCGGCGATCCCGGCGGCGGTCGCGGTGAAGCTCTTGCTGATCGAGTAGAGGAGTTGGGGGCGCTCGGGGGTGTACGGCGCCCACCAGCCGGACGCGACGAGCCGGCCGTGTCGCAGGATCATCAGGCTGTGCGGCTCGATGTCCGGGGCGGCGTCGAGGGCGTCGAGGAAGGCGAGGACACCGGAGGCGTCGACGCCCTGGGCGGCGGGGGCGGCCGAGGGCAGCGGGCGAACACTCATGCGGGCATCCTCTCCCACGGCCCGGCGACGATCTAGGCAATAGGCGCTGCCGGGCATGCATATAGGCTGCCTCTCTACACATGTGCGGTCCGATCAGCCCTGTTCACATGTGCAGATCCGATCAGCACTGCTCAGGAGAGTCATCCGTGACCCTTGCGTTCGTCCCGCCCGAGACGTCCCCCGCGCCCCCGGCCCCGCTGTCCGACCTCGTCGCGCGGGACGCCCGCGAGTTCGGCGTCTACGCGCGGACCGGAGGGTGGGCCTTCGGCCTGATGGTGGCGCGCAGCGTGCGACCCGGTGGCCAGGGCGCGGACGAGACGGCGAAGGTGTCCGCGAAGGAGTTCGCCGAACTCGCCGGATGCTCCCCGGAGCGCGTCATGCGCTACTACAAGGCCTGGGACCGGGCCGCCGACGACGGCCTCGTCCCGCACTTCGAGGCGCTCGCGCCGGGCCAGGAGGTGGAGCTGCCGGACGCCGACGTGTGGCTCAGCTACTACGTCTCCCGCAACAGCGCCACCTCCGAGCGCGGCACCGCCATCACCGAGGCCGCCGAGGCCGAGGGCATCCGCCCGACGAAGGCCCTGGAGGTCGCCGAGAACCCCACCGCACTGCGCGCTGCCATCCTCGCCGACCCCTCCACCGCCCGTGCGGCCCGCCAGGCGCTCCTGGACCGGGTCCGCGAAGACCCGGATCTGCAGGCCGAGTTGGCGCGGGACGTCGTCCGCACCGACGACCTGAAGAAGGCCGTGGCCACCGAGAGCCGGTCGGCCGACCGGATCGGCTACGTCCGCCAGATCGCCGAGTCCGGTCAGATCAAGACGCCGGCCGGGCAGACCGTCGACGCGCCCGTGGATCTGCGCCAGGAGGCCGAGCGGCATCTGTCGCTCATCGACGAGCTGGAGGAGGACGAGGACACCGGTGAGTGGGCCACGGAGGCCTACGACACCATGAAGTCGCTCGTCGTCGAGGCCGTGGAGGCCGACCCCGAGCTGCGGGTGCAGGAGCGGCGGACGAAGTTCTACAGCAGCCTGCAGAAGGCGACGAAGGTCTTCGAGGAGCTGACCTTCGACGATGTGCAGGAGTTCGTCGAGGACGACATGGTCCAGCAGTTGGAGGAGCTTCAGCAGGCCATCGCCACGGCCATCGCGGCTCTGCGCGGGACGCGGCAGGGCGCGGCGCGACAGGAGTAGCCGCGCTCACTCCATCGACGCGCCACCGCTCACTGTGTGTAGCGGTGGCGTGTCCACACAGGCAGCACGAACCAGCACACCACGTACCAGACGACCACGCCCGCGACCAGCCAGGGCACGAAGTCATCGTTCATGGCGACCCGCAGGATCAGCAGCAGCGCGGACGCCATCGTGGCCAGCAGCAGGACCAGGCCGACGGAGGTAAGCCGGGAGGCCCAGTCCACGGCCTGCGGTTTGATGCGCCGCCCCGACACCACGCGGTGCAGGGACACGGGACCGATCAGGGCGCCGGTGGCGGCGGCGCCCAGGACGACCGTCACGATGTAGATGGTCTGGTCCGTGTCGCTGAGGGTGTCGTACTTGGTGGTGAAGACGACGGTGAGCAGGAAGCCGAAGAGGATCTGGACGCCCGTCTGGGCCACCCGGACCTCCTGGATGAGTTCGAGCCACTTGCGGTCGGCCCGCTCTTCCTCTGTCTCGTCGCGTCCCGTCCGCTCTTGCTGCTCCGTCATACGGTCCGGGTAACCACGGCGCGAAAAACTCAAACGGCGCGGGTCCGGGAGCGGCGGTATGGCCGCCCCTGGAGCCGTGCCGCGTCTACCAGCGGTTTTCCACCTGTTCCTTGATTCGCCGGTCGTAGAGGTCCTGGATCGCGGCCAGCGTCTCGTCGGACAGGTCCGGGAGCGCGGCGGCGGCCGCGTTCGCACGGGCCTGCTCGGGCGAGCGGGCGCCCGGGATCACGGTGGTCACGCCCGGCTGCTGGATGATCCAGCGCAGCGCCAGCTGGGCCGGGGTGAAGCCCTCGGGTGCGAGGGCGGCGAACTCGACGGCCGCCTCCACGCCGGACTCGTAGTCGACGCCGGAGAAGGTCTCGCCCTGGTCGAAGGACTCGCCGTGCCGGTTGTAGGTGCGGTGGTCGTTCGCGGGGAAGACGGTGTCCTTGGTGTACTTGCCCGACAGCAGGCCGGAGGCCAGCGGGACCCGGGCGATGATGCCGACGCCGGCCTCCCGGGCGGCGGGCAGCACCTCGCGCAGGGGCTTCATGCGGAACGCGTTCAGGATGATCTGCACGCTGGCCACGCCCGGCCGGGCGATCGCGGCCAGCGCCTCCTCGCAGGTCTCCACGCTGACGCCGTACGCCGCGATGCGCTCCTCCTCCACGAGGGTGTCCAGGGCGTCGAACACCTCGTCCGTCGAGTAGACCGGTGTCGGCGGGCAGTGCAGCTGGACCAGGTCGAGGCGGTCCACGCCGAGGTCGCGCCGGGAACGGTCGTTCCAGGCGCGGAAGTTGTCGAGGACGTAGTTCTCGGGGATCTGGTCGACGCGGCGGCCCATCTTGGTCGCCACGAAGATGTCCAGCTCGGGCCTGCCGCGCAGGAAGGCGGCGATGGTCTGCTCACTGCGTCCGTCGCCGTACACGTCGGCCGTGTCGAAGAAGGTCACCCCCGATTCGACCGCCGCGTCCAGCACGGCGAGGGCTTCCTTGTCGTCGACGTCTCCCCAGTCGGCGCCCAGCTGCCATGTCCCGAGACCGACGACGGAGGCCCGCCGTCCCAACCTGCCGATTACACGCTCGTCCATGGCGTCAGTGTGTCATTCGTCATGCGCATGCGCGGAACGGGCCCCTCCGCGCCGCCACCTGTGAATCATTCACTCACACGAGTGAACGGGTGGTACGTGCGAGTGGTGACCGCCGAGCCGGTCCCTAGCGTGAGCCCATGATCGACGAGTTCAGTCGCAGGGGCTTCCTGCGCACCGCCGCCGCCCTGGCCGCCGTACCGATCCTGCTCCCTGCGGATCCGGCCGTCGCGGCACAGGAGTTACCGGACTTCCCTGCCGATGTGACGCTGTACCGCTCCGCGTACCGCAACTGGGTGGGCGAGATCACCGCCGACGGGCTGTGGGCCTGCGCACCGGACACCCCGGACCAGGTGGTCGCCGCCGTCAACTGGGCCTGGCGGCACGGCTGGAGGGTACGCGCCCGGGGTGCCTCGCACGGCTGGTCACCACTGACGATCTCCCAGGGCACGCCGTCGGACACACCGGTCCTGCTCGTCGACACCGCCCCTCACCTCACCGGCCTGTCCCTGGAGTCGCCGGATTCCGTACGCGCCGGCGCCGGACTCACCACGGAGGCCCTGCTCACCTACCTGGAGGAGCACGGCCTCGGCGTCACCGCCGCGCCCGCACCCGGCAACCTCACCCTGGGCGGCGCGCTCGCCATCGACGCGCACGGCACCGCCGTACCGGCGCTAGGCGAACAGCGGCTGCCCGGGCACACCTACGGCTCGCTGAGCAATCTGGTGCTGTCGCTGACGGCGGTCGTCTGGGACGAGGCCAGTGGCGCGTACGTGCTGCGCACCTACGACCGTGACGAGGCGGACTGCGCGGCCCTGCTCACCCATCTCGGCCGCTCCCTGGTCACCGAGGTCGTGCTGCGTGTGGGCGCGAACACCAACCTGCGCTGTGTGAGCCGTACGGACATCCCGGCCGGCGAACTCTTCGCCGCGCCCGGCACCGAGGGACGCACCCTTGAGAGCTTCCTGGACCGGGCCGGGCGCATCGAGGCGATCTGGTTCGCCTTCACCGAGTTGCCCTGGCTGAAGGTGTGGAGCGTCGCCCCCGAACGACCGCTGACCTCACGGCAAGTGCGGAAGCCGTACAACTACCCGTTCTCCGACAGCGTGCCGCGCCCGGTGGCGGATCTGGTCGGGCGCATGGTGTCGGACGGGGCCTGGTATCTGGCGCCGGTGCTGGGCAACGCGCAGTACGACGTGGCCGCGCTCGGGCTCGTGGCGACGCTGTCGGCGGACATCTGGGGGCCGTCCAAGAACACGCTGCTGTATCTGCGGCCGACGACCTTGAGGATCGCCACCAACGGTTGCGGGGTACTGACGAGCCGGGCCCAAGTGCAGCGTGTGGTGGCCGAGTTCACGTCCTTCTACCGGGAGCGGCTCTCGGCGTACGCCGCACGGGGGCGGTTCCCGGTCAACGGCTCGGTGGAGATCCGGGTGACCGGTCTCGACGATCCGGCGGACGTCGGTCTGGAGGGTGCGCGGACGCCGCTGCTGTCGGCGCTTCGGCTGCCCGAGGACCGGCCCGAGTGGGACACGGCCGTGTGGCTCAACATCCTGACGCTGCCCGGGACTCCGTACGCGGAGGCGTTCCTGCGTGAGATCGAGCAGTTCGTGTTCGACACGTTCGACGGCGGGTACGCCGGGGCCCGGGTCGAGTGGTCGAAGGGCTGGGCCTACACCGACGAGGCCGCCTGGAGCGACGACGAGGTGCTGGACTCGGCCGTGCCCGGCAGCCTCGGCGAGGACAGCTGGCGCGAGGCCTCGGGGGTGCTGGACCGGTTGGATCCCCACGGCGTGTTCGGCAACGCCTTCCTCGACCGGTTGTTCGCCTGAGGCTCGGCTACTTCCGGGATGCCCTGGCCTGCACGGTGCGCGCGACCATCGGTCCGAGCCGGCGCTTGAGGCGCCGCAGCGCCCCCACTTGCTGGGCCGCTCTGTCGATCCGGTAGTACAGCCGGGGCGGCATGTGGGGCAGCAGGGGCGAGTGGCGCTGGCCGAGCAGGGCGAACATCTGGTGCGGGGGCAGGCCGATGTAGCGGGGCAGGTTCTCGTACCACCTGGCGCTGTAGCGGGCCGCGCTCTGGATGGCCAACAGGGCCTGTTTGCGCTCCCGTTCATAGCGGGCGAGTGCCTGCGGGAGGCCGGGGTGCTCGTGCAGGGCGCCGGTGAGGGCGATGGCGTCCTCCAGGGCGAGGGTGGTGCCGGCGCCGATGGAGTAGTGGGTGGTGTGGGCGGCGTCGCCCAGCAGGACGAGGTTGTCGCGGTGCCAGGTGCGGTTGGTGAGGGTGCGGAAGGTCTGCCACTGCGCGCCGCCCTCGGCGCCGGAGCGGCCGATGAGGGGGTGGCCGTCGAGGATGTCGGCGAAGAGCTTCTCCAACAGGGCCGTTCCGTCCGCCTCGTTGGCGGTGTCGAGGCTGAGTCCGGTCCAGGTCTCGGGGGCGCATTCGACGACGCAGGTGCCGGACTCGGGGCCGTAGCCGTAGCCGTAACACCAGATCCAGCCGTGCTCGGTCTCGACGAAGGCGAAGGTGAAGGCGTCGAAGACCTTGCTGGTGCCGAGCCAGACGTAGGGGTTGCGGCCGGTTCTGAGCTCGGTGCCGAAGTGGTCGGCGTGCCGGGTGCGCAGGGCGCTGTGGATGCCGTCGCCCGCCACGACCAGGTCGGCGGTGGGCAGGTTCTCCGGCGTGATCCGGTGCTCGAACTCCAGCCGGACGCCCAGTGAGCGGGCGCGGGCGGCGAGGATCTCCAGCAGCCGGTGGCGGCCGATGCCGCGCCCTTCGTCGCCGGGCCGGCGGGTCGTCAGTGCCGGTGAACAGGCTCTCAGGTCCCGTACGTGGGCGACTCCCTCGCGCCAGCGGACCGAGCTCTCGTCGATGGCGCGGGCCGACTCGGGGTCGTGCGCGTGGAGCTTGTCGAGCAGGTCGCGCCAGTACGTGACGCCCCAGCCGTAGGTGGCGCCCTCCGGGTCGCGTTCGTGGACGGTGATGTCGTGGGACGGGTCCCGCAGCTTCAGCAGGATCGAGAGATACAGGCCGGCGGGCCCGCCGCCGACGCAGGCGACCTTCACACACACCCCTAGAAGTTACCCATATCGGTCATTTTGGCTCCGCAGGGTAGCAGGACGGGCGCCCCGCACCGCGACGTTCTGGATCACGCCAGTTTCAGCAGGTGAGACACACCACTGGCACCACGGTCTCCCGCGAAGGAGTACCGGGAACGCAGCCTCCGGGGGAAGGAATTGCCCGTTCCGGTGATGCACGGGCCTCGTGCACGGCAAGATCATCTTCGTTCAACCTTGCACGACATGTGGGCACTTGTCCGGATCGGAGCCAACCACTCCTGGCCGATTTCTCCCTCTCTCGTCCCGCCCGATAGGCATGCGGAGTCGTCCATCGAACGAAACCAGGAGGTCCGTATGCCGGAACTCAGCCGTCGCCGCGCGCTCACCGCCGCGGCCGCCCTCGCCACCGTGGCCGGTGTCCAGTCGATCGCCGCCCCCAGCGCGTCCACCACCGGACACGACGACCACCATTCCCCGACGCCCTTCGACGAGGTCTACAAGGGCCGCCGAATACAGGGCCGGCCGGTCTCGGGCGGCGCTCACCATCATCACGGCGCCGGATACGCCGTGTTCGTCGACGAGGTGGAGCTGCATGTGATGCGCAACGCCGACGGCAGCTGGATCAGCGTCGTCAGTCACTACGACCCGGTGGCCACCCCGCGCGCCGCCGCCCGAGCCGCCGTCGACGAGCTGCGGGGTGCCGCCCTTCTCCCCTTCCCCGCCAACTGACCTTCCGTACACGCACTTTGGAGCATCCGCGACCATGACCGTCCGCAAGAACCAGGCCCAGTTGACCGCCGACGAGAAGCGGCGGTTCGTCGCCGCCGTCCTGGAGTTGAAGCGCAGCGGCCGTTACGACGAGTTCGTCACGACGCACAACGCCTTCATCGTCGGCGACACCGACAACGGGGAGCGCACCGGCCACCGTTCACCGTCCTTCCTGCCCTGGCACCGAAGATTCCTGCTCGATTTCGAGCGCGCGCTGCAGGAGGTGGACGCCTCGGTCGCGCTGCCGTACTGGGACTGGAGCACCGACCGCTCCATACGGTCCTCGCTGTGGGCGCCCGACTTCCTGGGCGGCACCGGGCGCAGCCTCGACGGGCGGGTGACGGACGGGCCGTTCGCCGCGTCGACCGGCAACTGGCCGATCAACGTGCGCGTCGACGGCCGTACGTTTCTGCGCCGCTCGCTCGGCGCCGCCGTGCGCGAGCTGCCGACGCGGGCCGAGGTGGAGTCGGTGCTCGCCATGGCGACGTACGACATGGCGCCGTGGAACAGCGCGTCGGACGGCTTCCGCAACCACCTGGAGGGCTGGCGGGGCGTGAACCTGCACAACCGGGTCCATGTGTGGGTCGGGGGGCAGATGGCCACCGGTGTGTCGCCCAACGACCCGGTGTTCTGGCTGCACCACGCCTACATCGACAAGCTGTGGGCGGACTGGCAGCGGCGGCACCCCGGCTCCGGCTATGTGCCGGCGGCCGGGACGCCGAACGTGGTCGATCTGGGCGACACGATGAAGCCGTGGAACGACGTGCGTCCCGCCGATCTGCTGGACCACACCGCGCACTACACCTTCGACGCGGCCTGAGACGCCGTCCGGCCCGGCTCGGTCAGGCTTCGGCGGTACGGCACTCCGGGTGGCCCCAGCCCTGGGCGTTCTTGGAGATGGGCTCCCCCGCCGCATAGCCGAGACCGCACAGGCAGCGGCCGGGGAACTTGGCCTTGATGGTGCGCGAGGAGCTGCCGTTCTTGCGGGGCGCCGCGGCCTTGCGGCGCGGGGCCTTGGTCGACGGGGTGTCCGGGGAGGGCGGCGGCTCCGGTGAGCCGAGGCCGCTGCCCGCGGGCTCCTGCACGCCGGCCGCCTGGCTGGCGGCGCGGTCGGCGAAGTCGTTCAGCGGGTCGCCGTCGACCTGGTGGGCTGGGACGTAGCGGAACTCGACCGTGCGGCCGGCGAGCAGTTCGTCGATGCGCACGACCAGGTCCTGGTTGGCGACCGGCTTGCCGGCGGCCGTCTTCCAGCCGTTGCGCTTCCAGTTCGGCAGCCAGGTGGTGACGGCCTTCATGGCGTACTGGGAGTCCATCCGGATCTCCAGGGCCACGTCCGGGTCGGTCGACGCCAGCAGGCGTTCCAGCGCGGTGAGTTCCGCGACGTTGTTGGTGGCCTTGCCGAGCGGGCCCGCCTCCCAGCGGACCGGGGTCTCCTTCTCGTCGGCGACGACCCAGGCCCAGCCCGCCGGCCCGGGGTTTCCCTTCGAAGCCCCGTCGCACGCGGCCACTACTCGTTCACGCATGGGCCGATCATGCCATGGGCGGGCCGGGTGCCCGGTCGCGGAGTCCGTCAGGGGACGTCGCCGAGCCTCGGCATCTCGCCCTCGGTCGTGCCGGTGTCGATCACCGAGAAGTTCGCGCCCTGCGGGTCGCTCAGCGCCGCGAACCGGCCGAACGGGCTGCTCATCGGGCCGAACCGCAGGACGCCGCCGAGCTTGGTGGCCTTGGCGACGGCGTCGTCGCAGTCGGGGACGTTGAAGTAGACGTTGATGTACGGCGGGACCTCGGGCGGGAACTCCTCGGTCATCTTCATCCGGCCCAGGGCCATGGTGTCCTTGCCGAGGGTGTAGAGACGGAAGTCGACCGCGTCGTCCTCCATCTGCTGCTGCCCGTAGCCGAAGACGGCGGGGAAGAAGGTGTCGGACTTCTCCGGTGCGCGGGTGAAGATCTCCGCCCAGCAGAACGCACCCTGGTCTTCCATGGCCGTCTCGAAGCCCTCGTGGCTCCCGGGCTGCCATACGCCGAAGACGACGCCGCCGGGGTCGCGGGCCAGGCACATGCTGCCGAAGTCCCCGACCGCCATCGGCTCCATCACGATCTCACCGCCGTTGTCACGGATCTTGGCGGCGGTGGCGGTGGCGTCGGGCGAGGCGAAGTAGAGGCACCACTGCGACATGCCCTCCTGGCCCGGCATCGGCGGGACCACCGCGGCGGCCGCCTTGCCGTTCGCGTAGGCCTGCGTGTAGTTGCCGTACTCGGTCGACTCCTCACCGAACGTCCAGCCGAGGACGTCGCCGTAGAAGTTCTTGGCTCCCTCGATGTCGGTGAACATCGCGTCGGCCCAAATGGGGGTTCCTTCAGGTTTCACGGCCATGACTGCGGCCCTCTCGCGGATCGGTGAGTTGTCCCGATTCTCACGCTAGTCACCCGGCAGTCCGGCCGCGCGCCGAATGCCCACTTCCGTTCCAGACTGGGGGCAGACGGCTGCCGGTCGAAGGACGGGGCTGGGTATGGCGGACGGGACGATGCGCGCGTGGTCGGTGGTCGAGCCGGGGCCGGTCGAGGCGGGGTCCCTCCGACTGGTCGAGAAGCCGGTGCCGGTGCCGGACGACGACGAGCTGCTGGTGCGGGTGCGGGCGTGCGGGGTGTGCCGTACGGATCTGCATGTCACCGAGGGGGATCTGCCGGTGCACCGGCCCGGTGTCACGCCCGGGCACGAGGTCGTCGGCGAGGTGGCCGGGTTCGGGGCGGCGGTGCGCGGCTTCGACGTCGGGGAGCGGGTGGGGGTGGCCTGGCTGCGGCGCACCGACGGCACCTGCGTCCACTGCGCACGCGGTGCCGAGAACCTGTGCCCGGCCTCGCGGTACACGGGCTGGGACGCGGACGGCGGTTACGCGCCGTACACGACCGTACCGGCCGCGTTCGCCTACCGGTTGCCCGGCGATCTCGACGACGTGACGCTCGCTCCGCTGCTGTGCGCCGGGATCATCGGCTACCGCGCGCTGCGGCGGGCGGCGCTCCCCGCGGGCGGGCGACTCGGGCTGTACGGCTTCGGAGGCAGCGCCCATCTGTGCGCGCAGGTGGCGATCGCCGAGGGGGCCACCGTGCACGTGCTGACGCGGGGCGCGGCGGCGCGGGGGCTCGCGCTGGACCTGGGGGCCGCCTCCGCGCGCGACCCCGCGGAGATGCCGCCCGAGCCGTTGGACAGCGCGATCCTGTTCGCGCCGGTCGGCGATCTGGTCCCGGTGGCGCTGCGGGCCCTCGACCGGGGCGGGACGCTGGCGATCGCGGGCATCCACCTCAGCGACGTCCCGGCGCTGCGCTACGAAAGCGAGCTCTTCTACGAGAAGCAGCTGCGCAGCGTCACCTCCAACACCCGCGAGGACGGCCGTGAGTTCCTGGCGCTCGCCGCCGAACACGCCGTACACGCCACCACGCACCCCTATCCGCTGTCGCGGGCCGACGAGGCGCTGCGGGATCTCAAGGCGGGACGGTTCGACGGGGCGGCGGTGCTGGTGAACGACCTGTCCTGAGCGTGGCCACGCGGGCGCGCGGAGGCACGGGAGGGGAGCGGGATCACCCGCGTTGCGTCTTCTGCCTCATACGGCAGGTTTGCACCTCCGGCGCCTGAAACCGCCCCTTTCGCGCCCTGATCACGAAGCCCCCACGGCTGTTTGGCTGGTGCCCGCGCTCGGCCAGCCCGCTCACCTCCCTGGAGGGAAATTGTCCACACCGGACAGCGCCACCGGTCCCGCCATCGACGCACCCGATCCCGCACCGAATTCCGACGGCTCGCTCACCAGTCTCAGTACCCAGGCGGCCCGGCAGCTCGCCACCACCACCAAGTCCGAACCCCAGATGCAGGCCATCAGCTCGCGTTGGCTGCTGCGGATGCTGCCCTGGGTGGACGTCAAGGGCGGCACCTACCGGGTCAACCGGCGTCTGCAACTGCGCGTGGGACGCGGCCGGGTGCAGTTCGACCAGAACGGCGCCTACGACATCAAGGTCATCCCCGAGACCCTCACCGAACTGCCGGTCCTGCGCGGCTACGCCGACATCGACGTCCTGAGGGAGATCGCCACCCGGTTCCGGGTCCGGGAGGTGCGGGCCGGGCAGGTGCTCGTCGAGGCCGGCCAGCCCGTCACGGAGACCTACCTGGTCGTGCACGGCCGCTTCACCCGCTTCGCGGAAGGCAAGTACGGCGAGGAGGAGATCCTCGGGGTCGTCACCGACGGCGACCAGATCGGCGACGAGGCCATCGGCCAGCCCGACCCGCTGTGGCTGAGGTCGGTGCGGGCGGAGACGGCCGGCGTGCTGCTCACGCTGCCCTGGAGCGTCGTCCAGGAGTTCACCGACCGGGTGCCGTCCCTCGCGGCGCACCTGGAGGCCTACGCCGCGCAGCAGAGCCTGCCCATGAACCGCAAGGGCGAGGCCGACGTACCGGTGCAGGCGGGCCATGTCGGGGAGCCGACCATCGACGGCGGCTACGTCGACTACGACCTCGCCCCGCGCGAGTACGAGCTGTCGCTCACCCAGACCGTGCTGCGCGTCCACACCAGGGTCGCCGATCTCTACAACAACCCGATGAACCAGACCGAGCAGCAACTGCGGCTGACGATCGAGGAGATCCGGGAACGCCAGGAGTGGGAGCTGGTCAACAACCGGGAGTTCGGGCTGCTGCACAACGTCGACTACGGGCAGCGCATCAGCACCTTCACCGGGCCGCCGACCCCGGACGACATGGACGAACTGCTGTCGATGCGCCGTAAGACCAAGCTGTTCCTCGCCCATCCGAAGGCGATCGCGGCGTTCTTCCGGCAGTGCAACCGGCGCGGCCTGGTGCCCGGTACGGCGAGCGTCGAGGGGCACGAGATCCCCGCCTGGCGGGGTGTCCCGATCTTTCCCTGCAACAAGATCCCGGTCAGCCCGCAGCACACCAGCAGCATCATCGCGCTGCGCACCGGCGAGGGTGACCAGGGGGCGATCGGGCTGTACCAGACCGGGATCCCGGAGGAGCACCAGCCCGGCCTGAACGTGCGGTTCATGGGCATCGACGCCAACTCGATCATCCGCTATCTCGTCACCGCCTACTACTCGATGGCGATCCTCGTCCCCGACGCGGTCGGGATCCTCGAGAACGCCCAGATCGGCCGGACGGCCGAGTGACCGTGTGGAGCACGCCATGAGCACGTCGTCCTCCACCTCGCTGCCGGGCCCGCCGAATCTGGCGAGCAGTCTGCGCGCCCGGCGTGGTGGGGCGATCCCGGGGCTGCGGTACCGGCAGGTCGCGCCCGCCGACCCCGAGAAGGCCGCGGAGGTCGACCGCCGGCTGGAGGCCTGGGCCCGGCATCTCGATCTGTTCCCCGAGGCGTGGAAGGGGGACTTCTCGGGATTCCAGTTCGGCCGGGCGGTGGTGCTCCAGCACCCGGAGGCGGCCGATCTGGAACGGCTGACGGTCGCGGGTGAGCTGCTGCTCGCCGAGAACGTCGTCGACTCCTGCTACTGCGAGGAGGACGAGGGCCGGGGCGGTGCGCGACGGGGCCTCGGGGGTCGGCTGATCATGGCCCAGTCTGCGATCGACCCGTACCACGGGATTCCCGAGCTGGAGGAGGAGTGGCGCGAGGGCGTGCGGGCCGACGGTCCGCTGCGGTCGTACCACTTCGCCCTCGCGGACTACGCCGGCTTCGCCACGCCCAGCCAGACCGACCGCTTCGTGCACGACATCGCCCGGCTGCACCTGGGCTATCTGGCCGAGGCTGCGTGGGCGGAGACCCGGTTCGTACCGCGGGTCTGGGAGTACCTGGTGATGCGGCAGTTCAACAACTTCCGTCCCTGTCTGTCGATCGTGGACGCCGTGGACGGCTACGAGCTGCCCGAGGCCGTCTACGCCCGGCCCGAGATCCAGCGGATCACGGCGCTCGCCTGCAACGCGACCACGATCGTCAACGACCTGTACTCCTTCACCAAGGAACTGGCCAGCGACCCCACGCACCTCAACCTGCCGCAGGTCATCGCCAAGAACGAACGGTGCGGGCTGAAGGCCGCCTATCTGAAGGCCGTCGAGATCCACAACCGGATCATGGAGGCCTTCGAGGAGGAGTCCGCCCTGCTGTCGGCCACCTCACCCCTCGTGGAGCGCTACGCGCGGGGGCTGTCCGACTGGGTGGCCGGCAACCACGAGTGGCACGCCACCAACACCCACCGCTACCACCTGCCCAACTACTGGTAGAGCGCGACTGAATGACAGACCGTCACATGGACCAGCACGAGGAGTCACCGTTGACCATCGCCCCCGAAGCCGGCACCACGCGCGTCCCGGTGCCGTCCCAGTCCACGTACCAGACCCGCGTCGCGGACTACTGGAACGCCGAGGAGAACCCGGTCAACCTCGAACTCGGAAAGATCGACGACCTGTACCACCATCACTACGGCATCGGCGACGCCGACCGCTCCGTGCTCGATGAACGCGATCCCGTCAAGCGCCGGGAGCGGATCACCGCCGAACTGCACCGGCTGGAGCACGCCCAGGCGGAGCTGCTCGCCGAGCGGCTAGGCCCGTTGACGCCCGACGACCGGGTCTTCGACGCCGGCTGCGGACGCGGCGGCGGCAGTGTCGTGGCGCATCTGCGCCACGGCTGCGAGGCCGACGGGGTCACCCTCTCCGCGAAGCAGGCCGAGTTCGCCAACGAGCAGGCCCGCAAGCGGGGCATCGACGACCGGGTGCGCTACCACTGCCGCAACATGCTCGACACCGGGCTGCCGTCCGGGGCGTTCGCGGCCTCGTGGAACAACGAGTCCACCATGTACGTCGAGCTCGACCTGCTGTTCGCCGAGCACTCCCGGCTTCTGCGCCGCGGCGGCCGCTACGTGACCATCACCGGCTGCTACAACGACACCTACGGACGCGCCTCGCGCGAGGTGTCCCTCATCAACGCCCACTACATCTGCGACATCCACCCGCGCTCGGCGTACTTCCGCGCCATGGCCCGCAACCGCCTCGTCCCGGTCCATGTGCAGGACCTCACGGAGGCGACCATCCCCTACTGGGAGCTGCGCCGCGAGGCCGATCACCTGGTGACGGGCATCGAGGACACCTTCCTCAACGCGTACCGCAACGGCAGCTTCCAGTACCTGCTGATCGCGGCGGACCGCGTCTGAGCGACCGTTGGGCTCGCGTCGGCCACGGTCGCTCCGTGGCCGACGCGGGTCTTCCCCCTGAGACCCGGCTGTGCTTGCCTTGGGAGCCGATTTCGGTGCCCGGGGCGGGAGTTGCCGTATGCGGAAGCCGTGGTTCGTGGGGGTGCTGCTGGCCGCCGTGCTGCTGGGCGCGTGCGGGGATCCGGCGTCCGGGCCCGAGGCATCGGCGCCCGCGAAGGTGCCGGAGGCGCCGACCACCACACAGCAGCGGGCGCCTGCCCCGCCGAGCGCTCCCGGGACCGCCCCGAGCGCCCCTGTGAAGGCACCGACCGTGCTGTATCTGGGCGACTCGCTCGCGATGGAGGCCCAGGAGGTGGTGGGGCGGGAGCTGCGCCGGGACCTGCGGGCGACGTACACCAGCGCCCCGTACTCGGGAACGACCCTGTGCGACTACCTGGAGGGCACGGGCGAGCGGTCTCTCGTCCCGGACGCGGACAAGGCGGCCGCCCTGGTGCGCAGACTGCGGCCGGACTTCGTCGTGCTGCAGTTCTGGGGCAACGCGTGGGGCTACACGTGGTGCATGGACGGGATCACCCACGACGCCTCCCCTCAGACGTACTTCAAGCGGTACCAGGCCGACATGAAGCGGCTCACCGACCAGATCTCCGCGGCCTCGGACGCGCGCATCGTCTGGGTGCTGCAGGGCCCGGACCCGATCACTCCCGACCGGGTCCGCCGCGTCAACGCCCTGTACGAGCAGCGGGCCGGCGCCTCGGGCGACCTGCTCGCCGACGCGGGCAAGGCGCTGAGTGCGGCGGGGGCCCGCTACTCCTGGGTCCAGTACCTGCCGTGCACGGCGTACGAGCGCGCGCACGCCGAGTACTGCACCCAGCCGGACCGCGACCGCACCGCTCTGCACCGCGACGACGACTATCTGCACTTCTGTCTGGCGCCCACGACCTCGACACCGAAGCCGTGCCCGGTCCGCTCCCCCGGGATCCAGCGGATCGCCCGGGAGATCACACGGGTGATCCGCGAGAACCCATAACGCATAGGGCGGGGCTCACTCGCCGGCGTAGGCTCTCTCCAGGGCGGCGATGTCGAACTTGCCCATCGCCATGAACGCCGCGGTCGCGCGGGCGGCCTTCGCCGGGTCCGGGTCGGTGATCATGGCCTGGAGCCGGTCCGGGATGACCTGCCAGGACACGCCGAACCTGTCCTTGAGCCAGCCGCAGGGGCCGGGTTCGCCGCCGTTCTCGGTGAGCTTGGCCCAGTAGTAGTCGATCTCCTCCTGGTTCTCGCAGAAGATCATGAACGAGGTCGCCTCGGTGAACTTGAACATGGGGCCGCCGTTGAGGCCGAGGAACTTGTGGCCGTTCGCCGTGAACTCGACGGTCATCACACTGCCGGCGGGCTGGAGCGCCCCCTCGGGGTAGCGCGCGATCTCACCGATGCTGGAGTTCTTGAAGATCGAGACGTAGAAGTGGGCGGCCTCTTCGGCCTGGCCGTCGTACCAGAGACAGGTGGTGAAACCGTCGCTTGCCATGAGTACCTCCGGGAGGGTGGAACCACTGTCATCCGTGTCGACCGATCCTCGCCCCGAAACTCATCGGTCGCATGGCCGACCAAATTCAGATGGTCGTTACACCGTTCGGAACTAGCATCCCGGCCATGACGTCTTCGCCCGCCGACCACGGCATCCACCCCTTCCGCATCGACATCCCACAGAGCGACCTCGACGACCTGCACGACCGCCTCGACCGGACCCGGTGGCCCGACGAGCTGCCCGGCGTGGGATGGGCGTACGGCGTGCCGTCCGGCTACCTGCACGACCTGGTGCGCCACTGGCGGCATGCGTACGACTGGCGGGCGGCGGAGGCGCGGCTGAACGAGTGGCCGCAGTTCACGACCGAGATCGACGGCGCACATGTGCATTTCGCGCACATCCGCTCCCCCGAGCCCGACGCCACCCCGCTGATCATCACGCACGGCTGGCCGGGTTCGATCGTCGAGTTCCTGGACGTCGTCGGCCCGTTGACGGATCCGGCCGCGTACGGCGGGGACCCCGCCGACGCCTTCCACGTGGTCCTGCCGAGCATTCCCGGCTTCGGGTTCTCCGGGCCCACCCGGGAGACCGGCTGGGAGGCACGCCGGATCGCCGACGCCTGGGTCGAGCTGATGACGCGCCTCGGCTACGAGCGGTTCGGCGCCCAGGGTGGCGACTGGGGTGCGGCCATCTCGCGTGAGCTGGGCCGCGCCCATCCCGACCGGGTCATCGGCATCCACCTCAACCTGCTGCCCGGCGCACAGGCGGCCACCGAGCCGACCCCTGCGGAACTGGAGGCGCTGAGCCCCGAGGAGCGGGAGCGGACGCTCACCTCGTGGCGCCGGTGGACGGAGTGGTTCCGGGACGGGACGGGCTACTTCCACCTGCAGTCCACCCGGCCGCAGACGCTGTCGTACGCGCTCACGGACTCGCCGGTCGGCCAACTCGCCTGGATCGTCGAGAAGTTCCAGGAGTGGACGGACTCCGAGCAGCTGCCCGAGGAGGCCGTCGACCGGGACCTGATGCTCACGAACGTGACGCTGTACTGGCTTACGGGCACCGCGGGTTCGTCGGCCCGCGTCTACTACGAGCGTGCCCACGCCACCGGTGACCGGGTAGCCGCCCCGCACGAGCCCTCGATCGCACCGACGGCGGTGGCTTCCTTCCCCGGCGACCCGCAGATCCCGCTGCGCCACAAGGCGGAGCGCACGGAGAACATCGTCCGCTGGACCGAGCTCGACCGGGGCGGGCACTTCGCCGCGATGGAGGAGCCGGACCTGCTCGTGGACGACGTGCGCGCCTTCTTCCGGCAACTGCGCGAGAAGGGCTGAGCGCCTGGTCACAGGCTCTGAGCGAGCCGCTCTGCCCGCAGCGAATCTGCCGCGGGCAGAGAATCCTCGTCCGGGCCTCCTCCGAGGCCGACAGTGGAGTCGACGGCATCCCCGCCATCACGAGGAGAACCGATGACTCCACTCAGCACGCTCGCCCCTAGGGCCGAGGAGGGCGACACCCCGCCCACCCGCTTCGACGACCATCTGGCCGCCCAACTGCTCGCCCAGCGGATCGTCCTGCTCGGCACGCAGGTCGACGAGGTCTCCGCGAACCGGGTCTGCACCCAGCTGCTGATCCTGTCCGCCGAGGACCCGCGCACCGACATCAGCCTGTACATCAACAGCCCCGGCGGCTCGGTGCACGCGGGCCTGGCCATCTACGACACGATGCGGCTGATCCCGAACGACGTCTCCACGCTCGCCATGGGATTCGCGGCCAGCATGGGCCAGTTCCTGCTCAGCGTCGGCAGCGCGGGCAAGCGGTACGCGCTGCCGAACGCGCGGATCATGATGCACCAGCCGTCGGCCGGTATCGGCGGCACCACCGCGGACATCGAGATCCAGGCGGAGAACCTGGAGTTCACCAAGAAGACCATCGAGCGGATCACCGCCGAACACACCGGTCAGACCCCGGAGACCATCTCCCGGGACGGCGACCGCGACCGCTGGTTCACGGCCGGGGAGGCCAAGGAGTACGGCATGGTGGACCAGGTGGTGGAGTCCCTCACGGACGTCCGCCCGGCCGCCGCCCGACGACGGATGGGGCTGTGACATGGGGACCTACACGATTCCGAACGTCGTCGAGCGCACCCCGCAGGGCGAGCGGTCCTACGACGTGTTCAGCCGGCTGCTGTCGGAGCGGATCATCTTCCTCGGCACGGAGATCGACGACGGCGTCGCCAACGTCGTCATCGCGCAGCTCCTGCATCTGGAGTCCTCGGGGCCGGAGAACGAGATCGCGATCTACATCAACTCCCCCGGCGGCTCGTTCACTTCGCTCATGGCGATCTACGACACCATGACGTACGTGCAGGCCCCGATCTCCACGTTCTGCGTGGGCCAGGCGGCGTCGACGGCCGCCGTGCTGCTGGCCGGTGGGGACCCGGGGCGGCGGTTCGTGCTGGAGCACGCGCGCGTGCTGCTCGGTCAGCCCGCCTCCGGCGGCAGCCGGGGCATGGTGTCCGATCTCGCCCTCCAGGCCAAGGAGATGATCCGCATCCGCTCGCAGGTCGAGGAGGTGTTGGCCCGGCACACACACCACGACATCGCGACACTGCGCGCGGACATGGACCGCGACAAGGTGTTCACCGCCGAGGAGGCAGTGGCGTACGGCCTGGCCGACGAGGTGGTGAGCCGACGCCTCGCGCGGGTGTGAGGAACGGACGGGGGCTGGCTGCGCCGCGGCGCCGTGCCTAAGCCTTGGGCGCCGGCACGGCACCGCACGGCGGCGTCTCGCGGAGATCTGAGACGCCGGCACAGCCTCACACCGCGACGCCACGCGGGAGTCTGGTGCGTCGGCACGACCCCACGCCACGACGCCGCGTGGGGGAGGTTGAGGGGCCGGCACTGCCCCTCACTCCGCGACGCCTCGCCGAAACCTGAGGCACCGGCACGACCCCACACTCCGATGCCTCGCGGAGACCTGAGACACCGGCACAGCCCCACACCGCACCGCAGGGCTTTGTCAGAGTGCGTGGAGCCTGTGCGGCCTCACGCCGCAGCAAGGCCTCGTCGGGATCTGAGGTGCCGGCGTCCGCCTCAAGCCGCCAGGCACAGTCCGTCGTACGACGAACCGGTCCTGCCGCGGCTGCCGCCCGGGACTCGGTGGCTGGTGAGCCGGACCAACTCGCCCTGGGCCAGCGACAGCAGGTCGCCGAGGCCGAGGCCCAGGGCGTGGGCTGCGGCCGCGAGGACCTCCGAGGAGGCCTCCTTGCGGCCGCGTTCCACCTCCGAGAGGTATGGCATGGAGATCCGGGCATCGTCGGCCACGTCCTTCAGTGTGCGCTCCTGGGCGAGCCGCTCACGGCGCAGGACGTCACCGATCAGGTCGCGCCACAGGGGCTCCTTGGGCGCGGGCCCGGAGGGCGCCGGTGAGTGGGGCACGGCGGAGGGCCGGGCGGCGGGCACGGGTGCCGCGGTGGCAGGGCGTTCGGACGCGGGGCGGGTCGTTCCCGGGCGCGTGGCCGACGGGCCGACGGCAGGTCGGCGGACGGCCGGCGGGCGCAGGGGAATGACGCGGGCTTCGTTCGGCGCTTGTTCGCTCACCTCCCCAGCCTAGAAGCGTTGAACGCCGGAGGAAGGGGATCAGCATTCTGCCCTGGGGGAAATCGCGGCCGGCCGCTGGAGTCCGGCCAGCGCGTCACTCGTCGCTCAGCCGCAGCACCGCACGCACCCGCTTGCCGACCGGCACCCGTTCGACGGCGATCTCAGCCGCCAGCGCGTGCACTATCTCCAGACCGTGCCGGCCGATCCGCTCCGGGTCCTTGGGGAACCGGCGCGGCAGGGCGGAGCTGCTGTCGTACACGCAGACCGTCACCGCGTCGTCCGTGCCCTCCAGGTCCAGGATGTACGGGCCGTTGCTGTGCCGGTCGGCGTTGGTGACCAGCTCGCTGACGACAAGGAGCACCTTGTCCTCGGCGGATTCGGCGATCATGGCGCACCACTCGGTCCTGAGCCGGCCGAGGAACAGTGCGGCGAAGGACCGCGCCTCGGCGATGCATCCCGGTTCACCGCTGAAGTGCGCCGCCCGCCGAAGCGGTTCCACGGGCACGTCGAAACCAGTCGGAATCACTGCCCCGTCCACGTGCTCGATCATGCGTATCTCTCTCGGAAAGCCGGAACTGGCCGGACACTACTGCACCAGTCCTCGTACCCAGAGCGGGGCCTCGCAGTCACTACGCAGGTGGCGCCGTACGTCACAGCGACGGCTACTGCGGCTCACCCTCGTCCGGCGGCGGCTCACCCTCGTCCGGCGGCGGCTCGCCCTCGTCCGGCGGCGGCTCACTCGTGACGGGCGGCGGCTGCGAAGCCGATTGTGGCTCCGTTTGTGATGTCGGCTCCGATGTCGTGGTCGTGGCGGCATCCGGCGACGGCTCGGAGGTCGCCGTCTCGGGCGACCCCGGCTCTGTCGTTGTCGGTTCCGTGGTCGTGGGCTCCGTGGTCGTGGGCTCCGTGGTCGTCGGCTCCGTGGTCGTCGGCTCCGTGGTCGTCGGCTCCGTCGTTGTCGGTTCCGTCGTTGTCGGCTCCGTCGTCGTCGGCTTCTTCGTCGTCGGCTCCTTCGTCGTCGTCTCGGGACTCGGCGACGGCGAGGTTGTTGGGGAGGTGGGCGACGTCGGCGTCGACACGCTCACCGAGGGCGAGGGCCGCGCCGGCGGCTGGGTCTTCTTGTCCCTGTCGCCCTCGTCGCCGCGCGGGCGGGCGATCCACTCCTTGCGGTCGTAGTCAAAGATGACGAAGTTATTGACGATGGTCGTCGAGGGCGAGACCACCACGACGTTGGAGGAGCGGTACGACGACCAGGAGTCACCCGTCCGCTTGGGCGTGCCCTGCTGGGCGACCGGCGAGGTCAGCGGGTTGCCGCAGGCGCAGCGTGCCCGGGGTAGCCCGCGGTCGTCGACCAGGACCGCCGTGCCGGACTGGAGAACGGCCTGGTAGCCGCTGACGGCACCGTCGCGGTAGCCGTGGTTGGTGACGCGGGTGTCCATGCGCATCTGCACGGGGGTGAGCGAGCGGAGGTAGGAGGGGACGTCGGCCGTGTCGACGCCGACGACGGACGCGAACGCCCGGTTCTTTTCCGGGGCTTGCCGGAAGTACGAGATCTGCTTCTCCACGTCGCAGGCGCCGACGTTGCGGCTGCCGGCGTACAGGCCGGGTGCGCTGCCGTCCACACCGCGCACGGCGTTCGACGGCGCCGAGTCGGTTGCCGGGGACGGGCTGACCGGCGGGGCGGCGCTGTCCGTCGCCGTGGACTCGGTGAACGGGTCGGGGCCCGTCTTGGCCGCGGCCTGGAGGAAGACCTCGCCGCTCGCGGCGGTGCCGCCGCCACCACCGCCGCGCGACATGACGACGGCGACGATCACCGCGGCCACCACGACCGCCGTGAGCGCCGCGATGCGCGGGACGGACCTCCACCAGGGGTGGTGGGGTTCGGGGCCGGGAGCTCCCCCGCCGGTGTCGGGCGGGGGCTGCGAGGGCGGGCCCGAGGGCGGCTCGGAGGGGCCCGAGAGGGGGCCCGAGGGCGGTCCTACGGGGCGGCCGGACGACGGAGGTTCGACGCTCACGACGCCTTCTTCCCGACGCTGGGTTCCTGCGACAGTCGACAGTCGGTGCGCCGGATCCCTACGACAGTGAGTACTTCTTCGCGACTTTCGTCCCTTTGGCGGGTTTCTGTACTACTTCTATTCTGTGCGCTCATCCCGCACCGCTCGCAAGCCGACGCGGCACGGACCCACCGCCCGACAGGCGCGCCCCAGGTGTGCTCCTTAGCGTGGGCAGGGTGAGCGTGCTGCCCCCTTCTCGTCCGGCTGTGGCCCCTCACGGCTGGGTGCAGGCCATCGGCGTGGTGCTCGCCGGGCTGGTGGCGATGGGGGTGGTCGCCGCGCTGGGCCTGTGGGCGGCCGGGGCCGCCGACCTCCCGGAGGGCGCCTTCCCGCGGGTCGTGGTGGCCACCGTGGTCACGGCGGTCGGCGGCACGGTCGAGCTCTCGGGCAGCGCCGGAGGGCTGGCCGAGTCCAACGCCGGGCTGACCGTGATCCCGCTGTCGGTGACCCTCACCGGCGCCCTGGTCCTGGCCGCCGGTTTCCTGCAGCCGCTGCGACACCGGACGGTCGCCGGCACCCTGGAGCTGGCCGGGTGGGCCGCCAGGATCGCCGTACTGTGGCTGGCCGCGCTCCTGGGGCTGTCCTTCGCCGCCCGCCAGACCTTCTCCCTCTCCCTCGGCGACCTCGGGGAGGACGCGCTCGGCGGCCTCGGCGACCTGTTCGGCATCTCCCCCGAGGTCGGCTTCACCACGGACGTCCCCGCCACGCTGTTCTTCGGTCTGCTGTGGCTGGTGGGCGTGCTGGTGCTGGCCCTGCTGGTGGCGCGCGGGGCTCCGCTGCCGGGCCGGCTGTTGCGCTTCCAGGAGTCGGTACGGCCGGCCGCGTCCGCCATGGTGGTGCTGCTGTTGGCGTGGGCCGGGCTGGGTGTCGTCATCGGTCTGGTCGTCGCGGCGACCAGAGGGCACCCGGCCGATACCTTCGCGGTGATTCTGCTCGGCATGCCGAACCTGGTGTGGCTCGCCCTGACGATCGGGCTCGGTGCGACCTGGAACGGCCGGGTGGACGGGCCGTTCGGGCTGCCGATGCCGCAGGTGCTCGACGAGGTGTTGCGGGGCGAGGACGTCGCCGAGCTGAATCTGGGCACGCTCGCCGAGCACGACGGCAGGGTGTGGTGGCTGCTCGTCGTCGACTCGCTTGTGCTGCTGGCCGCCGCGTTCGTGATGGCGCGGCGGTCGCCGCCCCGGATGCGCGCCTGGGAACACGCCGTGCACCTGGCGACCGCGCTCGCGCTCACAGTGCTGATGATCTGTCTCGTCTGCCGCGTCTCGGCACACTACGGCCTGTCGGTCCTGGGCATCGGCGACCTGGGCGGGGATCTGGGCGGCGAGCTGTTCCTACGCCCCGAGGTGTGGACCGCCGTCGGCCTGGCGCTGGCGTGGGGGCTCGTCGCCGGGTTCCTCGGCGGCCTGCTGGCACGACGGGTGCGGCACCGGGGCGAGGCCGGGGCACGCGCGGAGGGATGAGCGGGCCCGCGCCGGCCAACCGCCGGAACACCGGCTGGGCCCAGCGCCGCAGCGGTTTCGCCGGGGGCCCGGCGGCCTACTGACGCAACAGGCGCGGCCGGGGGCGATGTCGCGGCGCGCGCAGACCTATCAGCAGGCCAGCCTCACCGCCCAACAAACCGGCTCGAGCCCAACACGGCGGCGGCTTCCGCGCGGCTCTGGCCGCCTACTGACGCAACAGGCGAGGCCGCGGCGCGCGCAGACCTAACAGCAGGCCAGCCTCACCGCCCAACAAACCGGCTCGGCCCAACACGGCGGCGGCTTCCGAGCGGCTCTGGCCGCCCACTGACGCAACAAGGTGCGGAGAGGGGCGAGGTCGAGGCGCGCGCAGACCGATGAGCAGGCCGGCCTTCACCACCGCCAAACCCGCTCGACCCCGTACGGCGACGGTTTCCGCGGATCCCCGGCCGCCCACTGACTCAATAGGTGCGACACCACGGCGAGACCGGTCCACGCACGAACCGATGAGCTAGCCGGCCCTCACCGCCGGAACACCGGCTCGGCCCAGCGCGGCGGCGGTTTCGGCGGGGCGGCCTCGGCGGACGCCTTCGGGGTCCCTGTGGCCCCGAGGTCCCTCTCCGTCGACGCCCGTCCGGTCGCCGTACCGCCGGCCACGGCGGAGCGCAGGTCCGCGACGAAAGCGAGGCAGGAGTCGTGGCGGTCGTCGGGGCTCTTGGCCAGCGCCATGGCGACCACGGCGTCGACGGACGGAGCGAGGTCGGGGCGCGCCTCGGTCAGGGGTGGCGGCTCGTCGTACTGGTGGGCCCACAGCAGGGCCATGTCCTCGTCCCGCTGGAAGGGCGGGTGGCCCGCCAGGCACTCGTAGACCACGCAGGCGAACCCGTAGACGTCGCAGCGTGCGTCGACCGGCTTGCCCGAGATCTGCTCGGGGGCCACGTAGTCGAGCGTGCCGACGAACTGGCCGACGGTCGTGAAGCCGGTCAGGGACAGCGACTTCTTCGTCAGGCCGAAGTCGGTGAGGTAGACGTGCTCGGGGTGGTCGCTGTCGGTGCCGCGCGCGACGAGGATGTTGCCCGGTTTCACGTCCCGGTGGACCAGCCCGTTCTCGTGCGCCGCGTCGAGAGCGGAGGCGACCTGGGCGGCGATGCGCAGCGCCGTCGGGATCGGCAACGGGCCCTGGCGGTCGAGGAGATGGCGCAGGTCGCTGCCGGAGACGTAGCGCATGGCGATGTACAGGATGCCGTCCGTCTCGTCCGCCTCGTAGACCGGCACGATGTGCGGGTGGTCGATGGCGGCGGCCGTGCGGGACTCGTGGGTGAAGCGGCGGCGGAAGGTGTCGTTGCGGGCGAGCTCGGGGGCGAGGAGCTTCAGCGCGACGGTGCGGTCCAGGCGCAGGTCTCGCGCGCGGTACACCACGGCCATGCCGCCACGGCCGATCTCCTGCTCGATGCGGTAGCCCGCCACATCCCGGCCGATCAGCTCGGAGGGTCGGCCGGAGAAGAGGCTCGTGTCACGGGCCATCGGGGGTCACGACCTGGGTAGGGCCGCGGCCGGTGTTCCCGGTGGCGCGGGGTTTGTCGTCGGCGGCGTAGGTGCTCAGCCGTGTGCCGTCCGCGTACTCCCACCGCGCGTGCTCGGCGTCGTACAGCCACATGGACTCCCCGTCGACGACCACGCCGATCCGCAGCTCCGAGGTGCGGGTGCGGAAGGTCTCGCCGTCCAGTGCGCCGGCCGCCAGTTCCTCGACCGCGGACCGGTAGTCGGCCAGGGCCTGCTCGGCCCGGCCGAGCAGCGGGCGCGGATCGGCGGCGCTGGTGAGCGGGCTGTCGTCGGCGGTGGGCGGGTCCTGGGGTACGGCGACCAGGAAGCGGCCGTCGACCCAGGCCGACCAGCCGTTGGCGCACAGGATGTGCCCCCAGTCGCCGCGCCGTTCGACGAGCCGGATCGGGAGGAACGCGTCGAGGGGCACGGTGGGCTGGGCGGGGTCCGGGGCCTCCCAGGCGGGCATGCCGTTGCGGGGAACGACGTGGGTGGGCCGGAAGGCGGGGGAAGTCATGGGCGCGTGCCTACTTCCGCATCACGACGGGTTCGTGCGGCCGGGGCGGCCAGGAGACGAGGGAGTCGTCGATGACGATGTCGCTGAGCGGGTCGCGTCCGACGTGGGTTTCGCGGCCCGGGGTCATCGCGGTCGAGCCCGACTCGGTCTCCAGGACCGGTACGGGCGCCGTCGGTGCGACCGGCCGCTCCGCCATGCCAGGATTCTATCGATCCGGCCCTCTGCGTGCCGCTCGTCCTCCGGGCGGGGACGCGCCCGCGACGGGGCTCAGGCGACGGGCATGACCAGCGTAGGGAGGGTCCGCTGCATCCGCAGGGCGTCCACCGACTCGGCGAGCAGTTCGTACTCGGTGGTGTCGTCGCTCACGGCGATCCGCACCAGCCGCCCGGCGGCCAACTCGTCGGCGACCAATTCCTGCCCGCCTACGTCACCGCACCAGACGCGCAGCACGGTCGGTACGTCGAGCACGGTGTCGGCGACCGGGACGAGCGCGTTGGGCGGGAAGTGCTCGGCGTCGGGCTGCGGGTCTAATCGCTCGGCGATCCAGGATGCCCGGTCGCGTAACCACCACAGGGCCAGGGCCAGGGTGGGTGCCCGGTACGTTCCCAGCGGTACGCCGATGCGCCGGCCTCCGCAGACTCCGTATGCGGTGACATGGCAAAGGAACTCGTCGTGCACGTAGCCTCCCCCGTGGTGCGTGTTCGCCCGTCGGCGGGCCTCGCTTTCCATGCGGCTCGTGAGCGGTGTGTGAGGGGGCCGTCGCCCCATGTGAGGCACCCTCGTAGTGAGTATGTTCACTACTGAAACACTGTCACCACGACTTTCCGGCCAGTCTCCTGGCATATTCACACTCGGTGTTGGCCGAAATACGGCGGGTACACGTCAAACCTGGTTCCGGAGTGGTGCTCCCCCTGGGCCGATCGAGCTTCCCGAACAGTGCGGGCGTCGTCGCCGTACCGGCGCGCCGCGATCGGAACCCGGCTCCGACCAGCGGTGACGGGCGGATCATGGCCGTCCTGGGTTTCCTGGGCCGGGTGCCCGCCGGGGCGCGGGCGATGAGTTCCGTGCCGTACAGCGGTCTTGACCGGTGAAAGCCGTCAGACCGCCGCGCCCCCGCGAACGGAGCACACCATGACCACCAGCGGACAACTACTGGACGCGGAATTCACCGCGGTCCTGCGCAAGAGCCCGAGCAAGGGCGGATGGACCTATGTCGTCTGGCCGAGGTCCGTCGACTTCTTCGGTACCCGCGGACTGGTCAAGATCCGCGGGTACGTGGACGGACATCCGTTCCAGAGTTCGTTCATGGCTCTCGGGGACGGCACCCACAAGCTCCCCGTCAAGGCCGACGTACGCAAGGCCATCGGGAAGCAGGAGGGCGAGTCCGTCACCATCCGTCTGACGGAACGACTCAGTCCTTGAGCAAGAGGACCTAACGGACCGAACGGCTCAGCCCTTGAGCACCGCCTCGATCCGGTCCAGTTCCTCGGCGTCGAAGTCCAGGTTGCCGGTCGCCGCGACACTGTCCTCGATCTGCTGCGCGCTGCTCGCGCCGACCAGCGCCGAGGTCACCCGGCCGCCGCGCAGGACCCAGGCCAGGGCCAGCTGGGCCAGCGACTGGCCGCGGGACTTGGCGATGTCGTCGAGGGCGCGCAGCTTGCCCAGCAGGTCCTCGGTGATCGCGTCGGCGTTCAGGAACGGGCTGCCGCCCGCGGCCCGCGAGTCCTTCGGGATGCCGTCGAGGTAGCGGGAGGTCAGCTGGCCCTGCGCCAGCGGGGAGAAGACGATCGAGCCGACCTGCAGTTCGTCCAGGGCGTCGAGGAGGCCCTCCTCCTCGGGGCGGCGGTTCAGCATCGAGTAGGCAGGCTGGTGGATGAGCAGCGGGGTGCCCAGTTCACCGAGGATGCGGGCGGCCTCGCGGGTCTGCTCCGCCGAGTAGTTGGAGACGCCGACGTACAGCGCCTTGCCCTGCTGCACCGCCGAGTGCAGGGCGCCCATCGTCTCCTCCAGCGGAGTGTCCGGGTCGGGGCGGTGCGAGTAGAAGATGTCGACGTAGTCCAGGCCCATCCGCTTCAGGCTCTGGTCGAGCGAGGACAGCAGGTACTTGCGCGAGCCCCACTCGCCGTACGGGCCGGGCCACATCAGATAGCCGGCCTTGGTGGAGATGATCAGCTCGTCCCGGTAGGGCGCGAAGTCCGACTGCAGCGCCTCGCCGAAGGCCGACTCGGCGGCACCGGGCGGCGGACCGTAGTTGTTGGCCAGGTCGAAGTGGGTGACGCCGAGGTCGAAGGCGCGGCGCAGGATGGCCCGCTGGTGCTCGACCGAACGGTCCGCCGGGCCGAAGTTGTGCCACAGGCCGAGGGACAGCGCCGGGAGCTTGAGGCCGCTGCGTCCGGTGCGCCGGTAGGGCATCTCCGCGTAGCGGTCGGGGTGTGCGGTGTACAACGCGACTCCAGAGGGGTTGGCACACGAGGGACGGCTCCGAGGAACCGGTCTTCCAGTGCATCCACTCTGGCGTGACCTGCGGGCAGTGGTCCAACAGGTAAATCAGATGGGATTCAGCGGCTACGCTGCTCAATCATGGAACTGCGCCATCTCCAGCACTTCGTGGCGGTCGCCGAGGACCAGCACTTCACCCGGGCGGCCGAGCGCCTGATGGTGTCCCAGTCGGGCCTGTCGGCCTCGATCCGGGCACTGGAACGGGAGTTGCAGACCCCGCTGTTCGTGCGCACCACCCGTCGGGTGACGCTCACCCCGGCCGGCCGTGCCCTGCTGTGCGAGGCGGAGCGGATCCTGGCGCAGGTGCGGGCCGCCCATGAGGCGGTGGCCGCGGTGCAGGGCGTGCTGCGCGGGATGCTGGCGCTCGGGTCCGAGCAGTGCATCGCCGGGGTGCACGTGGCGGGGCTGCTCGCGGCCTTCCGGGGGCAGCATCCGGATGTCGAGATCTGCCTGCGGCAGGCGGGTGCGGGCGCGCTCGCGGAGGAGGTCGCCGCCGGGCGCCTCGACCTGGCCTTCGCCGTACGGACGGTCGAGGAGGACACCGACCAACTGCGGGCCGTACCGCTGACCAGCGAGCCGATGACCCTCCTGTGCCATCCGAGCCACCGCCTCGCGGCCGCCGGCGCCGCGGTCACTCCGGAGGAGCTGGGCGGGGAGGTCTTCGTCGACTTCCACCCGGACTGGGGGCCGCGCCGCACCACCGACGCCGTGTTCGCCGCGGCGGGCGTGCGACGGAGTGTCGCCCTGGAGGTCAACGACGTGCACAGCCTGCTGGACCTGGTGGACGAGAACCTCGGCGTCGCCGTCGTACCGCGCCACTTCCGGCACAAGCGGCCGTCACTGACCGCACTGCCGGTGAAGGGCACCGGCGAGACCGTCTACGAGACCGTCGCCCTGCTGCCGCCCGAGCAGGCCACGAGCCCGGCGGCCCGGGCGCTGATGGCGCTGCTGGAAACGGAAGGCGCCTGACGGACGGGTGCGCGATGGTGGAGCCATGCATGCCAAGGACATCCTCATCGACGGATACAACCGCATCCAGGAAGAAGTCCACGCCGCCGTCGAGGGCCTCGACCCCGACGAGCTCACCGCCCGCCCCTCCCCCGACGCCAACTCCATCGCCTGGCTCGTCTGGCATCTCACCCGGGTCCAGGACGACCACATCGCCGACGCCTTCGACCTCGACCAGGTGTGGCTGACCCAGGACTTCCAGAAGACCTTCGGGCTCGACCTGCCACGCCATGACACCGGCTACGGCCACACCGCCGCGAAGGTGGCCAAGGTGCGCGTCGACTCCGGTGACCTCCTGACCGGCTACTACGACGCCGTGCACACCCAGACCCTCGGGGCCCTGCGCGAGGTGGCCGCCAAGGATCTGGAGCGCATCGTGGACGACCGCTGGGATCCGCCGGTCAGTCTGGGTGTACGCCTGGTCAGCGTCCTGTCCGACGACCTGCAGCATGTCGGACAGGCCGCCTACGTACGCGGTCTGCTCGCCGGCACCTAGGGCCTGTCCGGCGTATCAGGCCCTGGGCCCGCGGGCTGCTTCAGAGCGCGGCCGCGTAGCCCGGCAGGACGACGTCCTCGATGAGGGCCTTGCGCTCGTCGAACGGGATGAACGCGCTCTTCACGGCGTTCACCGTGACCGTGCGCAGGTCCTCGACCGTCCAGCCCGCCTCCTCGACCAGCAGGGACATCTCGCGCGTCATCGTCGTCCCGGACACCAGGCGGTTGTCGGTGTTGAGGGTGACGCGGAAGCCGAGGTCCTTCAGCGCGGTGATCGGGTGCTCGGCGATCGAGGTGGCGGCGCCGGTCTGGAGGTTGGACGTCGGGCACATCTCCAGGGCGATACGGCGGTCGCGCACCCAGCCGGCCAGGCGGCCGAGCTTGCCGGCCGCGAGGTCGGGGATGTCGTCGGTGATGCGCACGCCGTGGCCGATGCGCTGGGCGCCGCAGACCTGGAGGGCCTGGTGGATGCTGGGCAGCCCGTGGGCCTCACCGGCGTGGATGGTGAACGGGACGTTCTCGCGGCGCAGGTGCTCGAAGGCGTCGAGGTGGTCGGCGGGCGGGAAGCCGTCCTCGGCGCCGGCGATGTCGAAGCCCACCACGCCAGCGTCCCGGAACGCCACGGCGAGGTCGGCGGCCTCGCGCACCCGGTCGAACATCCGCATCCCGCACAGCAGGGTGCCGACACGCACCGGAGTGCCGGCCGCCGCGGCCTTCGCCATACCGGCGGCGAGGCCCTCCTGCACGGTCTCGACGACCTCGGCGAGGGCCAGACCGCCGGCTGTGTTCAGCTCGGGGGCGTAGCGCACCTCGCCGTAGACGACCCCGTCCGCGGCCAGGTCGAGGACGTACTCCTCGGCGGTGCGCAGCAGGCCCTCGCGGGTCTGCATCACGGCGAGGGTGTGCTCGAAGGTGGCTATGTAGCGGACCAGGTCGCCGGAGTTCGCGGCCTCGAAGTACCAGGCGGCCAGCTCGTCGGGGTCGGTGGTGGGCAGGGTGTGGCCGACCGACTCCGCGAGCTCGACCACGGTGGCGGGGCGCAGGCCGCCGTCGAGGTGGTCGTGCAGGACGGCCTTGGGGAGGCGGCGGATCACGTCTGCTTCTACGCGCGTAGCAACCATGGCGAGGTCTTTCTTTGAGCGGGATGGTTCGAGCTTTGAGCGGGGCGGTTCGAGCGGGTGGTTCAAGCAGGAGGGAGGAGCGTCAGCCGGCGGGCTGGAGCAGGTCCCAGCGGTTGCCGTACAGGTCCTGGAAGACGGCGACCGAGCCGTAGGACTCGTGCCGGGGTTCCTCCAGGAAGGTCACGCCCGCGGCGAGCATGCGGGCGTGGTCGCGGGCGAAGTCGTCGGTGTGCAGGAAGAACCCGACGCGCCCTCCGGTCTGGTCGCCGACCCGGGCGCCCTGCTCGTCACCCTTGGCGCGGGCCAGCAGCAGGGCGGTGCCCTGGTCTCCGGGCTGGACGACGACCCAGCGGGAGCCGTCCGGGCGGGGGGCGTCCTCGACGAGCCGGAAGCCGAGGGCCTCGGTGTAGAAGCGGATCGCCTCGTCGTAGTCGTCGACGACGAGGGTGACCAGGGCGATACGTCTCATCGGGGCCTTCCGGGAGGTGCGATTGACGGGAGAGGTTATACGTAAAACCTGGCGGACGCCAGTCGCCATTGTGATGGCCCCCGACCGACCGGTTGGTCCTAGGACTCGGGCCCGAACCGAGCCGGTCCCCGGGCCCGATCCGCACCTCCCGCTCCGCCGGTACCGTCCCGGCCATGAAGATCACCGAGCCGCCCCGCGGCCCCGAGCAGCGCAAGCGCGATCTCCTGACCCGGCTGGAGACGGAGATGGACGTCTGGGTGGCCACGGCCGACGGCGACGGCCTGCCGTGCCTGGTCCCGCTGTGGTTCGTCTGGGAGGGCGGGTCCCTGTGGCTCGCGACGCGGCCGACCACGCCGACCGGCCGCAATCTGCGGGACGGCGGGCGGACCCGGCTGGCGCTCGGGGGCACCCTGGACGTCGTACTCGTCGACGGCGACGTCCGGATGTACGGGACCGAGGAGGTGCCGTCGGCCGCCGCCGAGGCGTTCCTCGCGAAGACTGGCTGGGATCCCCGGGCGGACAGCAAGCCGTACGTCTATTTCCGGGTGCGTCCGCTTGAGGTGCAGGCGCGGAACGGGGAGCACGAGATGGCCGGCCGGCATCTCATGCGGGACGGCGTGTGGGTCGTGTGAGCCGGGCGTACCGCTGTCCGACATTCTTTCCACGCACGGGAGTTACCTGGGAGTAATCGCCGGTGGTTTGATGTGCGGCGCCACTCAGCCCCCTCCACCCTCAGGGAGATCCAGTGACGCTCTTGACCTCGCGCCGCACCCCGGGCGCAGCCGCGCTCGCCCTCGCGCTCGCCACGACCGGGCTCGCGGGCGCCGCCCCCACCGCGACGGCGGCCGAGCAGACGCCGCCCCTGCGGGTGCTGTCGTACAACGTGTTCCTCTTCAGCAAGTCGCTGTACCCGAACTGGGGCCAGGACCACCGGGCCGCGGAGATCGCCAAGGCGTCCTTCTTCCGCGGGAACGACGTCGTGGTGGTGCAGGAGGCGTTCGACAACTCCTCGTCGGACGCGCTCACGGCCGCGGTGGCGGGCGAGTACCCGTACCGGACTCCGGTGGTCGGGCGTACGAAGAGCGGCTGGGACGCGACCGGCGGCGCCTACTCGGCGACCACACCCGAGGACGGCGGGGTCGCCATCCTCAGCAAGTGGCCGATCCTCCGCCAGGAGCAGTGGGTCTACAAGGACGCGTGCGGGGCGGACTGGTGGTCCAACAAGGGCTTCGCGTATGTGGTGTTGAACGTGAACGGCACCAAGGTGCACATCGTCGGCACGCACGCCCAGTCGACCGACCCGGGCTGCGGCGCCGGTGAGGCGGCTTCGATGCGCAGCCGGCAGTTCACGGCGATCGACGCGTTCCTGGACGGCAAGAACATCCCGGCGAGCGAGCAGGTGCTGGTCGCCGGTGACCTGAACGTCGACTCGCGCACGTCCGAGTACGCCTCGATGCTCGCCGACGGGGGGCTGGTGGGAGCCGACGCGCGCACCGGGCACCCGTACTCCTTCGACACCGAGGACAACTCCATCGCCCGCGACCGCTACCCCGACGACCCGCGCGAGGACCTGGACTACGTCCTGCACCGCGCGGGTCACGCCCGGCCCGCGGTCTGGAAGAACGACGTCGTCAAGGAGCAGAGCGCGCCCTGGACGGTGACGAGCTGGGGCACCGACTACACGTACACCAACCTCTCGGACCACTACCCGGTGACCGGATACGCGGGCTGAGCCGTCCGGCGGTCCGGCTCAACCGGCTTGTACGCGCGCCGTGTTGAGCCGGGCCAGCTCCTCTTCCGTGAGGCGGAGGGCGGCCGCGGCCACGTTCTCGGCCAGGTGGTCGGGGTTGCCGGTGCCCGGGATGGCGAGGACGTGCGGGCCCTGGTGCAGGGTCCAGGCGATGCGCACCTGGGCGGGGCTCGCGCCGTGCGCCCGTGCCACGGCGAGCACCGCGTCGTCGTGGGCGGCGGTCGCGCCCTGCTCCCCCGCGTCGCCGGCCACGGCGTAGAACGGCACGAAGGCGATGCCCTGCTCGCCGCACAGGCGCAGGAGTTCGTCGCCCTGGGGGTCGGGCCGGTCGAGCGCGTACCGGTTCTGCACGGACACCACGGGCGCGATGGCCTGCGCCTCGGCGAGGTGCCGTGGCTGTACGGAGGAGATGCCGAGGTGGCGGACGAGGCCTGCCTCGCGCAGTTCGGCCAGGGCGCCGAAGTGCTCGGCGATGGAGTCCTGCTGCATGCGGCGCAGGTAGACGACGTCCAGGTGGTCGCGGCCGAGTTGGCGCAGGTTCTCCTCGACGTGGCCGCGCAGTTGGTCGGGGCGGGCCGAGGTGCCCCACTCGCCGTGGTAGTCGCGGTAGGGGCCGACCTTTGCTGCGATGACCAGGTCGTCGGGGTACGGCGCCAGCGCGGTGTTGATCAGTTCGTTCGCGGAACGGAGGGCCGAGAAGTAGAAGGCGGCCGTGTCGATGTGGGTGACGCCGAGCTCAACCGCCTTGCGCAGTACGGCGATCGAGCGTTCCCGGTCGCTCGGCGTGCCGTGGTGGAAGGCGGCGCTACCCGTGAGCCGCATCGCGCCGAAGCCGACGCGACTCACGGACAGGTCGCCAAGTTTCCAGGTGCCCGCGGCGTCCGCGGTGATCGTCCGGTAGGTCATCGGCGGAGTGTCGCACACGCCTCGGGCACGCGGGTCGTCAGCAGTAGAGGTTGCCGCCCGGGGAGACGCCGAGGATCGAGGTGAACCGGTTGTAGGCGTCCACCCGGCTCTGCACCTGGGCCGGGTTCTTGCCGTCGCACTCGAGGGAGCCGTTGATGGAGCGGATGGTCTGGCCGAAGCCGGCCTGGTTGACCATGGCGTTGTGCGGGGTCATCGTGCCGGGGCCGGACTGGGTGTTCCAGTACCACAGGCCGGTCTTCCAGGCGACGGGCGCCTCGTTCTGCACCCGCCAGGGGTTGTTCAGCAGGTCGATGCCGAGGGCGTCGCCCGCGGCCTTGTAGTTGAAGTTCCAGCTGAGCTGGATGGGGCCGCGCCCGTAGTAGGCGTCCTGGCCCGCGGGGCAGCCGTACGGCTGGCTGCGGTCGCAGTAGTGGGGGTAGTTGGCCTGGTTCTGCTCGACGATGTGGACCAGGCCGCCGGTCTCGTGGTTGACGTTGGCGAGGAAGGCCGCGGCCTCCTGCTTCTTCACCGTGTCGCTGCCCGTGTTGGCGAAGCCGGGGTAGGCGCTGAGGGCTTCGGTCAGGCCGCTGTACGTGTAGAAGGGGTTCCGGTTCGGGAACATCTGGTTGAACTGCGACTCGGTGACGACGAAGCCGGCGGCCGACGCGCTCTGGGCCGGCTGGAGCACCAGCGCGGCGCTGCCCAGGGCGAGTGAGGTCAGGACTGCTGCGATACGGCGCCTCGACACAGGATCAACTCCTTTGCGGAGCACGGCCGCACCCGGACAAGGGCAGGGCGAAGCTGGGCCTTGTGCGCACGCGCCGACCAGGTCGGCCACGGCGTGGGGGCGGCCGTGGTGGGGGGTGTGGAGACACACTCAACCGCTTTGGTCTGTACCAGTCAAGAGTTTGGTCTGTACCAATAAGAGGAGTGCACGTCAGTCAACCCGACCGATGAGTCCAGGAGTTGGGAAGGCGCCCGATCACATCACCGCCCCGCCCGTCCCGCGTACGCGCGGACGTCGGCGTCGGGGTCGTCGACCGCGGCGGCGAGCGCCGTACGGGCGTCGTCGTGTGCGGAGTGGCGCAACAGAGCGAGTACCGCCGCCTTGCGCACGTCGGCGTTAGGGTCGCCCAGCACCCCGGCGAGTGCGGGCACACCCTGGTCCGGTGCCGCCCCGCCCAGTGCGGTCGCGGCGCCCGCGCGGACCTGCCAGGCCGGGTCGGTGAGCGCCGCCGTGACGGGGGCGAGGAGTTCGCCGGGGACACCGAGGACGCCCAGGGCTTCCAGCGCCGCCCCGCGGACCAGGACGTCGGGATCGCCGATCAGCCGGTGCAGGGCGGCCGGCGTGCCGGCGTCCCGGTCGATGTGCGCGGCCACGGCGGCGAACCCGCGCGCCACGGCGACCCGCACCTCGCGCGCGGCGTCGCCCGCCGCCTCGGACAGGGCCTCGACGGCGTCCACCGAGACCAGGGCGCGTACGGCGGCCAGGCGCACCTCGGTTTCCGGAGCGGCCAGGAGACCGGCGAACAAGGCCGCGTCCCCGAGGCGCAGGGCGCGCAGCAGGTCCAGTGCCGCCGCACGGGCCGTCGGATCCGCTGCCGTCAGCGCGGCCACCAGCGGGGCACGCAACTCCGGTTCCGCCGTGAGGACTTCGGCCAGCTCGCGCAGCGAGGCGGCGGCCGCGGCACTCACATGGCCGTCACCGTCGGTCAGGGCGGCGGCCAGTGCGGGGCCCGCTCCGGGCGGGACCGTCTCGGTCAGCGCCTTGACGGCGGCGAGACGTACGGCGGCGTCCGCGTCCTTCAGATAGGGCTCCAGGGCCGGAAGATCGGGTTCCTCCTCCGTGAGCGCGACGAGTTCGAGGAGCCGTTCCCGGGACGATGCCGAGGTTCCCTGTGTCGGTCCGGCGGGGTCGGCCGCGCCGCCCGTCTCCGGGGTGAGCACTGCGGGCGGTGCCTCGCGCCGCCCCGCCGTGGCCGTCTCCAGCGGATGCACCTCGCCCAGGTGGCGGGCGGGGCCGCCGGTGGGGGTGAACTCGTCGACGGGCACGAGGTAGGGCTCGACGGGGCGCGCCGTGAACTCCATGGCCCCGGTCTCGCCCTTGCGCAGGTCGAGGTGGTGCAGCCAGTCCGTGTCGTCGCGCTGGGGGTGGTCGAGGCGTTCGTGGTAGAGGCCCCAGCGGGACTCGGTGCGGGCGAGGGAGGACCGGGCCGCCATCTCCGCGCAGTCGCGGATGAAGGAGACCTCGGCGCAGCGCATCAGCTCGTGCGCCGTCCGCGCACCCATCTCGGCGATCTCGTCCCGCATCCGCTCGAAGTGCTCCAGCGCCAGGGAGAGCCGGGCGCCGCTCTTGGGCGGGGCGACGTAGTCGTTGACGAAGCGGCGCAGCTTGTACTCGACCTGGGGCTGGGCCGGGCCGTCGGGATTGCGCAGCGGCCGGTAGATCAGCTCGTGCGCCTCGGCGAGCTGGTCCTGCGGCAACTCGCCCTGGTACGCCGTGTACTGGGCGGCGTCCTCGCCCGCCAGGTCGCCGAAGACGAACGCCCCGATCATGTAGTTGTGGGGCACGCAGGCCAGGTCGCCCGCCGCGTACAGGCCGGGCACGGTGGTGCGGGCATGGTCGTCGACCCGCACTCCCGAGGCGGAGTGGCCGCCGCACAGACCGATCTCGGAGATGTGCATCTCCACGTCGTGGGTGCGGTAGTCGTGGCCGCGTCCGGAGTGGAAGGTGCCGCGGGTGGGGCGCTCCGTGGAGTGCAGGATCGACTCCAGGGCCGAGATGGACTCCTCGGGCAGATGGCTGAGCTTGAGGTAGACCGGGCCCCGGTCGGAGGCGACCTCGGCGGCGAACTCCGCCATCATCTGCCCCGACCAGTAGTCGGAGTCGACGAACCGCTCACCGTGCCGGTTGACCTGGTAGCCGCCGAACGGGTTGGCGACATAGGCGCAGGCCGGGCCGTTGTAGTCCTTGATGAGCGGATTGATCTGGAAGCACTCGATGCCGGTGAGCTCGGCGCCCGCGTGGTACGCCATCGCGTAGCCGTCGCCCGCGTTGGTCGGGTTCTCGTACGTGCCGTACAGATACCCGCTCGACGGCAGCCCCAGTCGGCCACAGGCACCGGTCGCGAGGATCACGGCGCCCGCCCGTACGACCACGAAGGCCCCGGTGCGGGTGTTGAAGGCGGCGGCGCCGACGGCCCTGCCGCCCGCGGTCAGGACCCGCACGGGCATCAGCCGGTTCTCGATACGGACCTTCTCGCGCACCTCCCGCCTGCGCAGCTGCCGGTAGAGCACCTTCTTGACGTCCTTGCCCTCGGGCATGGGCAGCACGTACGAACCCGAACGGTGCACTTGGCGCACCGCGTACTCGCCGTGCTCGTCCTTCTCGAACTTCACCCCGTACGACTCCAGGCGCTGCACCATCTCGAAACCCCGGGTGGCCGTCTGACGGACCGTCGACTGGTCGACGATGCCGTCGTTGGCGCGGGTGATCTCGGCGACGTAGTCGTCGGGTTCGGCGCGGCCGGGGATGACGGCGTTGTTGACGCCGTCCATGCCCATGGCCAGCGCCCCGGAGTGCCGTACATGGGCCTTCTCCAGCAGCAGCACGGAGGCCCCGCGCCCGGCGGCGGTCAGCGCGGCCATGGTGCCGGCGGTGCCGCCGCCGATGACCAGGACGTCGCAGCTCAGCTCCTCGGCCGAGTCGAGGTCGGGTATCTCCGTCAGGGTCGGGGTGGTCATGGCTGGGGTGCCTTTCGGGACGTGCGGGGCCGGGGGGCGCGCAGTACGTGCGGGGCCCGGGACGCGTGAGGGCCGACGATGCTCGGGACGTGCTGGGGGCCGAGGACACGCGGAGCGTGCGGAGGCCTGGGACGCTCAGGACGTGCTGGGGTCGAAAGCGCGCGGAACCTGTGCGGGACCCGGACGCCCAGGACGTACGAGGCCGGCACATGCGGAACGTGCGCAGGGCCGGGACGCTCAGGACGTACGGGGCCGACACACGCGGAGACGTGCGCAGCGCGCCGGGAACGCTCAGGACGTGCGAGGGCTGAGGGACTCCAGGATGTCGTGGCGCAGTGCCACGGTCGCGGGGTCGTCGCGGGCGCCGCGGTCGCGGGGGCGTGGCACGGTCCGGATCCCTGCGAGGCGGCCCGCGCCGAGCAGCGCGACACGGTCGCCGAGGAACAAGGCCTCGTCCACGTCATGGGTGACGAAGACGACGGTGGCGCCGGTCCCCTGCAACACCTCCACCAGCAACTGCTGCATACCGGCCCGGGTCTGGGCGTCCAGGGCGCCGAACGGCTCGTCCATGAGCACGGCGCGCGGCTGCCCGGCGAGCGCCCGGGCGAGCTGGACCCGCTGGCGCTGTCCGCCGGAGAGGCGGTGCGGCAACTGCCGTTCCAGACCGGCCAGTCCGACGCGGACCAGCCACTGCTCGGCCCGTTGCCCGCGCTCGGCGCGGCCCACTCCCCTGATGGCCAGCGGCAGTTCGACGTTGGCCCGCGCCGTGCGCCACGGCAGCAGGGCGTCCTCCTGGAAGACCAGCGCCCGGTCGGCGCCGGGTCCCGTGACGGTCCGCCCGTCCTGGGCGACCTGTCCGGCGAGCGCGGGCAGCAGCCCCGCCAGGGTCCGCAGCAGGGTCGACTTCCCGCACCCGGACGGGCCGACGACGGTCAGGATTTCGCCGGGGGCGGCTTCGAGGTCCACCCCGCGCAGCACGACCGCACCCGGGCGGCCGAGTTCGGCGCCAGTGACGCCGAGCCGTGCCCCGGCGGCGGGGAGGTCGGTCCGCGGGGCGGTGACGGTGTTGGTTTCCGTACTCATGAGGTGGCCTTCCCTTCGCGCCTCGGCAGCCAGTGCGTCAGCCTGCGTCCCAGGAGTTCCACCACGGTGGAGGTCAGCCAGCCGAGGAGGCCGATGCTCACGATGCCGGTGAACACGCCCGGGTAGTCGATGACGGTGTAGTCCTGCCAGGTGCGGTAGCCGACCCCGTACTCGCCGGAGATCATCTCCGCGGAGATCACACAGATCCACGAGACGCCGATCCCCACCGAAAGACCTCCGAAGATCCCCGGCAGCGCGCCGGGCAGCACCACGGAGGCGAGCACCCGCCATCGTCCGCCGCCCATGGTGAGCACCGCCTCCTCCCACACCGGCGCCAGCGCGCGCACCGCGTGCCGGGTGGCGACCAGCACCGGGAAGAAGGCGGCGGTGAAGGTGATGAAGACGATGCCCTGCTCGTTGCTGGGGAAGAGCAGGATCGCCACGGGCACGAGCGCGATCGCCGGGATGGGCCGCAGTACCTCCAGCACCGGACCGAGCAGGTCCGCGGCCCAGCGGGAGCGGCCGACGGCCACGCCCGCGGCGACGCCGAGCACCGCCGCGAGCAGAAAGCCGGCGACGATCCTGCGCAGGCTGTCGGTCACGTCCTGCCAGTAGGCGGCGGTGCCGAGCCGCTCACCGAACTCCCGGGCCACGTCGGTGACGGACGGGAACTGGTCGAAACGCAGCCACAGTTGGACGTCCAGCGTGGTGAGCAGCTGCCACAGCCCGAGCGCCGCGACCAGGGACAGGACGCGTACGACGGGCCGGAGACGGCCGGTGCGTCGAGGGGTCGGTGTGTGCCCCGCGGACGCCTTCTTCGGCGGGGCGGTCACCGCGGTCATGAAGCCTGCTCCAGCGCGGTGGCGTAGGAGACGGTACGGGAGCCGGGGTGCGCCTGGGTGTAGGCGCCGGCGCCGGACGCGGTGACGAAGGGCTTCAGCTCCTTGCCGTCCTGGACCCAGACGGCCTTGTCCGCGTACCAGCGGGTGCCGGTGGTGGCGTCCGGTACGTAGGCGGCGCGCACCTTGTCATCGTTCCCGGCGGCTACGAACTTGAGCAGCGCGGCCGGCGAGTCGAAGGGGCGGGTGCTGTCCTCGCCCTTGAGCCACACCTCGCTGCGGGAGGCGGCGGGGGCGGAGGCGAGCCGTTCGGCGTACTCCTTGCCGTACACGCGCTTGATCGGGCTGTCGTCGACGAAGGAGTCGACGTCCACGTCGCCGACGAGTTTCGCCGACTTCAGCACCGACACGTCCTTCTTCAGCGCGGAGACGAGCTGCGGCTTGACGGCGGGGTCGAAGGTGGCGATGCCGCCGCTGCCGTTGTAGAGGTAGACGACCTCCGGGGGCAGCCCGGTGGCCTTCGCGACCTTCTCGGCGGCCTGCACGGGGCGGTCGTTCAGGTAGTTCGTCGCCTCGATCTGCGCGGCGAGGAAGGCGTCGAGCACCTTCGGGCGCTGCTCGGCGAAGTCCTCGCGGACCGTCACCCCGTGGAAGGTGGGCAGGTTCAGTTCGGCACCGTCGTACAGGGCCTTCGCCTTGTTCTGGAAGACGAGCAGTCCGGGCCAGGCCACGAACTGCGACAGGGCGTCGGCGCTGCCCGCCTGAAGCGCCGAAGCACCCACCGCCGGCTGCTGGTTGAGCTTGCGGATGTCCTTCTCCGCGTCGACCCCGGCGCGCTGCAACGCCCTGACGAGGGTCCCGTCGGCCGCCGAGCCGACGCTGGTGGACACCTTCTTGCCCTTCAGGTCCTTCAGCGAGCCGAGCTTCGAGTCCGGCGCCGTCACCACGGTGTTGAGGGCGCCGCGCAGGTTGTAGCCGGTGACCGATACGAGCCGCGTGGGGCGGTTCAACTGCTTGCCGCGGGCCGCGTTGAGGAGCAGCGGGAAGTCGCCCATCGACCCGATGTCGATCTTCCCCGCGGTCATCTGTGCCGTGATGGGCGCGCCCGTGGCGTAGTCCTGCCAGTCGACCTTGTAGGAGATGCCGTCCCGCTTGCCCTGCGCGGCGAGTTCGCGCTCGAAGTAGCCGAGGGAGCGCAGCAGGGTGCCGGCGGTGACGGTGTTGATGGTCTTCGACTGATAACCGACGGTGATGGTGACGTGCTTGGAGTCGTCCGCCGAGGCGCCGCCGCCGCAGCCGGTGACGAGGGTGCTGACCAGGGCGGCCGCGAGCAGGACGGCCGGGGTCGTGCGTTTGTGTTTCATCGGGAGTGGGCCTTTCACCGCAGCAGGTAGGGCATGTTGACCGTGACGGCCCCGGTGGGGCAGCGGGCGGCGCAAGGGCCGCAGTACCAGCACTCGTCGACGTGCATGTACGCCTTGCCGCTGTCGGGGTTGATCGCCAGGGAGTCCAGCGGACACATGTCGACACAGAGCGTGCAGCCGTCGATGCACTTCGACTCGTCGACGGTCACGGGCACGTCGGCCCGCTGGGGCACCAAGGGCATGGCTGTCTCCAGTGAGGTACTGCGAGGGGTGAAAGAACGCTGCGGGGGATGAAGGAAACGCTGCGCGGATCGCGGGTGTCGAGCGGAGCGCGGGTGGTCAGACGGAGCGGCGCAGCAGCCCGCTCATCGCGATCCGGTCCCCGCGGAACCGGATGAACTCCAGGTCCACGGGCCTGCCGTCGCACAGGTGGGTGAGGCGCTCCAGCATCAGTACGGCGGTGCCGCGCGGTGCCTGGAGCACGGTGGCGGAGTGCGCGTCGGCGTTGACGGCCTCCAGGGTGATCTCCGCGTGCCCGAGCGGCTGCCCGGTGATCTGCTCCAGCAGCCGGAAGACGTCAGTGTTCTCCAGGTCGGCGCCGATCAGCTCGCCGCCGATGTCCAGGGGAAGGTAGGTGAGGTCGAGGGAGAGCGGCAGCCCGTTCAGCCTGCGCAGGCGCTCGATGTAGAGCACGTCGGTGCCGGTGGGCAGGCGCAGCCGCTCGGCCACGGGTGCGGGCGCGGCGACGGGACCCATGGTGCGTACCTCGTTGGTGACCCGGCCGTGTTCCCGCAGGGTCTCCGCGAGTCCCATCAGCCGGTCGAGGCCGTGCGAGTACTTCTCGGCGACGACGACTGTGCCGACGCCGGGCATGCGCTCGACGAGCTGCTCGGCGCGCAGCAGGTCCAGTGCGTGCCGGACGGTGTTGCGTGACACCTGGTAGTCGGCGGCGAGGACATCCTCGTGGGGCAGCGCGCCCCCGGGAAATCCCCCGGTCAGGACCAGGTGCCGCAGCAGGTCCGCGAGCTGCCGCGCCCGGTCCGCACGCAGCCGACGGCGGCGGGCGGCGGCGAGCGGCGCGGTGTGCTCGCGGGTTCGTTCAGGTGGCATGCGGCGACCATACCGACGGTTTCCGGTCAGTGGTGTTTCTGAATCATTGCGCCACCTGAGTCCCCTTTAGCACGCCGCTGACCTGCGGTTCTCGTGAAGGCCGGCACAGTTTCGCCACTATGCGCCCAGTACGGCCGGGATCAGCCGGCGGTCTCGGCCGCCGTCTGCTCCAGCGTGCCGACCAGTCGCTCCAGCAGACCACGCAGCAGATGGTCGTCGCCCTCGCTGAGCACCGGCAGGCCTGCCCGCACCTCGCGGCTGATCCGCCGCCAGTACGTCTCGCCGCGTGGGGTGAGGTGGGCGCGTATGCGGCGGCGGTCGAGGGGGTCGACCCGGCGGTACACGAGGTTCTGGTCGACGAGGTGGTCGACCAGCTTGGTCAGGGTCGCCGGGGGCAGGAAGGCCGCTTCGGCCACCGCCGTCATGTAGTGGCCCTCGCCGTCGGAGAGCAGGGAGAGCACCCGCCAGGCGTCGAGCGAGCAGCCGTCCTCGTCGAGGACGCTCTGCAGCCGGCGCGCGGCCAGGCGCTCTGCGCGCGTCAACAACTGCAGCAGGTCCTGGGGCTGACGCGGAGGTGGGGTAGGCATCCTGCTCCTCGGTCCCGGGGTTCGGTCATCGTACAAGTGCGGCTTCGCCAAAGGATCGTCCACGAGTCACCGACGGATCGTCGACGTGCCACCAGAGCAGCGTCGATGTCCACCACTTCCCCACCGCCCAGCCCCCGAGACGCACTGGAGTTCACCGTACGGACCCGGAATCATGACCGCATGTTCCGGCTCGACCCCCATCCGCTCGACTGGTTCACCGTCGACGACTCCGTGCTCAGCGTCGCCCTCGTGTTCCCGATGCAGGGCGCCGCGGGCATCTTCGGGCCGACCTGCGAGCTGTGCGCGCAGCTCGCCGCGCAGGAGGTCAACCACGCGGGCGGTGTGCTCGGCAAGGAGCTGCGGCTGCTGCCGGTGGACGGCGGCGCCGAGCCCGGCGAGATCGCCGACCGGGTCGAGGCGTTGGTGGACCTGGGCGTCGTGCAGGGCGTCACCGGCTGGCACATCTCCTCCGTACGCCAGACACTCGCGCCGCGCATCGCGCACCGGGTGCCGTATGTGTACACCGCGCTGTACGAGGGCGGGGAGCACACCACCGGCGTCTACCTGACCAGTGAGACACCCGACGCCCAGCTGCGGCCGGCGATGCGGCTGCTGGCGGGCGAGCGCAAGGTGCGCCGGTGGTTCGTCGTCGGCAACGACTACGTCTGGCCGCGGCGCACGGCGCGGGCGGCGTGCGCGTATGCGCGCGAGTCCGGGGGCGCGGTCCGCGGGCAGGCGTATCTGCCGCTCGGCACCCATGACTTCGACGCCGTGCTGCGCAGGATCGAGCAGTCGGAGGCGGACGGCGTCCTGATGCTCCTGGTCGGCAACGACGCCGTCCGCTTCAACCGGGCGTTCGCCGCGGCCGGCCTCGACCAGCGCTGCCTGCGCCTGAGCACGCTCATGGACGAGAACATGCTGATGGCCAGCGGCCCCACGGCGACCGCAGGCCTGTACAGCACGGCCGGGTTCTTCGCCTCACTCGCCAACCAGGACACGCTCGACTTCCACGGCCAGTACGCCGGGCGGTACGGCATCGAGGCACCGGCTCCCGGCAGTCTCGGCGAATCGTGTTACGAGGGCGTGCTGTTGCTCGCCGCCCTCATCGCCCGGGCCAGGACGCTGGACGTGACGGCCATCGGCGCGTCGGCCGAGTCGGTGTCCTACGAAGGACCGCGCGGGCTGCTGCGGCTGAGGGACAGCCATGTCAGGCAGCGCATCTACCTCGCCGAGGCGGACGGCGTGGACTTCGACGTGCTCACCCAACTCGACCTCGACGCCGCTCGCCCTTGACATGCCTGCACCACACCCAGATACTTCCTGCAGGAAGTAACTAGAATGCCTCGGGCGAAGTGTGAATTCCGGTGCGGAATTCAACCCGGGGTTTTTTTGTTTCCCGTTTATTTCCTTGCGGAGAGCCGGAAGATACAGCCGGGTAAGTAACCCGAAACGTTGTGGAAACAGGCCGACTTGAGGCTGTGGACCGCACTTCAGGGACCCTGAAGGGCTGCTGATTCCTTCCTTTTCAGGTGTCCTCGTCATGGGGACAAGGAGGTTCAATTGTCCAGCCTTCCCCCGCTCCATCGGCGCCGCTTCCTGGCCGGCACGGCCGCGCTCGCAGCCGTCGTCGCCCTCTCGGCGTGCGGCGCGAAGACCGACGCGGCCGGCTCGTCCGACAAGGCCGCGAAGATCGACGTCAGTGGTGACTCGGTCAAGGTCGGCCTGCTCAACTCGCTGTCCGGCACCATGGCGATCAGCGAGGTGACCGTACGCAACTCGCTGATGCTCGCGATCGACGAGATCAACGCCTCCGGCGGCGTGCTCGGCAAGAAGATCAAGCCGATCAGCGAGGACGGCGCCTCCGACTGGCCCACGTTCGCCGAGAAGGCGACCAAGCTCATCAAGGAGGACGGGGTCGCGGCCACCTTCGGCTGCTGGACCTCCGCGAGCCGCAAGGCCGTCAAGCCGGTGTTCGAGAAGAACAAGTCGCTGCTCTTCTACCCGGTGCAGTACGAGGGCCTGGAGGAGTCGCCGTACATCTTCTACACGGGCGCGACCACCAACCAGCAGATCGTGCCCGCCCTCGACTACCTCAAGAGCAAGGGCCTCAAGAAGCTCTACCTGGTCGGCAGCGACTACGTCTTCCCGCGCACCGCCAACAAGGAGATCAGGGCGTACGCCAAGGCCAACGGCATGACGATCCTCGGTGAGGACTACGCGCCGCTGGGGTCCACGGAGTTCAGCACGATCGCCAACAAGGTGAAGGCGTCCAAGGCGGACGCGGTGTTCAACACTCTCAACGGCGACTCGAACGTGGCCTTCTTCAAGGAGTACAAGTCGGCGGGCCTGACCGCGAAGAGCATGCCGGTCGTCTCGGTGTCGATCGCCGAGGAGGAGGTCAAGTCGATCGGTACGCAGTACCTGGAGGGCCAGCTGACGGCCTGGAACTACTACCAGACCACCGAGGGCGCGGCGAACGAGAAGTTCGTGAAGGCGTACAAGGCCAAGTACGGCGAGGACAAGCCGACCAGTGACCCGATGGAGGCGGCGTACGTCTCCGTCTATCTCTGGAAGGAGATGGTCGAGAAGGCGAAGTCCTTCGACCCGGAGAAGGTGAAGGCCGCCTCGGACGGCATCACCTTCGACGCGCCCGAGGGCAAGGTCACGATCGACGGTGCCTCGCAGCACATCTACAAGACGGCCCGGATCGGCAAGGTCGGCTCCGACGGTCTGATCGAGCAGGTGTGGGACTCCGGCAAGCCCATCAAGCCGGACCCGTACCTCAAGGGCTACTCCTGGGCCTCCGGCCTGTCCTGACCCGACCGATCGCCTTGTGGGGGCCCGGCACAAGTCCGCCGGGTCCCCGCTCCCCCGCCTCCCCGGAGCCGCCGTATGACCGTGATCCTCGGTCAGACCTTCACCGGCATCAGCATCGGTGCCGTTCTGCTGCTCATCGCGCTCGGTCTCTCGCTCACCTTCGGCCAGATGAACGTCATCAACATGGCCCACGGCGAGTTCATCATGGCCGGCGCCTACACGACGTATGTCCTGCAGAAGTCGATTTCCAGCGCCGGAATTTCGCTGCTCGTCGCTCTTCCCGTCGCTTTTCTCGTCTCGGGTGCTCTCGGCGCACTTCTCGAATGGCTGCTGATACGACGCCTGTATCTGCGGCCCCTTGACACGCTTCTCGTCACCTGGGGTGTCTCGCTGATGCTCCAGCAGCTCGCCCGGGACATCTTCGGCGCGCCGAACGTACAGACCCGCGCGCCCGACGTGCTCACCGGGAACATCAGGCTGATCGGCGGCGACGACCCGCTCACCGTGGCCAACAGCCGCCTGTTCATCCTCGGGTTGGCGGTCGCGGCGGTCGTCGCGCTCTCGCTGACGCTGCGGCTGACGCCGCTGGGCCGCCGTATCCGGGCCGTGGTGCAGAACCGGGACCTCGCGGAGGTGTCCGGTATCTCGACCTCGACCGTGGACCGTACGGCCTTCTTCATCGGCTCGGGGCTCGCGGGTGTGGCCGGGGTCGCGCTGACGCTGGTCGGTCCGATCGGGCCGACGATGGGCACCAACGTGATCATCGACGCCTTCCTGGTGATCGTGGTCGGCGGCATCGGACAGCTCAAGGGCACGGTGATCGTCGCCTTCGTGCTGGGCGTGCTGCAGTCGGTGCTGGAGTACTCCACCACCGTCAGCGTCGCCAAGGTGCTGGTGCTCGTCGGCATCGTCGCGTTCCTCCAGTGGAAGCCCCAGGGGCTGTACACGCTGCGTACGAGGAGTCTCGTGTGAACCCGCTCAGTCGTAGGAACCAGCTCAGTCGTATGAACCCGTTCAAGGGCCCGTCGGCCCGGGCCGCGGCCGGATTCGCGGGGTCGGCCGTCCTGCTGTTCGCCCTCGCGCCGCTGGTCCTGTCCGACTTCCGGCTGGGCCTGCTCGCCAAGTACCTGTGTGTCGCGATGGTCGCGGTCGGCATCTGCCTGGCCTGGGGCCGCGGCGGTCTGCTGACGCTCGGCCAGGGTGTGTTCTTCGGCCTCGGCGGCTACGCGATGGCGATGCACCTGAAGATCGCCGACGCCGGCCCCGGCAACCTGCCCGACTTCATGCAGCTGTACGGCACCGCCACCGAACTCCCCTGGTGGTGGCAGCCGTTCGCGAATCCGCTCTTCGCCCTCGCGGCGACCGTGCTGCTCCCGATGGCCGTGGCCGCCCTGCTCGGCTCGTTCATCTTCCGGCGCCGGGTCAAGGGCGCGTACTTCGCGATCCTCAGCCAGGCGCTCGCCGCCGCGTTCGCCATCTGGCTGATCGGCCAGCAGGCCACGACCGGCGGCACCAACGGACTCACCGACATCCAGGGCTTCTTCGGTTACGCCCTCGACGACCCGGTGAACCAGCGGATGGTGTACTTCGTCATCGCCGCGGCCCTGCTGCTGCTCATCGCCGTCGCCCGCCAGCTCATCCAGAGCCGCTACGGCGAACTCCTCGTGGCGGTACGGGACTCGGAGGAGCGGGTGCGCTTCCTCGGCTACGACCCTGCCAACGTCAAGCTCGTCGCGTACGTCGTCGCTGCCGGCATGGCGGGCCTCGCGGGCGCCCTGTTCGTGCCGGCGGTCGGCATCATCTCGCCCGCGCTGATCGGCATCGTGCCGTCGATCGAGTTCGTGATCGGCGCGGCGGTGGGCGGCCGGGCCAGCCTGGTCGGGGCGGTGCTCGGCGCGGTCGCGGTGGCCTGGGCGAAGACGGCACTGTCGGAGGAGTTCCCGGCGGCCTGGACGTACTTCCAGGGCCTGCTGTTCATCGTCGCGCTCGCCTTCCTGCCCGGCGGTCTCGCCTCGCTGGCGGGGATGGTACGGCGGCGCCGAGCGGCCACGGAGAAGAAGGCGGCCGTCATCCCCGTAGGAGAAGCAGCATGAGCGGCCTTGAGATACGCCAACTGCGGGTGTCCTTCGACGGGTTCACCGCAGTCGACGGAGTGGACCTCGACGTCAGCCCGGGCGATCTGCGATTCCTCATCGGTCCCAACGGCGCGGGCAAGACGACCCTCGTCGACGCGGTCACCGGTCTGGCGAAGGCGACGGGCTCGGTGCGGTTCGGCGGCGAGGAACTGCTCGGGCGGAGCGTGCACAGGATCGCCCGGTCGGGAATCGGCAGGACCTTCCAGACCGCCACCGTCTTCGAGGAGTTGACGGTCCTTCAGAACCTGGACATCGCGGCGGGCGCGGGCCGGAGCATGTGGACCATGCTGCGGCGCCGGAAGGACGTCCCCGAGCCGGTCGCCAGGGCGCTGGAGACGGTCGGGCTCACCGAGCTCGCCGACTCCCCCGCCGGGACGCTCGCGCACGGTCAGAAGCAGTGGCTGGAGATCGGCATGCTGCTGGTGCAGGACGTACGGCTGCTGCTGCTCGACGAGCCGGTGGCCGGCATGAGCCACGACGAGCGCCAGGCCACCGGTGAGCTGCTGCAACACATCAGCGAGGAGCGGACCGTGGTCGTCATCGAGCACGACATGGACTTCATGCGGTCCTTCGCCCGCAGCGTCAGCGTGCTGCACGCCGGCAAGGTGCTCAGCGAGGGCACGGTGGCCGAGGTGCAGGCGGACCCGAAGGTGCAGGAGGTGTACCTCGGGCACACGGCCGCCGAGGTCACCGCCGACGTGGCCGTACAGGAGGCATGATGCTCCAGATCGACGACGTACGCGTCGGCTACCACCGCAGCAGCGTCCTGCACGGCGTGTCCGTCGAGGTGCCGAAGGACGGCGTCGCGGCGGTCCTCGGGCACAACGGCGCGGGCAAGAGCACGCTGCTGCGGGCCGCCGTCGGACTGCTCACGCCGAGCAGCGGGACCATCCGGCTGGACGGCGAGGACATCACCCGCCGCAAGCCGCACGAACGGGTCGCGCGCGGGATGGCGTACGTCCCTCAGGGCCAGCAGTCGTTCCCGCATCTGACGACCGCCGAGAACCTCCAACTGGTCGCGGACGGGCGCCGGCGCGGCAAGGCGTCGGTCGCCGAGGCACTGGACCTGTTCCCGGCGCTGCGGACGCTGTCCAACCGCCGGGCGGGCCTGCTCTCCGGCGGCCAGCGGCAGCAACTCGCCATCGCCCGCGCCCTGGTGACGGAGCCTCGGCTGCTGCTCCTCGACGAGCCGACGGAGGGCATCCAGCCGTCGGTGGTCGCCGAGATCGAGGAGACGATCCTCGCGCTGGCCGCCCGGGGCGGGCTGTCGGTGCTGCTGGTCGAGCAGCATGTCGGGTTCGCGATGCGGGCGGCGCAGCGGTACTACGTCCTGGAGGCGGGGCGGGTGACGTCGTCCGGCGAGGGCGGTGCGGAGGCCGAGGGGGCGGTGCGGGAGGCGCTCAGCGTGTGAGGGTCCGCATGCGCCGCTGCAGGAAGGCGCGTTCCGCCGGGCTCCGGGTGAGCGCGACGGCCGCCTCGTAGGCCCGCAGCGCCTCCGCGTCCCGCCCGAGCCGGCGCAGGAGGTCGGCGCGGACGGCATGGAAGACGTGGTAGCCGTCGAGGTCCAGGGCGTCCACGAGGTCGAGGGCGTGGCGCGGGCCCTCGACCTCGGCGACGGCGACCGCCCGGTTCAGGGCCACCACGGGGCTGGGGGCGAGGGCCATGAGCTGGTCGTACAGCCGCAGGATCTGCCCCCAGTCCGTGGCCTCGGCAGAGGGCGCGTCGCTGTGCACGGCCTGAAGGGCGGCCTGGATCTGGTACGGCCCCGGCCGGTTCCGGCGCAGGCAGCGCCGTACTAGAGCCTGCCCCTCCCCGATGAGGTCGCGGTCCCAGCGGTCCCGGTCCTGCTCGGGCAGCGGCACGAGCGCCCCGTCGGCGTCCTGACGCGCGGGCCGGCGGGACTCGACGAGGAGCATCAGGGCCAGCAGTCCCGTGACCTCGGGCTCGTCCGGCATCAGCTCGGCCAGCACTCGGCCCAGGCGCACGGCTTCCGCGCAGAGGTCGGGCGAGCCGCCGTATCCCTCGTTGTAGATCAGGTAGACGACGGCCAGGACCCCGTTCAGCCGGTCCGGCAGGTCGGCGTCGCGCGGCACCCGGTACGGGATCCCGGCGTTGCGGATCTTCGCCTTGGCCCGCACCAGCCGCTGCGCCATGGTCGGCTCGGGGACCAGGAAGGCGCGGGCGATCTGGGCGGTGGTGAGCCCGCCGAGGAGCCGCAGGGTGAGGGCGACCCGCGCCTGGACGGCGAGGGCGGGGTGGCAGCACGTGAAGATGAGCCGGAGCCGTTCGTCGCGCACGGGGCCCTCCTCGGGCAGTGGGCCGGGGGCGTGCAGCAGGGTCGCCTGGGCGTGGCGTTCGTCGCGCTTGGACTCGCGGCGCAGGCGGTCGATCGCCCTGTTGCGGGCAGTGGTGATGATCCACCCGGCCGGGCTCGGCGGCACACCGGTCTCCGGCCAGCTCCGCAGCGCCGTGGTGAAGGCGTCCTGGACCGCTTCCTCGGCGAGATCGATGTCGCCGAGGAAGCGGACGAGGACGGCGACCGCCCGGCCGTACTCCGCGCGGAAGACGTCCTCGACGTCCGTGGCCGCCATCAGTCCTCGGCTTCGCCCATGAACGGCCGCACCTCGATCGGCAGGGTGGTCGCAAGGGCCAGCCTGCGGCCCCACTCCAGAGCCGCGTCCAGGTCGGGCGCCTTGATCAGGCTGATGCCGCCGAGCATCTCCTTGCCCTCGGCGTACGGCCCGTCGGTGACCAGGACGTCGCCGTCCCGGGGCCGCAGCACGGTGGAGGACTCCGGGCCGTGCAGTCCCCCGGCGAACACCCAGGCGTCCGCCTCCCGCAGCTCCCGGTTGAGGGCGTCGAGGTTCTTCTCGATCTCGCCGAGGACCTCCGGGCCGGGCGGGTCCCCGACGGGCTGCATCACGTTGAGCAGGTAGTACTTCATGACGGCCTCCTGGACCCTCGTCGCGTTCTCTCACCACCTACACGAACGGCCCGCCCCCGGATCGACACCCTCACCATGATCTCGCACAGCTCTACACATAAAGAAAAAATAAGCGCAGAATGTTGCCTAGGAGGCGTTAACCGCATACCGCACCAGACGCGGTCAGGCCTGCGAGTCAAAGGAGACGAGTCATGGCCAACGTGCAGCCCACCAGAGGTGACATAACCGCCCACCCTGATGTTTCCGAAATGCGGGAACGCTACGACCGCATGCTCGGCGGTCGCGACGTGGCGCTCGTGGACGGACCGGTGTTCCTGCTCGGTCTGTACTGCGCGGTGTCCCCCTGGATCCTCCACTACACGACCAGCCAGCCCGTGCTCGTGACCCACAACCTGATCATGGGCATCGCGATCGGCCTGCTGGCCCTCGGGTTCACCCGGGCCCCGGAGCGCATGTACGGCCTCAGCTGGGCCTTCTGTGCGATGGGCGCATGGATGATCATCGCCCCGTGGATCGTCGGCGACAGCCCGGACGCGGGCGTCATCGTGAACAACATCATCATCGGCGCGCTGGCCTTGATGCTGGGGCTGGTGTGCGCCGGCACGGCCGCGAAGAGCACAACCAGGCCGTAGCGGCACGCCGCCGTACAGGCACACCCGAGAGGAACCGTCCCGGCCGGTCCGCACCCGCGGGCCGGCCTTCTCGCGCCCCTCTCACCGCCGCCCCGTTCAGCGGGTCGGCATCAGCCACGGCTCCTGAGGCAGGACGTGGCCGGTCTCCAGGAGCGACTTGAGGTTGGACAGCACGGCCGGCCAGCCGGTCGACACATCGGCGCGCGCACTCTCGTCCGGCAGGTCCTCGTGGGTCACGGTGAGCCGGACGATCTCGGCGTGCTGCTGGATGTCGAAGGTGACCCTGGAGTACTTGTCCTCCTGCCCCTCCTCGTCCGGCGCCACCCAGGTGGTGACCAGGCGGCTCGGGCGCTCGCTCTCCACGACGGTGCCGACCACGTCGGCGATGCCCGATCCGTCCGTACGGACGTGTTCCCAGCGGGAACCCCGCCGCCAGTCCGAGACGTTGCTGTGGCCCCAGTAGGCAGCGGTCAGATCGGCGTCGGTGAGCGCGTCCCAGACCTTCTCGGGCGTGCTCTCGATGTAGGTGACGTACACGAATGTGGGCTTGTCGGTCATGGCTTCCTCGGCTCGTCGTTTCACGGCCCCCAGCACCCGCAGACGCGGCTGCTCGAACTTGTCGATCCACCGCTCCTGGATCTCGTGCAGCGGGACCGGATTGAGGTAGTGCAGCTTCTCCCGCCCCCGCCGCACCGTGCTGATCAGGTTGGCGGCCTCCAGCACGGCCAGATGCTGGGTCACCGACTGACGCGCCATGTCGATACGCGCGCACAGCTCTCCCAGCGTCTGCCCGGTGTGCTCGTGCAGCCGGTCCAGTAGCCGTCTGCGCGTGTCGTCGGCCAGCGCCTTGAAGACCTTGTCCATTCCGGGGTCGCTCTCTGATCGCACACTCAAAGTTATGCAGGTAATTACCTGCATGTCAATCAGAGCCACCCGCCCGTTTCGATCCATTTATGCGCAATATGCGATGAATGACTGTTACAAGACGTATGGGGTCCCTTGATGGACGGTCCGTAGCGTCGAACGCGTCGAAACGAACCCCCACCGAAGGAACGACTCACTGATGCGTGCTCCCCGCACCCTGCGCACCGCCCTCGTCGCCACCGGTGTCACCGCCGTGCTGGGCGTCTCGGCCGCAGGCGCCTTCGCCGTGCAGGCACCCGCCACCGCGACCGTCACCCCCGCGGGCCACCCCGCCAAGACCAAGCGCGTCCACGTGAAGACGGTGCAGCTCGCGGACAAGGCCAGCCGGGCGAAGGTGTACCGGACCGGCAAGAACCGCTATGAGGCGGAGATCTGGGCCGAGGGCGCGAAGTACGGAACCCTCTACACCCAGGGCATGCCCACGCACGCCCAGCACAACGGGCTGCACGTCACCCTCCAGCCGAACGGCAGGGTCACGTCCTCGGTCGAGCGGGCCGAGCCGAAGCCCGAGCCGGTCGTCAAGCGCGTCCTGGTGGCCACGCCGACGCTGGCGGACGGCGTGTCGACGGCGAAGGTCTACCGGCTCGCCCTCAACCACTACGAGGCCGAGGTCCTCGCGGACGGCATACGGATCGACACCCTCGTCGCGAACGGCCATGCCGCGTACGGCGAGAACAACGGGCTGCACGTCGCTCTGAAGCCGGACGGCCGGCTGACCTCGTGGGTCCAGGAGACTCCGGCGAAGGCCCCGAACAAATCCAGTCGCCAAGGGTGACCGCAGCCGGGCACGCTGCCCGGATGGATCACACGGATCGCACGGATCACCCGGAAGCACTCCTCATCGGAGGGCGGGCCGGGGTCGGCAAGACGACGGTGGGCTGGGAGGTCTCGGCTCGGCTGCGGGCCGCGCAGGTCGCGCACGCCGTGGTCGACGGCGACTTCATGGGATACGTCCACCCGGCACCGGCCGACGACGCGCACCGGGCCGGCATCACGGAGCGGAACCTGGCCGCCGTGTGGGGGAACTACACCGAACTCGGGTACCGGCGGCTCGTGTACACGAACACCGGCAGCGTGCTCGACGAGACCGCGCCCATGTTCCGCCGGGCCATGGGCAACGGCGTACGGCTCGTACGAGTGCTGCTCACCGCCACCGACGAGACGGCCGGACAGCGGCTGAGCGGGCGCGAACTCGGCTCCGAGTTGGAGCACGAGGTGCGCAACAGCGCCCGCAAGGCACGGCTCCTGGACGAGCGCGTACCCACGGACGTGCTGCGCGTGGCGACCGACGGCCGCTCCGTGATCGACATCGCCGCCGAAGTGGTGGCCGCCACCGGGTGGACCGCCGGCTGAAGCGGAACGGACTGTCCCTCCCTCCAGGGGGAACCCGTGTCCATGCGGGGACAGGAAGAAGAGGGGCGAAATGGAGATCTCGGGCATCATCAGTGCCATTGTCATCGGCATCATCATTGGTGTGCTGGGGCGTCTCGTGATTCCGGGCCGTCAGCGCATCGGAGTCCTGTGGACGATCCTCGTCGGCATCGTGGCCGCGCTGCTCGGTTCGGCGCTCGCGGCCGGCCTCGACGTGGCCGACACCGACGGCGTCGACTGGATCGAGTGGCTCATCCAAATCGGCCTGGCCGCACTGGGCGTGGCCGCCCTGGACCGGACGAAGGCGCGGCGCTGACGTCGTACGCGGACGTGAGACGGACGCGGGGCGCGCAGGCGAATTGATGCGCGCCCCGACATTGCGCGTGTCCCGACCATCTCGCGCGCCCGACGTCATGAGTGCCTGGACGTCATGAGCGCCCCACAGCCGCCTGCATCGCGGCGAGTCCGTCGCGAACCGCCGGGTGCGCCGGCGTCCAGCCCAGTTCCCGCTCCGCCTTCGCCGTCGACACCCGCAGCGAGGTCGACATCACCGTGTGCGCGTACGACATGGGCCGCGTCAGCCACAACGGCACGGTCATCGGCTTCGGCAGCCCGAACTCCTCGGCCACGCACCGGACATGGGCCCCGAACCCCAGCGGAGCGCGGTCGGCGATGTTGTACGCCTGGCCGGGGCGCCCGCGTTCGACTGCGGCGACCATCGCCCGGGCCGCGTCGGTGAGGTCGATCCAGGGCAGGACCCGGCCGTGGTCGGCGGGCACGGGCAGCTGCCGCTTGCGCAGCATGGGCACAAGGGCGTCGGTGCCGCCGGGCCCGTAGAACAGGCCGAAGCGAAGGGCGATGCCCGCCAACCCCTCGGCGCCGAAGGTGAGTTGCTCCTTCACCCGCATCGCCGCGATATGGCGTTCCAGCTCCGGGGAGCGCCCGGGCGGCCCGAAGACGTCCTCCTCGACGATCACCCGGTCACCGTGGTCGCCGTAGCCGTACCCGAAGACCATGGACTCCGCCACCAGGCGCCCGGCGCCGGTGGCCCGCGCGGCCTCGATCAGGTGGGCGGTTCCGTCGATGCGCAGCGCGTTGGTGGCGTGCATGTCGCGGTGGCGCATCGGCGGCTTGCGCAGCGCCGTCGCGGCGTGGATCACCGTGTCGAAGTGCCGGCCGTCGACCGCGCGGAGCAGGGCGTCGCGGTCCAACAGGTCGGCCCGGACGCCGTTGTCCGGCCCACGGCCCAGGCCGGTGACCTTGTGCCCCGCCTCGGTGAGAGCGCGGGAGATGTGCCCACCGAGGACACCGCTGGCGCCCGCGAGGAGGATGCTCTGGCTGGTGCGGCCCGTGTTGCTCGCGTTCGTCGTCATGACCGTGCGACGGATCGGGCGGGTCCGGATGTGACATCCACGGACCGCAGAATCTCGCTACGGCACGTACACGTACGGCGTCGTAGTGGTCAGCGGCGCGAACCCGAGGCGCTCCAGGATCGGGCGGCTGGCGCTCATCGCGTCGACCTGGAGGTACCGGTAGCCGCGCTCCACGGCGGCGCTGGCACGGTGGGCGACCAGGGCACGGTAGATGCCGCGACCGCGCCAGGCCTCGACGGTGCCGCCGCCCCACAGTCCGGCGAACCGGGTGCCGGGCACCAGCTCCATGCGGGCCGCGCTCACCGGTGTGTCCCCGGCCAGCGCGACCACGGCGACCACGGTGTCCGGGTCGGCCGCGAGGCGGGCGAGGAGTTGGTGGCGCATCCGGGAGCTGTCGGTACCGAAGGCCTTCTCGTGCACCTCGGCGACGAGGTCGACGCCCTTGGTGTCGGTCACCGGCAGCACGCGGATGCCCTCCGGCGGCTCGGCGTCCAGGGTCAGAGCGGCGACCTCGCCGATCATCAGGGTCTCTTCGGGCTGGGCCGTGAACCCGGCGTCCCTGAGGCGCTGTCCGAGGTCCACGGGGAGGTCGTGCCCGTAGAGCTTCCACTCGAACTCGTGGCCGAGACCGGTGAAGTGGGCGATCTGCTCGGTGATCGCCGCGTCGGCGCTCGCCGCATCCAGGTCGGACCACACGACGCCGTTCCAGCCGCGCGCCGAGGAGACCTGGCGGACGACGCGCCCGATCCGCTCGACCCGGGCGTCGGGGCTGTCCGGCTGTGCGCCTTCGCGCATGTCCCGGTCGTACAGGGCGAGTATCGAGGCATGATCCATGGGGTCACTCCAGCATCGGGCGGGTCCCAGGGCAACAGCTTTACCGGTCAGCGCCGTCCGCGCCATGTTCGGGCCGCACCGCCGTCAGATAAGCGCTCAACCGGTCGCGGTTGCGGGCCAGACAGTCGATGCGGGCCTGGATGCGGTCGATGTGGGCCTGGAGCAGGGCCGCGGTCTGCGGGGTGAGGTGTTCGGCGGGCAGCAGGATCTCGTCGGGGCCGGAGAGGTAGGGCAGGATCGCGCGGATCATCTCCGTGGTCAGGCCCGAGTCGAGGAGCCCACGGACCTGCTGGACGTCCTGGACGGCCGACTCGGCGTAATCTCGGTAGCCGTTGTCCGTGCGATCCGGGTGGAGCAGGTCCTGTTCCTCGTAGTAGCGCAGCAGCCTGGTGGGGACACCGGTGCGGCGGGAGAGCTCGCCGATCTTCATGCCCGCCTCCTCACCGCCGGCTTCCTCGGGCCTCCGAGGCCACCCTTGCCTTCACACTGATGTGAAGGTTCGACCATGATCGCATGTCCACCGCATCCATGGCCAAGGGCCGAGCCCTGCCCACGTCGCTCCCGTGGTCCGGGCTGCTGGCCCTGTCGGCGGCCGCCTTCACCGCCGTCCTGACCGAACTGCTGCCTGCGGGACTGCTGCCCCGCATGGCACCCGCGTTGGGAGTGTCCGAGGCACAGGTCGGCTTCCTGGTCACGGGGTACGCGGTGGCCTCGTTCGCGGGCGCGATCCCGCTCACCGTCCTGCTGCGCGGACTGCCGCGCCGGCCGGTGCTCATGAGCACCCTGCTGGGCTTCGCGGGCAGCAACGCGGTGGTCGCGCTGTCGTCGACGTACGGCCTGACCTTCACAGCGAGGCTCGTTGCCGGGCTGACGGGCGGCACGCTGTGGGCGATGCTCGTCGGTTACGCGGCGCGGATGGTGCCGGCCGAGCGGCGTGGGCGGGCGATCGCGATCGTGCTCGCCGGGATCACGCTGGCGCTGTCGCTGGGTGTGCCCGCCGGGACCGCGCTCGCCGAGGCACTCGGCTGGCGCACGGCGTTCGGCGCCCTGGCCGGGATCGCGGTGCTGCTGGTGGGCTGGGTGCGGTGGCGGGTGCCGGGATTCCCGGGCGAGCCGCCGGGTGCGCGGCTGCCGCTCGGCCGGGTGGCCCTGCTGCCCGGGATCCCGGCCGTCCTGTCCGTCACGCTGCTCCTGCTGCTGGGCCATCAGGTGATGTACACGTACGTCGCCCCGTTCGCGGCGCATGCCGGGTTCGGGCGTACCGGCCTGGTCCTGCTGGTGTTCGGGGCGGCCACGGTCGCCGGGATCTGGCTGACCGGCGTCCTGGTCGACCGGCGGCCTCGGCCGACCCTGCTGGGCGCGCTCGCCCTCTGCGCAGTGGTCATGCTCGTCCTCGGCGGCTTCGCCGGCCGTCCCGCCGTACTGCTCACCTGCGTGGCCCTGTGGGGCGTGGCCTTCGGCGGGGCGCCGACGCTGATCCAGACCGCGCTGGTCGACGCCTCGGGTCCCGCGCACGCCGATGTCGCGACGTCCCTGCAGACCACGGTCTACAACGCGGGCATCGCGGCGGGCTCGCTCACCGGAGGCATGGCCCTGGAGCACCTGGGCGCCGGTGCCCTGCCCTGGACGTCGCTGCCGCTGATCGCGGGCGCGTTCGTCACGGTGGCGCTCGGCCGCCGGCACGCCTTTCCGGCCGTCCGTCGGCGATCATAGGGAGCGCCGGGGAGGAACCGCGCCGCGAGGAGGGCCGTACGCCATGGTCGTGAAGGAAGCCGAACTGCCGTACCTGCGCCGCTGCGTCGAGCTCGCGGCCGAGGCGCTCGAAGCCGGGGACGAGCCGTTCGGTTCGGTGCTGGTGGGGGCGGACGGCGCGGTGCTCGCCGAGGATCACAACCGGGTGGCCTCGGGCGACCGCACCCGCCACCCCGAGTTCGAGCTGGCACGCTGGTCCGCCGCCCATATGACACCCGAGGAGCGGGCGGTCGCCACCGTCTACACCTCCGGCGAGCACTGCCCGATGTGCGCGGCCGCGCACGCCTGGGTCGGCCTGGGACGCATCGTGTACGTCGCCTCGTCGGAGCAACTGGCCGGTTGGCTGGCCGAGTTGGGGGTGCCCGCCCCGCCGGTACTGAGCCTGCCGGTCCAGGCGGTCGCGCCCGGCGTGACCGTGGAGGGCCCGGTGCCCGAGCTGGCAGAGGCCATCCGCGCGCTGCACTTCCGGTTCCACCGGCAAGCGGGCTGACGGGCGGTTTTCGAGCGCCGTACGGCTCGGACGCCGGCGTTTCGGGGAGGGTCCTGCCGGGGCCGCCAGGGCGCCTGTCCGGTGGATCATGCCGGCCTTTCGCGGGGCCCGGCACACACGGGCCCGGGCCGCCGGGCGCCGGGGGGGCGGACTGCTGGAGGGGGCGGGCCCCCGAAGGGCGCGAGCCGCCGG
>NZ_JBITCM010000011.1:0-236175 GCF_044453205.1 Streptomyces sp. NPDC051738 | reverse complement strand
GGAGAGGGCGGGCCCCCGAAGGGCGCGAGCCGCCGGAGAGGGCGGGCCCCCGAAGGGCGCGAGCCGCCGGAGAGGGCGGGCCCCCGAAGGGCGCGAGCCGCCGGAGAGGGCGGGCCCCCGAAGGGCGCGACGGGGCCCGGCGCCGATACCGTCGGTCGCCGACCCCCACCGTCCCCGCCCGGATCCGCCGACAGACCGCCCCTCAGAGCCCGCCGGGTCCGCCTGATCGGCCTGATTCGCCGGCCAGGCGCTATCCGAGTTCCAGCGTGGTGACGCCGAAGACCCTCTCCCGGGCGTACGACCGCACCGGCCCCGTGTACATGCGGGCCGTTTCGAAGGAGGGCTTGAATCCGGCCTCCTCGGCGAGGGCGACGGCCGCCGCGTTGGTCTCGGGCACGTCGATGGCGACCTCGCGGCCGGCCGCCTGCGCGGTCAGGGCGGCGAGGAGGGCCCGCGCGTCCTCGGGGGTGTCGGCGAAGAGCGGGCCGATGCGCGGGCAGTCCTGGCCGGGGCGGATCACGCCGTAGCCGGTGACTCGGTCGCCGTCGCGGCGGACGACGGCGTGATGTCCGGGCCCGGTGAGCCAGTGCTCGACGAAGCGGGGGCGGTCGGCCGGGGTGCAGGCGCCGTCGTACGCGATGATCTCCGCCAGGTCCTCGGGCCGTACGGCGCGGACGTCCGCGGGAGCCTCGGCCGCGGGCGCCGTTCCGGTGAACCGGAAGGTGCGGTGGGCCGGTTCGAAGCCGGAGCGGCGGTAGTTGTCCTGCCCGGCGACGACGCCGTCCAGGCCCACCGTGCGGTTCTCCGCGTGCGCCAACGCCGTCTTCCAGGTGGTGAGCCCGTAACCACGGCCGCGTACGTCGCGGCGGACCAGATACCAGCCCAGGAAGGCGTAGTCGGCGCCGTAGTTGACGACGGAGATCGCCGAGACGGGCTCGCCGTCGATCCGGCCGATGAAGAAGCCCTCCGGGTCCTGCGCGAAGAAGGCCGCGCTGTCCGCGACGCCCGGGTTCCACCCCTCGTCGACGGCCCAGCCCCGGACGACCGGCCAGTCGTCGAGGTCGGCCCGGGTCACGATGAGGTCTTCGGGGGCCGGAGAGGCCATGGGTGCGCTCCATTCCGTGGGGATTCACGTGCGCACGGTGATCGACCGTGCACCCGGCATCCTTTCGAATGGTCCGCGGGGGCGTCACGGCATGATCAAGCCGTTGCCGCGCACGGGGGTACGACCGGACGGCTGTCCGTACGACGAAGGCCCCACCGGTCGCCGGCCCGGTGGGGCCTTCGTGCCGCACTCGCGAAGGGCGGGGTCAGCGCACCGCCTGTGGGCGGAAGCGCCGGTACAGGATGGCCCCGCCCAGCACGAGAACCGTGCCGCCCACCGCGGCGGCGAGGGTCTGGTCCGCTCCCGTGTGGGCGAGGGAGCCCTCGGACCCTTGAGGAACGAACGCGGGCGGCACCGCCCTCGGCGCGTGCGTCCTCGGCTCGGACGGCTTGGGCGCCGGCGTCGTGGCGGGGGGAGGGTTCAGGCCGGGGCCGTTCACCGACTCGTTGCCGGTCGCCGGGTTGCCGACACCGACCACGTTCACGCTGTTCCCGCTGACGTTCACCGGGAGGTGGACGGGCAGCTCAACGACGTTGCCGGACGCGATGCCCGGCGAATCCTTTCCGCTTCCTTCGGCCGAAGCGCCGCTGTTCGACGCGGAGGCCTTCTTGCCGCCACCGTCCTTGTTGGCGCAACTGTTGCCCACGGCGGGGTTGAGCAGTCCCACCACGTTCACGGTGTTCCCGCACACGTTCACCGGCACGTGCACCGGGAGCTGGACGGTGTTGCCGGCGAGCAGCCCGGCCGAGTCGGCCGCGGCACCGTCCGCCGCGGAATCGGCATACGCCGGCATTGCCATGGCCATCGCGCCCGATGCGGCGGCGACGGCGATCACACCGTTTCGGGTAACCCGTCTCATAGGTTCCCTGCCTTCCAGACATGGTCACGGGCACTCGCCCGCATCGGATAAAACGCGGGCGAACCATTCGAGTTATGGCTTATCTGCCTTTCACCCCATCGAGCGGCACGGTTGTCGAACTAGTGGCAAAAACACCCGATAGGCACGAAGGGGTGCAGGGTACGCCGGTCCGGGAGGGCCCGCACGTCCGGAGGCGTGCGTTCCGGGGCCCGCTTATCGTGGGCGAGGACGCCGTTTCCCGGTCCGCGACGGGCGTCCCTGGAGGCATCGATGCTGGCCAAGCTGTCCACGCGGCCCATGCTGCGGCGCTGCGCGGTCACCGGCGCGGTCGGGGTGTTCCTGCTCGGTACAGGTCTGCCCACGGCCGCCGACGGCCCCGAGCCCGACCTCACCCGCTTCTACCGGCAGAAGGTCACGTGGGCGAAGTGCCCGGGCGAGGGACAGCCGAAGGACATGCAGTGCGGCAAGGTCACCGTCCCCCTCGACTACGCCCGCCCCAAGGCGGGGACCCTGGATCTGGCCCTCGCCCGTTACCGGGCCACGGGCGACAAGCAGGGCTCGGTGCTGATCAACTTCGGCGGGCCCGGCGTCGCCGGTGTCCCTCAGTTCATGTCCGGCGCCAAGGAGTTCATGGAGCTGACGGACGGCTACGACGTCGTGACGTTCGATCCGCGCGGCGTCGGGAGGTCCTCGCCGGTCAGCTGCGGGGACGGCGAGGAGGACGTGGAGATCGAGACCGACGACACCGAACTCGGCCGCGATCCCCAGCACGTCCTGAAGCAGTTCGAGCAGGAGTCCGCCGCGTGCGCCCGGCACTCCGGGCCCGTACTCCCCCACATCGGCACGGTCAACGCCTCGCGCGACATGGACGTGATGCGCCAGGCCCTCGGCGACGACAAGCTCAACTACCTGGGCTTCTCCTACGGAACGCGGCTCGGCTCGGTGTACGCCGCCCAGTTCCCCGAGAAGGTCGGCCGGTTGGTGCTCGACGGTGTGGACACGCTCACCGAACCGCTGTCCGAGCAGGCGGTGGCGAGCGCCAAGGGCCAGCAGCAGGCGCTGGAGGAGTTCATCGACTGGTGCGTGCACGACATCGGCTGTCCGTTCGGGCAGGACCCGCGCGAGGCCAGGAAGCAGGTCGTACGCCTCGTCGACTCGCTGGACGAGAATCCGGTGCCGTCGGCGTTCGGTGATCCGTTCACCGGACAGGACCTGGTCGGCGCCCTCGGACAGGCACTCTACAGCGAGGAGTTGTGGCCCCTCCTCGAACGGGCCCTCGCCTCACTGGTCGAGGACGGCGACACGCACGCCATCGAGACCTTCGCGTCCGGCGGGATCGCACCCTGGCGCCGCGAGCAGACGGACGACCCCGACGGCGGTCTGGTCGACGCCGAGGACGTCCCCCTCGACAACCTCTCCGCGTCCCTGAGGGCGATCAACTGCGCGGACGACCCGGACCGCCCCACCGACGAGCAGATCGTCGGCGGTCTCGACCGGCTGCGCGCCCAGTACGAGCAGGCGTCGCCGGTCTTCGGCCCCTACCGGCTCACCGGGGTGCTGCTGTGCTACGGCCGCCCCAAGGGCACGGACTTCATCCGGGACGACGTGAAGGACGTGGACACGCCGAAGATGCTCCTCGTGGGCACGCGCGGCGACCCGGCGACGCCGTACCGCTGGACCGTGGAGACCGCGAAGCGGCTCGGCCCCTCGGCCGTGGTCCTGGACAACAAGGGCAGCGGCCACACCGGATACGCCTCCTCCAAGTGCGTGCACGGCAAGGTCGACACCTTCCTGCTGTACGGCACGCTGCCCGCCGACGGCAGTTCCTGCGGGCCCGAGGACGACCGGGAATCCTGACGACGACCCCCGGGAACCCGGCCGGGTCCGCGCCGTGGATTGCCCCTAATGCCCGATCGGCGAATCGGTCCTATCGTGCTGTTATGGAGCACGCACTCAGTCCCACGACCCTTATCGAGCTGCGGCGCCCGCGCCCCTATCCGGCCGTGTCCGTGCTGACGCCCACGCATCGCCGAGAGCCCTACCGGGCGCAGGACCAGGTTCGGCTGCGCAATGTCGTGGCCGAGGCCAAGAAGCAGCTGGAGGCCGATCCCTCGGTCACCCGCGAGCGACGGGCGGATGTCGAGCGACAGCTCGACCAGGCACTCGCCGAGGTCGATCTGACGCACGCCGAGGACGGTTTGGTGATCTTCGCCGCCCCGGGTGAGCACCAGGTGTGGTCGCTCGCCCGCACGGTGCCCGAGCGCGTGGTGCTCTCGGACACCTTCCTGACCCGCAACCTCGTCTCCGCGGAGGCCGCCGAGCGGCCGTTCTGGGTGCTGTCGGTCTCCCCCGACCGCGTCACGCTGTGGGCCGGCGGCCTGGACCGCGTCACCGAGGCCCACCTCGGCGGCTTCCCGCTGACCAGGCCCGTGGAGAACTTCGACGCCGAGCGCCGGGAGCAGATCGGCGACAACCCGAGCACGTTCCGCGACGAGGGCACCCGGCACTTCCTCAAGGACGCGGACTCCGCGATGAGCACGGTCCTGCGGGACAACCCGCGACCGCTGTACGTCACCGGCGAGCAGGCGGCGCTGTCCCTGCTGGACGAGATCGGCGGCGTCGCCAAGGAGGCGGTGCACGTCCCGCACGGCGGGCTCGCGCACGGCACGCACGAGGCGGTGTGGCAGGCGATCCGGCCGGCGCTCACCGCCGAGTTCCGCCGGAACACCGACGCCGTGGCACGCGAACTCGAATCGGCCATGGGCCGCAAGTCGTTCGCGGCCGGAGTCGACGAGGTCTGGCGCAGCGCCCGCGAGGGCCGGGTACGGCTGCTGGCCGTCGAGGAGAACTACCGGGTGACGGTGCGCGGCGAGGACGGCGACCATCTGATCCCGGCCGTGAGCGGTGATCTCGACGCCCGCGAGGACATCGTGGACGAGATCGTCGAGCAGTGCCTGGAGACCGGCGCCGACGTCCGCTTCGTACCGGACGGCACGCTGAGCGACGCCAGCGGGATCGCGGGGGTGCTGCGGTACTGACACCGGAGCGTCGAGGAGGCACAGCGGCGATACGGTCGCCTCCTCGACGCCTCATCTCCTCATGCGGGTGACCGCCTCATCCGGTGTCCCTCTTCACACGCCGTCGAAGAGCGCGCTCAGGCCGCGCTCCACGACCGCCCCGAGGTCCTCCTCGCCAGCCGGCACCGCCGCATACGTACGCAGCAGGAAGCGCTGCAGGGCGGAGGTATCGAACTGGAGCAGCGCCATGCCGTAGGGCGAGTGCAGTTCCACGACCGTGCGCTCCGGCCCGCAGGGCCAGATGTGCACGTCCCCGTCCCCGGCCGGCTCACGCAGCCCCGTCTCCAGCAGGCCACGCGCGAAGATCCAGGTGGCCCCCTGCCCGTCGAGGGAAACCTCGCCCGGGAAGTCGAGGTGCACCGCCAGCGGATCCGTGGAGGCGTACCGCAGCTTGGCGGGCACGGGGAGTTCGCGTTCCTCGCCGGTGATCAGGCGGGCGGAGGCGGGCTGCTCGAGGGCGATGTCCATGGGCGGTCTCCCCTGCGGGTCGGAGGTCGGACGGTTTTTGCCGCTGTGCTTTTACGACCCCGCAGGTGCCCCTCGCATTACTCCGAACTCGGCACCAATTATGTGATCTGCATCACTCCCGAAGACTGTAGCCCTCCGGCCGCCACGGATACCCGTGCCACCCCTGGAACACACACCCGTCGAACACTCGACCGAGCGCCGCACGACCGTCTCCCGGAACCGTCAAATCACGTACGCTGTCTACGACTTGACCCCTCCGGCGACGTACGGCATTCGCACGGCGCAACCCCTCCATGAAGACTCTGGCATATGCCAGACGCACCACCGTATCGGGTGTTGCCAAATCCCTTACAGGGAGTCGCGGGCTGTGCAACAGTCGTAACGGTCCTTCCGTCAGCCTTGGTCGAACCGTCCCCGCATCGGAGTGCGTCATGCCGTCCCATCTCTCTGCGGATCGCCCAGCCGCCCAGCCGCCCGGACGCGGCTCGGTCGACGCGCTGATATCGCAGACGCGACGGCTCCTGGGCGACGTCGACGCCGTACGGCGGGACACGCACAGCGACGATTCGGACCCGCAGGAGCGGTGGCAGCGGGCGCTGTACGACCTCGCCCTGCACCAACTCAACGACCTCGACGGGCACTTGGCGCAACTGCGGGACGGCCCGCACACCGCCGCACCGGCTCCCACGGCCCAGCCCGAGCCGCCCGCCGCAGCGCGCGGCTCTTTGCTCAGCCGGGTCGGCAGCGCGGAGTGGAACCTGCTCACGGACGAGGCCAGTTGGTCCGGCGAGCTCTACCAGATCCTCGGGCGTGACCCCGCCACGGCACCGCTCACCCTCGACGAGCTGCCGTCCCTGGTGCTCGACGACGACCGACCGAAGCTGACGGCGATGGTCACCCACTGCCTGGTCGACGCCAAGCCCATCGACGGGGAGTTCCACATCGTGCGGCCGGACGGCGAGGTCCGGACCGTGCACATGATGGGCGAGCCCGTGCTCGACTCTGACGGCAGCGCCGCCTCGATGTGGGCCGTACTGCGGGATGTCAGCGAACTGCGCAGGTGCCGGCGCGAGGTGAGCGAGACCCGTGACTCGCTCCAGCGCCAACGGCACCACGCGCAGACCGAGCACCGGCTCGCGGTCGAGCTGCAGGAAGCCGTGCTGCCGCCGTGGCGCGGCTCCCTGCGGCTCCCGCACGGGGGGCCGAGGACCCTGGACCTCGCGGCTCGCTATCTGCCGTCGTCGACGAGCGCGCTGATCGGCGGCGACTGGTACGACGCCCTCGAACTGGCCGACGGCGACACACTGTTGAGCGTCGGCGACCTCACCGGGCACGGCGTCGCCGTGACATCGGGCATGGCGACCCTGCTGGGCGCCGTGCGCGGCATGGCGATGGCGGGCACCCAACCGGGGCAACTGATGTCCTGGCTCAACCAGTTACTCGATGCCACCGTCCAGCCGGCCCTCGGCAGCGCCGTCTGCTGCCGCTACCGGCCCGAGACCCGCACCCTGACCTGGGCGCAGGCCGGACACCCCGCCCCGCTGCTGTTCCGCGACGGGACGGGACGCAGGCTGAACCCACCGGACGGCGTCCTGCTCGGCGCCACCTCGGGTGCCGTCTACGCACAGGCGGAAGAGACCCTCGAGGTGGGCGACCTGCTCCTGCTGCACACGGACGGGCTGGCGCCCAGGCACAGCGAGGACTCCCTGAGCCGACTCCTCGACCTGGCCCCCAGCTTGACCGGGGCACGCGGTGCGCAGGACTGCGTACGACTGGTCGTGGAGGCGTTCGGTGAGAGTGAGCGCGAGGACGACGCCTGTGTGCTCATGGCCAAAGTGACGTCCTAGAGTCCGGTGAACCGCGGTGGACTTCGGTGACGCCGGTGACGTCCTGGAGCTTGCCGGAATCGATCAGCCGCACAGACCCCCTATGCCCGTGCGCTGTTGCCGCCCTCCGGCCTCCTCGCCTTGGGCAGCGCCAACCGGATCTCCTCCCGTAGTTCGTGGATCCTCGGGTAGCTGGAGTACTCGGCGGTGAGCCGGTACATCTGGCGCAGCCGGTCCCAGGTGCGTCCGGACGAGTTCGAGCCCATCGCCATCAGGGCCAGCCGTGCGTACCGGTCCGCCTGTTCGGGGTCGTCCGCGATGAAGCAGGCGGACGCCATGGACAGATGGTCGAAGATCTTCGACCGTTCCCGGCCGTCGACGCGCAGGGACAGGGCCTTCTCCGCGTAGTGCTGGGCGTGTGCCGCCGCGCCCGGCTCGAACTCGGCCAGCGTGCGGTAGGCCAGGGCCTGCATGCCGTACAGATCCTCGTCCTTGAAGGTCTGCATCCAGCTCGGCGGCGGTACGTCGCCCCGGTCGGAGACGAAGAGGTCCTCCGCCTGACCGAGGGTGCGGCGCATGGCCTGGCCCTTGCCCATCGACGCCTGCGCCCAGGCCTCGATGGTGTGGAACATGGCCCTGGTGCGCGGCAGCACCTGGTCGCCGGAGCCGGACTGGGCGAGTTTCAGCAGGTCGAGTGCGTCGTCGGGCCGGCCGAGGTGCACCATCTGGCGAGCCGCTCGGGAGAGCGCCTCCCCGGCGCGGGGCCGGTCGCCGCCCTCTCGGGCCGCATGGGCGGCGATGACGAAGTACTTCTGTGCCGTGGGCTCCAGGCCGACGTCGTGCGACATCCAGCCCGCGAGGACGGCGAGGTTGGCGGCGACGCCCCACAGGCGCCGCTGCAGATGTTCGGGGTGGCGGTAGGCGAGCATGCCGCCCACCTCGTTGAGTTGGCCTACGACTGCCTTGCGCTGGAGCCCGCCGCCGCGAGCCGCGTCCCAGGCCCGGAACACCTCGACCGAGCGCTCCAGCTCCTCGATCTCCTGCGATCCGATGGGGGCGGCCTCGTAGCGGTCGAACCCGGCGGGATCGGCTTGCAGGGGGTCGTCGAACTGGGGGGCGTCGGCCCTGAGGGCCGGGTCGGTGTGCAGCCAGTCGTACATGGCGCTGCTGAGTGCGGATCCCGCGGCGAGCGCGGCACCCGCGCCCACCAAGCCGCGTCGGTTGAGCATGAGGTCCATTCCCGTGAATTCGGTGAGGACCGCAGCAGTCCGTTCGGGCGCCCACGGCACACCGTCGGGATGCTCCACACTCCCGCCGTCCTGCCGTTTCCCCGCACGCCCGTGCCGGACCAGACCGAGGTCCTCGATGGTCACGACACGGCCGAGACGCTCGGTGAACAGGGCTGCCAGCACCCGCGGCACCGGATCGCGCGGGATCTCTCCCATGTCGATCCATCGCCGCACCCGCGAGGTGTCGGTCGCCAGCTGGGGGTGGCCCATGGCCGCCGCCTGCCGGTTGACCAGCCTCGCGAGCTCGCCCTTGGACCAGCCGGCCAGGCCGAACAGGTCCGCCAGGCGGGTGTTGGGTTCTCCGCTCACGTCAAGCCCCCAGGTTCTCGGCTGAGTTGACAGTAGCCCGGTGCAAGTTGCCTCGGGACTATTCGCCAGGGTTCGCCAGGGTGCGCCACATGGTGTGCCACTGGGCATCGGGTGTCAGGTAGGAACGCGCCACCCCGACCCGGTTCGCCGAGGGACATTCCCCAGGGTGCACCCGGGCGACCGGATCGGGCAGCGCTTTGTCGTCGCAGGCACACGAAGGGATCTGTCTCTCCCATGTACACAGCATCATCCTCCGTGTCCGCCCCGCCCCGGTCGCTGCGTGCCCGCCCGGCGGGCAGCGGCCCCTACCTCGACCCCGCGCGGTCGACGGCGGCCCCCGTGCTCGGCACGGGCCGGCCGCGGCGCGCCGCGGGGCTCGGCACCCAACCGCTCAGCGGGAGACTCGACTTGTCCGGCCCTCAGGGCACCCAGTTGCGTACGGCGATCGCGTCGGTGCACCGGATCTGCCCGGAGTTCGCTCCGGTCCAGGTACTGCGCCGCAGCGGGCGGGCCGTGCTCCTGGTCGGCACGACCGGGCGCAGCACGGCCGTCGCCAAGTGTTTACTCGACCACTCCCCAGCGTGGGCCGAGCGGATCCGGCACGAGATAGCGGCATACCGCTCGTTCGTCCGGCACCGCCCCCCCGTGCGCGTGCCGAGGCTGATCGCAGCGGATCCGGACAACTGCACACTCGTCATCGAGCGCATGCCGGGCCGGGTGGCGGCACTGCAGCGGCACCCGTTGGAGGTGCCGCCGCGTGCGGACATCAGGGCGGCGCTCGGAGCGATCTGCCGGCTCAACGCGTGGCGCCCACCGGCGGGCACGTTCGACGCGCCCCTGGACTACGCGACGCGGATCTCCCGGTACCACGAGCTGGGCCTGCTCACCGACCGGGACATGGGCGATCTGCAGAAGCTGCTGCACGGCATCGCGGCGACCGCGGGCCGGCAGGGCATGGGCCAGTTCTGTCACGGCGACGCACTGCTCTCGAACATCCTGCTCTCACCGGCCGGTCCAGTGCTGGTGGACTGGGAGCACGCGGGCTGGTACCTGCCGGGCTACGACCTGGCGACGCTGTGGTCGGTGCTCGGGGACGCACCGGTGGCCCGGCGGCAGATCAGTCAGATCGCCCAGTCGACGGGCCCGGCTTCACGGGACGCGTTCCTGGTGAACCTGATGCTGGTGCTGACCCGGGAGATCCGTACGTACGAGACGGCCGTGCAGCGTTCGATGCACGACACGACCCCGGCGGCACCGGGAGTTGCCCACCCGGGTGCTGCGCCGTCCGGCGAGGAACAGCGGCTGCTGCTGAGGCGGCTGCACGACGACTGCCAGTTGGCCCGACGGGCCGTACGTGCGGCGGTCGGCACTCGCTGACGGGGACGGTGGTCCGCGGTGCGCGAAGGACAACGGCGCACCGCGGGCTTTCGTGTGTCAGCTCGCCCACGGCCTCTTGGATACACCTCTTCTACGGCCCAGTGGTGTACGCCACTGACGCCCCGCAGGCCTGGAGGCCGCCGCCACGAAACTCCCGGGACCTCCGATCTCCAGGGGATTCAGCCTGCGTGGCGGCATGATTGACGGATCGTCGGACAGCCGGTACCACAGACGCACGCCCGGCCCCGCACGGCTCATCGCGCCCGACCGTCCCAGGAGGCTGCAATGCGCGGATCCGTCACCGCCCCCCACCGAGCAGCCGGGCACAGACGTACCCGTGCCGCCGCCGTCGCATCGGCCGCGGCGGCGCTGTTGTTCCCGCTGCTGGGCGCGGCCCCGCCGGATGCCCCGGACTCGGCGGACCGCCTGCAGTCGGCCTTCGCCTCCGCGGCCGCCGAGTACCACGTGCCGCAGAGCGTCCTGCTCGGCGTCTCCTATCTGCAGTCCCGCTGGGACGCGCACTCCGGGGCGCCCAGCGTGAGCGGCGGCTACGGCCCGATGCACCTCACCGACGCGCGCACCGCGCTCGCCGAGGCCACGCCGCACCACAGCGAGGGCTCCGAGGACGCGCGCGGCGACAGCGCCCGCCCGCCCCTGCTCCCCGACGCGAAGCTGCCGAGCACCTCGGAGATCCCGGCCCGCCTCAGGACGTTGCCGAGGGCGGCCGAGCTGACCGGGCTGAGTGCGCGGGCGCTGCGTACGGACGCGGCGGCCAATGTGGCGGGCGGGGCCGCCCTGCTCGCCGCCGCGCAGAAGGAGCTGGGCGAGCCGCTCAGCTCCGATCCGACGGACTGGTACGGCGCGGTGGCCCGTTTCTCCGGCGCCGATGACAGGGCGACGGCCACGGCGTACGCGAACGACGTGTTCGACGTCCTGCGCACCGGCCGGCAGCGCCGCACGGACGCGGGCCAACGGGTCGCCCTCGCCGCCCTGCCGGACCTCTCCCCCGACACCGCGCAGCTGAAGCGGGCGGGGTTGCGCACGACGAACGCGGCCGGGACGGAGTGCCCGGCGACGGTGTCCTGCGAGTGGATCCCGGCGCCGTACGAGGAGTTCGGTGAGGGCGACTACGGCAACCACGACCTCGGCAACCGTCCCACTTCCCAGGGCATCGACTACATCATCATCCACGACACGGAGGGCGCCTGGGAGGGCGTCCTGCAGATGGTCCAGGACCCGACCTATGTGTCGTGGCAATACTCCCTGCGCTCCACCGACGGCCACATCGCCCAGCATGTGAAGGCGAAGGACGTGGCCTGGCACGCGGGCAACTGGTACGTCAACGCCAAGTCGATCGGCCTGGAGCACGAGGGCTTCCTGGCGCAGCCGGACTCCTGGTACACGGAGGCGATGTACCGGTCCTCGGCCCGCCTGGTGACGTATCTCGCCCACAAGTACGGCATCCCGCTGGACCGGCAGCACATCCTCGGCCATGACAACGTGCCGGGGCCGACCACGTCGACGGTCGGCGGCATGCACACCGACCCCGGCCCGTACTGGGACTGGCGGCACTACTTCGAGCTGCTCGGCCGTCCCTTCGTACCCACCGCGGGCGCGAACGGCGGCATGGTGACGATCCGCCCCGACTACGCCACCAACCGGCCCGAGTTCACGGGCTGTGCTGCCGCCGGCCGGACCTGCGCGGCCCACGGTTCGAGTGCGGTGCGGCTGTACTCCGGGCCCGGCACGTCGTATCCCCTGATCAAGGACATCGGTCTGGGCTCGACCCCGACCACCGGGGTGAACGACCTGTCCTCGCGGGTCTCGACCGGCCAGCAGTACGCGGTGGCCGGCCGGAGCGGCGACTGGACGGCGATCTGGTACCTCGGCCAGAAGGCGTGGTTCAAGAACCCCGCGAAGGGCCCGACCGCGGTGAACTCGACCGGCCTCGTGGTGACGCCCAAGGCCGGCGCCAAGAGCATCCCGGTGTACGGGCGTGCCTACCCCGAGGCCTCCGCCTATCCGTCGGGCGTCCCCTCCCAGGCCGTGTCGCCGCTGTCATACACCCTGCCGGCGGGCCAGCGGTACGTGGTGGGTGACAAGGTGCCGGGCGAGTACTACTACGCCGTGACCTTCGACTCGGCCTCGCACCGGGTCGTCGTCGGCAAGGACCTGTACTACGAGATCCAGTACGGACACCGGGTCGCGTTCGTGCGGGCGGCGGATGTGCGGGTGGTGCCGTCGGCCGGCTGACGGCACCACCGCCGGTCCCCTCGGGCGTCAGTCCTCCCTCTCCCAGGTGTACCGCCGCCCGGCGACCGCCCTGAAGGTCAGGTCCCCGTCCTTGAACAGGTCACTGCGTACGGTGAGTTGACGGGTCCGGGAAGCCTTCAGGGCGATACGGGTCGCGCGGCCGTCCGTCCACTCGATGTCCAGGGTGGCGCCGCCGCGGGCGCGCAGGCCGCGTACCGAGCCGGTCGGCCAGGTTGCGGGGAGGGCGGGCAGCACCTCGATGACGTCGTACTGGCTCTGCAGGAGCATCTCGACGATCCCGGAGGTGGCGCCGAAGTTGCCGTCGATCTGGAACGGCGGGTGGGTGTCCCAGAGGTTGGGCAGCGTGGAGGACTTGAGCTGTTCGCCGAGCATCTTGTGGGCGTGGTCGCCGTCGCGCAACCGCGCCCAGAAGTTGATCTTCCAGGCCTTGGACCAGCCGGTGCCGCCGTCTCCTCGTGCAGTGAGGGAGACCTTGGCGGCCCGGGCCCACTCACTGCCGGGCTCGATCTGCCGTCCCGGATGGAGGGCGAACAGGTGCGAGACGTGCCGGTGGTCGTCGCCGGCGTCGTCCAAGTCCTCCTTCCACTCCTGGAGTTGGCCCCAGGAGCCGATCCGCAGGCCGGGGTCGAGCCGGTTCAGCGCCTCCTCGACGCGGCGGCGGAAGTCGGGCGCGTCGCCCAGGATCCGGGCCGCTTCGAGGGTGCTGGTGAACAGGTCGTGCACGATCTGCTGCGACATGGCCGCGCCGGCTGTGAAGTCGCCGTGCTCGGGCGAGTAGCTGGGGGTGACGACGAGGGTGCCGTCGCGCGGGTCGGTGCGCAGGTTGTCGAGCCAGAACTCGGCGGCCTCCTTCATCACCGGGTAGGCGGTGGTGCGCAGGTAGTCGGTGGAGCCGCCGAATCGGTAGTGCTCGTACATCTGTTGGGTGAGCCAGGCCGCCGCCTCGGGGAACCAGAACGCGGTCGCCCAGTCGTGCACACCGGTGAAGCCGTACGGGTTGGTCTCGTTGTGCACGACCCAGCCGCGCGAGCCGAACATCTCCTGTGCCGTACGGCGTCCGGGGGCGCGCAGGGCCTCGACGAAGCGGTCGTACGGCTGCGTCGTCTCGGCGAGGTTCGCGGCCTCGGCGGGCCAGTAGTTCATCTGGATGTTGATGTTGGTGTGGTAGTCCGCCGACCAGGGGGGCGAGGTGCTGTTGTTCCAGACGCCCTGGAGGTTGGCGGGCAGGGAGCCGGGGCGCGAGGAGGCGATGAGGAGGTAGCGGCCGTACTGGAAGTAGAGAGCTTCGAGGGCGCGGTCCGCCGGGCTAGTCCCGCCGGTGTACGCCGACAGCAGTCGGTCGGTGGGGAGGTCCGCGGGGAGTGACTGGCCGATGTCGAGGGCGACGCGGCCGAACAGGGCTCGGTGGTCGCGGATGTGCCGGGCGAGCAGGACCTCGTAGCGGTCGCCGGTCTGCCGCACTGCACGGGTGACGGCGGGGTGCGGGTCCGGACCTCGGTAGTCGGGGTAGGTGTCGGCGTAGTCGGTGCCCGCGGCCAGGACGAACCAGGCGCTGTCGGCCCCGGTGACGGTGATGGTTCCGTCGGCGGTTGACGTGACGGTGCCGCCCTGGCTGTGCACCCGGACCTGCGCCTCGAAGCGCAGTCCGTTGTCGGCGAGTGCGCCCCGCACGGTCAGAGTTCCGTCGGCCGCGGTGGCCGTGAAGTCGGCGCGGGGCGAGGTGTGGCGCAGAGTGAAGGTGACGCTGCCGGGGCGGTCGGCGCCGAGCCGGCCCACGATCACGCCGTCGGGGTGGGACGCGAAGAAGTCCCGTTGGTGGCGGACGCCTTGGTGGGTGTAGGTGACCGAGGCGACGGCGGTGTCGAGGTCGAGTTCGCGGCGGTAGTCCGCCGGGGTCGTCGTCGGCGCGTCGGGCAGGTCGAGGTGGAGGTCGCCGAAGGTCTGATGGGCGCCGTAGCCGATCCGCGGCTGGCCGAGCCGGTCGGCGACGGACTCGGGATCGAGGGTGGCTCGTGTGTCGAGGTCGTCCTGTACGGCGGAGATCGCGCTGGGGCGGGGGGTGCGCCAGTTGCCGTGGTCGTAGCCCTGGACGGAGCCGGGGCCGCCGGTCCAGAGGGTCTTCTCGTTGAACTGAAGCCGTTCGGAGGCGAGGGTGCCGAAGACCATGGCGCCGAGCGCGCCACTGCCGATGGGCAGGGCCTCGCGCTCCCAGTCGGCGGCCGGGGAGGCGTACCAGAGCACGGACGGCCCCCCCAATACATCGGAGGAATCAGCAGCCGCCGACTCCACAACTCCGGCGCCAAGCGCCAGGCCTCCGGCACCTCCGGCCGCTGCTTTCAAGGTGGTTCTTCGGGTAATCCCCTGCGACTCATACGACATGACCCCTGACGCTAGAGATCCGATGACTCTGCGGCAAGGGTCATGACAACACGTGCGGAACCTCGAACAACGGGGCCTTGAGCGCGACGCTTCAGCCCTGCTGGAAAAGCTCCGCGGGCAGCGGCTTCAGGAGGGCGTACAGATCGTCCGTGATCGGGCGGTCCCAGGCGGCGATGGTGACCAGGACGCTGTCGCTGCGGTCGAACTGCACGCAGGAGATCCGGCTCTCGGAGAGCTTCAGTCGCCGCACGATCAGGAGGTTGTCGCCCTGCATCACCGGCACGTCCTCGCTGCCGACGACGGTGACCTCCTCGTCGTTCTCCAGGGCCAGCAGCAGCTGCGCGACCTCGAACGGGATCTCGCCCTCGATGACCTCGCGGGCCGGCGAGCCCTCCGGGAGGTTGCCGATGATCATCGCGGGGCCGCGGCCGCCGAAGAGGTCGTAACGCAGGAAGACGCCCTGGCAGCTGCCATCGGGGGCGGGCAGCAGCCCGGCGCCCAGATTGCCGGGCCAGTCGCCCGGGTCCATGGCCAGTACGTCGAAGTCGGGCCCGGCGGGCGTGGCGCTGCGGCGGCGGAGGAACGACATGTCGCCATGGTACGTGGCCGGACCTGCTCCGTGACGTGCGGGCAGGGGTTCGAGCCCTGCTCCTCGCGCATGAGCTCGGGCTCGTGCGCGGACCGGCAGCGTGCTCATGGAGTCCCTCACCGCCGGAAGACGACCTGCCCCCTCCCCGGAGCCGGCCTCGCTCGGGCGTCGGCCCCAGGGGGTCTCAGGTTCGCGTGTCCGGAAAAACGGGCGGAACACACCCGGACCGGCGCGCGGACGGACGCCGCGAGGAACGGCCGCCCGTCGGCTCACCTGCGCGCACGCGTCATGTCAGGTCGAACTCACCCTCCCTCGCACCCGACACGAAGGCACCCCACTCGGCGGGGGTGAAGATCAGGGACGGGCTCTGGGGGCTGCCGCTGTTGCGCATCGCGATGAACCCCTCGACAAAGGCGATCTGGACATCCCCCAGGCCACGGCTGCTCGAGTGCCAATCGGCGTTGCTGAGGTCCAGCTCCGGCTTGTCCCAGCCCGCGAGCGGGTGCTGCTGGATGGTGCTCTCGGCCACGTCCGTGCTCCTCCCGATTCGTCGTCCGCGGCCAGCCTAGCGATCGGTTCCGAGTGTCAACAGGCCACGTGAGGGGGACCTTTGCGGAGACCACTCCACCGGCGTCCGGGGAGCCCTCTCAGGCATCGGGGGGCGCGGAGCCCACGAGCCACATCGAGAAGAACTGGGACCCCCCGCCATAGGCGTGCCCGAGCACCTTCCTGGCCCGCTCCACCTGGTGGTCCCCGGCCTGTCCGCGCGCTTGGAGGGCGGCTTCGGCGAAGCGGATCATGCCGGAGGCCCCGATGGGGTTGGTGGACAGGACGCCGCCCGACATGTTGACGGGCAGATCGCCGTCCAGCTCGGTCACCCCGGCCTCGGTGAGCTTCCAGCCCTCGCCCTCGGCGGCGAAACCCAGGTTCTCCAGCCACATGGGCTCGTACCAGGAGAACGGCACATACATCTCGACGGCGTCGATGTCCCGGCGCGGATCGGCGATCCCCGCCTGCCGGTACACGTCGGCCGCGCAGTCCTTGCCGGCCTGCGGCGAGACGAAGTCCTTGCCCGCGAACAGGGTGGGCTCGCTGCGCATCGCGCCGCCGAGCATCCAGGCCGGCGGGCGTGGCGCGCGGGCGGCACCGGCTCGGTCGGTGAGGATCATCGCGCAGGCCCCGTCGGAGGAGGGGCAGGTCTCCGAGTAGCGGATCGGGTCCCACAGCATGGGCGAGGCCTGGACCTTCTCCAGGGTGATGTCGTGCTCGTGGAGGTGGGCGTAGGGGTTCTTCAGCGCGTTGCGCCGGTCCTTGTACGCCACCAGTGAGCCGACCGTGTCGGGCGCGCCGCTGCGCCGCATGTACGCGCGCACGTGCGGTGCGAAGAAGCCGCCCGCCCCGGCCAGCAGGGGTTGCTGGAAGGGGATCGGCAGGGACAGTCCCCACATGGCGTTCGACTCGGACTGCTTCTCGAAGGCCAGCGTCAGCACGGTGCCGTGCACCCGGGCCGCGACCAGGTTGGCGGCGACGAGGGCGGTGGATCCGCCGACCGAGCCGGCCGTGTGCACCCGGAGCATGGGCTTGCCCACCGCGCCGAGCGCGTCGGCGAGATACAGCTCCGGCATCATGACGCCCTCGAAGAAGTCGGGCGCCTTGCCGATGACGACGGCGTCGATGTCCGACCAGCTCAACTCGGCGTCGTCGAGGGCCCGTTGCGCGGCCTCCCGGACGAGCCCGGCGATCGACACGTCCCGGCGCGCCGCCACATGCTTGGTCTGGCCGATCCCTACGACGGCCACGGGCTCCTTGCTCATCGCGGATCCCCTTCGAGTACGGCGACCAGGTTCTGTTGCAGACAGGGGCCGGACGTGGCGTGCCCGAGCGCCCGGTCGGACTCGCCCCGGTGGATCCGGGCGGCGGCCTCGCCGATGCGGATGAGCCCGGCGGCCATGACGGGGTTGGCGGCGAGGGCCCCGCCCGAGGGGTTGACGCGCACGCTGTCGTCGAGCCTCAGCGCCTTGCGCAGCACGACCTCCTGCGAGGTGAAAGGCGCGTGCAACTCGGCGGTGTCGACGGGCCGTTCGAACGCACCCGCCCTTTCGGCGGCCAGCCGCGCGGAGGGCGAGTCGGTCAGGTCACGCACTCCGAGACTGTGCGCTTCGATGCGGTGGTCGATGCCGCGGATCCAGGCGGGCCGGGCGCACAGTTCCCGCGCCCGCTCCCCTGCCGCGAGGACCACGGCGGCGGCCCCGTCGCCGATGGGCGGGCAGTCGCCGGTACGCAGCGGTCGTACGACGTACTCCCCGTGCGGCACCGAACCTCGCAGCTGCGCATGGGAGTTGGCGGTGGCGTCCGCGCGGCTGCGGGCGGCGACGGTGGCGAGCGCGGGTTCGTCCGTGGCGCCGGCGTCGATGAGGGCCTGGGCCTGGAGGGCGGCCAGGGCTACGGAGTCGGGCCACAGGGGGGCGACGTAGTAGGGGTCGAGCTGGCGGGTCAGGACGTCGCGCAGGGGGCCGGGTGAGGACTTGCCGTAGGAGTAGACGAGCGCGGTGTCGGCGTCCCCCGTGAGCAGCTTGGTCCAGGCCTCGTACAGCGCCCACGCTCCGTCCATCTCGACGTGCGACTCGGAGATCGGCGGCCAGGCGCCGACGCCGTCGAGGGCGAGGGTGAAGGAGAAGGCGCGGCCGGCGAGGTAGTCGCTGGAGCCGGAGCAGGTGAAGCCGATGTCGGCGGTCTTCAGGCCGGTCTGCGCGAGCACCGCGTGCAGGACGGGCATGAGCATCTCCACCTCGGAGAGCTCCTCGCTGGTGCGCCGGTGGTCGGTCTGCGCGAAGGCCACGACGGCGATCTCACGGTTCACAGCAGCTCCCGGTAGGTGTCGTAGTCCGCGTCGGGTTCGCCCGTGGGCCGGTAGTGGTCGGGGTAGCGGGCGCCTTCGGTCCACACCGGTTCGACGCGCAGGCCCATGCGCACCTGGTCGTACGGGATGCCGCCGATACGACCGTGCAGGGCGAGGTCGGCACCGTCGAGGGCGATGTGGGCGTAGACGTACGGCACTTCGATGTCGAGGTTCTTCGCCTTGATGTTGACGATGCAGAAGGTGGTGACTGTGCCGCCGGGACCTACCTTGACCTGTTCCGATGTGGCGAGGCCACATGTGGGGCACGCACCCCTCGGCGGGACGTACACCTTGCGGCAGGACGGGCAGCGCTCGCCGACGTTGCGGTTCTCGGCCAAGGCGTTGATGTAGGCGGTCTGGGCGCGGCCGGGTGAGTAGGTGTAGTCGAGGCGGGCGGCGGCGACGATGCCGGTGATCGGGTCCTCGAACTCGCCGCTGTGGCCCTTGGGTTCGGCAGGGTCGCCGTCGTACGGCTCGAAGCAGGCGATGTCGGTGATGGCGCCGGTGCGTTCCTCGGCCCAGCGGACGCGGACGCGCATGCCGGTGTGCACGGCGGCGGGGCCGGGCGCGTCCAGGGCGTGCAGGAGGGCGGTGTCGGCGCCGTCGAGGCGGACCAGGGCCCAGGCGAAGGGGGTGTCGAGAGGCTGGTCGCGGCGGGGGGCGTGGTTCCAGGCCCAGGTGGTGACCGTGCCCGTCGGGGCGACCTCGACCAGGTCGCGTAGCTCCTCGGCGGTGACGGGGTCGTACTCGACGGGCGGGACGAGCGTGCGGCCGTCGCCGGTCCGCACCCCGAGGACGACGCGTTCGCGCAGGCCGGTGAGGAAGGCGCTCTGGACGGGGCCGAGGGAGCGGGTGAAGGGGAACTCGACGACGAGGGGCGCTTTGAGGACTTCGGGCACGGTGGCTCCCTCTCTAGGCTCGCTTGTAGACGGGCGGTCGCTTCTCCGCGAAGGCGCGGGCGCCCTCCTTGGCGTCTGCGGTGTCGAAGATCGGCCAGCCGCGCCCCAGTTCGGCGGCGAGGCCGTCGGTCTCGGTCATCTCGGCGGTCTCGTAGACCGACGCCTTGACGGCCTCGACGGCCAGCGGCCCGCAGGCGTTGATCTGCTCGGCGATCTCCAGGGCCTTGGTCAGGGCCGTGCCGTCGGGGACCACATGCCCGACCAGGCCGATGTCGGCGGCCTCCCGAGCGTCGTACGGGCGTCCGGTGAGCAGCATCTCCAGGGCGTGGGTGCGCGGGATCTGGCGTTGCAGGCGGACCGTGGAGCCACCGATCGGGAACAGCCCTCGTTTCACCTCGAAGAGCCCGAAGGTGGCCGACTCGCCCGCGACCCGGATGTCGGTGCCCTGGAGTATCTCGGTGCCGCCGGCCACGCAGTACCCCTCGACGGCGGCGATCACCGGCTTGCGGGGGCGATGGTGGCGCAGCATCGCCTTCCAGTGCAGGTCCGGGTCGGCCTTCAGCCGGTCCCTGTGGTGCTCGCCCTCCATGCCCTGCCCGGCCAGCGCCTTGAGGTCCATCCCCGCGCAGAACGCGCCGCCCGCCCCGGTGAGCACGACCGAGCGGACCGTGTCGTCCTCGTCGGCCTCGATCCAGCCGTCGTACAGACCGACGAGCATGGACAGCGAGAGCGCGTTCCTGGCCTCCGGCCTGTTGAGCGTGAGCACCAGTGTGGCGCCTTCGCGCCGCACGGTGAGGTGTTCCGTCCCACCCATCGCCCATCTCCCCTCTGAAAGAACGAGAACAGGTTGCAGTAGGCGGGGAGGCACTTCAAGGGTTTTCTGACAGACAGTCAGATTTCTTGTGCGCGGACCCTTCACACTTGTGCCGCCCTTTGCTCTGATGACCGGCAGCCGGTGGTGAGCGAGGTCAGGAGGAGCGGTGGAGTACAACCTTGCCGACCTGTTCGAGTCGGTCGTCGACGCGGTTCCCGACCGCGAGGCGCTTGTGTACATCGACCACCCGGGCACGGGCGCGGAGCGCCGTCTGACGTACGCGGAGCTGGACACGGCCGCCAACAGGATCGCCCACCATCTGATCGACAGCGGGATACGCCCCGGCGAGCACCTCGGGCTCCACCTCTACAACGGGGTCGAGTACCTGCAGACGGTGCTGGGCTGCCTCAAGGCGCGGGTCGTTCCCGTCAATGTGAACTACCGGTATGTGGAAGAGGAGTTGGTGTACCTCTACCGGGACGCCGATCTGGTGGCCCTGGTCTTCGACGCCGAGTTCACGGAGCGGGTGGCGGCGGCGCTGCCGCAGGTGGACGGGCTGCGACATCTGGTGCGGGTGGGCGGTGTGGCTCCGGGTTCGGCGGGGGCGCCGGTCGTGCCTGCCGTGGCCTTCGAGGACGCCGAGGGCGGCGGATCGCCCGCGCGCGGGTTCCCGGCCCGGTCCGGCGACGACCAGTTCATCATCTACACGGGCGGCACCACCGGCATGCCCAAGGGTGTGATGTGGCGCCAGGAGGACCTGTTCTTCTCGGGGCTGGGCGGCGGTGCGCCGACCGGCGAGCCGGTGCAGAAGCCGGAGGAACTCGCCGAGCGCGTGGCGGCGGGCGGCGAGGGGATCACCTTCTTCCCCACCGCTCCGCTGATGCACGGGACATCCACGCTGACCGCCTTCATCGGCTTCAACTTCGGCCAACGCGTCGTGATCCACCGTAAGTTCGCGCCCGAGGACGTGCTGCGGACGATCGAGAAGGAGAAGGTCACCAGCATGTCGCTCGTCGGGGACGCGATGCTGCGGCCCCTGGTCGACGCGCTCAGCGGGCCCATGAAGGGCACGGACTGCTCGTCGATGTTCAGCGTGTCGTCGTCCGGGGCGATCATGTCCGACACGGTGCGCCGGCAGTTCCAGGCACTCGTCCCGAACGTGATGCTGCTGAACAACTTCGGCTCCTCGGAGTCCGGCTTCAACGGTACGGCGACCGAGGACTCCGGCCCCGAGCGTGGCTTCCGTGTCCGGGTCAACTCCCGTACACAGGTGGTCGATCCGGCCACGCACGAGCCGGTCGCGGCGGGTGAGGTGGGCAGGATCGCGCAGTGCGGTCATGTGCCGCTCGGCTACTACAACGACCCGGGGAAGACGGCCGAGACCTTCTTCGAGAAGGACGGCGCGCGCTGGGTGCTGCTCGGCGACATGGCCACGGTCGACGCGGAGGGCGTCGTGACCGTGCTGGGCCGAGGCTCGCAGTGCATCAACACCGGGGGCGAGAAGGTGTACCCGGAGGAGGTCGAGCAGGCGCTCAAGTCCCATCCCGACGTGTACGACGCGTTGGTGGCCGGGGTACCGGACGCCAAGTGGGGACACCATGTGGCGGCTGTGGTGCAGTTGCGCGCGGGGGCTGTCCAGCCGTCATTGTCGGACATCCAGACGCACTGCCGCTCCCACCTCGCCGGGTACAAGATCCCCCGCCAGCTGGTGGTCACGGACTCGATCCGGCGCTCGCCGAGCGGGAAGGCGGACTACCGGTGGGCGCGGGAGGTGGCGGCGGCCGCGGACGGGTGAATTCCGGGCAGCTCGGATTGAACCTAAGGTGACGTGCGGACGTACTCGTGGTGGCAGGCTCGCCCATCGGGCGCTGTCTGCCATGCCATCGCAAGACCGCACGGAAGGACCACCGGGTGTCGCTCTTCACTCGCTCTCGTCAGCCAACGAACACCGCTGAGGGCGGGGCGAACGGGGACGAGGGCACCGCCGCGACGGAGGAAGCCTCGGAAGGGGCGGACGCGGCGGCTGACGTAGCCGAAGCGGCGGACGCGACCGAACGCGCGGACGTAACTGGAGAGGCGGACGCGACTGGAGCAGCGAAAGCCGCCCAAGCCACCGCGGCGGCCACGGAGGCCGACGGCGCCGAGGAGACCGGCCCCACGGAACCGCCCGTCTCCCCTTCTCCCTCCCCCGGCTGGTTCGGCTGGCGCCGCCGCTACCCCCGTACGGCACGCGGCGTCACCGTGGGGACGACGGTGCTGGCCGGTGCGCTCCTGCTCTTCGCGCTCCTCGTGCCGAACCGCCTCGAACGGCTCGGCCCCGAGGCGTTCTTCCGGCTCCCGGCCGAGGGGATCCTGCTCGCGGGCCTGCTGCTGGCGCTGCCGCCCAGGTCACGAAGGCTGATGGCGATGGCGGCGGGTGCGCTCCTCGGGCTGCTCACCGTCCTGAAGTTCGTCGACATGGGCTTCTACCAGGTGCTGGCACGCCCCTTCGACCTCGTCCTGGACTGGATACTGCTCGACGACGCGGCGGAGTTCGTCCGGGAGACGTTCGGGCGGACCGGTCAGGTGCTCGCGGTGGTCGGCGTGATCGTCCTGATCCTCGCCGTGCTCGTCCTCATGACGCTGGCGATGGTGCGGGTGACAAACCTCATGGTCCGTCACCGGCACACCGCCGCCCGCACGACGCTGATCCTGGGGACCGCTTGGATGACCTGCATGACGCTGGGCGTCCAGGTCGCCGGCGTCCCGCTTGCCACCAAGGGCAACGCGGAGTTCGTCAACAACCGTGTCGAGCAGGTGCGCGCGGGCCTGAAGGACGGGCAGGTCTTCCAGAAGCAGGCGGCGGTGGACGCCTTCGCGAAGACACCGCCGGACCAGTTGCTGACGGGGCTGCGCGGCAAGGACGTGCTGTTCACGTTCATCGAGAGCTACGGCCGTGTCGCGATCGACGACCCGGCGATGGCGCCGCAGATCGACGCGGTGCTCAAGGAGGGGACGAACTCGCTCAAGGCGGCCGGGTTCCAGTCGCGCAGCGCGTGGCTGAAGTCGCCGGTGACGGGGGCGGGGAGCTGGCTGGCGCACTCCACGTTCCTCTCCGGCCTCTGGATCAAGAACCAGCAGCGGTACCGGAGTCTGACGACCAGCGACCGCGCGACGCTGAACAGCTACTTCCGCAAGACGGGTGCCTGGCGCACGGTCGGCGTGGTGCCCGGGGTGCGGCGAGCCTGGCCGGAGGGCAAGTACTTCGCCCTCGACCACATCTACGACTCCCAGCACCTGGGCTACCACGGCCCGTACTTCAGCTGGACGCCCGTACCCGACCAGTTCAGCCTGGAGGCCTTCCAGCGTCTGGAGCACGGCAAGAAGAACCGCGAGCCGATCATGGCGGAGATCATCCTGGCCTCCAGCCACAACCCCTGGTCCCCCATCGCCCGCATGATCGACTGGGACGACCTCGGTGACGGCTCGGTCTTCCACCAGATCAAGAAGGAGGGCACCGATCCCAAGGAGGTCTGGAAGGACCCCGAGCGCGTCCGCACCGAGTACCGCCGCGCCATCGAGTACTCGATCCGCAGCCTCACCGAGTGGGTGGAGCGCTACGGCACCGACGACACGGTCCTCGTCTTCCTCGGCGACCACCAGCCCGTCCCGACGGTCACCGCGGGCAGCACGAGCAAGGACGTCCCCGTCACGATCGTCGCCCGCGACCAGAAGGTCCTGGACCGCATCGCCGACTGGAACTGGACGGACGGCCTCAAGCCCGCCGAGAACGCCCCGACCTGGGGCATGGACCGCTTCCGGGACCGGTTCATGACGGCGTACGGGGCCCGGACGGGCTGAGCGGCAGACAGTCGGGGGCCGACAGTCGAGGGCGGGCCCAGCCGGGGTGCGGAAGCACCGTATGGCGTAGCTGGACGCGACGGCGCACGGGTGGCGTCCCTACGGTCGCAATGACGGTCGTAGAGGCCTCAGGACCGAAGGGGAACCCCGTGAACATACCCATACGCGCACTGTGCGCGGCCGCTCTCACCGTTGTCGTCACCGCCGGACCGGCGGTCCAGATCGCCCACGCGAACGGCGACCTCAACTGCAGCGACTTCCGCTTCCGGGAGGACGCCGAGGCGGAGTTCAACCGCAATCTCCGCGACCCCCACCGCTTGGACGAGGACCGGGGCCGGGACGACAACATCGTCTGCGAGTTCCTGCCCCGCCGCGGCACGGCCGTAGCGGTCGTCCCCCCGGTGGCGGTACTCCCCACGGTCACGCCGCTCCCCACACTGGGAGTCAGAGGCGGCCTGGGCGGCAGCACGGGGCCGGCGGGCTTCGAGGTGGCGCTGGGAGCCGGCATGGCCGTCGGTGCGCTGGGGCTGACCGCCGGGTACGTCGTACACCGGCGCCGGCGAGTGCGGAGCTAGCTCATCGCCTCGCACCGGTCGCCTCCCGTTCGGCGCCGTTGCCTCCGGCCCCGTTCCGAGGCGGCAGGGTACGGCCGGAGAGCGGCAACTCCCCGGCCGTACCAGGGGCACTCGCTCAGGGTCGGCCCACCACGTCCTGGCCCTCCACCGCGTCGTGCGGCGCGTCCACCGACGACTCGGCCTCTGCATCGCCCGTGACCCTGCCCCCGGTGTCCGCCGGACGGCTCGATGCGCGCCTGCCCAGCCGCTCCGTCAGCCTCGTCGCCACGGGCTCCGTGTAGCGGGCCGTGAGCGGGCCCAGGATCACCAGGATCAGCACGTACGCGGTGGCCAGCGGACCCAGCGACGGCTCGATGCCGGCGGTGACGGCGAGCCCGGCGATGACGATGGAGAACTCACCGCGGGCGACCAGCGTTCCGCCCGCGCGCCAGCGGCCCTTGGCGGAGATCCCGGCGCGCTTGGCGGCCCAGTAGCCGGTGGCGATCTTCGTCAGCGCGGTGACGACCGCCAGGGCCAGCGCCGGCAGGAGCACGGGCGGGATGCTGGCGGGATCGGTGTGCAGGCCGAAGAAGACGAAGAACACCGCGGCGAACAGATCCCGCAACGGCGCCAGCAGGTTGTGCGCGCCTTCGGCCACCTCGCCGGACAGCGCGATGCCGACCAGGAACGCGCCGACGGCGGCGGAGACCTGGAGCTGCTGGGCGAGCCCGGCCACGACCAGGGTGAGGCCCAGCACGACCAGGAGCAGCTTCTCGGGGTCGTCGCTGGACACGAAGCGCGAGATGTGGCGGCCGTAGCGGACCGCGAGCAGGAGCACGAGTCCGGCGACGCCCAGCGCGATGGCGAGGGTGACGCTCCCCGCCGCGAGACCGGCACCGGCGAGCAGCGCGGTGACGATCGGCAGGTAGACGGCCATGGAGAGGTCTTCGAGGACCAGGATGCTGAGCACGACCGGTGTCTCGCGGTTGCCGAGCCGCCCGAGGTCGCCGAGGACCTTCGCGATGACGCCGGAGGACGAGATCCAGGTGACGCCGGCCAGGACGACGGCGGCGACCGGGCCCCAGCCGAGCAGCAGGGCCATCGCCGCACCGGGCAGGGCGTTGAGCGCGGCGTCGACGAGCCCGGCCGGGTACTGGGTCTTGAGGTTGGAGACGAGGTCGCTGGCCGTGTATTCGAGGCCGAGCATCAACAACAGCAGGATCACGCCGATCTCGGCGCCGATGGCGACGAAGTCCTCGCTGGTGCCCAGCGGAAGGAGCCCGCCCTCACCGAAGGCGAGCCCGGCCAGCAGGTACAGCGGTATCGGCGAGAACTGGAAGCGGGCGGCGAACCGGCCCAGCAGGCCGAGGCCGAGGATGATCGCGCCGAACTCGATGAGGAAGACCGCGGAGGAGTGCATCGCGGCTCACTCCCGTCCGAGTATCGCGGCGGCCGTCTCCACGCCTTCGCGGGTGCCGATCACGATCAGGGTGTCGCCGCCGGCCAGCCGGAAGTCGGGCGCCGGAGAGGGGATCGCCTCGGCGCGCCGCAGCACGGCCACGATGGACACGCCGGTCTCGGTACGCATCCGGGTCTCGCCCAGCAGCCGTCCGTTCCAGTGCGACGTGGCGGACAACTCGATCCGCTCGGCGACGAGGCCCAGTTCGGTGGTGGACAGCAGGTTGGGGCTGTGGTGCGCCGGCATCAGTGCGTCGATCAGCGTGTCCGACTCGCCCGAGGTGAGACGGACCGACAGCGCGCACGCGTCCGGATCGTCCTTGCGGTACGCGCTCAGGGTTCGGGAGCCGTCCCGGTGTGCGACCACCGACAGACGGCGCTGTTCGCGTGTGATGAGGTCGTAGCGGACTCCGATGCCGGGCAATGGCGTACTGCTCAGGCGTGGAGCGCCCATGGCTGTCCCCCCTCGTTCAGGTGTCTCTTCCAGCACTCTTTGACGAAACTTTAATGACCCCAGACCTTGCGGGCCGAACTCAGTCCCCTCTAGGGCCACTCCCGTCCAGGAAGGCAACTACACGCCGTACGAACCATTCCGGGTCGTCGAGCCACGGATAGTGCCCGGCACCGGGCTGCACGGCGACCTCGCCGTTCGGGAACACATCGGCGGTGCGGCGGGCGAGCTCGGGGATGGGGCCACCGTCGAGTTCGCCCGCCAGGACGAGCACCGGGGCGGTGAGGCTGGAGAGCTCGGTGCGCGTCGTGGGCGGGTCGTAGGCGCCGTCGGAGCCGTAGATGTCGCCGGCCTCGTCGTTGGACTCGTCGTCGGCGCGCGCGTCGTGCTCCTTCGCCGCGTCGTCCCAACGCCCGTAGAAGAAGGGCGCGAACACGGGGTCGAAGTCCCCCGACCCGGCCAGCCATGCCTCGAAGGCCGGGAACGCCTCCTCGAACCACGGCTCGCCCTCCCGCGACCGGGCCGCGGCCAGCCGGTCCCCGGCCGTGGCAGGCATCCCGAGCGCCCAAGGCGTCGCGGTCACCAGGGCCAGCCGCGACACCCGCTGCGGATACCGGGCGGCGTAGAGCATGGCGAGGCTCCCGCCCGCCGAGTGGGCGAGCACATCCATGTGGGCCAGCCCCATGTGGGCCCGCAACAACTCCACGTCGTCCACCAGGTGGTCGCAGCGGTACGTCGCCGGGTCCGCCGGCATGGCCGAGTCCCCGGTGCCCCGCAGGTCGAGCAGCACCAGCTGCCGGTGCGCTGTCAGTCCCCCCAGGTCGCCCAGGTAGGCGGAGGCCCGCATCGGGCCTCCCGGCAGGACGACCAGCGGTTCGCCCTCACCCCGCAGGTGGTAGGCGATCTCGGTCCCGTCGGAGGCATGGAAGGTCGGCATGGCGTCGATCTTGGTAGCAGGGGCCCCTGCCCCGCAACGGAGCAGCTCACAGGCCCGCGGGGCGACTTGCCCGCGGTCTCACCCGCAGAAAGTGCGCCCCGCCCCCTTGCCTGATCAACCACCGCCTGAATTACTGATCCCGAACACCCGGACCGAATGATCGGTCGCCCGAATTGACATGGTCGGCGAGGGAGAACTCCGCATGGCGGACGCGACGGAGCTGCTGGACTCGGGGGAACGGCTCGACCCGGAGGCGCTGCGGGCGGTGCAGTTGGAGAGGCTGCAAAAGTCGCTGCGGCACGCGTACGACAACGTGCCGTTCTACCGGGAGTCCTTCGACAAGGCCGGCGTACGGCCCGAGGACTGCCGTTCACTCGCCGATCTGGCCCGTTTCCCGTTCACCACCAAGGCCGACCTGCGCGAGAACTACCCGTACGGGATGTTCGCCGTCCCCCAGGACCGTATCCGCCGTATCCATGCCTCCAGCGGCACCACCGGACGCCCCACGGTCGTCGGCTACACCGACGCCGACCTCTCCCTGTGGTCCGACATGGTGGCCCGGTCGATCCGGGCGGCGGGCGGCCGGCCCGGGGACAAGGTCCATGTGGCGTACGGCTATGGGCTGTTCACCGGTGGGCTCGGCGCACACTATGGGGCCGAGCGACTGGGCTGTACGGTCATCCCCGCGTCCGGCGGGATGACGGCCCGCCAGGTCCAGCTGATCCAGGACCTCAAGCCCGAGATCATCATGGTGACGCCGTCGTACATGCTCACCATCCTCGACGAGTTCGAGCGGCAGGGCGTCGATCCGCGCGCCACCTCCCTGCGTGTCGGCATCTTCGGTGCCGAGCCCTGGACCGAGCAGATGCGTCGGGAGATCGAGGAGCGGTTCGCGATCGACGCCGTCGACATATACGGGCTGTCCGAGGTGATCGGGCCGGGTGTCGCGCAGGAGTGTGTGGAGACCAAGGACGGGCTCCATGTGTGGGAGGACCACTTCTTCCCCGAGATCGTGGACCCGATCAGCGGTGAGGTGCTGCCGGACGGTGCGGAGGGCGAGTTGGTCTTCACCTCGCTCACCAAGGAGGCGATGCCGGTCGTTCGGTACCGGACACGGGACCTGACGCGGCTGCTGCCGGGCACGTCGCGGGTGTTCCGCCGGATGGAGAAGGTGACCGGCCGCAGTGACGACATGGTGATCCTGCGCGGGGTGAACCTCTTCCCCACCCAGATCGAGGAGATCGTGCTGCGCACGCCGGGCGTGGCGCCGCACTTCCAGCTGCGTCTCGCCCGGGAGGGCCGGCTCGACACCCTCACCGTACGGGCGGAGGCGCGCCCCGGCGCCTCGCCCGAGACCCGGGACGCCGCGGCGCGGTCCATCACGGCGGCCGTGAAGGACGGCATCGGCGTGTCGGTCGCCGTGGAGATCGTCGAACCGGAGTCGCTGGAGCGGTCGGTGGGCAAGATCCGCCGGATCGAGGACCTGCGTCCCCGCTAGTCACCCGGCCAGACGGTCGCGCAGCTCCCGTTTGAGGATCTTGCCGCTGGCGTTGCGCGGCAGCTCGTCGACGAACACCACCCGCTTCGGCGCCTTGAAGTGGGTGAGCTTCTCGCGCGCGTGGTCGATGAGCTCCTCCTCGGTCACCTCACCGCGCGGGACGACGACCGCCGTGACGGCCTCGATCCACCGCTCGTCGGACAGCCCGATCACGGCGGCCTCGGCGACGCCGTCGTGCGTGTACAGGGCGTCCTCGACCTCCCGTGAAGCGATCAGAACGCCACCGGAGTTGATGACGTCCTTCACCCGGTCGACGATGGTGAAGTAGCCGTGCGCGTCCCGCACCGCGAGGTCACCGGAGCGGAACCAGCCGTCCCGGAAAGCCTCGGCGGTCTCCTCGGGCTTGTCCCAGTAGCCCTCGCACAACTGCGGGGAGCGGTAGACGATCTCACCGGGGGTGCCGTCGGGTACGTCCTCGCCGTCCTCGTCGACCACTCGGGCGTCGACGAAGAGCACCGTGCGGCCGCACGAGTCCAGCCTGCCCTTGTGCTCGTCCGGGGCCAGCACCGTGGCCAGCGGGCCGATCTCGCTCTGGCCGAAGCAGTTGTAGAAGGCCAGCTTCGGCCATCGCTCCCGCAGCCGTTCCAGTACCGGCACCGGCATGATCGAGGCGCCGTAGTAGGCCTTGCGCAGTCCGTCGAGGTCACGGGTCGCGAAGTCGGGGCGGCCCGCGAGGCCGATCCACACCGTGGGCGGGGCGAACAGGCTGTCCACGCCGCCCGTTTCGATCAGGTCGAAGAGCCGGTCGCCGTCGGGCGCGTCGAGGATCGTGTTCGTGGCGCCGACGGCGAGGTACGGCAGGAGGAACACATGCATCTGCGCGGAGTGGTACAGCGGCAGTGAGTGGGCGGGCCGGTCGCCGGCGCTCAGGTCCAGGGCGGTGATCGCGCTCAGGTACTCGTGCACCAGGGCGCGGTGGGTCATCATCGCGCCCTTGGGCAGGGCCGTCGTGCCCGAGGTGTAGAGCAGTTGAACCAGGTCCTCGCTGCGCGGCTCCGGGCCGTCGTGGGCGGGCGCCGTCGCCTGCCGGGCCAGCAGCGAGTCGTCGGCATCGCGCAGGGGCACCGTACGGACGCCGTCCGGGAGACGGTCCGCCAGGTCCGGATCGGCGAGGACAAGGGAACTGCCGGACTGGCCGACGATGTAGGCGAGGTCGTCGCCGGTGAGGTTCTGGTTCACCGGGACGTGCACGAGGCCGGCCCGGGCGCAGGCGAGGAAGGCGATCAGGTAGGCGTCCGAGTTGTGCCCGTAGGCGCCGACCCGGTCGCCGGGAGTGAGGCCCTCGTCGAGCAGGACGCTCGCCGCGCGCGACACGGCCTCGTCGAGTTCCTCGTACGTCCAGGAGCGGTCGCGGTAGTCGACCGCGACGCGCGCCGGGGTGCGCCGGGCGCTGCGTCGCAGCACCCCGTCAACCGTGCTGCCGTGTCCAGGCGTCATGACACATGATCCTCGGTGCGCCGCACGGACAGGTCAAGCAAGACGTCGAGCGGGAACAGAACACCGTGCCGGGGACACATACCCGTTGGTACGCTCAACGGCTCCTTCCCTCAAAGACGTTGGGAGGCACGATGCGCACCCGCTTCAGACGGCTCGTCGTCACGGCCGTCGCCATGCTCACCGCCACGGCCGGGCTGCCGGCCGCCGCGGCCGAGCGACAGGACCGCCAGGACCGGCACGAACAGCTCTCGCACGGCGGTCTGTCCGCCGTCGTCCGCTACACCGAGTACGGCATTCCGCACATCACCGCCAAGGACTACACGTCTCTTGGCTTCGGCACCGGTTGGGCGCAGGCCGCCGACCAGGTGTGCACGCTCGCCGACGGTTTCGTGACCGTACGCGGCGAGCGTTCACGCTTCTTCGGCCCCGACGCGGCGACCGACTTCTCGCTCTCCTCGGCCACCAACAACCTCTCCAGCGACCTGTACTTCCGCGGCGTACGTCAGACAGGCACCGTGGAGGCGCTCCTCGCGCAGCCGGCACCGCGCGGCCCGAGCCGTCAGGTCAAGGACCTCATGCGGGGCTTCGCGGCCGGGTACAACACCTGGCTGAAGCAGAACCGGATCACCGACCCCACGTGCAAGGCGGCCGCCTGGGTGCGGCCGGTCACCGCACTCGACGTGGCCGCCCGCTTCTACGCCATCGCCGTGCTCGGCGGCCAGGGCGGCGCCGTGGACGACATCACCTCCGCCCAGCCACCCACCGGATCCGCCGCCCACGCCAAGGGCGTCGCGGCCGGCCCGGACGCCGAGGCCCTGATCCGGGCCGTGCGGGAGCGGACCGCCGACGCTGGCATGGGGTCGAACGCGGTCGCCTTCCGCGGTGACACCACGGCGAACGGCCGCGGTCTGCTGCTGGGCAACCCGCACTACCCGTGGCACGGCGGGCGCCGCTTCTGGCAGGCGCAGCAGACGATTCCCGGCGAGTTGAACGTCGCCGGCGGGGCGCTGCTCGGGTCGCCGACGATCTCCATCGGTTACAACTCCCATGTGGCGTGGAGCCACACAGTGTCGAGCGGCGTCCCGTTCAACCTGCACCGCCTGACGCTGGATCCCGCCGATCCGACCGTGTATGTGGTGGACGGCAAGCGACACCGGATGACGAAGCGGACCGTGACCGTCGCGGTCAAGGACGGCGCACCCGTGACCCGCGCCCAGTGGTGGACGCGGTACGGCCCGGTCGTCGCCTCGACCGACGGCGAGCTCCCGCTGCCCTGGACCACGACGACGGCGTACGCGCTGGGCGACCCCAATTCCGCCAACATGCGGTTCGCCGACACCTCGCTCGGCTTCAGCAAGGCGCGCGGCACGGCGGACGTCCTCGCGTCCCTGGCCCGGCATCAGGGGCTCCCGTGGGTGAACACGATCGCCGCTGACTCCTCGGGGCACTCCCTCTACACCCAGTCGCAGGTGCTGCCGCGGATCACCGATGACGTCGCGGCCCGGTGTTCGACGGACCTGGGCAGGACCACCTATCCGGCCGCGGGTCTGGCGGTCCTCGACGGCTCCCGTGGCGACTGCACGCTCGGCCGCGACGCCGACGCCGTGCAGTCCGGGATCTTCGGGCCCGCGCACATGCCGACGCTGAAGGACGCGCCGTACGCGGAGAACTCCAACGACAGCGCGTGGCTGGCCAACGCCGACCGGCCGCTCACCGGCTACGAGCGGGTCTTCGGCACCATCGACACGCAGCGCTCGATGCGCACCCGTGGCGCGATCGAGGACGTGGCGGCGATGGCGGAGCGGGGCGGTCTGACCGTCCGGGACCTGGAGCGGCAGCAGTTCGCGAACCGGGTGCCCGCGGGTGACCTGGCCGCGGCCGACGTGGCGAAGGCGTGTGCCACACTGCCGGGCGGTACGGCAACAGGCAGTGACGGCAAGGCGGTTGACGTCCGCGAGGCCTGTGCGGTGCTCGCGGCCTGGGACCGTACGACGGACACCGGCAGCCGGGGCGCCCTGCTCTTCGACCGGTTCTGGCGCAAGCTGGCCGCGAAGGTGCCGGCCGCCCAGCGGTGGAAGGTGCCCTTCTCGGCGGCGGACCCGGTGCGCACTCCGCACACCCTCAACACCGACGCCCCGGGCTTCGCCACGGCCCTCGCGGACGCGGTGACCGAGCTTCGGGCCGCGGGTATCACGCTCGGCTCCCGCCTCGGCGAGCACCAGTTCGTCGTACGGAACGGGCAGCGCATCCCCATTCCGGGCGGCACCGAGTCGCTGGGTGTGTGGAACAAGGTCGAGCCGGTGTGGAATCCGGCGGGCGGCGGCTACTCGGAGGTGTCGACCGGCTCCAGCCACATCCAGGCGGTGGGCTGGGACGGCAGCCGTTGTCCGGTGGCTCGTACGCTGCTGACGTACTCGCAGTCGTCGAATCCGAACTCGCCCCACTTCAGCGACCAGACCCGGGTGTTCTCCGGTGAGAAGTGGGTGACCTCGCGATTCTGCGAGAAGGACATCCTGGCTTCGCCCTCATTGAATGTGGTGCACGTGCGCGAACGCTGAGCAGGTGTGGTCCCGTTCTCCATGGGGCGGGACCACACTTGAGGGGCGGATGGAATCGCCGCTGATGGGCGATGCATCAACGACCGTTCGCCGGATGCTCCTTTTTGCCTCTTTTTGCTTCTCCGTGCTCCTATGCGCCCCTTTGGAGAAAGGTTTCGGGAAACCGAGAGCCGCGCGAACTGGGCAGGACTTGTCTCAAGTGTCAAGTCCGTGGCACGTTCACCGATTTTTCGCGTGCCGCGTCGGGCAGGAGGTTTTCATGAGTAGTGCTGTGCCTGAACAAGAGCGAGCGTGGAGGATTGGTACTGCTCCAGGCATATTCCCACTCTTCGGTCACGGTATCGCGTTGTTCCGTCAGCCGCTGGGGTTTCTGAATTCTTTGCCCACATACGGGGACGTCGTCGAGATACGGCTGGGCCCGCAGCGCGCCTGGATGGTGTGTCACCCAGAGTTGGTTCACCAGATGCTCAGGGACACGCGCACCTTCGACAAGGGAGGTCCGCAGTACGACAGGCTCCGGATTCTGATGGGCGACGGCGTGGTCACGTGCCGGCACGATGAGCATCGGCGCCAGCGCAGGCTGCTGCAACCGGACTTCCGCCTTTCCCGCGTGGCCGATCACACGGAACAGATGGGTGAGGAAGCCGAGTCGGTGTGCCGCGCGTGGCAGCCCGGGCAGAAGGTCGACGTCAGCGGGGCCACGATGGCCTTCACGACGGGGGTCATCAGCCGTGTGCTCTTCTCCGACTCGCTGGACGCAGCGACGGCAGCGGAGGTGCGGCACAGTCTCGCGGCCATCGTCCGTGGCCTGTTCGCCCGCACCGTCGTGCCGGTCGACGCCCTCTTCCGGGTGCCCACACCTGCGAACCGCCGCTACCGGCGTGCGGTCGACCGGGTGCACGCGATCATCGACGACGTCATTGCCGCGCGCCGCCGGGGCGCTCCCCGCGACGACCTGCTGGGCACCCTTCTGACGGCGGCGCAGGGCAACGGCCCCGAAGGGGCCATCTCCGAACAGGAACTCCACGACCATCTCGTATCGCTCCTGCTCACCGGATCCGAGAGCCCTTCCATGTGCCTGGCGTCCGCGTTCAGTCTCCTGGCGGAACATCCGGAGGTGGAGCGCCGTCTGCACGCCGAGGTCGACGCCGTACTCGCCGGACGGCAGCGACCCGGTCCCGACGACCTGGCGCGCCTGGTCTACACCCGGTGTGTCGTCACGGAGACGCTGCGCCACTCACCACCCGGCTGGCTCTTCACCCGCATGACCACCAGGGAAACGAGTTTCGCCGGGTGCCGTCTCCCTCGGGGAGCCACGATTCTCTACAGCCCCTACCTGCTGCATCGCGATCCCACATCATTCGCCGACCCCGAACGATTCCTGCCGGATCGCTGGCTTCCGGGCCAGGCAGCCGACGAGCGGCACGGGGCGATGGTCCCGTTCGCCGCGGGCAGCCGCAAATGCATCGGCGACCTGCTCTCCATGGCGGAGATGACCATGGCCCTCGCGACGGTCGCAGGCCGCTGGCGTCTGCGCCACCTGCCCGGCCCCGTCGCACGACCACGCCCCGGTGCGACGCTGGGGCCAAGGTCGCTGGTGATGATCTGCGAACCACGCACGCGCGTGCCCGTCGACACTTCGGCACACGCCGGTTCGCCCGCACCTCGAGCGACTGCCGCGCCCCGCACCGACGAATCCCGAAGGGCAGGTGGCAACGGTGTCGACCACGCATGAGGAAGCCGCGCTCGCCGCGCAGTACGGAATTCCGGCGTCCAGCCTCAAGGAATTGATCGACGCCCACCTCTACATGCCGTTCCCGTTCCTGAGCAATCGCCACGCCTCCGAAGCCACGGCAGGCGTCGACGCATGGTTACGCTCGTGCGGGCTGACCGACGAAGTGGGAGTGGCGGCCATGATCGCCTTCACGCGGCCGGCCGAGCTCGCGTCGTACAACAGCCCCGCGGTGGAGTTGGACGTCCTGCAGATCGTGTCCAACCAGATCGCCTATCAATTCGTCTTCGACGACCGGGCGGAAGAGATCGGTCGACAGTCGCCGGACCGACTGCTGCCCATGCTGAGCGAGAGCATCGCCATTCTGCGCGACGGCGCTCCGCCCCGCACTCCCCTGGGAGCGGCGCTGGCCGATCTCCACCGGCAGGTCCGGGAGCGATGCACCCCCGCACAGGCCGCGCGATGGGCAGGCAAGAGCCGCGAGTACGTGCACGGACTGCTGTACGAGGCGGTGGCGCAGGCCGGCCCCCTCCCCCCGGGCATGGGACTGAGCACCTCGATACGTTCGCTCACCGCGGGCGTCGAGCCCTTCTACCCGTTGGCCGAAGCGGCGCAACCGTGCGAACTGGCCCCCGAGGAGCTGCATCACCCCCACGTGCAACGCCTGAGCCGGCTGTCGGCCGATGCGGCGGTGTGGATACCCGACCTCTTCTCCGCGGTGAAGGAGCAGCGGACGGGCGGAATGATCAATCTGGCCCTCGCCCACCAGCGGGCGCTGCGGTGCTCCCTTCCGATGGCCGTCATGCTGGCCATCCGGCAGATCAACAGCACGATCAGGGAGGTCGAGCAGCTCTACCACGAGATCAAACCGGAGTTGAGCCCTGCCGGGGTCGGCTACGTGGAAGGCATGATCGGCTGGATCCGCGGGTGCTACTACTGGTCCCGCACCGTGCCGCGCTATGTGGACGCGGCACTGACCCCCGCCCTCGCGTAGAGCACCGTGCGCCCGTCTCTGCCGTGCGGCGGGCGCACGCCTCCCGGGGACGCCGACTATTCAAGTTCCCTTACCCGATAGGCGGACAATCGAACCACTTCGGCACGGGATTCATCCTTCCCTGTCATCCTCGTGCGCCACACCGCCACCGCCCCCTCACCTGGGGCGTACGCTCTGCGCTGTCTTCCGACGATCAACGACAGGAAGCGGTAGGGCATATGGCGCATGGGGCGTGGCAACCGCACACCGATCCCCGCCCGTTGCTCGAGCGCCAACGGGAACTGGATGCGCTCGAATCAGCGTTGTCAGACCTGCGTGACGCCGCCAATGGCGTTCAGCGGGCGCGGCCCAGCGGAATGCTCGCCTTCACAGGTCCGGGCGGGCTGGGCAAGACAGCGCTCCTCACGAAGGCACGCGCTCGCGCCGCAGGAGACGGATTCACGGTGCTCTCGGCCTGCGCCGGGCAGAACGAGCAGGACCTGGCGTTCCGCCTCGTGCGTCAGCTGGTCCAGCCCGTCCTGGCCGCGATGGACGAGCCGGAACGCCGTGCCTTCCTGGGCAGTTGGTACGACATCGTCGCCGTCGCCCTCGGCCTGGAGGCGACGGGCACCACCCATGCACCGGATCCGACCGGGGTGCGCGACGGCCTCGACTGGGTCATGACGCGCATCGCGGCGATGCGGGCGCCGCTCGTCCTGCTCCTGGACGACCTGCACTGGGCCGATCCCGAGTCACTCGGCTGGCTCGCCTCCTTCGCCCCTCGGGCGACCGATCTCGCGCTTCTGATCCTCGTCGCCTACCGGCCCGACGAACTGCCTTCCGACGCGGCCGCGTTCCGCACGGTCGTCGAACGTCATGGGAACCGCCCCTACCCGCTCGCGCGGCTGAGCACCGCCGGCGTGGCCCAGATCATCAGGGACGAGCTGGGAGACGGAGCCGAGGACGAGTTCTGCGACGAATGCTGGTCGGTCACCGGAGGGAGCCCGTTCGAGGCCGTCGAACTCGCCATCAGGCTGGGGGAACAGAACCTGAAGGGCGCGCAGGACGAGTTGGACGCGATGCGGGACCTGGCCGCGGCGGTCAAGGGCCCTGGACTGATCGAGACCCTTCACGGTCTCGGCACGAGCACCGTTCGTTTCGCCCATGCCGCGGCCGTACTCGGTCCGCCGGTGTCACCGGAGCTCGCCGCCACCCTCGCGGTGATCGGCAGCGAGGACGCCGTCGAGGCGACTGAGCGGTTGCGCACCGCCCGGATCCTGGCGGAGGCCCAGGGGCCCGGGGGCGGCCTTGAGTTCGTCCACCCGCTGATCGCCACGACGATCTACCGGTCCATCCCCTCAGGGCTGCGGGTCGGTCTGCACGACAGGGCCGCGGAGGCCGTCCGCGCGGCAGGGCTGGGGCCGACCGCGGCCGCCCGGCATCTGCTGGAGGTTCCGTGCGAGGGCAGGCCCGAGGTGGTCGAATGCCTCCGCGAGGCCGCCCGTGAGTACCTTCGTGCGGGGGCTCCGGAGGCCGCCCGGCGCGTCCTGGCCCGAGCGCTGCAGGAGCCGCCACTCCCGGAGGACCGGGCCCGACTCCTGCACGAGCTGGCCGGCGCGACCTTTCTGATCGAGCCCACGGCCACCGTCACCCATCTCCAGGAGGCGCTGGCGGAGCCCGAGGTGGATCCCGAACTGCGGGCCTCCATCGTCTACCGGCTCACCCAGGCGCTGGCCCACACCGACCGGTTGGCCGAGGCGGCGACCGTGTCCTTCGACGAGGCGCGGCTCGCCACCCATCCGCGCATCCGACTGCGCATGCAGGCCGATCACTTCGTCTGGAGTGCCTTCCGCGCCGATGAGCCCGACTCGTACGCCCGCACACGCAGGCTGATGCGGCTGGCCGAGCGCCTGACCGGCCGCGGCGGCCTGGAGGAGCGGTACATCCTCGGCTCCCGCGCGTGGGATGCCACGGTGCGCGGCGAGCCTCGGCAGACCGCCCTCGGCTGTGCGGAGGAGGCGCTGCTCGGCGGACTGAGCTGGACCGACGAGAACCATGGTTTCGAGGTACCCGTTTCGGTCGCCCTGGTGTTCATGTACAGCGACCAGCCTCGACGGGCCGAGGAACTGTTCACCAGGGGCATCGCCGAGTGCGAGGACAAAGGCTGGCGCGGCTCCCATCTTGCGCTGGGACAGACCCTGTACGGCTACATCCGCTACCGCCGCGGCTGCCTGGCAGACGCGGAGGAGCTGGTGCGCGAGGGCCTGCGCATCGCCGACCGGGTCGAAGGCGCGGTCCCCGCCCAGTGGTTCGCCATCGGCATCCTCATCCAGACCCTGCTCGCCCGCGGCCGCACCGCCGAGGCGCGTCGCCTCGCGAACGCCTACCGCTACGGCGAGATCGTCCCGAACGCCGTCATCTATCCCGACCCTCGCACGGTGTACGCCGAACTGCTCCTGGCCGAGGGGCGGCACTCCGAGGCCGCGGACCTGTTGGCCGCCGTCGGGGAGTGGCTGGACGCACGGGGCTGGCGCAACCCCTCCTGGTGTCCCTGGCAGCTGCACCTGGCGTCCGCCCTCGCCCCCACCGCCCCCGGCCGGGCGCTGTCCCTCGCCCGTGACGCCGTCAAGCGCGCCCGGGAGTTCGGTGCCTCCTCCACCATCGGCCAGGCGCTGCACATCGAGGCCGAGGTGACCGGCGGCCCGTCGGCGCTCAAGCTGCACGCGGAGGCCGTGGAGCACCTGGAGCAGTCCCCCGCCGCCTACGAACTCGCCCGGGCCCTGATCGGGCACGGCGCCGCCCTTTCTCGCAACGGGCGCCTCCAGGAGGCCGCCGGTCGGCTCTACCAAGGCCTGGAGGGCGCCGTCCACTGCGGGGCCGAGGCGCTCACCGCCCGGGCCAGGGAGGAGCTCTCGGCGGCGGGGCTGCGGCCGCTGCCGTTGCGCTACGCGCAGGCGGACACGCTGACCGCTCAGGAACGCCGCACCGCCGAACTGGCCGTCCAAGGAAAGCCGGTGGCGGTGATCGCCAAGGAACTGCGCCTCACCGAGCAGGGCGTGCGGCAGTTGCTGTCCGGTGTCTACCGCAAGGTCGGCACCGATGCCGCCGGTCTCGCGAAGGCCTTGGAGACCTTTCCCCGCCCTCGCGCCTGAAGTTCACACGGGTCGCGTCCGGCCCTCCCAGTACGGGTCCCGCAAACGCCGCTTGTACAGTTTGCCGTTGGGATCGCGCGGCATCTCGGTGATGAAGTCGACGCTCCTGGGCCGCTTGTAGCCGGCGAGCCGGTCGGCGCAGTGGTCGAGGATCGCGGCGGCCAGGGCGGGGCCCGGGTCGTGACCGGGGGCCGGTTCGACCACGGCCTTGACCTCCTCGCCCCAGTCGTCGTGCGGGATGCCGAAGGCGGCGGCGTCGGCGACGGCGGGGTGGGCGAGGAGTACGGACTCGATCTCGGCCGGGTAGATGTTGACCCCGCCGGAGATGATCATGTCGATCTTGCGGTCGCGGAGGAAGAGGTAGCCGTCCTCGTCGAGACAGCCGAGGTCACCGACGGTGAAGAAGTCACCGATGCGGTTCTTCCGCGTCTTGGCCTCGTCCTTGTGGTAGGCGAAGCCGCCGGTGTTCATCTTCAGGTAGACGGTGCCGAGTTCGCCGGGCGGGAGCCGGTTGCCGTCGTCGTCGAAGATCGCGAGTTCGCTGATCGGCCAGGCCTTGCCGACCGTGCCGGGTTTCTTCAGCCAGTCCTCGGCGGTGGCGAAGGCCCCGCCGCCCTCGCTGGCCGCGTAGTACTCCTCCACGCACGGACCCCACCAGTCGAGCATCGCCCGCTTCACATGGTCGGGGCAGGGGGCGGCGCCGTGGATGGCGTGCCGCATGGCGGAGACGTCGAAGCGGGCGCGTACCTCCTCGGGCAGGGCGAGCAGACGGTGGAACTGGGTCGGGACCATGTGGGTGTGGGTGCACTTCTCCCGGTCGATCAGCCGGAGCATCTCCTCGGGCGTCCACTTGTCCATCAGGACCAGACGGTGGCCTATGTGCAGCGACGCGCCCGCGAACTGGAGGACGGCTGTGTGGTAGAGCGGCGAGCAGACGAGGTGGACGTTGTCGTCGAAGGGGCGGATGCCGAAGATGCCGAGGAAGCCGCCCAGGTAGGCCTCCTCGGGGAGTTTGCCGGGCAGCGGGCGCCGGATGCCGCGGGGGCGGCCGGTGGTGCCCGAGGTGTAGTTCATGACCCAGCCGAGGGTGCGGTCCGCGGGCGGCGACTCCGGTTGCCCGTCGAGGAGTTCGGCGTACGGCCGGAAGCCCTCGACCGTGCCGATCGCGTACCGGTGGGTGACGGGCAGGCCGGCCTCGTCCGCGGCCTGGCGTACGGGGGCGGCGAAGCGTTCGTGGGTGAGGAGGACCTTGGCGCCGGAGTCGGCGACGATCCAGGCGATCTCCGGTCCGACGAAGTGGTGGTTGACGGGGACCAGGTAGAAGCCCGCCTGGCTGGCGGCCAGGTACGCGGTGAAGAACTCGGCGCTGTTGGGCAGGACGACCGCGAAGGCGTCGCCGCGCTCCAGGCCGGCCGCGCGCAGGCCGTGGACGAGGCGGTTGACGTCGGCGTGCAGACGGCCTGCCGTCCACTCCTCGCCGTCGGGGGCGACCAGCACCGTACGGTGGGGGTCCGCTGCGGCCTGGGCCCAGAAGCCTGCCGGGGGTGTGCTCGTGCTCGTCACTCGCCGCTCCTTCCGGCTATGCGGTTGATGCGATCGACGGCTCGCTCGAAGCCGCGGGTGAGGTCGTCGAAGACGGCCTGGACGCTGCGTTCACTGTTCATCCGGCCGACGATCTGGCCGACCGGGGTGCCGAGCAGCGGCTCGACCTCGTACTTCTGGATGCGTGAGACCGCCTCGGCGACCAGCAGGCCCTGGAGAGGCATGGGCAGGGTGCCGGGGCCGTTCGTGTCGTCCCAGGCGTCGGTCCACTCGGTGCGCAGCTGGCGTGCGGGTTTTCCGGTCAGGGCGCGGGAGCGCACCGTGTCGCCCGAGCCGGCGGCGAGCAGTTTGCGGGTCAGAGCGGCTGAGTGGAGATCGGCCTCTGTGGTGGTCAGCCATATGGAGCCCAGCCACACACCCTGGGCACCGAGGCTGAGTGCCGCCGCCACCTGTGGGCCGCTGCCGATGCCTCCGGCCGCCAGTACGGGCAGTGGGTCGACGGCTTCCACGACCTCGGGCGTCAGCACCATGGAGGCGATGTCACCGGTGTGGCCGCCCGCCTCGTAGCCCTGGGCGACGACGATGTCGATGCCGCGCTCCTTGTGCTTGACGGCGTGCCGGGCGCTGCCCGCGAGGGCTGCCACCAGGACATCCTGCTCATGGGCGCGCTCCACCACGTCCGCGGGCGGTGAGCCCAGGGCGTTGGCGAGCAGCTTGATCGGGTAGTCGAAGGCGACGTCGAGCTGGGTGCGGGCGACCTGCTCCATCCACCCGGTGATACGCCAGCCGGAGGCCTCCCCCTCGGCCAGTTCGGGCACGCCGTACTTGGCCAGGGTGTCCTTGACGAACTCCCGGTGGCCCTGCGGGATCATCCCCTCGACATCGGCCTCGGTCAGTGTTTGATCTTTCGGGGCCTCGACCTTCTTCGCGGGCATGACCACATCGAGCCCGTAGGGCCTGCCGTCGACATGGGCCTCGATCCAGTCGAGGTCGCGCTTGAGATCGTCGGGGGCCGTGTAGCGGACCGCGCCGAGCACTCCGAAGCCGCCGGCCCGGCTGATGGCCGCGGCGACGGCGGGGAACGGCGTGAAGCCGAAGATGGCGTGCTCGACTCCCAGTTTCTTGCTCAGCTCCGTCTGCATGGGCGCAGGATGCCGCAGTCCTCCGGACGACGGAAGGCCTTTTCTGATATACCGTCAGATCTATTGAGCCGAACGCCCCGTTGACACGGAGCACGACTGACACAAAAGCTTCATCACGCAAGGTGATCCCGGAAAGATACTTTCAGCCGGAGTGACGGGGAGGAACCTCGATGGCCGACGGCAGAAACGGACTGACCCGGCGTCAACTGTGCAAAAGGGCCCTGGCCTTGGGCGGCGCGCTGGCCATCGCCCCCTTCCCCGCCGGACCGGCCGCCGCCTCCTCCGGCCGCGGCAGCACCCTGCGCCACGGGTCCCCCGAGCGGGCCGGCCTGCTCCCCGACCACCTCCGCCGGCTCGTCACCGACGCCGAGGCGTTCCTGGGCCCCTCCCCCAAGTACCCCTGGTACGCGGGCGCCATCCTGCTCGCCGGGCGTGGCGGCACGGTGGCCCTGCACGAGCCCATCGGCAAGGCGGTGCGCTATCGGTCGTACGACGAGAAGACCGACACCGGCGTCGAGTTGCCGGCCGGGCAGCAGATACCGATGGCCGAGGACACCGTCTTCGATCTGGCCTCGGTGTCCAAGCTGTTCACGTCGATCCTCGCCGTACAGCAGATCGAGCGGGGTGCGCTGGCACTGGAAGCGACCGTCGCCTCCTACCTCCCGGACTTCGGTCAGGCCGGCAAGCAGGACATCACGATCCGTCAGCTCCTCACCCACACCTCGGGATTCCGCGCCTGGATCCCCCTGTACAACGCGCCGACGTACGAGGAGAAGCTCCGGCTCATCTGGAACGAGGCGCCGCTGAACCCGCCGGGGACGACGCACCTCTACTCGGACCTCAACCTGATCTCCCTCCAACTGGTCCTGGAGAAGATCACCGGCCGTACGCTCGACACCCTCCTGCGCGACGAGATCACCGGCCCGCTCGGCATGCGCCGCACCCGCTTCAACCCGCCCGCCGCCTGGAGGCCGAGGATCGCGGCCACCGAGGACGCCCGCAAGCCCTGGTCCGGCCTGGACCGGGGGCTCGTGTGGGGCGAGGTGCACGACGAGAACGCCTTCAGCCTCGGCGGGGTCGCGGGCCACGCGGGTGTTTTCTCCAACGCGTGGGACCTCGCGGTTCTCGGGCGGACGCTGCTCAACGGCGGTACCTACGGCCGGTCCCGCATCTTGGAGCCGGAGTCGGTGGAGCTGATGTTCACCGACTTCAACACCGCCTTCCCGGGCGACGAACACGGCCTCGGCTTCGAGCTATACCAGCACTGGTACATGGGCGCGATGGCCACCCCGCACACGGCGGGGCACACCGGCTTCACCGGCACCTCGCTGGTCCTCGACCCGTCGACCGACTCCTTCCTCGTCGCGCTCGGCAACTCCGTTCATCCGGTGCGCAGTTGGCGTTCCGGTTCCGCGCCCCGGGTCGCCGCCGCGAACAACATGGCCCGCGCTGTGGCCGTCCGCCCGCGGCACGGTCGTACCGCATGGTTCTCCGGAATGGCGACCGCCACGACCGCGACCCTCGCGCTCCCTCCCCTCGACACCTCCCCCGGCGATGTCCGGCTGTGCTGCGCCCTGTGGTGGGACACCGAACCCCGGTCGGACGCCCTCGCCCTGGAGGCCACGACCGACGGGGGCGCCACCTGGCGGCCGCTCCCCTTCACGACGGCCCGCCACGGCGAGCAACCGCAGGACCACCCGGACGGCACCGTCACGGGCTGGTCGGGCCGGGTCTGGCACCGGCTCACCGCTCGGCTCCCCGCGCACCGGGAGCTGGTGATCCGCTGGCGGTACGCGACCGACCGGCTGTACGTGGGCCGGGGCGCGTACGTCGACGGCCTGCGCGTCGAGGCGGCGGACGGAGTCCTCTTCGACGAGGCCCGGCCGGCGGACGGGGCGCGGATCACGGCGAGCGGGTGGACGGCTTCCGCGAACTGACGAACCGACCTGGGCGGTCAGGACGCCGGGCAGGGCGGGGTGAGGAGGTCGGAGTGGAGGGGGGTGAGTCGGGCCGCGCGCAGCTCGTCCCGGGTTCGTGAGCGCTGGATCTTGCCGCTGGTGGTCCGGGGCACGCTCATCGGCCCGACGACGACCACCTGGACGGCGAGTCGTAGGTCTTCGGCCAGGCGCTTTCTGATCAGCTCCGAGAGGGCTGCGGGAGTGCGGCCCTTGAGGTGGAGGGGGCGGATTTCCTGGACCAGGACGATGTGTTCGTGGCCGTCGGCGTCGGGCAGGGTGAAGGCGGCGCAGGGGCCGGTGGCGGGGTCGGTGGATTCACTGACGCGTTCGATGTCCTGGGGATGGATGTTGCGGCCGTTGACGATGATCAGGTCCTTGGCGCGGCCGGTGACGTAGAGCTCGCCGTGCCGGAAGAAGCCCAGGTCCCCGGTGCGCAGGAAGGGGCCGTCGCCGTCGGCCGTGGTGGCGGCGAAGTGTTCGGCGGTGGCTTGGGGGTCACCGAGGTAGCCGTCGGCGACGCTGTCGCCGCGTACCCAGATCTCGCCGATCTGCCCGTCCTCCAGGGGGCGTGCGGTGGCGGGGTCGACGATGTGGACGTCCACGCCGGCGGGGTGGCCGCAGCTGACGAGGTCGACGCCGTCCGGGGCGGGTACGGCGCGGCCGGCCTCCAGCGTGCCGCGGTCGAAGCGTCCCACGGTCGGCCCGCTGCCGCAGGGCGTGCCGGCGACCATGAGGGTTGCCTCGGCCAGGCCGTAGCCGGGGGCCCAGACGTCCGGGCGGAAGCCGAGGGGGGCGAGTCTGCGGGCGACCGCGTTCAGGACGCCGGCCTGGACGGGTTCGGCGCCGCTGAGCGCGAACCGCAGACAGCCCAAGTCCACGTCTGCATCCGTGAGTTGGTCGTCCTTGAGGCTTCTCAGCAGCCAGTCGTAGCCGAAATTCGGGGCGAAGGTGTAGCAGGCCCGGTACCGGCTGATCATCTGGAGCCACAGCTTCGGATGGGCTACGAAGGACACCGGCGCACTGAAGACGAGGTTGGCGTAGCTCGCGAGTGGGGTGAGCAGCATGCCGACCAGGCCCATGTCGTGGTAGTGCGGGAGCCATCCGGCGCTGGTGGGCGAGGGTCCGTGGCGCAACTCGTCCCTGATGTCCTCAGTGGCCATCACTTCTCTGATCGCCAGCAGGTTGTGCAGCAGGTTCCGGTGGGTGATGACGACACCGCGCGGTTCGCTGGTCGAGCCGGACGTGTACTGGACGTAGGCGGTCGCGGAGAGGTCCTGTGCGACGGGGGACCAGGAGCCCGCGTCCGGCAGTTCGGTCCCGTCGGTCGCGACGCACTCGGCGAGTGGCGCCACGTCCAGACCGTCGAGCCAGGAGCCGAGCGCGGGCCGACGGGCCGCGTCGGTGAGGACCAGTCCGACGCCCGCGTCGCGGATGATCCCCTCGGCGCGTTGCAGGGCCCGCCGGTCGGTGTCCGGCAGCGGGGCGGGGATGGCGACCCGCCCGGAGTACAGGCAGCCCAGGAAGACGGTGAAGAACTCCAGGCCCGCCGGAAACATCAGCAGGACGCGGGCGCCGGGCGGCGTCCGGTCGGCCAGCCATGCCCCCACCGTGCGGGCGCGCGCGTCGAGTTGGGCGTATCCGAGGCGTTCCACCTCGACCAGCTCGCCCCGCACGCTGTCCACGCGCGCGTACCAACGGGTGTCACCGAGGAGCCAGACCTTCTCGCGCAGGAACCGGACGAGTTCGCTCAACTCTGGGCTCCCGTCCGCCCGGACAGGGTCTCCTCGACGTAGTTGACCACGGCACCGACCGTGTGCAGCTCCCAGGCGACCTCGTCGGGGATGCGTACCCCGAACCGCTCCTCCGCGACGACGGTCATCCGCACCAGGACCAGGGAGTCAAGACCGAGGTCCGCGATGAACGCGGTCTGTTCGTCGACCTGTTCGGGATCGACATCGCCGAACTCGGCGAGCATCGCCTTCAGTTCGGCCAGGATGTCGGCCCGGTTCACCGTGCTCCTCCGTCCTTCGGCGCATCCCAGGCGACGGGCAGCACGCTGAGTCCGCGTTCGAACTGGCTGGGCCGCCAGCCCGGTGTGCCGTCCAGTCGCAGGCCGGGCAGTCGGCGCAGGACGGTGCTGACGGCGGCCTCGGCGGTCATACGGCCGATGTGGGCGCCCAGGCAGTAGTGGGCGCCGTGGCCGAAGGCGAGATGGCCGGGGGTGGGGCGGTGCAGGTCGAGGCGGTCGGCGTCGGGGAAGCGTGCGGGGTCCCGGTTGGCGGCGCCGATGCACAGGAACAGGGACTCGTCGGCGGGGACGGTCACGTCGCCGAACTCGACGGGTGCGAGGGTGCCCCGCCAGCTGGTGAACGGCAACGGGCTCTCGTAGCGGAGCAGTTCGCCGAGTCCGGTCGCCATCAGGGACGGGTCGTCGCGGAGTTCGGCGAGCTGGGCGGGGTGGGTGAGCAGGGCGTGCAGGCTGTTGCCGACGCTGTTGATGCTGGGGTCCTGGCCCGCGACGAGCATCATCATGACCTGGCCGTGCAGTTCATCCTCGCTGAGCAGACCGTCCTGGTCGCGGGCCCGGACCAGCAGCGAGATGAGGTCGTCGCCGGGGGCGCGGCGCTTCTCGGCGACTGCCGAGCGGACGAACGCGTCGACCTCGTGGGCGAGGGCCGCCACATAGGGGACGTCGTTGTTCCACTCGGCGGTGCGCCAGATCATCGCCCGCAGGTGGTTCATCCGGGGCGGGGTCGCGCCGAGAACGGCGAACAGGACGTTGCCGCCGAGCGGGTAGGCGACGGCCGCCATGAGGTCGCCGCTGCCGCGCTCGACGATCTGGTCGATCCGGTTGTCGACGAGGCGCTGCACCCGGGTTCGCCACTGCTCCTGCCGGGCGGGCGAGAAGAACGGCCGCATGATCGCACGCAGTTCGGCGTGGCGCGGATCGTCGCTGTCCAGCAGGTGGGTGAAAAGGCGCTCCCGCAGTGCGGACGGCCAGTGCCGCATCCACATGTGGCCTGCGGAGATGCGTTTGCTGTCGCAGGTGACCCGCGGGTCGACATGGGCGTCGCGTACGTCGTCGTAGCGGGTCAGCAGCCAGCCCGGGCCGTCCGGGCTGATGACCCGGCTCACCGGCCGGTGTTCGCGCAGCCAGTGCAGGGTCGGGTAGGGGTCGTGGTGGAAGGCCTCGGTGAACGGCGCCGGCAGCCCGCCGGGCAGGTCCTCGGGCGGCCACCCCGGCGGGTACTCCCGTACCGCCTCGACCCGGGGCCTGGGCCGTGCCGAGACGTACGGCCCGGCATCCCCGCCGGCCGTAGGGCCCTCCTGGGCCACGGACACGCCCTGGAGGCGGCTGGTGCGCAGCATCGGGTAGTTGAGCTCGCCGAAGCGGTCGCCGCTCAGCCCGGGGCCGCCGTGGTTGGCGAGATACGGCACGCCCGCGAGATGGGAGTCGTTCACCCGGAGCTGGCCGCACGAGCGGACGTCCCGGAGGAACCGGTCGATGACGTCGGGGCTCTGGGTCCACAGCGAGTTGCGCAGGCCGTACGAGCCGGAGGCTACGAACGACACCATCTCGGACAGGAGTTGGTCATCGTCGGCGGGGACGGGAACGGCCAGGGTCAGCAGCGGGAAGAACGTCTCGTAGCGGACCGACCGCAGCTTCAGCGCGCGGGCGAGCCCGTCGATCCGGATGAGCGCGGGCTCCGCGAAGACGGCGTCGTCGCTCTCGTGGCCGTGCACGTCGAGGTGGCGTCCACCGGTCAGCACCCGGGCGCCCGCCCGCCGGGCGTCGGCGAGCGTGGCGTCGTATCCGGCGGTGTTCGGCGATGCGGCCAGCACCACCTCGGGGTCGTCGGGGAAGCCGGGCCGTAGGGCCCGGACGCACTCGGTCAGCCGGTCGGTGAGCCGGTCGGCGATGTCCGGGTGGACGAGCGCGATGTTGGGCGCGCAGCAGATCTGGCCGCTGCCGTGGTACGACTCCATCAGCGCATCCACGGCCCGGTCGAGGGGCGCGTCCCGCCACACCACGACCATGTCGTTGCCGCCGAGCTCCAGGATCGGCTTCTTGCCCGCGGCGAGGCACGCCTTCTCGAGTTGTTCGCCGCGGATCGAGTCGCCGAAGTACAGCACGTCGTCCACCAGCGGGCTTTCCAGCCAGGCATCCAGTGCCTGCGCGGGTTCGGTGCACAGCGCCGACAGGACTCCGGGCGGGGCGCCTGCCTCGGCGAGCGCGGGTACGGCGATCTGTTCCACCAGGTACATGGCGGCGATCGGCGCGTGCCGGGAGAGCCGGACCACGAGCGCGTTGCCGGCCAGTACGGACTGGAAGGCCGCCCCGACACTGAGCGCCGGGGTGTTCTGTGGTGGCTGCACACACACCACACCGTCCGGCACCCGGCGCAGCACCACCGTCCGGCCGTCGACGGTGTGCTCCGACTCCATGTGCCGCAGACACCAGTCGGTGGTCTCGGGGCCGTAGAAGGTGAGGAGGTTGGCCACCTCCATCCGGGCCAGCCGGACGGGGTGGCCCTCCTCCACGAGGAGGCCGGTGACGGCGTCGGCGTGTTCCCGCAGCCGTGCCCGGAACGCTTCGGCGAGGGCGGCGCGCCGGGCCGGCGGGCTGCCGCCCCACTCGGCCGCCGCGAGCCTGGCCGTGTGCAGAGCGGTTTCCATGTGCTCGGGTCCGGCGAGGGCGCAGCGTCCCAGGATGGTCTCGGGGTGGGCGTCGGGGCCCATGTGCCCGGCGTTCAGCGCATTGCGGTAGCAGGTGGCGCCGATGGGGTCGTCGATCAGCGCGCTCGCCCGGAGCACGTACACCCACTCGGCCGGGTCGGGGACGGTGACGCCGGCGATGAGGGGTCCGAAGGTGAGAGGGCCTTCGGCGGAGTCCGTCGCCGGGCCCTTGGGTTCCTGACAGGTCACCATGGCGAGCCTCTCTTTCAGCCGTTGGCGGTGTCGGTGGCGCGGACGCCGAGGCGCAGCAGCACGTGGCGGGACAGGTCGGTGAGGGTGACGCCGCCCTGGAGGAGTTCCATGGGCGGGATCTCGACATCGAGGCGTTGGCGCAGCGTGGTCAGCAGTTCGGCGGCCATCAGGGAGTCGACTCCGTAGTCCTGGAGCGGCAGTTTGGGGTCGAGGCGTGCGGCGTCGGTCTGCAGGATGCGGGCCATCACCTCGGCGAGTGCGGCGTTGACGGTCTCCAGCGCCTCGTCCGCGGGGAGCCCGGCGAGGGCTGCCAGGAGGTCCTGGCGGGTGTGGCCTTCGAGGTCGCCGTCGGCGGGCAGCAGGGCGGCGATGCGCGGCGCCGTCATGGACGGCAGGAAGGTGCGCAGCCGGTTCCAGTCGTATCGGCCGATGCCCACGACGGCGGTGCCCGACACCGCCACGTTGTCCAGGGCGGCCAGTGCCTCGCCGGAGCCGATCGGTTCGGCGCCGAGCGCTTCCAGGGCCGGTGCCAGGGCCTCGCGGGCGACATGCCCGCAGTCTCCGATCGCGCCCCAGGCCACGGCGAGGGCTGGTCGGCCGCCGTGTCGGCGTCGGGCCAGTGCCTCCATGAAGAGGTTCCCGCCGACGTAGGCGGACTGCTTGACGTTGCCGACGGCAGCGGTGAAGGAGGAGTACAGCCAGAACAGGCTCAGGTCGCGCTCGCGGGTCAGGGCGTCGAGGACCGCCGCCCCGGCCATCTTGGGTGCCAGGACCGCGCGGATTCGTTCGTCGGTCAGTTCGGTGAGCTGGGCGTCGTCGAGGACCATGGCCGCGTGGACGACGCCCACGAGCGGGTGCCCGGTGGCGTCGATGCGTCCGATCGTCTCGGCCAGGGCGGCGGCATCGGTGACATCGACGGCGTACGGCGTTGCGGTCACGCCCCGCGCGGCCAGGTCGGCCAGTACGGCGGCGGCCTCGGGGCCGGCGGCGCCCCGCCGGGAGAGCAACGCGAGGTGGCGGGCACCGCGGTCGGCGAGCCGGTGGGCGGTGGCGGCGCCGAATCCGCTCAGCCCGCCGGTGACCAGGTAACTGCCGTCGGGATCGAGCGGGGGCGGCTCGGGCCGGGTCCGGACGGGCACCGGTCCGTCCTGCGGGTCGAGGCTCACGACGACCTTGCCGATGTGCCGGGAGTGCTGGAGCAGCGCGAACGCCTCGGCGACCCGTGCGGCCGGGTACACCGAGTGCGGTAGCGGCCGATAGCGGCCGTCCGCCACCCGCTCGGCGACCTCGGCCAGCAGACGCCGACCGTGTACGAGCCCGGCCTCGTCGGACAGCAGCGCGGTGACGTCGACACCGAAGAAGGCGATGTTGCGGCGGAACGGCCGCATCAGCAAAGGCTTGTTGGCATAGATGTCGCGCTTGCCGAGTTCGACGAACCGGCCACCGGGCCGCAGCGTCTCCAGGCCCCGGTCGATGGCCTGCCCGGCCAGCGAGTTGACCACCACGTCCACCCCGCGCCCACCGGTGATCCGCAGGGCCTGGTCGGCGAAGTCCAGGGTGCGGGAGTCCAGTACGTGCTCGACGCCCAGCGCCCGCAGCAGGTCGCGCTTGGCCGGGCTGCCCGCGGTGGCGATCACCTTGGCGCCCACCAGGCGGGCGTACTGGAGGGCGGCCAGTCCCACCCCGCCGGCGGCGCCGTGCACGAGAACCGTTTCCCCCGGCGCCAGTCGCGCGAGGTCGTGCAGCGCGTAGTGGACCGTCAGGAAGGCCACGGGCAGGGTCGCCGCCTCCGCGAAACCGAGAGCGTCGGGGACCTTCACCACGGCCGCCGCGGGCACCACCGTTTGCGAGGCCAGACACACGGAACCGACCGCGCACACCCGGTCTCCGGCGGCCAGGCCACTCACGCCCTCGCCCACCGCCGTGACGACCCCGGCGCATTCGAGACCGGAGCCTTTCCCGACGAACGTCGCCTCTGTCGCCTCGGGGGGCAGCAGACCTGTCGCCAGCATGATGTCGCGGTAGTTCAGCGCCGCCGCACGCACGGCGATCACCACCTCACCGGCCCCTGGTACGAGGGGGCGGGTCCGCGTCCAGACCGGCGCGTACGACAGGCCGGGTTCGCCGATCTCCAAGGCGAAGGGCGCGTCGCCGCTGGGCTCGATGTGTTCACCGGAGGGGAGTTCGCGTTCCCGGGGCACGAAGCGTCCGCCTGCCGTGAGCACGATCTCGTCCTCGCGCACCGCCGCACCTGCGTCTTCGCCATCGCCGGACGACGGGAGGGTCGCCAGCAGTTCGCGGGCCAGCCGGTGCGCGTCGGCGGCCGGGTCGCCCGCGCGGTCCAGGGACAGTCGGGTCACCCGAAGCCCGGGGTGTTCGTTGGCGAGGGTGCGGGCCACTCCCCAGGCGACGGCGTCCTGCGGTTGGACGGCTCGTTCGGGCGTGGGCAGCGCGCCGCTGGGCCGGGTCACCAGCCACAGGGAGGGCTGGACACCGTCCGGGAGCGCCCGGCAGGCCGCGGCCAGGTCGCGCAGCGTGGCGGCGCGGCGCACCGCCTGGTCGACCATCGCCTGCGGGTCGGTGAGGGCCTCACCCAGCAGGAGTACGACGGCGGGGTCGCCGTCACCGCCGAGCGACGCCGACCAGGCCGCAGGGTCGACAGGGGCCGGCGTCACGGCGGCGGACCGCGTTGTGCCGGCTGTCAGGAGTGCGGCGAGGTGCTCGGCCAGCGGCGTCTCCGGCTCGCTCTCCGTGGCGACGATCCACCGGGTGCCGTCGTCCGGCCGGGGCAGCGCGGGCTGGACGGTCTCGTACGCGGGTGCCGAGGCCAACAGCACCGAGGCAGCGTCCCGATCGGGTGACTCGATGGTGCCACCGAGGCAGACCACATCGGTGAAACCGCAGGTACCAAGCACTTCGGTCCAGTGGTCCCTGCTCAACAGGGGTGAATCCGGCGGCAGTTGGTCGTCGTGTTTCCAGAAGCTGTCGAGTGCGCCGAACAGCGGCATCAGATAGTCCGTGTCATGCGTCTCGAAGGCGAGCAGTCGCCCACCCGGGGCCAGCAGCCCGCGCACCCGCCCCAGGGCCGATCGCAGCTCGTTCGCGGTGTGCAGGGAGTTGGCCGCCACGATCAGGTCGTACGTGCCGTCGGTGAAGCCCTGCGCGGCGGGATCGGCGTCCAGGTCGAACGGGCGGTAGTCGACGAAGGGGTGGGCACCGAAACGGTGTTGGGCACGGGTGAAGAAGGCCGCGGACACGTCGGTGTAGTGGTAGACGGACCGTTCGGGTGGCAGCACCGGCAGCAGTGCCGCTGCGGTACCACCCGTGCCCGCGCCGATCTCCAGAACCCGCAGTGGCCGATCCCCGGGCCAGGCCCGGACCATCTCCGCAGCCAACGCGGCGAGGAGCCGGTTGTGGAACCGGCAGGACGGCGCCATGTCGTAGAACTGCTCCAGGGCGTCCCGGGTGCCCTGGCCGGTCAGTAGGTTCAGCGCGTCGCGCTCGCCGCGCAACACCTCTGCCAGGTACGACAGCTGACAGACCGCCAGTTGTGCTTCGGCGCTGCAGGCCGGGAAGTCGAGCGGCAACCGGGCCAGCAGGGGACCCGGCTCCGCAGTGCCGGTCAGCCGCCATCGTCCGTCGTCGCCACCGGTGGCCAGACCATGGCCGGACATCAGGCCGAGCATGGCCTGCGCCAGCTTGTCGTGTGCGGGGAGCATTCCCTGCCGGACCAGGTCGGCGGGCGTGAACTCGGCCGTGCCGTCGGGCAGCAGGTCCGCGAACGCGGCGGCGGCGACATGAGCGGTCACCCGCTTGAGCCGGACGGCGAAGTCCGCGAAGCGGGTGGAGCGCCAGCCGTCCTCCAGCGCGTCGACGCTCGCCGCGACCGCCCCGGCCAGGTCGGCGTTGCCGGGCAACGGCGAGAGCGCGGACGGCAGATGGGGATGCGGTGCGGCGCGCAGCACGGTCCCGTACCGCAGGGGTGCGCGGTCGCCCGGGCCGGGCACGCGCCGCAGGCGTACGCCGTCCAGTTCGGCGGTGACGCTGCCGTCAGGGTCGGTGACGGTGATGTCGAAGCAGAGTTCGGTGGTGCCGCGTGTGCGGTCGCGGATGTGCACCAGCCCGGTCGGTGACGGACTCCGCCACACCCGTACGGCCCCGATCGCGGCCGGAAGCCAGGCCTGCCCTGCGCCTACCCGGGCGACCACGAGCGGTACGCACGCCTGGAGCGCGCCGTCGAGCAGTGCCGGATGGGCCACGTACTGCGCCGTGTCGGCCGCGTCCGTGGTGTGCCGGTAGGCGGCCAGCACCTCTCCCTCCCCCATGTGCAGCCGCACCAGTTGTCGGAACGCGGGCCCGTAGTCCAGCCCGTTCGCGGCCAGTTCGGGATACAGCAGGGCGTCGGCATCGCCGCGGCGGGTGCAGCGGGCACGCACCTCGGCCGGGTCGATCCGTCCAGCCGGGCGGCCGATCAGCTCGCGGACCCGGCAGCGGGCGTGCGGGCGGGGCGGCGTACCGTCGGCTTCGCCGCTGTCGGCGGCCTCGGTGCTGGTGAGGGACACCATGCCGTCGTCGGGCGAGTACGCGAGCTGCAGACGGACGTCGCCTGCCCGGTCCCACGGGACGACCAGCGGGCGGCTCACCTCCAGCCAGGCCAGTTCCACCGGGCCGTCCAGCACTCGACGGCCGGCCGCCAGGGCCATCTCGACGTAACCGGTCGCCGGGAACACCACCGACCCGGCCACCTTGTGGTCGGCCAGCCACGGCACCAGGGCCGGTTCGACGGGCCCCTGCCAGGAGGGTTCCGCCGTCGGCAGCCGCTCGCCCAGCAGGGGGTGGTCCAGCCGTCCCGATCCGCTGTTGCCGATCCACCGCTGCGGGGTGCCGCTCCAGTGGCGTTCCCGCTGCCACGGGTACGCGGGCAGCTCCGCCACGCGCGCCGGGCGGGGGAACCAGCGTGCCCAGTCCAGCTCCGCACCTGCGGCGATCAGCGACTCGACCGACTCGCGCAGCGCGGTCGGCCCTGCGGTGTCGCGGCGCAGGGTGGCGAGGACGGCCACCCGGTCGCGTCCGGCGGCGATGCGGCGCAGGTAGGACCGCAGAACGGGATGCGGGCCGACCTCCAGCAGTACGTCGACGTCCGCTTCCAGGGCGTGTTCGACGGCGGCGGCGAACTTGACCGGCTCGCGGACGTTGCGCCACCAGTATTCGGCGTCCAGGCCGCTCGCGGGCAGCGGGCCGCCGGTGACCGTGGAGATGAGCGCATCGTTGCCGCCACCCGGGGCCAGCCCGGCCAGCCCGTCGGCAAGGCGGGCCCGGATCCGCTCCATGACCGGGCTGTGGAAGGCGTAGTCGAGGTCCATGAGCCGGAAGAACACATCCCGGTCCACCAACTCCTCGCCCATGGACTTGAGTTGATGCACCGGCCCGGCGATCGTCACATCCCTGGCGCTGTTCACGGCGGCCACAACCAGGCCCGGGTAGGCGGAGAGCACCCGCTCCGCCTCGGCCGGCGGCAACCCGACCGCGGCCATCCGGCCCTGACCGGCCGTGGCCGCCTGGGCCCGGCTGCGCTCGGCGATCACCCACGCGGCCTCCTCCAGCGTCAGCGCGCCGACGGCGTACGCGGCGGCGACCTCCCCGACGCTGTGCCCGAGCGCGACCGTCCACCGCACGCCCCGCTCCCGCAGGACCGCCGTGACCCCGGCCTGCACCGCGAACAGCAGCGGCTGGGCCACCTCAGTGGCCTCCAGTCCCCACTCGTCCGCGGGGCGACACAACTGCCCGGCGACCGACCAGCCCAGCCGGGGCGTCAGCACGGCGTCCACCGCCTCCACCTCGGTCCGGAACACCGGATCGTCGGCCAGGACATCGGCGGCCATCCCCGCCCACTGCGAGCCGTTGCCCGCGAAGACCAGCCCGACCCGGCCATGCTCGACCGCCTCACCGGGCACCCCCTCGCCGGATAGGATCCGCGCGGCCTCGTGCGCTGTCGAGGCCAGCGCCACCCGGCGGTAGCGGTGCCGGGCCCGGCGGGCGCCGGTGGTGACAGCGATGTCATAGAAGTCCGCCGACTCGACCGGCGCGCTATCCGACAGCCGGGCGGCCAGTCGCCGCGCCGCCTCCTCGGCCGCCTGTGGGGTGCGCCCCGAAGCGATCACCGGCAGGGCGCCGGTGAACTCGGCGCCGCCTCTCGAGGCGAGAGGGGGCAGGCCGACGACCACATGGGCGTTGGCCCCACCGAACCCGAAGGAGTTGACGCCCACGAAGCACCGCCCTTCCCGCGACGCCACCGGACGGGCCCGCCCGACCGGCTCCAGCCCCAGCCCGGCGAAGTCGATGTCCGGGTTGAGCGGTTCCAGGTGCAGCGAGGCGGGGATCGTGCCGTGGCGCAGCACCGCGAGGGCCTTGAACAGCCCCGCCATGCCCGAAGCCGGCTCCAGATGCCCCACGTTGGACTTCACCGACCCGATGGGCAGCGGCCCCGCCTCCCGGTCGGCGCCCAGCACGCGGCCCAACGCCGTGCACTCGGCCGGGTCGCCGACCTGCGTGCCGGTGCCGTGCGCCTCCACGTACACCACCTCGTCGGGCGCGATCCCCGCACGCTCGTACACCCGCCGCAGCAGGTCCTCCTGCGCCTGCGCGCTGGGCAGGGCCAGTCCGACGGTGCGTCCGTCGCAGTTGCTGCCGGACCCGGCGATCACCCCATGGATCCGGTCCCCGTCCGACAGCGCGTCGGCGAGCGGCTTCAGCACGATCACGCCCGCGCCCTCGGCCCTGACGAACCCGTCCGCGTCCGCCGAGAACGCGGCGCAGCGGCCCCGCTTCGACAGCATGGACGCCTGGCTGAACCCGACGTAACCCGCCGGGTTCAGCAGCACGTTGACTCCGCCCGCCAGCGCCACACGGCTGCCGCCGGACGCCAGCTCCCGGCAGGCGCGCTCCACGGCCAGCAGCGACGACGAGCAGGCGGTGTCGACGGCCATGCTCGGTCCGCGCAGGTCGAAGAAGTGGGACAGCCTGTTCGCCGCGATCGAATGGGCGGTTCCCGCCATGGTGTAGGCGTTCATCCCCCGGGACCTGACCATCTGCAGCCCGCCGTAGGAGAAGTCGGAGATGCCGACGAACACACAGGTGTCCGAGCCCGCCAACGTCACGGGGTCGATGCCCGCGTCGTCCAGCGCCTCCACGGCCGTCTCCAGCAGCAGCCGGTGCTGGGGGTCCATCTGCGCCGCCTCTCGCGGCGAGATCCCGAAGTACTCCGCGTCGAATCCCGCGATGTCCGCCAGGAACCCGCCTCGTGCGGTGTACGACTTCCCTCTCCTGGCCATCGCGGTGTCGACGAACCGCCCGGCCTCGAACCGGTCCTGCGGCACCTCGCCGACCAGGTCACGCCCGGCCTCCAACGCCTCCCACAGCCCGGCCAGATCCACGATCCCGCCGGGCAGCCGGCATCCCAGGCCGACGATCGCGAACGAGTCCGCCGCCATGAACACACCCCACTCTTGAAGCTCTGTGCAATTGCTGGATTGCGTGCTTGCGCGCTTGCGCGCTCACGACGGACGGAGGAAGTCGCGGACGTGGCGGTCGAGTTCCCCGGCCGCGTCCTCCATCACGAAGTGGCCGGCGCCGTCGTAGCGGCGCACCCGTGCTTGCGGAAACCGGCGGGTCCATTCGGCCAGCACCGGTGGCGTGAACACGGGGTCCCTCGTCCCCCACCCGATGAACATCGGCAGTCCGACGAGGCCGCCGCCGGCGTCGGTCGCTTCGAGGAGCCGCCACGCCGGGTCGTCGCCACTCCGGGGTATGCATCGGACGAACTCCACGGCAGTGCGGCGGTGTTGTCGGTCCGCGAAGGGCAGCAGGTACGCCATCCGCTCGGCCGCGCCGAGCCGTTGGACGACTCCGAGCCGAACGGTGGCACGCGGAACGGCGTTGGTGACCCGCGCGAGAGCGGCGACGGGACCGCTGCCGCCGATCCACCGCAGGTACGTCGGCAGCCGGTGACCGGCGGGCCAGGGGAAGGCCACGCTGTTGAGGACGACCAGCCGTGCCACCACGCCCGGATTCCGCAGGGCCCACGCGATGCCGATCGGCCCGCCCCAGTCGTGCATCACCAGGGTCCAACGGCGGTCTGGCAGCCCCTGACCGGCGGTGAGATGACGGAAGAGACGGTCCAGGTACGAGAGCTGCCACTCAAGGGCGTCGACGGACCCCCGCGGAGCCGGAACGCCCGGCGACAGGCCGAGCCCGGCAAGGTCGGGCGCGATGCAGCGGAAGTCCGGCGACAAAGTGCCCAGCAGGCTCCGCCAGATGTAGCTCCAGGACGGGTTGCCGTGCAGGAAGAGCACCGGATCGCCGGTGCCGATGTCGACGTAGTGCTGGTCCGTGACGGGAACCTGCCGCCAGTGACGGGGGCCCGGGTAGCCGGGAAGCGCTCGCACTCTGATCACGGTAGGGCCGGAAGACCCAACTTGCCCCGATCGCCCGGTTTTTCACCTCAAGGGCGGAGGATGTGATCAAAGAGGCGAAAACAACTTGCCGCATGGTTGGGCAGGTTTTGGGAACTATATGTCCTCCTGGAGGACGGCCATCGCCGCGTTGTGCCCCGGCACCCCGCTCACCCCTCCCCCACGCACCGCGCCCGCCCCGCACAGCAGCACGTTCGCGTGCGGTGTCTCCACGCCCCAACGCCCCGTGTCCTCCTGGGCGTACGGCCAGGCGAGCTCGCGGTGGAAGATGTTGCCGCCGGGGAGGCGGAGGTCGCGTTCCAGGTCCAGTGGGGTCTTCGCCTCGATGCAGGGACGTCCGTCGGCGTCGGTCGCCAGACAGCCCGCGATCGGCTCGGCGAGGTGGGCGTCGAGTTGGGCGAGGGTCGACTTCAGCAGTTCCTCGCGCACGGCGTCGTTGTCGCGCGCGAAGAGCCGGGCCGGTGTGTGCAGGCCGAACAGGGTGAGGGTCTGGTAGCCCTGGTCGACGAGGGCGGGGCCGAGGATCGACGGGTCCGTCAGCGAGTGGCAGTAGATCTCGGACGGCGGCGCGGCGGGCAGCTCCCCGGCGGCCGCCTGGGCGTGGGCGGTGGCCAGTTGGTCGTAGCCCTCGGCGATGTGGAAGGTGCCGGAGAACGCCTCACCCGGGTCGACGGAGGTGTCGCGCAGCCGAGGCAGGCGCTTGAGCAGCATGTTCACCTTGAGCTGGGCGCCCTCGGCGGGCTCCGGGGGCGTGTCGCCGGTGAGGGCGGCCAGGGCCTGGGGGGAGGCGTTGACGAGGACGTGCCGGGCGACGGCGACGCCCTCGCCGTCCGCCGTGCGATAGGTGATCTCCGCCGTACGGCCGTCCGTGTCGATCCGTTCCGCCTCGTGCCCGGTGGCGATGACCGCGCCCGCCGCACGTGCCGCCGCGGCCAGGGCGTCGGTGAGCGCGCCCATGCCGCCGACGGGGACGTCCCAGTCGCCGGTGCCGCCGCCGATCACGTGGTAGAGGAAGCAGCGGTTCTGCTTCAGCGAGGGGTCGTGGGCGTCGGCGAAGGTTCCGATGAGCGCGTCCGTGAGGACCACGCCCCGCACCAGGTCGTCCGCGAAGCGGTCCTCGACCGCGACACCGATCGGCTCCTCGAAGAGGGTCCGCCAGGCCTCCTCGTCGTCCACCCGGCGGCGCAGCTCCTCGCGGCTCGGCAGGGGTTCGGTGAGCGTCGGGAACACCCGCTTGGCGACGTCGCCGGTCATCGCGTAGAAGCGCTGCCAGGCCTGGTACTCGCGCTCCCCGCCGGTCAGCCTGGCGAACGCCTCCCGGGTGCGGCGCTCGCCGCCGCCCACCAGCAGACCGGTCGGCCGTCCGTCCCGCTCCACGGGGGTGTACGAGGAGACGTTGCGGGTGCGGATCCGGAAGTTGAGGCCGAGGTCCCGCACGATCTTCTTCGGCAGCAGGCTGACCAGGTACGAGTAGCGTGACAGCCGCGCGTCGAGCCCGGGGAACGGCCGCGTGGACACGGCGGCGCCCCCGGTGCGGTCCAGCCGCTCCAGGACCAGCACGGACCGTCCGGCCCGGGCCAGGTAGGCGGCGGCGACCAGGCCGTTGTGGCCGCCGCCGACGATGACGGCGTCGTACGTACGGTGTCCCGGGTGTCCCTCGTGTGCAGGCATGGTTCTTCGTAACACGTGATGATCTAGGTCGGCCATAGGTGCGGCGCGCGGGAGTCACGGGACGCCGCTCCGCTCACGCGCCGCCGGACATCCGCTGCTGCCGCAGTGCCGCCACCCTCCGGTACAGCTCGGCCGCCTCGGCGCCCCGCCCGAGCTGTTGCAGGCAGTGGGCCTCGTCGTTGCGGCTGGCGAGGGTGTCGGGGTGGTCGGCGCCGAGGACGCGTTCGCGGGCGGCGGCCACTGTGCGGTACTCGGTGAGCGCGTCAGGCCAGCGACCCAGCCAGCCGAGGCTCACGGCGACCTCGCGCCGGCTGATCAGGGCGTCGGGGTGGTCGGCGCCCAGCACGCGCTCACGGATCGCGCACACGTCCCGGGACTCCGCGAGGCCCTCCTCCCAGCGGCCGAGCCGGCCGAGATTGACGCCGAGTCCGTGCCGGGCGCGGAGGGTCTCGGGGTGGGCGGGACCGTGGACTCGGGTGCGGTCGTCGACGAGGTCGCGGTAGAGCTGGAGCGCCTCCGCGCTGCGGCCGAGCCGGCCGAGGCTGATGCCGACCTCGTAGCGGGCGGAGAGGGTGTCGGGGTGGTCGGGGCCCAGGGCCTGGGCGCGGGCGTCGGCGACCTCACGGTAGGTCTGGAGGGCCTCGCCCCAGCGGCCCAACTGGCCGAGTGCGTAGGCGACTTCGTAGCGGGTGACCAGGGTGTCCGGGTGGTGCGGGCCGAGCACACGGGCGCGGGCGTCGGCGACCTCGTCGGCCATGCGGTAGGAGTCCTCCAGGCGGCCGAGCCTGCTGAGGTTGAAGGCGAGGTTGTGGCGGCAGCGCAGGGTGTCGGGGTGATCGGCTCCCATGCTGCGCTCACGGGCGACGAGTACGGACGTGTAGACCTGGTGTGCGTCGAAGTGACGGCCCAACTGGCCGAGCACGTACGCCATTTCCTGTCGGGCGGCCAGCGTTTCGGGGTGGTCCGGGCCGAGGGCGAGGCTGCGGGCGCGGGCGACGTGCTTGTACTCGCGCAGCGCGTCGGCGGCGCGGCCGGTGCGGCTGAGGGTGAAGGCGACCTCGTAGCGGCTGGCGAGGGTGTCGGGGTGATCGGGGCCGAGCAGGTGCTCGCGCTCGACGGCGACGGCCCGGTGCACCTCGCCCGCCTCGGTCCAGCGGCCCAGCCGGCCGAGGCTGAGCCCGGCGTTGTGCCGTCCGGCCAGTGCGGTGAGCGTCGCCGTGGACGGGGCGGGCGGTTCTTCGGGTACGGCGGTCTCGTCGGGACGGCCGGTGACCGAACGGGGGATCCACTCGCCGGTGAGCCCCGCCGCGGCGTCGGGAGGCGTGGTGCGCAGTCCGGCGCCGGTGGCCTTGTGGCCGGTGGTCATGCCTCGGGTCCAGGAGGGCAGGCGGGGCTCGCGGGCCACGGCTTCAGGGGGCCTGACGGAGGGTTCCGGGAGCGGCCGGAGGGCGGGCTGCGGGGTCACCACCGTCGGCACATACGTCGGTGTCGTACGGCCAAGGCCGATGCGGCGGCCCAACTCGCGTCCGTCGTGCGGGCGTTCCTCCGGGCGCTTGGCCAGCAGGTCGAGGATGATCCGCTCGAAGTACTCGGGCAGCTCGGCGCGGTGGCTGCGCGGCGGCCGGGGCGGGGTGTCACGGTGGCCGACGAGGATGGCCCAGGGGTCGTCGAGGTCGAACGGCGGCACCCCGGTGGTGATCTCGTACAGCACGCACCCCAGCGAGTACAGGTCGCTGCGCTGGTCCACCTCCTCCCCGCCGATCTGCTCCGGCGACATGTAGTGCGGGGTGCCCATCGCGATGCCGGTGCCGGTCAGCCGGGAGGTGAAGCCGATGTCGTGGCCGAGGCGCGCTATGCCGAAGTCGCAGATCTTCACCGTGCCGTCGGCGAGCCGCATGATGTTCGCGGGCTTCAGGTCGCGGTGCACGATGCCCTGCTGGTGGGTGTAGGCGAGGGCGGCGGCGACCTGATCGGCGATCTCGACGACGTCCGGGACGGGCAGCGGGTGCTGCTTGTTGTCCTCCAGGAGCTGGCTGAGGTTGCGGCCCTGGAGCAGTTCCATGACCAGGAACAGGATGCCGTCGGACTCGCCGAAGTCGTGGACGACGGTCACCCCGCGGTGCTGGAGGGCCGCGGCCACCCGGGCCTCGCGGCGAAACCGTTCCCGCAGGACGCGGGTGAAGGAGTGGTCGTGGTGGGGCCCCAGCGGCTTGAGGCACTTCACGGCGACGTGCCGGCCCAGCGATTCGTCGCGGGCACGCCACACCTCGCCCATACCGCCGCGCCCGATCAGATCGAGCAGCCGGTACCGGCCCTGGATCAGCCTGCTGTCCCCCATCGCCCGCGATCGCCCCCCGTCACGGTCCGCCCCGCCTCCCCGGCTCGTCCAGTATGGCGAGCTATCGTCCGAGTTTGTACGGTGCCGGGCGCGAGCCCGGGCCGAGCCGGGCCATGGCACGCAGGATGTGTTTGGGCGGGAGTTGCCAGCGCAGACGTGCGGGAACACAGCGCAGCAGGGTGCCCGTGGCACGCAACTGGCGGGTGACGGTGGCGGGTTCAGGGGCCGGTCTGCCGTACAGCTCATGGGCGTACGGCGGCAGAGCGGCATACGCCAAGTGCGCCACGCGCCGCCACAGCACCTCGCGCGCCGGGACCAGAAGGGGATGCGTCGGCGGGCGGAGGAGGAAGTCGTCCACCGCGCGTGCCTCGGGTCCGCACACCAGCTCGGGCCGCACCTTCTCGAAGTACGCCGCCATCTCCTCCCGGTTCACCGGTACGACGTCGGGGTCGAGGCCCACCAGGCGGGCGCTGACCCGGTGTTCGCCGATGTAGCGGTCGGCCTGTGCGTCGGTGAGGCGGAACCCGGAGCGGCGGGCGACCTGCAGGTAGGAGTCGATCTCGGCGCAGTGCACCCACAGCAGCAGTTCGGGTTCGTCGACGCCGTACAGCTCCCCCGTGTCCGGGTCGGTGGCGCCCAGCATGCTGTGGATCTTCCGGACCCGGGCACCAGCCCTCTCGGCGGCCTCGGTGGTGCCGTACGTGATCGTCCCGACGAAGTCGGCGGTGCGCAGCAGGCGGCCCCAGGCGTCCTTTCGGAAGTCGGAATTCTGCATGACGCCGCGCACCGCACGGGGGTGCAGGGCCTGGAGGTAGAGCGCGCGGACTCCGGCGACCCACATGATGGGGTCGCCGTGCATCTGCCAGGTGACCGAGTTCGGGGTGAACAGCCCGGGATCTCCCATGCCCGCAGGCTAACGCCGCACCCTCGGCATCCCCAGCCCGATCCACGAGATGATCTCGCGCTGGATCTCGTTGTTGCCGCCGCCGAAGGTGAAGATCACGGCCGAGCGGTAGCCGCGCTCCAGTTCCCCCTGCAGCACCGCCCCCGCCGAGCCCTCCTTCAGCGCCCCCGGCGCGGCGACGATCTCCATCAGCCACGCGTACGCGTCCCGGCGCGCCTCGGAGCCGTAGACCTTGACGGCGGAGGCGTCCTGCGGGGTGAGCGTGCCCTCCTGGACGGCGCTGACCATCTGCCAGTTGAGGAGCTTGAGGGCGTCGAGCTTGGTGTGGGTCTGGGCCAGGCGGCGGCGCACCCAGGGAAGGTCGATCACCCGGCGGCCGTCGGCGAGCTTGGTCTCCATGGCCCAGCGCTGGACGTCGTGCAGGGCGCGGATCGCCATCGTGCCGTGGGCGGCGAGGGTGACGCGCTCGTGGTTGAGCTGGTTGGTGATCAGGCGCCAGCCCTGGTTCTCGGCGCCGACGCGGCGGGCGACGGGGACGCGGACGTTCTCGTAGTAGCTGGCCGTGGTGTCGTGGGAGGCGAGGGTGTTGATGAGGGTGCAGGAGTAGCCGGGGTCGGTGGTCGGGACGAGAAGCATCGTGATGCCCTTGTGCGGCGGGGCGTCCGGGTCGGTGCGGACGGCCAGCCAGACCCAGTCGGCCGTGTCGCCGTTGGTCGTCCAGATCTTCTGGCCGTTGACGACGTACTCGTCGCCGTCGCGCACGGCCCGCGTCTTCAGCGAGGCCAGGTCCGTGCCCGCGTCGGGCTCGCTGTAGCCGATCGCGAAGTCGATCTCGCCGGTGAGGATCTTCGGCAGGAAGTACGCCTTCTGCTCGTCCGTGCCGAACTGCATGATCGTCGGGCCGACGGTGTTGAGCGCCATCAGGGGCAGCGGTACGCCCGCCTGGGCCGCCTCGTCGAAGAAGATGAACTGTTCCATCGTGGTCAGTCCGCGTCCGCCGTACTCCTTGGGCCAGCCCACGCCGAGCCAGCCGTCCGCGCCGAGCCGACGGATCGTCTTGCGGTAGTGGCGCTTCTGGGCGGCCGGGTCGGTGAAGCGGGGGTGCGCGAGGTCCGGGGCCAACTTGGCGAAGTAGTCACGCAGTTCGCTGCGCAGCCGCTGCTGCTCGGGCGTGTATTCGAGGTGCACGGCGCCTCCAGGCTCCCAGGAGCGGTCCTGACGGCGCACACCGTAGAACGTGTTTCAGAAATTGGGAATGGCGAGGAGCCGGGGGATCCGGTGGACTCGGTCGAGTGGGCTCAGTCGAGTGGACTCAGTCGAGTGGACTCAGTCGAGCGTGGCCATGAACTCCGTGCAGGCCCGTGCGCAGTCCCGGCACGCCTGCGCGGCGTCCTCCGCGTCCGGGTGCCGGTCGAAGGCGTGGGCGCACTCCAGGTTCACCGTCCGGGTCCACTCCAGCTGGGCGCGCAGGGCGGACTCGTCCAGTTGGTTCTGCTCGGCCAGCATCCGGCAGGTCGCGTCACACACCTCGGCGCACATGATGCCCTTGCGGCGCAGGAGTTCCTGTTCCTCGGTCCCGTCCGGATCCACCAGGCTCGCGCGCAGGGCACAGGCCCGGGCGCACTCGGTGCAGGCCTGCGCGCACGCGAAACGGTCCTCCAGGAACTGGACGAGCTGCTGCTGGGACGTTGTCTGTGTCACGCAGGTCGGGTAGCCGGTCCGGGTCGCGCCAAACCCGGTGCGGGTTCACGTCGGAGGCCAGGGGTACTCGCGGCCCATGACCATCGCATCCATCACTCCTGTCGAGTCAATGGCACCCGTCGTATCCATCGCGTCTGCGCACATAGCCGCGAAAGGCGCGCTCGGCATCGGCCTGCTCGTCGCCGGTCTGGCCGTCGTCGCGCTCCTCATCGGCGCCTTCGTGCTGGGCGCCCGGATCCGGCGCCGGGAACCGCCTCCGCCCCGACCCGAGGAGCAGCCCCGGCTGCCCGAGGACGGCCCGGTCCACGAGGTCCGGGAGCACCGGGAGCCCTCCGAGGTGCCCAAGAGTGACCATCGGCTGACCCCGCACGAGATGCCCGCCCACGGCAACAGCCCGACTCGTCCGAGTCAGTCGCGGGAACGGCGTCGCTGGGGCTAGGGCGGCAGTGGGTCGTTCGTCCAGCTGTCAGCGTCGGCCGTCGTCGGCGAACCTCCGCGCGAGGTCCCGGTAGTGCTCCGCCACCCGGCCCGCCTGGGCACCGGTGACGACGGAGCCCGGCATGGCGCCCAGCCGTTCGATCTCCTCGGCGAGGCGCAGGTGCTGCGCATGGGCGTGCTCACGGCAGGCCAGGCAGGTGACGCTCTCGGGCCGCGGTGAGGTCATGGCGTACGGCACCCGCAGCCCACAGCCGGTGGCGACCGTCTCCGGCAGGTCTCCGACCAGGCCGAACGTGGCGGCCAGGAGGTCACGCGCGCGTGCGTCGGAGCGGGGCAGCTTCTTCTCGACGTGGATGTGCGGGCTGGTGGCGTCGTCCTGCGGCCCTGTGGGCGAGTCCATCGGTTCCTGCCTGACAGCTTCGGTGGGTCCGGGTCGGTCCACTCGCAGGGTACGTTCGCGCGGGCCGGCGGCCGGAGTGCGGGGCCCGTCGTCGGTCAGTACGGTGCTTGCATGGCCGGCGACAAGGCGGAGAAGCTGCCGCGAAAGACGTACGAGAAGGAACTGCTGCGCCTGCAGACGGAGTTGGTGAAACTGCAGGAGTGGGTGCGTGCGGAGGGCGCCCGCCTGGTCATCGTGTTCGAGGGGCGGGACGCGGCGGGCAAGGGCGGCACCATCAAGCGGGTCACGGAACATCTCAACCCGCGGGTGGCACGGATCGCGGCCCTGCCCAAGCCGACCGAGCGCGAGCGCGGCCAGTGGTACTTCCAGCGGTACATCAATCATCTGCCGGCCGCCGGCGAGATCGTGCTGTTCGACCGCAGCTGGTACAACCGGGCCGGCGTCGAGCGAGTCATGGACTTCTGCACCAAGGAGGAGTACCAGCTCTTCCTGCGCCAGTGCCCCCTCTTCGAGCGGATGCTGGTGGAGGCCGGGATCCTGCTGCGCAAGTACTGGTTCTCGGTGAGCGACGAGGAGCAGCAGGAACGCTTCCGGCGCCGGTTGGAGGACCCGGTGCGGCGCTGGAAGCTGTCCCCGATGGACCTGGAGTCGATCTCCCGCTGGGAGGAGTACTCCCGGGCCAAGGACGAGATGATGGTGCACACCGACATCAGCGAGGCGCCGTGGTACGTCGTCGAGAGCGACGACAAACGCCGGGCCCGGCTGAACATGATCGCCCATCTGCTGAGCACCGTGCCGTACCAGGACGTGCCCCCACCGGTCCTGGACCTGCCCGAGCGGCCGGAGTCGACCGGCTATCGGCGACCGCCGCGCGATCTGCAGAACTACGTCCCCGACCATGCGGCGACCCTCTGAACCGGGCGCTCGGGCGGCTCGTCGCCCTCAGTCCTCCCCGGACCGGACGACTGCGACCGGGCAGTGCGCGTGGTGCAGCAGGGCCTGGCTCACCGAGCCCAGCAGCAGCCCGGCGAACCCGCCCCGGCCACGAGCCCCGGCCACGACGAGCCGGGCGTCGGCGCTGGCCTCGATGAGGGTGTGGCGGATCCGGCCGCGCACCAGCCTGCGGTCCACGGCGACGTCGGGGTAGCGCTCCCGCAGCCCGCCCAGCGCCTCGGCCAGCACCCGTTCCTCCTCGTCGTGCAGCCGGTCCTCGTCGTACGTCACGAAGGGCGGGTCGGACGGCTGGTCGTAGGCGCGGTCGGTCCGGGTACTCCAGGCGTGCAGCGCCACCAGGTCCGTTCCGTACGCGGCCGCGTGGGCGAAGGCGAATTCGACGGCGCCCCGGGCCGCGGGCGAGCCGTCGACGGCGAGCAGCACCGGCCCGGCCGGGTCCGGCCTGCCGCGCACCACCAGCACCGGGCAGGCGGCGTGCGCGGCCAGATGACCTGCGGTGGAGCCGAGCAGCAGCTCGCCGAACCGGCTCAGGCCCCGGCTGCCGACCACGGCCAGGGACGCCGTGCGCGACTCGATCTCCAGCACCGTCACCGGCTCTCCGACGACGATCTCGCGCATGATCGCGACGTCCGGAGCCGTCTCGTGAGCGCGCCGCTCGGCCTTGGCGAGCGTGCCGTCGATCAGCTCGCGCACCCCGCCGCCGCTCGGCTCCCAGATCCGCCCGCCAGGCGGAATGTGCGCGGCCGGCCAGCCGAAGGCGTGCACCAGCCGGAGCCCCACGCCCCACAGCCCGGCCTCACGCGCCGCGACCTCCACGGCGGCCATGCTCGACGGCGAACCGTCCACTCCTACGACAACCGGGCCGCTCATCGCGCTCCCCTTTCCGTGCGGGATCCGCGGGCCGTACGCCTTCCTGCACGCCGGGTCGGTGGACTCTCCCCGCCCGCCCCGCGCGGGCCGTCGGCTCTTGTCTCCAGCCTCTCCCGGCCGGCCGCCTCCCGCACAGGGCCGGGTCAGTCGGGAAGGACCAGCCGCCCCGTCTCCCCCGGCTGCAGGGTCACCTCGCGGCCCGGCAGCCGGACGCCGATCGGTGAGACGTCGTGGGACGGGACCGCGACCTCCAGCAGTCCGCGTTCCAGACGTAGCCGTACGCCCCAGTTGCCCTGATAACGCAGAGCGAACCCGTAGGAGGACAGCTCGGGCAGCGGCACGGGGTCGAGCCACAGTGCGCCGCCCCGGGTCTCCAGGCCGGTCAGCCCGCGCTGGACGAGGTCGAGGGTGCCCGCCATGGCGCCCAGGTGGATGCCCTCGCCGGTGGTGCCGCCCTGTACGTCGGCGATGTCGCCCTGGAGGGCCTCCTGGCAGAACTTCCATGCCTCACTGCGTCGGCACCGGGCCAGCACCCAGCCGTGCACCAGGCCGCTGAGGGTGGAGCCGTGGCTGGTGCGGTGCATGTAGTAGTCGACGGTGCGCCGCCACATGTCCTCGTCCAGCCGGACCCCCAACCGGCGGAACAGGCCCTCCAGTTCGGCCGGCGCGAAGAGGTACCCGAGCATCAGGACGTCGGCCTGTTTGGAGGCCTGGTAGCGGTTGACGGTGTCGCCCTCCGCCTCCAGGATCCGGTCCAGCCGCCGGATGTCGCCGTACCGCTCGCGGTAGCGGTTCCAGTCGAGCTCGGCGAGGTCGCCGTAGCCCGCGAACTGGCTGATGACGTCGTCGTGAAGGGGGACGTGGAGCGTGCGCGAGACGTCCTCCCACCGTTCGAGTTCGCCCCCGTCCAGGCCTGCGCGCTCGACGAGTTCGCGTCGGCGGGGCTCGGGCAGGATGGCGAGCAGCTCCATGGTCCGGGTGAGTACCCAGGCGGCCGTGACATTCGTGTACGAGTTGTCGTCGAGGCCGGGCACGGCGGCGTCCGGGTAGGACTCGTGGTACTCGTCGGGGCCGACGACGCCCTTGATGCGGTGGCGGCCCAGGCTCTCGTCGTAGACCGCCTTGTCGGCCCAGAAGCGGGCGATCTGCACCAGCATCTCGGCGCCCTTGGTGTGCAGGAACTCCATGTCGCCGCTCGCCTCGCAGTACTGCCACACGTTGTACGCGATCGCCGAACCGACATGGTGCTGGAGATGGGAGTGGTCGGGCAGCCAGCGTCCCGAGCGCGGGTTGAGATGGAGCTGTTGGGTCTCCTCACGCCCGTCGCTGCCGCTCTGCCACGGGTACATGGCGCCCCGGCGGCCCTCTGCCCCGGCGCTCGTGCGGGCCTGTTCGAGACGGCGGTGGCGGTAGCGGAGCAGGGCGCGGGAGACCTCCGGGAAGTGCAGGTTGAGAAAGGGCAGGACGAACAGCTCGTCCCAGAAGACGTGTCCGCGGTAGGCCTCTCCGTGCAGTCCCCGGGCGGGCACGCCGACGTCGAGGTCGGCGGTGTGTGGGGAGAGGGTCTGCAGGACGTGGAAGAGGTGCAGCCGCAGGATGCGGCCCGACTCGCCGGGGACGTCCAGTTCGGCGCGGCGCCAGAGCTGACCCCAGGCGGTGCGGTGCGTGTCGGCCAGCGCCTCGAAGCCGGGGGCCCGGCCCACCCGGTCGACGGCGGCGTGCAGCGGGTCGCTGATCGCCGGGTCACGGGAGGTGTGCAGGGCCACTGTCTTGTCGACGGTGACGGTGTGGCCGGGCACCATGTGGAGCGTCAACCGCTGGATGGCGTACGGCCGTTCATGGCGGATCGTGAGGGGAGTCTCGGCGTCGCCCTGAGCGGTCAGTCGGGCCGCGATGCCGATCCGGGTGTCGGAGGTGCGGGTTCGGCAGCGCAGCCAGACCGTGTCCGGGGCGGCCGTGCCGGTGTGGATGTGGGTGAGATGACGGCCGTCGAGGTCCCGGTAGCGCGGCACTCCGGAGTTGGTGACCGAGCCGTCGAGGGCCGCCTCCACCTCGAGCGGGCCGGCGAACCCCTCGGCCGTGAACTCGGTGCGCAGGGCGGCGAGATGAGGGTCTCCCATGTGCACCATCCGGTGCTGACGCACCGTCAACACCCGGTTTCCGCCGAGGTCGTACCGCGTCCGGCGCTCCAGCAGGCCCACGGACAGATGCAACAGCTGCCGGTGGTCGAGCACGGGTGTGGAGTCGGGGGCGATCCAGTGGCCGCCGGGTAGACGGAAGCGCAGGGGCAGCCAGTTGGGGACGTTGACCATGTCCTCGTTCTCCACCCGGCGGCCCGCGACCTTGGAGGTGAGGCGGTTGTAGATGCCGGCCACATAGGTTCCCGGGTAGTGGACGTCGTCGGCGGCGCACTCGGGCAGCACGCCCCGGGTGGCGAAGTAGCCGTTGCCCAGCGTGCACAGCGATTCCCGGAGGCGTTCGTCGGCGGGCTGGTAGCCCTCGTACTCCCAGCTCCAGCCCGCCGCTTCGTGCCCCGGGCTCCAGCCCTTCCCCTCGACCCCCGGGCTCCAGGCGGTCCCCTCGGCCCCCGGGCTCCAACCCTTCCTCTCAGCCTCCGGGCTCCATCCCGTCCCTTCCGCCTCCGGGTTCCGGTCATCCGTCACTTCGGCGCTCCTCCCGCGCAGAGTTCTCCGAGGTCCTGCACGACGATGTCGGCGCCGTGCCGCAGCAGCCGGGCCCCGGTGTCCGCGCCGGCGGCCCGGTCCACGCCGACCACCAGGGCGAAGCCGCCGCGCCGGCCCGCCTCGACACCGGCCAGCGCGTCCTCGACGACGGCGGCCCGGTCGGCGGGAACACCGAGCCGGCGGACCGCCTCCAGGAACAGGTCGGGCTCCGGCTTGCCCGGAAGGCCCAGCCGGGCGGCCTCACCGCCGTCCACCAGGGCGTCGAACAGGTCGAGCACCCCTGCCCGGCGCAGCAGCTCGCCGGCGTGCCGGGAGGCGGAGGCGGCGGCACGGGGCACTCCTGCGGCGCGCAGCGCCTTCACCAGCCGTATGGTCCCCGGGTAGGCGTCGACGCCCTGCTCACGCAGGCGCTGCGTGAAGTGGCGCTCCTTGTCCGCGGCGACGGCCCGAACCGTCTCTGCCGACGTCTCGATGCCGCGTGCGGCGAGGAAGGCCTCGGCTCCGTCGAGGCGGGACTTGCCGTCGACGTGGCGCAGATAGTCGTCCCGTTCGTCGAAGGGGCGGCGCAGGTCGGGGTCCTCGGGCGGGTGATCGTGCAGGAAGGCGTCGAAGGCCTCCTTCCAGGCGGCGGCGTGCACCCTGGCCGAGTCGGTGATCACCCCGTCGGTGTCGAAGACGACGGCATGTACGTCACGCAAGGCGGGGGCGAGCGCGTCGCTGGACGTGTCGGGGGTGCGGGACGTGTCGGGGCTGTGGGGCAGCTGCATCGGTCACCACCGCCGCGGCGGGACGACTACCCGGCCGGGTGCCGCGCGACACGGTGCGGGCAGGGCCATCCGGGGATGCCCGCTCGCGATGGCGTCACGGAACGCGAACCGCACGGCCTCCTCACCTCCGCTCGACGGCTGTCCCGCGCCCGGCGGGATCCGCTCATGGGTACCCGCCAGGCCCGTCTTGTCACCTCCGGTCGCCGCCTGCTGCCGCAACGGCGGCGAACGGAGACGAACGGCCCTGGCGCATCCGCCGCGCCCGTGGTGTGCTGGAGGTGACGGGAAGGACCCAGGAAGACGCGGAGAAACGGCTGGCGGCCGTGCACCGCGCAATCAGGATCCGCGAGAAGTGGATGGGGCCCTTCCCGCCCCATGCTGTGGCCCGGTTGTGGCCCGGCGTCAGCCGCCCCGGTACAGCGCCGTGAGCAGCTCGATCGCCGCCTGCGCGGCGGGATGCGGGTCGTCACGCCACCAGGCCAGTCGGACGGCGATGGGCTCGGCGTCCCGTACCGGCCGGTAGACGACGCCGGGGCGCGGGTACTGGTTGGCGGTGGCCTCGGCGGTCACGCCGACGCAGCGGCCGGTGGCGATCACCGTGAGCCAGTCGTCGACGTCGTGCGTCTCCTCGGTCACCGGTCGCGCATCGGGCGGCCACAGGTCGGAGGTCGTGGTCCCGGTGCGGCGGTCGACCAGGAGGGTACGGCCGCTGAGGTCGGCCAGCCGGACGGCGCGGCGCCGGGCCAGCGGGTCGTCGGCGGCCACGGCGCACAGCCGCCGCTCCAGCCCGACGATGGCGGAGTCGAACCGCCGGTCGTCCACCGGCCGGCGTACGACGGACAGGTCGCAGGCGCCCTCCGCGAGCCCCGCGGTGGTCGAGTTGTGGCGCACGAGGTGCAGATCGGTCCCGGGTTGTGCGGCGGCCCAGCGGCGCTGGAAGGCGGGGGTGTGCCGGCCGAGCGCCGCCCAGGCGTAGCCCATCCGCAGCCGGGCGTGCCCGGATGTGGCCTCCCGGACCAGGTCGTCCAGTTCGCCGAGCACGCGCCGGGCGTGCGCCAGGACCCGCAGCCCGGTGCCGGTCGGGGTCACCTCGCGGGAGGTCCGACGCAACAGCCGTACGCCCAGGGCGCGTTCGAGGGAGGCCAGCGAGCGGGAGACGGCCGCCTGGGAGACGCCGAGGGTGAGGGCGGCGTCGGTGAAGGTGCCCTCGTCGACGATCGCGACGAGACAGCGCAGCTGCCTCAGCTCCACATCCATGACCGACGGATCCATGACTCAAGCGTATAGCTGGGGTCGTCCACGCATTTTGCGCAAGGATGGCACGGCCCCACGATGGGCGCATGCGCACCCGCACCGCATCAGCGCCCACTCCGACGCCAGCCTCCGCGCCCTCGCTCGCGGCCTCACCCGCGGCCCCCGAGCCGCCCGGCGGACGTCTCGCCGGTGTGGCCACCATGGTCGGCAGCGGTCTGTCCAACCAGACCGGCGCCGCCATCGGTTCCCTCGCCTTCCCCGTCCTCGGTCCCGTCGGCGTCGTCGCCGTCCGCCAGTACGTCGCCGCCCTGGTCCTGCTGGCCGTCGGCAGGCCGAGGCTGCGCAATTTCACGTGGCGTCAGTGGTGGCCGGTCGTCCTGCTGGCGCTGGTGCTCGGCACCATGAACCTCTCGCTGTACTCCGCGATCGACCGCGTCGGCCTGGGCCTGGCGGTGACCCTGGAGTTCCTCGGCCCGCTCGCCATCGCACTGGCGACCTCCCGCCGACGGATGGACGTCTGCTGCGCGGTCATCGCCGCGGCCGGCGTCGTCACCCTGATGCGCCCGCAGCCCTCGGCCGACTACCTCGGGATGGCCCTGGGCCTGCTGGCCGCCGGCTGCTGGGCGTCGTACATCCTGCTCAACCGCACCGTCGGCCGACGCATACCCGGAGCGCAGGGTGCGGCGGCCGCGTCCTGCCTGTCCGCCCTGATGTTCCTGCCGATCGGTGTCGTCGTCGCCCTCCGTCATCCGCCGACGGCCGGCGCCGTCGCCTGCGCGGTCGCCGCCGGTGTCCTGTCCTCGGCCGTGCCGTACCTCGCGGACCTGTTCACCCTGCGCCATGTCCCGGCCCGGGCCTTCGGGCTGTTCATGAGCGTCAACCCGGTCCTCGCGGCCTTGGTCGGCCTGATCGGTCTGGGCCAGGGTCTTGGGGCGCCGGAGTGGGCGGCCATCGGTGCCATCGTGGCCGCCAACGCGCTCAGCATTCTGACGTCGAGGGGCTGACGCGTCGAGGGGCCGACGCGCAGGCGTGCGGGGCAGCCGGGGGCGGCCGCCCCCGGAGGCACGTCCCGCCGGACCCTCACCGCACCAGCTCCGCGACCTTGGTGGCCTTGCCGAGGAGCCACTCCAGCGGTCCCCGGCGGAAGTGACGGGACCACAGCACGGCGAACACGGTGACCGCGACGATGAAGCCCAGCAGGACGTGCAGCGGGGATCCGGGCAGTTCCTCGATGCCGAGGAACTGGATGGCGACCACGTGGAGGACGTAGGCGGTCAGGGACATCGTGCCGACCGCGATCACCGGGCGGACCAGGCGGTGGAAGCGCGGGAAGGCGTCGACGGCCGCGATGCACGCGACCAGCACCGCCAGGGCCACACCGGTGTTGGCCACGACCGACAGGGTCGTCTCACTGTGCGGCGAGGCCACCAGGAGACCGTACGGGGTGTCACCGCTCGGGTAGCCCCAGGTGTCCGACCACCAGGCCGACGCGGCCGATCCGCCCTCGCCCCAACCGCCGTCGCTCAGCTTCGACAGGGCGCCGGGGACCAGGTGCAGGGCCAGCCATGAGCCGCCGTAGCCGAGCGCGGCCAGCAGGACACCGGTGATCGCGAGACGGACGCGTACGGCGGTGGCGGCCAGGTCGAGACGGGCCACGGCCATGCCGGCGATGACGAAGGGGATCCAGGTCAGGGCCGGGTAGCTGCCGGTGAACAGCAGGGAGACGATGCCGTCGCCGCCTTCGGGCCAGGCCCCTGTGCCGCCGCCCACCGCGCCACCCGAGCCGCCGTAGACGCCGCCCGAGTTCAGGGCCTGCTGGACGACGTGGAGGACCTGCGGCAGGATCAGCGCGCCCGCCGCGGCGATGATCGCCAGTGCGCGGGCACCCAGCCGGTACAACGGGAGCACCAGCAGGAAGTACAGGCCGTAGAAGGCGAGGATCACCTCGACCGGGGTGCCGCTCATGGTGAGCGCGGTGCCCACGACCAGCAGGATGAGCGCCCGGACGACCACCTTGGCAACCGCCTGGCGGCCCGCCCGGCCCGTCTTCGGGGCACGCCGCCCCGTGATCAGCATGATCGAGAAGCCGGCCAGGAAGGCGAAGAGCGCGGAGGCGCGGCCGTGCGCCAGCTCCATCAGGTGCCCGGTGACGCCGCCCTCGGAGGGGTCGGGGCCGACATGGGCCGCGTACATGCCGTAGACCGCGAGGCCTCGGGCCAGGTCCACGCCGATCAGGCGTCCCACCTGGGAGCGTCCGGTCCGCGCGGCGGCGGCCTGGTCACTCGCCGGGGTTTCGGGACGGGCGGCATCGGGCGCGACGAGTGCCGTGTCATGTGCGTTCTGGGTCATGTTCCCAGGCTGGAGAGCGGCCTGAGCCCGGTGTATCCGGCGAGTGTCCGGTCCGTCCCCGCCGACCGGCGGGCGCGCCCCCGCCGGAAGGGGGCCGCTACTTGATGAGCGCGTTGGCCACCACGACGATCACCCCGAGCAGCGCGTCCACACCGCCGACGGCCAGCGCGGAGCCCAAGGAGCGGCCCGCCGCCCGAGTCGCGGTGAGGCCCCAGCCGAAGAGCAGCACGATGTTGAAGCCGAACGCCACGTACTCGATCCCCTCGGACCGCCACCAGCCCCAGCCGGCCCCGAGCAGCATCACCGCCGTGGGCAGGGCCGCCGCCAGGACCGGCCACTCGTCCAGCAGCACACGCAGGGCTCCCCGTACGCCCGGCCGGGAGCCGTCGCCGCGTCGGGCGATGATGTGCGCGTAGCCGTGCGCGAGCGCCGAGGCCGCCGCGGTGATCAGCAGCCACTTGGCGTCGTTCAGCCGCTCGGGGCGGCCGGTTTCGCCGTACTGCGTGAGCGCGGCGACCAGCGAGCTGGCCAGCACAGCCCCGTACACACCTCCGAACAGCACGTTGGGCTGGGCGGCGGCGCGGCGCAGGCCGCGGACGCAGTGGCGGAGGGAGGGGAGGGCACGCATCCGTCCACGACAACCGATCGGACGCGGGCACCGCCATCCGTCACACCACCGGAACCACCCCACCCCCCGGTCCCCATGAACCCCCCGGTCGGCTGGTCCCGTCCCCCCGAGTGGCGGGAGTACCAGGCCGAGCCGTCTCCCACCGCGCGTGACGCTCTACGGTCGGGTTTACCGTCGGAGCGACGGTGCCGACGATCAGCGTCGGCCGAGCGTGCGGCCGGCGTCGTACGCACAGCACGACAACGACGAGGCGGGACACGCGTGATCCGGGTAGTGGTGGTGGACGACGAGGCCCTGGTGCGGTCCGGCTTCAAGCTCATCCTCGGCGCGGCCGACGACATCGAGGTCGTCGCCACCACGCAGGGCGCAGAGGCGGTCGACACGGTGCGGCGGGAGCGGCCGGACGTCGTGCTGCTCGACATCCGGATGCCGGACGTCGACGGGCTGACCGTGCTGCGGCGGCTGCGTACGCTGCCGGAGCCGCCGGTGGTGGCGATGCTGACGACGTTCGACGCCGACGAGTACATCCTCACCGCGCTGCGCACCGGCGCGGCCGGGTTCCTGCTCAAGGACACCGAGCCGGAGCAACTCGCCCAGCTGGTCCGGACGTTGGCCGCGGGCGGGGTGGTCCTGTCACCGAAGGCCTCCCGCGCCGTCTGGCAGAACCACCCCGGCGCCGCCACAGCGGACGACGCCGAGGCCCGCCGTGTCGGGCTGCTGACCGAACGGGAGCGCGAGGTGCTCGTCCTGATCGCGGAGGGGCTCTCCAACGCCGACATCGGTGCCCGCATCCACCTCAGCGCCGGCACGGTCAAGGACCATGTGAGCGCCATTCTCACCAAGCTGCGGGTCGGCAGCCGGGTCCGGGCGGCCCTGCTCGCCCAGCGGGCCGGGCTGCTCGACGAGGTGCCGCGCTCGGGGGCGGAGCGATGACCGCGCGCCGGCCGTGGTGGGCGCGTGTCCCGGCTCCGGTCGTCGACGCCCTGGTGGTGGCCGTCGCGGTCGCGGACGTCTGGTTCAGCCTGGGCGACGAGGGCGGTGTGGAGCTGGCGACGGCCGCGCTCGCCTGTCTCGCGCTCGCCGTCCGCCGGCGCTTCCCGCTCGCGGTGTTCCTGCTGACGCTCCCGGCCAGCCTGATGCTGGACATCGTGTTCGCCCCGTTCGCCGCGCTGTTCACCCTGGCCGAGCGGTCCCGCGACCGACGGCTCCTCATCGGCTGCGCCGTGCTCTTCGCCCTCGCCTCCGCGGCCCCGTGGCCGCTCGACGAACTCGCCTCGCACGACCGCACCTGGACCCTGGTCTACTTCTTCTACACGCTGGCCACCGCCGCGACGCCCGTCCTGCTGGGCCAACTCCTCCAGGCCCGACGGGACCTGGCAGGCCGGCTCGTGGAGATCGAGGAGGCCCGCGAACACGAACGGCTGCTGCACTCCCAGGCGGTCCTGGCCCGCGAGCGCGCCCAGCTCGCCCGCGAGATGCACGACGTCGTCTCCCACCAGGTCAGCCTGATCGCCGTACAGGCCGGTGCCCTCCAAGTCGCAGCCCGCGACCCGGACATCAAGGAGGGCGTCCGCACCATCCGCTCCCTGAGCGTCGACACGCTCGACGAACTGCGCCACATGGTCACGCTGCTGCGCGCCTCCGGCGGCCACGCCACCGAGCTGACCCCGCAGCCCACGCTCGCCGACCTGCGCAAGCTCGTCGCGAACAGCGGCATCACCGCGGACCTCACCGGTGAACTCCCGCCGGACATCGGCACACCCGCGCAGCGGGCGCTGTACCGCACGGTCCAGGAAGCCCTCACCAACGTCCGCAAACACGCCCCGGGCGCCGCCGCGACGGTACGGCTGTGGCGGGCCGACGACGGTGCGGCTGTGGGCGTGACCGTGACGAACACGCCGCCCACTCGCCCTTCGCTGCCTCTGCCCGGCTCGCACCAGGGTCTGGTCGGTCTGAGGGAGCGGGCCGAACTCCTCGACGGCACCTTCGAGTCAGGGCCCACCGCCGACGGCGGCTACCAGGTACGGCTGCGGCTCCCGGCCCGCGCCGACTGACGTCTGCACGTCATCTCTCCCCACCCTGGTGGGAGTCGCCGTCAGACCCAGGTATGAACTGTCGTCCCACAGTGAACGCACAGTGTGCGTTCGCCCTCTTGCACGGCGAAACACCCCCCACCTGGAAGGGATACGCCGTGCGCAGACGTACGCGTATACGTACGACCCCTGCGGGACAGGTGCTCCTCGCCCTCACCGCGACCGGCTCCGTGCTCGCCACCCCTCTCTCCCCCGCCTTCGCGGCACCGTCGGCCGCGACCGCCGACCTCCGAGCGGACGTCGACCGCGACGGACGGGTCGACGTCACCGGCGACACCGACACGGCCGGTGAGGACAGCTGGTCCGTCGGCCGGGGAGCGGTCTACCTCCCCAACATCGACGACGACACCAAGCGCTGCCCGGTCAAGGGCCCGGACGGTCGGCCGCTGTCGGACGCCAAGCTGGCCGCCTGCAATGACGCCGCCGACAAGAAGGTCAACGGCGGTGCCGACGCCGCCGATCTCGCGCGGGTCCGCTCGGTACCGATGCCGGGCCTGGCGTCCGGCGCCAAGGGCAGCGTGCAGGTGACGGCCGGGGCCAAGCACACCCGGGTCTTCCTCAAGCGCTCCGGTGCCTGGGTCCTGGTCACGGCCGACACTCGTCTCTCGGCGGCCGAGTTGCGCTCCGGCGTGGAGTTCGGCGTCGAGGCCACCGACATCATCCGGGACACCGCGAAGTGGGACGGCCGGGCGGTGATCCGGCTGAGCGTGACGTCCGCCGGCCGGACCACGTCCGACACGGTCACCCTGCGCGTCGCCCCGCTCCTGACCCACCACCACCTGCAGAACGCCCAGCAGGTCATGGTCACCAAGCTGCCCGGCAACAGCTCCGCCGACCGGCCCTACCGGCAGTTCGTGAAGAACCTGGAGACGGAGGTGCGGCGCGCCGGCATCACCAAGCCGCTCGTGACCTTCGAGAAGTACGGCGACATCTGGGCGCAGGACTTCGTCGAGCCGGCCTACGTCAGCATGGCCGGCCCGGGCGGGCGACGGCACGCGATGCGCGTGATGCTGCGCTCGGCGCAGCCCGATCGTGAGGCGGGCCGGGAGCTGTTCGAGAAGGTGCGCGGCCGGGACGTCGGGGTGGTGCAGGTCTCCGGTGTGCGCGACTCGGAGGAGGGGACGCTCAACTCCACGGGGAACCTGGAGACCATTCCGCCCTACACCCACGGCGGACGCTCCTTCCCGGCCGGACGCGTCATCATGGGCCACCGCAAGGACACGGGTTCCAAGCCGGCGCTGGCGATGCGCACCCTGCTGAAGTCCCAGGGCCTGCAGGACCCGCTCCTGCTGGACACCTCATGGCTGGGCGTCGGCCATGTCGACGAGTTCGTGCAGTTCCTGCCCGCCGACACCCCGCGCGGCTGGCGCATAGGGGTCGCCGACCCGAAGGCCGGGCTGAAACTGCTGCGCGACGCACAGCGGGACGGCCACGGCGGGACCAAGATGTTCTCCGTGCCCCGCCTGGCAGACCAGCCGGCGCCGAAGGAGACCATCGACCAGGCCCTCGCCACCCGGCACTTCGTGGCCGACAACACCATGGCCGCCGAGCGCATCGAGGCCAACCTCGACATCCTCAGGCGCGAGACCGGCGTCACCGACGACGAGATCGTGCGGGTGCCGGGCCTGTACACCCGGGAGTCCGCGATGTCGGCGGCCGACGGACAGGACGTGCCCGTGCCGCGTCTGACCCGCATGGGCGGCGCCCCGGCACTGGTGGACACCCTCGGCCGGTACGGCCAGCAGAAGTGGCTGGACAAGGGCAGCGGCGCCTCCGCCGCCCCGGCCGCCGCCGTCCCGACCAGCGCCTACGTCCCTGGGGCCGTCAACGGCGTCCTGCTCGCCCGCGACCGCTATCTCGCCCCGCGCCAGTGGGGTCCGGTCATCGGCGGCAAGGACATCTTCACGCAGGCCGTCACCGCCGTGTACACGCGCGCCGGTCTGAAGGTGTCGTACATCGACGACTGGTACACCTACCACCTGGGCATGGGCGAGGTGCACTGCGGCACCAACACCCTGCGGGACGCCTCCGCGGCCTGGTGGAAGTCGAACTGACGGCTGCACTGACGGCTTTGTGGTCCGCGCCTGCCGGTGCGGGCGCGGACCGCATCCTCTCCCGCGCGGCTACACCTCGATGTGCGAGCCCATGATGACCGTTCGGTCGCGCGGGAGGCCGAAGTACTCGGCGGCGTCGGCCGTGATGTAGGAGGTGGCGATGAACAGCCGCTTGCGCCAGGAGGCCATGGTGGATTCCTTGCCGCGCCGGAGCTCGATCTTCGACAGGAAGTAGGACGCCTCGTCGAGCCGCAACGGCCCTTCGGTCGAGGACGGGTCGAGCAGCGCCAGGGTGCCGGGCACGTCCGGGGTCTCCATGTAGCCGAACCGGGCCGGTAGCCGAACCGGGCCGTGACGTGGATGATCCCGTCGTCGGCGTAGCCCAGGTCGTCCACGACGACCCGCTGGTCGGCCAGGACACGGGGCACCGGCTCGGTCTTCAGGGCGAGGATCACGACATGCTCGTGCCGGACATGGTTGTGCTCGACGTTGGCCCGCATGGCCAGCGGCGCGGCCTCCTTGCCCCGGTTGAGGAAGACGGCCGTGCCCGGGACCTGGCGCGTCGCGGCCTTGCCGCTGCGCAGGTCGTCGACGAACTCGGGCAGCGACCCTTCGGCGCGCCCCCGTTCCGCGGTGATCACCTCGCGGCCGCGCTGCCACGTCGTCATGACGGTGAACGCGGTGAGGCCGATCAGCAGGGGCAGCCACGCGCCGTGCACGAGCTTGGTCATGTTGGCCGCCACGAACAGCAGGTCCACGAAGAGGAGCGCGCCCCCGCCGATGGCGAGCAGCCACTTGGGCGTGTCCCACTTGGCGTGGGCGACATAGAAGAACAGCAGGGTGGTGATGATGATGGTGCCGGTGACCGCCATGCCGAACGCGTAGGCCAGTTCCGCGGAGGAGCGGAAGGCGAAGACCAGGGTGAGGACCGAGACCATCAGCAGCCAGTTGATCCAGGGGACGTAGATCTGGCCGATGGTGGATTCGGAGGTGTGCGCGATACGCAGCCGCGGCAGGTAGCCGAGCTGGGCCGCCTGGGAGGCGACCGAGTACGCGCCGGTGATCACCGCCTGGGAGGCGATGACGGTCGCCGCCGTCGCCAGCAGCACCATCGGCCAGCGTCCCCAGTCGGGCACGAGCAGGAAGAACGGGCTGCTGATGTTGTCCGGATCGTCGAGGATCAGCGCACCCTGACCCATGTAGCTGAGGACACAGGCAGGCAGGACGAGGAACAGCCAGCCTCGGGTGATCGCCCGGCGGCCGAAGTGCCCCATGTCCGCGTACAGCGCCTCGGCGCCGGTGACGGCGAGAACGATCGCGGCCAGCGCGAAGAAGGCGGTACCCCAGTGGCCGAACAAGAAGCCCAACGCGTACGTCGGCGACAGCGCCTTCAGGATGTCCGGGTGGTCCGTGATGCCGACGACGCCGCACGCGCCGATGGCCACGAACCAGACGATCATGACCGGCCCGAAGACCCGGCCCACCGCCGCGGTTCCCCGGCGCTGCACCAGGAACAGCAGCACGATGATCACCGCGGTGATGGGGACGACCGCGTCCCCGAGTGACGGTTCGACGACCTTGAGCCCCTCGACCGCGGACAGCACCGAGATGGCGGGGGTGATCATGCTGTCGCCGAAGAAGAGCGACGCGCCGAAGATGCCGAGCGCGGCGAGGACGACGGCGGCTCTGCGGCCACGCTGGGCGTTCCACCGTCGCAGCAGGGTGATGAGCGCCATGATGCCGCCCTCGCCGTCGTTGTCGGCGCGCATCGCGAGCAGCACATAGGTGACCGTCACGATGATCATCACCGACCAGAACACCAGTGACACCCCTCCGTACACGTTGTCCGTGCTGACCGGGACGGGGTGCGGGTCGTCGGGGTTGAACACGGTCTGGATGGTGTAGATCGGGCTGGTCCCGATGTCGCCGAAGACCACACCGAGGGCGCCGACGACCACCGCGAGGCGCGCACCGTGTCCCGTGCGCTCGCCCCGTGCGCCCGCGGCGGCCGTGCCGTGGATCCGTCGCCCGACTCGGTCCCCTGCCGGTGGTCGGCCATGGTGATCCTCCTCCTCGCGGGCTGCGGTGGCGTGGGCCCGGTGCGTCGGGGCGGCTCGCGCTCCGCTACCGCCTCCTGTGCTGAGCCGATCTTCGCTTCCTGGCGTCCGTCGGGCCACCTAGTGGGTTGTGCCGCGCACGCATTCCCGCCACTGCCCCTGACAGCACGGCCGTACGTCCGTCACAGGGACGGCGCCGCGATGCGGCCCGTGCTGCCGTTCCGGCACTTCAGTGGTCAGGTGGAGAGGGAGAGGGCCGGAAGGGTGAGCCTCAGCCGAGCGCCCGCGCACGTGACCTTCGCTGCCGCAAGGTCGATACTGCCGACAGACACCTCATGCACCGTCATCGTGGAAACAGCGGTAATCCAGCATCCGGATCTGATCAGCGACGACACTGACCAGAGGCCCATCCGCCACTCGCACCGGAGGTAGACATGAAGATGTTGATCAACGTCTCGTAGTTTGGTGCGGCCGCAGGTCAGGACCATGCTGTGAGCCCGTTGGTCAGCAAACTCCCAGCATGAGTCAGGAGACGTGCACGTTGGCGATCCAGCTGATACGCGGGATGGGCAGCTTCTTCAAGAACTGCGCCTGCGCTCGGCAGAGCCGTTGCTCGCACCCATACGCCATTCGCTATCGCGACGCGACCGGCCGCCAGCGTGAGGAAATGGGGTATGCGACACAGCAGTCGGCGCTGGACCGATTGAACACTGCCGGGGCATTCGACCCGTGCGCCTCACCTCGTGTCGCTGATCCCGGTGCGGTCGGCGACGGCCGCCCGGCCCGCCTCCAGTCGGGCCGCCGGAATGCGGAACGGCGAGCAGGAGACGTAGTCCAGGCCTACGCGGTGGAAGAAGTGGATGGAGTCGGGGTCGCCGCCGTGCTCGCCGCACACCCCGGTCTGCAGGCCGGGGTTGACGGCGCGTCCGGCCTCGACGGCCAGCTCCACGAGCCGTCCGACGCCTTCCTGGTCGATCGACTCGAACGGCGACACTCCGAAGACTCCCTTCTCCAGGTACAGAGGGAAGAAGGAGGCCTCGGCGTCGTCGCGGGACAGGCCCCAGGTGGTCTGGGTGAGATCGTTGGTTCCGAAGGAGAAGAAGTCGGCGGACTCGGCGATGCGTCCGGCGGTGAGGGCGGCGCGCGGCAGCTCGATCATCGTGCCGATCGGGCAGTCGAGGGTCGTGCCGGTCTCGGCCGCGACCTCGGCGAGGACGCGTTCCGCCTCGGCGCGGGCCAGGCGCAGTTCTTCGACCGTGCCGACGAGCGGGATCATGATCTCGGCGTGAGGTCGGCCGCCCGCGCCGAGGCGGTCGATGACGGCATCGGCGACGGCCCGTACCTGCATCGCCATCAGACCGGGCACGGCGAGGCCCAGTCGCACACCGCGCAGACCGAGCATCGGGTTCTGCTCGTGCATCCGCTCGACGGCCTGGAGGAGTTCACGGTCGTGCGGGTCAGGGTGCACCGCGGAGGCGAGGCGGACGGCGAGCTCCGTGCGGTCCGGCAGGAACTCGTGCAGCGGCGGGTCCAGTAGCCGAATTGTCACGGGCAGCCCGTCCATCGCCTTCAAGATGCCGGTGAAGTCCTCCCGTTGCAGCGGCAGCAGGTCGGCGAGGGCCGCCTCGCGCGCGGTGTCGTCGCGGGCCAGGATCATCGCCTCGACCAGTGCCCTGCGCTCACCGAGGAACATGTGCTCGGTGCGGCACAGGCCGATGCCCTGGGCACCGAGGGCGCGGGCCCGGGCGGCGTCCTCGGGCGTGTCGGCGTTGGCCCGCACCTCCAGGCCGCGCACGGAGTCGGCGTGGGCCAGCGCGCCCAGGACGGCCCGCGTCAGCTGTCCGGTACCGGTGCCGGTCTCCAGGGCACGGCCGACGTCGGACGCGGTGAGCGGGAGCGCGCCGAGGTGGACGGTGCCGGCGGTGCCGTCGACGGAGAGGATGTCACCCTCTTGCACGACGACGCCCGTTTCCGTGGTGAACCGACGGGCGACCGGGTCGACGGCCAGGGCCTCGGCGCCGCACACGCACACCTTTCCCATGCCGCGCGCCACGACGGCGGCGTGGCTGGTCTTGCCGCCCCGGCTGGTCAGCAGCGCCTGCGCGGCGATCATGCCGGGCAGGTCGTCGGGAGTGGTCTCCCTGCGGACCAGGACCGTGTGCTCGCCGGCCGCGGCGCGCCGTACGGCCTCGGCGGAGTCGAAGACGGCGACGCCTACCGCGGCGCCGGGCGAGGCAGGCACGCCGTGGGCGAGGGGCACGTCGGCCGGGGTGGCGTCGAAACGGGGGAACATCAACCGGGTCAGTGCGGCGCCGTCGACCCGCATCAGGGCCTCGTCGGTGCTGATCGTGCCGTCGTCACCGAGGTCGTGGGCGATACGGAAAGCGGCCTCGGCGGTGCGCTTACCGACGCGGGTCTGGAGGATCCACAGTTTGCCCCGCTCGACGGTGAACTCGACGTCGCACAGGTCGCGGTAGTGGGCCTCCAGGGCGCGCAGGTGGTCGCCGAGTTCGATGTACGTGCGCGGGGCGAGGACCTTGAGTTCGCTCAGCGGCAGCGCGTCGCGGACTCCCGCGACGACGTCCTCGCCCTGGGCGTCGGGCAGGTAGTCGCCGTACATGCCGCTCTCGCCGGTGGCGGGGTCACGGGTGAAGGCAACGCCGGTGCCCGAGTCGGTGCCGAGGTTGCCGAAGACCATCACCTGAATGTTGACGGCGGTGCCGAGGTCCTCGGGAATGTGTTCGCGGTGGCGGTAGATGCGGGCGCGTTCGCCGTTCCAGGAGTCGAAGACCGCGCGGATGGCGCGGGCGAGCTGGTCGGCGGGGTCCTGTGGGAACTCCTCGCCGGTCTCCTTGCGAATGATGTCCTTGAACTCCTCCGTGAGCTTGACGAGTTCGGCGGTGTCGAGGTCGTGGTCGGTGGCGAGGGCACGCTGGGCCATGGGGGTCCCCCCGGTCGAGCGAAGCCGAGACTGGGGGAGGGCGGCGATGGCCTGCTCGAACAGCTTGCCGTCGACGCCCATCACGGTGCGGCCGAACATCTGGATGAGGCGCCGGTAGGAGTCCCAGGCGAACCGTTCCTGACCGGAGGCCTTGGCGAGCCCGGTGACGGACCGGTCGTTGAGGCCGATGTCGAGGATGGTCTCCATCATGCCGGGCATGGAGAAGCGGGCGCCGGAGCGCACGGACACCAGCAGGGGGTCGTCGGGCGCGCCGAGGGTGCGGCCCATGGCCCGCTCCAGGGCGGCCAGCGAGTGGGCCGCCTCGACGCCGAGCTCGTCCGGTTCCTCGCCCGCGGCCAGGTAGACCTTGCAGGCCTCGGTGGTGACAGTGAAGCCCGGCGGGACAGGCAGGCCGAGCCGGGTCATCTCGGCGAGACCGGCTCCCTTACCGCCGAGGAGCTCGGCCATGTCACGGCCGCCTTCGGCGAATTCGTACACGTATTTGGTGGGCGCGCTCATCAGGTCTCGGCCTCTCACTCGTGGGGGACGACGGCCACGGAGCAGCCGACGTGATGGATCGCGGCGTGCGTGACAGGTCCGGTGCGGGCGCCCGTCGGGCGTCCGGTCACCCGGCGGCCGACCACGAGGAGACTCGCCCCGGTGGCGGCCCGGAACAGCACGGACTGGGCGCGGCCCTCGATCACGGTCTCCACCACCTCGACCTCGGGGCATTTGTCCCTCCACACCTTCATAACGGCGGTGAGAAAGCCGAGCCACTCGTCGGCCTGTTCCGGGCCGCTCACCAGGCCGATGTCGCCGGGGCCGAGCCCCAACGGGGACGGTGCCTGCCAGGCGTGCACGACGTGCAGGCGCGCGCCGCGCAGCCGGGCCGCCTCGAAGGCGAACTCGATCACCTCGTCGCAGGGATCGCCGAGGTCGATGCCTAGGACGACGTCCCGGTAGCCGGTGCGGGTGGACGGACTGCCGTCGTCGGCCGGAAGGTGCTCGTCCGGCGCTTCTTCCCCCGCCCGGACGAGGACGACCGGCCGGACGGCCCGTGCCACCACGCGGGCGACCGACCCGACCAGGAACCCGGTGAAACCGCTGAGGCCGCGAGAACCCAGCACGAGCAGGTCGGCCTGTTCGGCGGCGTACACAAGGGCGGCGGTCGCGGGTCCTTCGATCTGCTCGTCGTCGAGTTTGACGCCTGGGCAGGTGCGACGGATGCGCTCCTCCGCCTGGCGCAGCGCACGCCGGGCCAGATAGCTCTGGGCTGCCGTCGCCGGTTCGCCGACGCCCTCGCAGGGGTGCCGGTTCCAGGCGTGCACCAGACGTAGCGGCCGGTCGCGGCGCACCGCCTCGCGGGCGGCCCTCCCCTGCAGCCCAAAGGGCGTGGGAGGTACCCCCATGGCGGCGGCAAGACGCTCGGCGGATCCGTCGACTCCAACCATGATGGGCGGAAGCATGGCGCGCACCTCCTGTGCTCGATCTGCTCCTCGGTGCGAGCGTCCTCCCGCGCCTTACCGGCGGGTATGGGCCGTCAGGGCTCCGATCCGGGACCATTCGGCCCCTGCGTAACAGCGGGCCGCGCGGCGATGCTGGGCTTGCCCGGGGCCGAGTTCTCCTTGGGCGGAAGGCGGCACATCATGGAGCGAGTGATCATCACTGGCGTCGACCGGTCGGCACGCAGCCGTGCCGCCGCCGACTGGGCCGCGCGCGAGGCGCTGTTGCGTGGGCTGCCCCTGCGGGTGGTCCATGTGGCGTCGCCGGACGGTCCGGATCCGGCCGAGCGGTGGCCGTACCACCCGGCGACGGTAGCGGACCGCGTGGCGGCCGAACTCACCCACCGGCACCCGGCGCTGACGGCCCGCAGCATGAACCAGACCGGGGCGCCCGTGATCGCCCTGCGCGCGCTGGCCGAGGAAGCGGAGCTGCTCGTCCTCGGGCTGCGCGGCGAGGGCGGTCACGCCGGGATCGTCGTGGGCTCGACCGCCTCCGCCCTGGCCGCGGAGTGCACCCGCCCAGTGGTCTTGGTGCCCGGCACGCTTGCCGGTGACGGGCCGCCGGGCCGTACCGACACCGTGACCCTGGGGATCGAGGCCCGCAGGCCGGCGGACGGGGCTGTCGACCTCGCCTTCGAGGCGGCCCGGCTGCGTGGCGCGCGGCTGCACGCGGTGCACGCCTGGACGCTGCCGGCCCGGGCAGCCGAATCGCCCTTCCCCGTGTTGGAGGAGGACCGCGCCACCTGGGAGGACGACGAGGTGCAGCGGCTGTCGGACGCGCTACGGCCGTGGCGCGGCAAGTATCCGGAGGTCGACGTCCTGGAGGACGTCGTACTGCTCACTCCGGAGAAGGCGCTCGCTCACGCCGCCGGGAACTCCGGCCTGGTGGTGGCCGGACGCCGTTCGGGCGGCACGGCGCTCGCCCTGCTGCGACATGCCAAGTGCCCGGTCGCCGTCGTGCCCGCGTGACCCGTGTCGTCGCTGTATCGGTCGGCCCCGGTCGGCCCGTCGGCTTGGGTCGTTCGGCCCATGCGGACCAGGCGGTCAGGGACCATCGTGGGGGCATGAGGAGGCGCGGTCGGATCGCTGTGATCGGCGTCGGGAACGAGTTCCGGCGCGACGACGGCGTGGGCTGGGCCGTACTCGCCCGGCTGCGCGAGCGGGCCGAGGACCGGCCGTTGCCGCCGGACACCGACCTTGCGACCTGCGACGGCGAACCCGGACGGCTGATCGGCCTGTGGGAGGGCGCCTGGCTCGCCGTGGTCGTCGACGCGGCCCATGCCCACCCGGGCACCCCCGGCAGAGTGCACCGCCTGGAACTCGACGCCGGGCTTCCTGCCCACCCGCCGACCACCAGCTCGCACGGGCTGGGACTCGGCGAGGCCGTCGAACTGGCCCGGGTGCTGGGCCGTCTGCCGGAGCACCTGGTGGTGTACGCGGTGGAAGGCGCCGAGAGCGACATGGGCAGCGGCCTCTCCCCCACCGTCGCGGACGCCGTGGAACCGCTGGTGGCGGCCATCGAGGACGAGATCGCACGCCATGGGGGCGCCACAGCCGGGAGGCCGGCATGACCATGCGTCGCTTCCACGTTGAGGGCATCGTCCAGGGCGTCGGTTTCAGACCCTTCGTGTATCGCACCGCGGCCGCGCTCGGTCTGGACGGCTGGGTGGCCAACGTCAACGGGCACGTGGAGGGAGAGGTCGCCGGACCGACGCGGGCCATCGAGGAGTTCGCCGCGCGTCTGCGCAGCGACGCACCGGCCCTCGCCCGGGTGCGCTGCGTCCAGCTGACCGGCGGCACGCGGCAGTCTCCGTACGACACCGGCTTCCAGGTACGGCACAGCGCCCCCGATGACTCGGACAAGGCATCCCGCGAGATCCCGCCCGACGCGGCGATCTGCGATGCCTGCCTGAGCGAGCTGCGCGACCCCCGCGACCGCCGCTACCGCTATCCGTTCATCAACTGCACGGACTGCGGCCCGCGAGCCACGATCATCGAAGATCTGCCGTACGACCGGATCCGCACGACCATGCGCCGCTTCCCGCTGTGCGCCGCGTGCGCCGCTGAGTACACCGATCCGGGCGACCGGCGCTTCCACGCGGAACCCGTCGTCTGCCCCGTCTGCGGGCCGCATCTGGCGTGGGAGGAGCTGCGCGGCGAGGAGGCGCTGCGGGCGGCGGTGAAGACGGTCGACGAGGGCGGGATCGTCGCGTTGAAGGGGCTGGGCGGCTACCAGTTGGTGTGCGATGCGGGCGATCCGGCGGTCGTGACTGAGCTGCGGCGCCGCAAACGGCGTCCGGCGAAACCGTTCGCCGTGATGGTCCAGGACATCGAGACGGCCGCGCGGCTGGCGCAGATCGGCGCCGGTGAGCGCCAGGCCCTGACCTCGGCGGAGCGGCCCGTTGTGCTGCTCGGCAGGCGCCGGTGGCGAGGGCGAACGGCTCCACTCGCTCCCGAAGTCCACCCCGGCCTGACCCGGGTCGGCCTGTTCCTGCCCACCACCGGCCTGCACCACCTACTCCTGGACGAGCTGGCCCGGCCGCTCGTGATCACCAGCGGCAATCGCAGCGACGAGCCGATCGCCATCGACGACCACGAAGCCCGGAGCGCCCTGGCCGCCGTGGCGGACGGATTCCTCACGCACGACCGGCCGATCCGGTCGCGGTACGACGACTCCGTGGTGCAGTTCACCGGGCGGACCCGGATCACGATCCGCAGGGCGCGCGGGCTCGCCCCCGCCCCGCTGCCGCTTCCCGTACGGGAGCCGGTGGCCGGCGTCGGCGCCCAGCTGAAGCACACCTTCACGCTGGCAGCCGACGGACGGGCCCATATCGGACCGCACACCGGGGACCTGGCCGATCTGCCGGCCTACGACGCGTTCCTTGCGTCGTACGCGCACCTCAAGGAGCTCACTGGCATCGAACCGGTGGTCCTCGCCCACGATCTGCACCCCGGCTACCTGTCCACGCAGTGGGCCGAGGCACAACCGCTTCGCCGGATCCCGGTGCAGCACCACCACGCGCATGTCGCCGCCTGCGCGGCCGAGCACGGGGTGCGGGGGCGCTTCCTCGGCATCGCCTACGACGGGCTGGGGCTGGGCGACGACGGTACCTTGTGGGGCGGCGAGATCCTCGTCGCCAGTCTGAGCGGCTACCGCCGCGTGGGCCGGTTCGCCACGGCGCCCCTGCCCGGCGGCGACGCGGCGGTACGCCATCCCTCCCGCACAGCCCTCGGCCATCTGCTGGGCGGTGAGGCGCTGGGCTCGCCGCGCCCGTACCCCTGGCTCACCCGGCCCTTCACCGACCGGCTCGACCCGGCCGAGGCCACTGCGGTGCGCGCCATGATCGCGCGGGACGTCAACTGCCCGCGGGCCTCGAGCGCCGGACGGCTCTTCGACACGGTGGCCGCACTGCTCGGCCTCGCCGACCAGGTGCGTTACGAGGGTGAGGCGGCCGTCCTGCTCGAAGCGACGGCCGGCGACGAGCATGCCGTACCGCTCGCCCATCGGGTCGTACGGTCGCAGGGCCTGTGGGTGTACGACCCGACACCGAGCCTGGCCGATCTGCTGCGGCGGCAGCTGGACGGGGAGCCGGTGTCACCACTGGCGGCGGCCTTCCATCTGACGCTCGCGATCGTCACCGCCGAACTCGTCTCGCGGGCCGTTGCCGAGGGTGCGCCGCGCACGGTGTGCCTGGGCGGCGGCTGCTTCGTCAACCGGCGGCTGCTGACCGAGGTGAAGCGCCGGCTACACGCGCAGGGGCTGCGAGTGCTGGTCGGCGGTCAGGTCCCGGTCGGGGACGGCGGCATCAGCTACGGCCAGGCGGCAGTCGCGGCCGCACGGCTGGCCGAGGAGGGGTGAAAGCACATGTGTCTGGGCATCCCCGGCCGCGTCCTGGAGATCCACGACGACGCCGGACTTCGCATGGCGACCGTCGACTTCGGCGGAATCCGGCGCGAGGTCTGCCTGAGCTGCACGCCCGAGGCGGGCGTCGGGTCGTACGTCATCGTGCACGTCGGCTTCGCGATCACCCAGGTCGACGAGGCGGAGGCACAGCGGACGCTCGACGTGCTGCGGGCGATGGCGGGCGCGGTCGAGGGCGAGCTGGGTGAGCCACTGCCCTGACCGTCAGTCAGTCCGCTCTCCGAGAACCGCGGGCAGGTAACGATGAGGCATCGTGCCCGGGCCTGGCATCTGCTCGGCGAGGCGCCGGGCGCCCCGTCCAGAATGAGCCCATCCTGGACAACGGATCGGCCTTCCTCGTGCGACTCCCCGCCCTGGGGCCCAGTCGGCCCGTCAAGAGGGCCGGTCAGCCCCTGCCGCAGGCACCCCTCGCGGTCGCAACCTGACGGTGGAGGAGCACGGAGCCGCCCGGACAAGGAGGACCGTCATGACCGCCATCGCAGACCCGGCCGTGCTCGACCGGGACGGTCTGAACGCCCTGGTCGCGGCACTGGTGGCAGAGGGGCGGACCGTGGTCGGGCCGACCGTGCGGGACGGTGCGATCGTGCTGGCCGAGTTGACCTCGGCCGACGCTTTGCCCTACGGCTGGGGGGTCGAGCTGGACGCCGGACGCTATCGACTCGTCCACCGCGAGGACGGGGCCGCCTTCGCACACAGCGCGGGGCCTCAGTCGTGGAAGTCCTACCTGCACCCGTCGCGGGAGCGGCTGTGGAGCGCCGACCGGACGCCGGACGGGGACATCCACTTCACCCCGCACGAGCCGGACCCGCCGTCGTACGCCTTCCTCGGCGTCCGCCCCTGTGACCTGCGGGCCATCGCGATCCAGGACAAGGTGCTGACCGGCGGGCGGTACGAGGACACCGGGTACGGGAAGCGGCGTTCCGGAGCGTTCCTGATCGCCGCCGAATGCACCGAACCCGGGGCCACCTGCTTCTGCGTGTCCACCGGCGGCGGCCCCGCGGCCGACCCCGGATACGACCTGGCGCTGACCGAGGTCGTGGACACGGACGGGCACCGCTTCCTCGTGCGCGTCGGCAGCGAGGAAGGCGCCGAGTTGCTGGAGCAGCTGCCCCATCGCGCCGCCGACCCGGACACCGAGGCCACCGCCCGTACTGTCGTGGACGCCGCACGCGACCGCATGGGCCGCGCACTGCCGCCGGTCGACCTGCGTGCCCTGATGGGCGCGAGCCTGGACGCCGAGCGCTGGGACGACGTGGCCGCCCGGTGTCTGACCTGCGGCAACTGCACCATGGTCTGCCCGACCTGCTTCTGCACCACCACCGAGGAGGTCACCGACCTCACCGGTGACCACACCGAGCGCTGGCAGCGCTGGGACTCCTGCTTCGATCTGGACTTCTCGTATCTGCACGGCGGCCCGGTCCGCTCCTCCGCCCGCGGCCGCTACCGGCAGTGGCTCACCCACAAGCTCTCCACCTGGCACGACCAGTTCGACACGACCGGGTGCGTCGGCTGCGGGCGCTGCATCACCTGGTGCCCGGCCGGTATCGACATCACGGAGGAAGTCGCCGCACTGGACGCCGAACGCGCCGAGCACGTGGAACACCCGGGTCCCGGAACGGAGACGGACTGATGCCTCCCTCAATCGCCCTGCGCATGAACCATGCTCTGCCCGTCGAGCACCGCGAACCGCTGCTGCGCGTCGGCCGGGAGGTGAGCTTCGCGCAGGGCACCCGCCTGTTCGAGGAGGGCGGTCACGCAAACCGCTTCTGGATCATCCGTGACGGTACGGCCGCCCTCGACATGCATGTGCCCGGCCGCCGGCCGCCGGTCATCGAGACACTCGGCATCGGAGATCTCGTCGGCTGGTCCTGGCTCTACGAGCCGTACGTCTGGCAGCTGGGCGCCGAGACCTTGACCCCGCTGTGCGCCTACGAATTCGACGCCGTCGCCGTCCGGCTCATGTGCCTGAACGACCCCGAGTTCGGGCGTGCCGTCGAGCACTGGGTCGGCCGGGTGCTGGCACACCGGCTCAACGCGGCCCGCGCCCGGCTGCTCGACCTGTACGGGATCCACGAGAAGGATCCGCGATGACCGCCGTACCGGTGCCCCATCGCGTGGTCGCCCGCCGTCCGGAGACCACGGACACGGTCACGCTGCGTCTGGAACCGGTCGGCGCGGCGCTGGAGGACTTCGCTCCGGGGCAGTTCGCGATGGTGCACTCCTTCGGCCGCGGTGAGATCCCCGTCTCAATGAGTTCCGTGCAAGCCACGGGCGGCCTGGCGCACACGATCCGTTCGGTGGGTGCGGTCTCCGACGGGCTGTGCACGACCCGGGTCGGCGATGTCGTCGGCCTGCGTGGCCCGTACGGCAACAGCTGGGAACTGGAGCGGGCGCGCGGCGGTGACGTGCTGGTCGTGGCCGGCGGCATCGGTCTCGCCCCGCTGCGGCCGCTGATCCTGAGCGCGCTGGCCGAGCCGGAGGCGTATCGCCGTGTCAACGTCCTGGTCGGGGCACGCACGCCGGGCGACGTGATCGCCCGGCAGGAGATCGAGAGCTGGCCCACGGCGTTCACCGGAGTGACGGTCGACCGGCCCGACCCGGACTGGCGCGGGGACGTCGGCGTGGTCACCCAGCTGCTGGGGCGTGCGCACTTCGAGCCGGGCAGCACCTGGGCGTTCGTGTGCGGGCCGGAGCCGATGATCCGTGCCGCCGCACGCGAACTCGCCCAGCGGGGTGTCCCCCGCGACCGTATCCGCGTCTCGCTGGAGCGGAACATGCGCTGTGCGACAGGGCACTGCGGGCACTGCCAGCTCGGCCCCCTGCTGTTGTGCCAGGTGGGCCCCGTCGTGGACTGGGAGCGCGCGGAACCCCTTCTGTCAGTAAGGGAGTTGTGAGATGGCACCCACACTCGCGGTGTTCAAGCTGGCCTCCTGTGACGGCTGCCAGCTCACCCTGCTGGACTGCGAGGACGAACTCCTGGCGCTGGCGGGCGAGGTGGAGATCGCCCACTTCCTGGAGGCGTCCAGTGCGGTGGCGCCCGGACCGTACGACCTGTCCCTCGTCGAGGGCTCCGTCACCACGGCCGACGACGCCGAGCGGGTCCGCGCGATCCGGGCGGCCTCGCGCCACCTGGTGACCATCGGGGCGTGCGCGACCGCCGGTGGCATTCAGGCGCTCAGGAACTTCGCGGACGTCGACGAGTACCGGCGCGTGGTGTACGCGCACCCGGAGTACGTCGAGACCCTCGCCACCTCCACGCCCGTGTCGGCGCATGTGGACGTCGACTTCGAGCTGCGCGGCTGCCCGATCGACCGGCGTCAGCTCATCGAGGTGATCACCGCGTTCCTCGCCGACCGCAAGCCGGACGTCCCGGACCACAGCGTGTGCTTCGAGTGCAAGCGGCGCGGCACTGTCTGCGTCATCGTCGCTCACGGCACGCCCTGTCTCGGACCGGTCACCCATGCCGGGTGCGGAGCGCTGTGCCCGGCGTACGGCCGCGGCTGCTTCGGCTGCTTCGGCCCGTCCGGGTCGGTGAACCTGCCCGCTCTGATCCCGCTGCTGCGCCGCGACGGTCTCGACGACGACGCGGTGGAGCGGTTCCTGCACACCTTCAACGCCGCAGCGTTCGAGAAGATCGAGAAGGAGTCGGCCAAGTGACGCACCGCGGTTCCCGTCTGCTGCACGTCGGCTCGCTGTCCCGGGTCGAGGGCGAGGGTGCGCTGCGCCTGCACGTCCACGACGGCACGGTCACCCAGGCGCGGCTGGAGATCTACGAGCCGCCGCGCTTCTTCGAGGCGTTCCTGCGCGGCCGTTCGTACACCGAACCGCCGGACATCACGGCGCGGGTGTGCGGGATCTGCCCGGTGGCGTACCAGATGAGTGCCTGCGCGGCGATCGAGGACGCGTGCGGGGTCACGGTCGATCCGGCGATCCGTGATCTGCGCCGGCTGCTGTACTGCGGCGAGTGGATCGAGAGCCAGGCCCTGCACATCTATCTGCTGCACGCCCCGGACTTCCTGGGCCGCGCGAGCGCGATCGAGCTGGCCCGCACACACCGGACCGAGGTCGAGCGGGGGCTCAGGCTGAAGAAGGCCGGAAACTCTCTCATGGAGTTGCTCGGCGGTCGGGCCGTGCATCCCGTCAACGTACGTCTCGGCGGCTTTTACCGGGCGCCCACACGCGACGAACTCCGGCCGATCGCAGAGGAGTTGAAGAAGGCACACGACGACGCGTGGGACACCGTGCGCTGGGTCGCGGGCTTCGAGTTCCCGGAGGCCAGGGTCGAGGCCGATCTGCTGGCACTGGCCGAGCCGGACACGTACGCCATCGAGAGCGGGACACCGACCGTCCTGCGATCCGACGGGACCACAGGCACCTTCCCCGTACGGGACTTCACCGAGCACGTCACCGAGACACACCTGCCGCACTCCACGGCACTTCACTCGCGGCTCGACGGGCAGCTCCATCTCACCGGCTCCCTCGCCCGGTTCGCGATCAGCGGGGCGCGGCTGTCGCCGGTGGCCCTGCATGCGGCCGTGGAGGCCGGGCTCGGCGATCCGCGCGAGGGCGCCGTGTGCCGCAACCCCTTCCGGTCGATCCTGGTGCGGGCGGTGGAGACGGTGTACGCCGTCGGCGAGGCGCTGCGGATCATCGAGGCGTACGAGCCGCCCGTGCGTCCGTACACCGAGGTGCCCCCGGCCGCCGGGGTCGGACACGGGGCCACGGAGGCGCCGCGCGGGCTGCTCTACCACCGCTACGAACTCGACGCCGACGGCATCGTCACCAGCGCGATGCTGGTGCCGCCAACCGCGCAGAACCAGGGCGCGATAGAGGACGACCTGCGGCGGCTGACCCAGCGAGCGATCGGTGAGGGTGACCTGGACGACTCCGAGTTGACGGCCCTGTGCGAGCGGGCGATCCGCAATCACGACCCGTGCATCTCCTGCTCCACCCACTTCCTCGACCTGACGGTCGTCCGTACCTGAGGAGCTATGCAGGAGGCTGCAATGTCCGAATCTCCGTACACCGTGAGCGATGTGATGACGCATACCGTCGTCGCCGTCGGCAGTGAGGCGTCCTTCAAGGAGATCGTCGAGCTGCTCGACCAGTGGAAGGTCAGCGCCCTGCCGGTGCTGGCCGGTGAGGGGCGGGTCATCGGGGTGGTCTCGGAGGCCGATCTGCTGCCCAAGGAGCAATTCCGCGACGGCAACGAGGCCGAGAGCGATTTCGGCGAGCGGCTCAAGGCGAGCGCGCTGACCGCGGGCGAGCTGATGAGCACCCCGGCGGTGACCGTGCACGCGGACGCCTCGCTGGCCGAGGCGGCGCGCATCATGGCCCGTAGGCATGTCAAGCGGCTGCCGGTCGTGGACGGCGTCGGCATGCTGGAGGGCATCGTCAGCCGCAGTGACCTGCTGAAGGTGTTTCTGCGGACCGACACCGAGATCGCCGACGAGATCCGCAGCAGTGTGCTGACCCATCTGCCGGTCACCACCGCGCTGGGGGTCTCGGTCACCGAGGGCGTCGTCACGCTGACCGGTTCGATGCCCGAGCGCGGGCTCGTGCCAGTGGTGGCCCGGGCATTGCGGGCGGTCGAGGGAGTCGTCGACGTCCAGGTGGATCTGACCCACCGCTGAAAGGTCCCGACCAGCGATGAAGTACCTCGACGAGTACCGCGATCCCGTCCTCGCCCGGCGCCTGCTGGACGAGCTGCGGCAGACCGTCACGCATCCCTGGCGGATCATGGAGGTGTGCGGCGGCCAGACCCACACCCTCGTCCGCCAGGGCATCGACGAGCTGCTGCCGGCCGGGATGCGGATGATCCACGGCCCGGGCTGCCCAGTCTGTGTGACCCCGCTGGAGACCCTGGACAGGGCCATGGCCGTCGCGGCCCGGCCCGGTGTGATCCTCACCAGCTTCGGCGACATGCTGCGGGTACCCGGCACGGACACCGACCTGCTGTCGCTGCGGGCGCGGGGAGCGGACGTAAGGGTGGTCTACGCCCCGATGGATGCCGTACGCCTGGCCGCCGAACACCCCGATAAGGAGGTCGTCTTCCTCGCGGTCGGCTTCGAGACGACCGCGCCGGCCAACGCGACGGCCGTGCTGCACGCGGCCCGCCTCGGGCTGACGAACTTCTCGATGCTCGTCAGCCACGTCCTCGTGCCGCCCGCGATGACCGCGCTGCTGGAGGACCCGGACTGCGAGGTGCAGGCCTTCCTGGCGGCGGGGCATGTGTGTGCGGTGATGGGCTGGCGGGAGTACGAGCCGATCGCCACGGAGTACCGGGTGCCGATCGTGGTGACCGGGTTCGAGCCGCTGGACCTGCTGGAGGGCATCCTCATGGCCGTACGGCAGCTGGAGGCGGGTCGGCACGACGTGGAGAACCAGTACGTACGGGCCGTGCGGCGCTCCGGCAACACCGAGGCGCAGGAGGCGGTGCGTGAGGTGTTCCGGGTCACCGACCGGGCCTGGCGGGGCATCGGGGCGCTGCCTGACAGCGGGCTGGAACTGGCCGAGAAATACCGGCACTTCGATGCCGCCCGGCGATTCGACGTGGGCGGCCTGTGTCCCGTCGAGGACGCCGAGTGCATCGCCGGCGCCATCCTCACCGGGGCCAAGCTGCCCACCGACTGCGCCGCGTACGGCACTCGCTGCACGCCCCGCCATCCCCTCGGCGCGCCGATGGTGTCGTCCGAGGGCACATGTGCCGCCTTCCACGCGGCCGGACGCACGCCTGTGAGGAGAACGGCATGACCCTCCAATGCCCCACGCCGCACGATGAGGGCGAGGTCGTCCTGCTGGGCCACGGTGCCGGTGGTCGCCTCACTTCGGAACTCCTCGACCGGCTGATCCTGCCCGCCCTCGACGGCGACTCGGGTCCCATGGAGGACGCGGCACTGCTGCCCGGCTACCGGGAACTGGTGATCAGCACCGACAGTTTCGTCGTCAGCCCGCTGTTCTTCCTCGGCGGCGACATCGGGTCCCTCGCTGTCCACGGCACGGTCAACGACCTCGCCATGCGGGGTGCGTGGCCGGTCGCGCTGTCCGTCTCCCTCATCATCGAGGAAGGGCTGCCGCTGACCGAACTCCGGGCGGTTATGGCCTCGTTGGGGAAGGCGGCTCAGGACGCGGGCGCGCCGGTGGTCACCGGTGACACCAAGGTCGTGGGACGTGGTGCCGCCGACAGACTGTTCATCAACACCACCGGCATCGGACAGCGGCACGGCTCGCTGCATCCGTCCGCGGCGCTGGCCCGACCCGGTGACGCGGTTGTGCTGTCCGGGCCGATCGGGCTGCACGGCACGACCGTGCTGAGCACCCGTGAAAACCTCGGCTTCGAGGGCGACATCGCCTCCGACACCCGGCCGCTGCACCGCCTGGTGCGCACCCTGGTGCCGCTCGGCGCCGACGTCCACGTCCTGCGCGACCCGACGCGCGGCGGACTCGCCGCCTCCCTCAACGAGATCGCGCGTGACTCGTCGGTCGCCGTCGAGATCGAGGAGAGCGCGGTGCCGGTGCCCGAGCCGGTTGCCTCGGCCTGCGATCTGCTCGGGCTGGACCCGCTGGTCGTCGCCAACGAGGGCTGTCTCGTCGCCTTCGTCGCCGCCGACGCGGCTGAGGCCGTGCTCAGCGCGATGCGGTCGGTGGGCGAGGGCGCAGGAGCGGTACGGATCGGCGAGGTGCTGCCGGACGGGCCGGCGGGGCGGGTGACGCTGCGCACGCTGGTGGGCGCCCGGCGGATCGTGGACATGCCGCTCGGGGAGCAGCTCCCGAGGATCTGCTGAGAGAGGTGGCGGCCATGGCCACGCCGGCCAGCAGCCATGCTGCGGTGGGGCAGCGAGGTTGGGCGCGTAGGCGATGGCCAGCACCGCGACGACGCCAAGGATGGAGCCGGGGGTCATCTTCGTGCGGGGGCCTCGGCGCTCGAGGGTGCGGCCGACGGGGATGCCGGTGGGGGCGGAGACTAGGAGGGCGCCGGAGAAGGCGGTGGAGGTGGCGGTCGTCGACCAGCCGGTGGCGGCCGTGATGCGGGTGTTCAGGACCGGGAAGGCGTAGTGGACGATTCCCCAGCTGGTGATCTGGGTGGCGGGCAGGGCGGCGCGAGGCCGTGACCGGTCTCCCGTTCCGGTCGCGGCCTCGCTGGTGTGGAGGTTGGTCATCCGCGGATCAGCAGCAGCCGCCCGCGACGGCCGGTGCCTTCGAGATGGTGTCGGCCTCGGCCGGGCGGGCGCAACAGGTCCCGCCCTGCTGCTTGGCCAGCGTGTCGGCGTCGGCCTTGACGACGTACGCCTCCCAGGGTTCCTGGCCGGGACAGTGGACCCAGACCTTGTCCTGGAGGGCGTGGCAAGTCCCACGTGCGGCCCGGCCGTGCCGCTCGGGAACGTTCCTGACCCGCGGAGCTTGCTAGCCCTTGGTGACCAACTCGTCGGCGACTGTCCGCGCCCAGTCCTCGATCTGGGCGAAGTCCCGGAAGTCGCCGCCCTTTCCGTTCTTGACGATCATCCGGGCGACCCACCCCTTGGCGCCCTCCTGCAGGCAGCCACCGAAGGTGACGTGCCCGTTCACGTCGAACCGGGTCATGGCCCGCTTCAGGCCGGGCACCGGCGGGATGTCCCGCTCCGATGCGGAGGGGTCGAGCGGGCCGCTGCTGAACAACCACAGCGGGCGATCTGCCAAATCCCGGCGGTGCCGACGGAGGAACCGGCGGGCGTCCTTGTGCCAGCGTCCGGCGTACAGCCCGCCGCCGACCACGACGGCGTCATACGGCTCCACGCGTGCGACGGAGCCGGCCGGCAGCGCCTCGGCGGTGAGGCCCTCCTTGCGCAGGACCTCGGCGACGGCCTCGGCGATCTGCGCGGTCGATCCGTTCGTCGTCCCATAGGCGACCAGCACCTTGGTGGTCATGTTGCTCCGCCTCCTTTCACGACTTCACAGCTTGCGCAGCCAGTCGTCGGCGATGCCGTGCAGCGCCTGCTCGTCGGGCCGGACGTGCGAGTCGTCCAGCCGGTGGCTGAGCTTGTCGACGACCGCGACCACGCCGTCGATCTGACGGGTCATGGAGACGGCGATCTCCGTCTCGCTCTTGCGCTCCATCTGGCCCAGCAGCGTGACCACGCCCTCCGTCACGGAGACGGCGATGCTGCGCGGCGGCAGCCACAGGGCCCGTACCAGCACCTCGTCGACGACCTCGGCGCGGATGTCCGCGTCGGGCCGCAGGAAGACCTGGAGCAGATCGCGGCGGGTGACGATGCCGACGAGCCGGTGCTCCTCGTCCAGGACGGGCAGCCGTTCGATGTGGTGCTGCGCCATCGTCCGGGCGGCCTCGACGATGGTGTCGTCGGCGTGGACCGTGATGGGCGGCTCGCTCATCAGCCGACCGGCGGTGCGGGCCCGGGCCTTCGCGGCCCGCGTCCGGCCGGCGCGGGTCAGCCGGTCGAAGCGGAAGCGCTTCTTCGGCTCGTACGGGTCGGGCGTCTCCGCCTGACGGACCAGCAGGTCCGTCTCGGAGATGACGCCGACGACCTTCTCGTCGTCGTCGACCACGGGCAGTCCGCTGATGCGGTGGTCGCCGAGCAGCCTGGCCACTTCCTTGAACGGGGTGCCGTACTCGGCGCGGACGACCTCCGTGGTCATCACGGAGCCGACCTTGTTGTGCTTCATGGTTGTCCCTCCTCAGCGGAGCCGGCGCAGATACGGATCCTGGGGCCGGCGCGGCAGCAGGCGTACGCGCGCATCGAGGACGGTGACTCCGCCCGGTGACGCGAGAACGGGGTTGAAATCGGCCTCGGCCAGCTGCGGCAGGTCACTCGCCATGCGGGACAGCCGGAGGAGCAGGTTTTCGAGGCCCTTGAGGTCGACTTGTCGGGCACCGTTCGCGCCGAGCAGGAGCGGGGCGCAGCGCGGGGCCGTGATCAGGTCGTGGACGTCGTGGTCGGTGAGCGGGGCGAGCCGTGCGGCGTGGTCGGCGAGGACCTCGGTCGCGGTGCCGCCGAGCCCGAACAGGACGAGAGGGCCGAAGACCTGGTCCTGGACGACGCCGGCGAACAGCTCGGTGCCGCGGTCGGCGAGGGGCTGGATGACCACGCCCTCCAGCAGACCGGCGAACCGCGTCTCCAAGTCACGGAAGGCGGCGCGGACTTGGTGGTCCCCCCGGAGGTCGAGGTGGACGGCGTGCTCGGCGGTCTTGTGCACCAGTCCCGGCCAGTGGCCCTTCATCACGACCCGGCCGTCGGCGCCGCGCAGCCGGTCGGCGGTGAGAACGGCGTCGTCTTCGGTGCCGGCCCAGCCCCAGGCCAGCTGGGGAATGCCGTAACAGCCGAGGAGTTCGGCGCATTCGCGCGGGTCGAGCCAGCCGCCGTCGGGATGCCGGCCGAGGTAGGCCTCGACGACGGCGTGGGCGCGCTGCGTCTCGACGCCGTCGAGGTCGGGGACCGTCCCGGCGGGCCGGGCCAGCCAGGCGGCGCGGCGGGCCGCGTGGGCCAGCGCCCGGGCCGCCGCCTGAGGTTCGGCGTAGGAGGGGACGGTGCCGACTTCGGTGGCGGGCAGGAGCTCGACGGGCAGGCCTTGTTCGAGTCGTACCGCGACGATCGGCTTGGGGCGCCGTCCGGGGGCGGCGTGGGTGAGGGCCCGGACCAGGTCGTCGCCGGTCGCCGCGGCGACCGCCGTGGGGACGAGGGCCACGAGGACGGCGTCGACGGCGCCGTTCCGCATGATCCGGTCCACGCAGTCGCCGAGCTGCTGCTCCGTGACCGCGGCGGTGGCGTCGACGGGGTTGCCGGCGGCGGCGCCCGCGGGCAACGCGTCGAGCAGATCGTCGATCAGCTCCGACCCGGGCGCCGGGAGCTCCAGCCCGACCTCGGCGCAAGCGTCGGCGGCGAGGACCCCCGCTCCCCCGGCGTTGGTGACGATGGCCACGCGCGGTCCTGCGGGCAGCGGCTGGGAGTGCATCAGGGCGGCGGCTTCGAGGAGTTCGCCGACCGAGCGGGTGGCGGTGATGCCGGCCTGGGTGAACAGAGCCCCGCGGGTCATGGTGCGGGTGGCGGCCGCCGCCGTGTGGGAGGCGGCGGCGCGGCGGCCCGCCTCGGTACGGCCGGCGTCGACGGTCAGGACCGGCATGCGGCGGGTCACCCGGCGGGCCGTACGGGAGAACGCGCGCGGGCTGCCGAACGACTCCAGGTGCAGCAGGGCGAGGTCGGTGCGGCCGTCGCTCTCCCACCACTGAAGCATGTCGTTGCCACTGACGTCGTACTTGTCACCGAGGGAGACGAAGGAGGAGACCCCGATGCCCAGGCGGGACATGCCATCGAGCAGGGCGATGCCCACTCCGCCGGACTGCACGGCGACACCCGCGGTACCGGGGCGCGGGTGGCCGGCGGCAAAGGTGGCGTTCAGGCGCAGCTTCGGGTCGGTGTTGGAGATGCCCAGGCAGTTGGGACCGACGAGGCGCATGTCGTGCGAGCGGCATGCCGCCAGCAGGGCCCGGGCCTGGTCCGCGTCCAACCCGGCGGTGACGACGAGGATTGCCCGTACGCCCGCCTTCCCGCACTCCTCGGCGGTGGCCGGGATCGCGGCGGCCGGTACGGCGAGCACCACGAGGTCGGGGGTCCTGGGCAGGGCGCTGACCGACGGATGGCACGGCACCCCGAGGATCGAGCTCGCCGCGGGGTTGACCGCGAACAGACGGCCTGTGTAGCCGCCCGAGTGGAGCTGGTGCAGGATCGCCCGGCCCACCGACCCTGGCTTGCGTCCAGCGCCGACGACGGCGACGACCTTCGGCCGCAGCAACGGTTCCAGGCTGGCGACGTCGGCGGCGCGGCCGCGTTCCTCCACGGCCGTCAGATAGGTGTCGCTCTGGTCGAGGGCGATGGTGCAGCGCACCTCGGGGCCCTCGAAGCGGCGGGCGGTGCGCAGGCCAAGGTCGGCGAAGAGCTTCAGCACCTCGTGGTTCTCGCTGAGCGCGTCCGCCGTGAAGCCGGTGATGCCCTCGGCACGGGCGGCGGAGACGAGGTGCTCGACCAGGAGGGTGCCGACGCCTCGATGGTGCAGTCCGTCGGCGACCGCGATGGAGATCTCCGCGGTGTCCCCGGCCCCGCCGCTGTCGTACTCGGCGAGGCCGATCACCCGGCCGCCCGTCTCGGCCAGCAGCGACCGGTATCCGGGGTGCTGCTCGGCGCAGGCCCGGTCGGCGGCCGTCGCGGCGGAGCGGCGGCTCACGGCGAAGAACCGCAGCCGCAGGGTCTCCGGGGACATCTCCTCGTACAGGCCCTGCACCTGGTCGTGGTCGTCCCGCCGCACGGGACGGATGCACACGGTGGTGCCGTCCGCGAGCAGGGCGTGGACCGTGGGCCGGCTGAGCGTGTCGTCCGTCATCGCGGATCTCCTTCGAGTCTTCTCGTCACTACGAGCGTCCAGCGAAACGGGCGGCGGCCCCATGGGCTGTCCGGGCGGTGCAGGTGGGCCGGTCGGCCCTCAAAGCAAGGCCGTGTATCAGGCGTTCCAGGCCCACTCCGCGATCTCCGGCAGATCGGTGCCGTGCTCGCGGATCCAGGCATGGTGGCGGGTGCGGGCGTCGGCCATCTGCTGCCGGACGGCAGCGGCGCGGACAGCGAGTCCGGGGACGCGGTCGATGACGTCCATGACCAGGCGGTAGCGGTCCAGGTCGTTGCGGACGACCATGTCGAAGGGCGTGGTCGTGGTGCCCGACTCCTTGTAGCCGCGAACATGCAGGTTCGGGTGGCCGGTGCGCCGGTAGGCGAGCCTGTGGATCAGCCAGGGATAGCCGTGGTAGGCGAAGATCACGGGCTTGTCCGTGGTGAACAGGCCGTCGTACTCGAAGTCGGTCATGCCGTGCGGGTGCTCCTTGCGGGGCATCAGTCGGGTCATGTCGACGACGTTGACCACGCGCACAGCGAGGTCGGGCAGGTGGCCCCGCAGCAGCTGGGCGGCGGCCAGGACCTCCTGGGTGGGTACGTCGCCGGCGCAGGCGAGCACGACGTCCGGTTCACCGCCGTTCTCCGTGCCGGCCCAGTCCCAGATACCGGCTCCGCGAGCGCAGTGGGCGCGGGCGGCGTCCATGGACAGCCAGTCGAAGCAGGGCTGCTTGCCGGCGACGATCACATTCACGTAGTCGCGGCTGCGCAGCGCATGATCGGCGACCGACAGGAGGGTGTTGGCATCCGGCGGCAGGTAGACCCGGACGACCTCGGGGCTCTTGTTGAGGACGTGGTCGACGAAGCCGGGGTCCTGGTGGGAGAAGCCGTTGTGGTCCTGCCGCCAGACGTGCGAGGTGAGCAGGTAGTTGAGGGAGGCGATGGGGGCCCGCCAGGGCAGTTCCCTGGACGTTTTGAGCCACTTGATGTGCTGGTTGACCATCGAGTCGACGATGTGCACGAACGCCTCGTAGCAGGAGAACACTCCGTGCCGTCCGGTGAGCAGATAGCCCTCCAGCCAGCCCTGGCAGGTGTGCTCGGAGAGGATCTCCATGACCCGGCCGTGCCGGTCGAGGTGTTCGTCGACCGGGAGGGTCTGTGCCTGCCAGGCCTTGCCGCTGGCGTCGAAGATGGCCTGGAGCCGGTTGGAGGCGGTCTCGTCCGGACCGACGACTCGGAAGTCACGGCGGGCCGAGGTGTCCTTCATGATCTGTTCCAGGAGGTCTCCGAGGATCCGGGTCGGCTCGTGCAGAGTCGTACCCGGCTTGTCGACCGGTACGGCGAAAGAGTCCAGGGAGCGGATGGGCAGGTCACGGACGAGGAGGCCGCCGTTGGCGTGCGCGGTGGCGCCCAGGCGCCTGGCACCGTCGGGGACGCAGGCGAGTACGTCGGGGACGGGGCGGCCGTCCGGATGGAACAGCTCCTCGGGCCGGTACGAGCGCAGCCACGCCTCCAGCTGGCGCAGATGCTCGGGGTTTTCGCGTACGCCGGCGAGCGGGACCTGGTGAGCGCGCCAGGTGCCCTCGACCGGCACACCGTCGACTTCGGCGGGGCCGGTCCAGCCCTTCGGCGTCCGCAGGACGATCACGGGCCAGTGAACACGCTCGCCGACGTCCTCCTCGCGGGCGGTGCGCTGGAGCAGTGCGATGCGGTCGAGCGCATCGTCCAAGGCACGGGCCATGGCACGGTGGACAGTGGCCGGGTCGTCGCCGGTCACGTGGATGGGTTCGTGGCCGTATCCGCGCAGGAGGGCGTCGAGTTCCTGCTCCGGCAGACGGGCCAGCACCGTCGGGTTGGCGATCTTGTAGCCGTTGAGGTGCAGGATCGGCAGAACGGCGCCGTCGTGCACCGGGTCGAGGAACTTGTTGGAGTGCCAGGAGGCGGCCAGCGGCCCGGTCTCAGCCTCGCCGTCGCCGATCACACAGGCGACCACCAGGCCGGGGTTGTCGAAGGCGGCACCGTACGCGTGCGAGAGGGCGTAGCCGAGCTCACCGCCCTCGTGGATCGACCCTGGCGTCTCCGGCGCCACATGGCTCGGCACGCCGCCGGGGAAGGAGAACTGCCGGAACAGCAGCCCCATACCGGCCCCGTCCCGGCCGACGTCCGGATAGGTCTCGCTGTACGACCCCTCAAGCCAGGAGTTGGCGAGCACCGACGGGCCGCCATGGCCCGGGCCCCACACGCACAGCGCGTCCAGGCCACGCGCCTTGATCACCCGGTTGAGATGGGTGTACACGAGGTTCAGCCCCGGCGAGGTGCCCCAGTGCCCGAGCAGCCGCGGCTTGATGTGCTCGGCCCTCAGCGGCTCGTGCAGCAGCGGGTTGGCCAGCAGATAGATCTGTCCGGCGGCCAGATAGTTGGCGGCCCGCCAGTGGGCGTCCAGCGTTCGCAACTCGTCGTCGGTCAGTACGGTGCTGTCCTGGTGTTCGAACTCGGGCATGGGTGACTCCGTAGGTCATCGAGTACGCGGGCGACGGGCGGTGGGAGGCGGTGCGGCCGGCAACAAGGCGAGGAAACTGCCGCGCAAGACGTACGAGAAGGAACTGCTGCGTGCCTGCAGATGGAGTTGGCGAAAGTGCAGGAGCGGGGACGCGGGGCGGGCGCCCACGTCGTCGTCATCCTCAAGGGGCGGGACGCGGCCGGCAGGGGCGGCACCGTCAAACGGATCACCGAACACCTCAACCCGAGGGTGGCACGGATCGCGGCCCTGCCCAAGCCGAGCGAACGCGAGCGCACCCAGTGGTACTTCCCGCGGTACATCGAGCACGTCATGGGCCTTGGCGCCAAGGAGGAGCACCACCCGTTCCTTTGTTCCTTGCCGGGCACGGCGCTCACACCGGCTGCGGTACGACGGCGACCGGGCAGGCGGAGTGGTGCAGTGCCGCGTGGGCGACGCGGCCGAGCTGGAGCCCGAGGTGGCCGGTGCGGCGCTTGGCGCCGACGATCAGGAGGTCGGCACCGTGCGAGGCGTCCACCAGCACGCGGCGGGCGTGGCCCTCGACGGCACGGCGGTGCAGCTCCAGGTCCGGCGGGGCGTCCCGCAGAGCGTCGGCGAGGGTCTCCTCGGCGTGCTGCTCGTGCAGCCGGGCGGGTGCGTCGGCGAGCAAAGGGTGGTCGGTGGTCTCGTGCGCGGGACAGCGCCAGGCTCGTACGGCCTCCAGGGGGACCCCGCGGCGCCGGGCCTCCTCATAGGCGAAACGCACGGCCGACGAGGCCTCGGCATCCTCGCCCACGCCCACCACGACACGTCCGTGAACCGGGGGCGTGGCCTGGTTGTCGTGGCTGCCGCGCAGCACGATCACCGGGCAGTGGGCGTGCGCGGCCACAGTGAGGCTGACGGAACCGAGCAGCGCCTCGGCGAGGCCGGTGCGGCCGCGGGTGCCGACGACCAGCGCGGACGCGTTCCGGCTCTCGCACACCAGGGCGTACTCGGGCTGCTCGAACACCACGTCGGAGGTCACCTTCAGCTCCGGGTGCCGAGCTTGCGCCCGCTGGGCGGCGGCCTCGACGACCTCCTGGGGCATGACCTGTGCGCTGGGCTTGCCGATGTCCCTGGCGAGTGAGGCGCCCTCGTAGCGCTCCCACAGGCAGGCGTACACGACATGGAGCGGGATCCCACGCAGCACGGCCTCGTCGGACGCCCAGTCCGTGGCGCGCAGGCTGGGCTCGGAGCCGTCGACTCCGACGACCAGAGGCAGGTCCATCGCCGTCACCGCCCCGCGCCGAGGTCGAAGTCGAAGACGATGCGGGCTTTGACCTGACCGCGCAGCACGTCCTCGATGGACTCGTTGACGGAGGCCAGCGGACGGGTCTCGCAGATGACCCTGGTGCGGCCGGCCGCGTGGAGCTGGAGGACCTCGGTGAGGTCTTGTCGGGTGCCGACGATGGAGCCGATGACCGAGGTGCCGTTGAGAACGGTGTCGAAGATCGGGACCTGGACGGTGCCGTGCGCCGGGAGGGCGACCATGACGAGCTTGCCGCCGCGCCGCAGGCCGGAGTTGACGGCGGCGAACGCGTCCTCGTTCACGGCGAGGGCGACGGCCGCGTGGGCGCCGCCGTACCGCTTGAGGACCTCGCCGACGTCGTGCTTGCGGGCGTCGATGGTGAGATCGGCGCCGAGTTCCGCGGCGAGTTGGAGCTTCTCGTCGGTGACGTCGATCGCGGCGACGGTGGCCCCGGCGATCTTCGCGTACTGCACGGCCAGGTGACCGAGCCCGCCGACACCGGAGATCGCGACCAGCTGCGTGGGCCGCACGTCGGCGACCTTGAGCGCCTTGTACGTGGTCACGCCGGCGCAGGTCAGCGGTGCGGCGTCCACGGCGCCGACGCCCTGCGGGACGGGCTGCGCGAAGTCGGCCCAGGCGAGCATCTTCTCGGCGTAGCCGCCGTCACAGCCGTAGCCGGTGTTGATCTGGTGCTCGCACAGCGTCTCCCAGCCGGAGAGGCAGTGCTCGCACCGCCCGCAGGCCTTGCCGAGCCAGGGCACGGCAACCCTCTGGCCGACGCTCAGGTGGGTGACGCCGTCGCCCAGCTTCTCGACCAGGCCGACTCCCTCGTGACCGGGCACGAACGGCGGGTTCGGCTTGACCGGCCAGTCGCCGTGGGCGGCATGGATGTCGGTGTGGCACAGCCCGGAGGCCTCGACGCGGATGCGGACCTGGCCGGGGCCGGGCTCGGGGTCGGGGCGGTCCTCGATGACCAGAGGTTCGCCGAAGGCTCGGACGACCGCTGCCTTCATGGGGTCAACTCCTCAGGGATGGTGGTCAGTTGTGGGCGACGACCGCCACGGGGGCCGCGGCGTGGTGCAGGACAGCGTGGGTGACGGGGCCGATGTGGGCTCCGAGCGGGCTGCGGCGGATGCGGCGGCCGACGACGACCAAGGAGGCCTCGTGGGAGGCGTCCACCAGCCGGATGCCGGGGCTGCCGGACGGGGTCTCCTCGGTGACCTCGACGTTCGGGTACTTCTGGCGCCAGGGCCGCAGCACTTCCGCCAGAACGGCGGCCTGCTGCCGGCCGATCTCGTCGTGCAGCTGGAGATCGGCGGAAAGGCCGTAGACGTAGTACGGGGGCAGGTTCCAGCCGTGGATCGCCCGCAGGCCGGTCTCGCGGTGGGCGGCCGCCTCGAAGGCGAACTCGATCACCGAGTCGTCGGGGTTCGCCGCGTCGAGGCCGAGGACGACGGGCCGGTAGGGCGTGGCGGCCGACGGGATGCCCGCCGGGTCCGGCTCGTGCTCGTCGGCGGCCTGCTCCCCGGCACGGACCAGGACGACGGGTCGCTTCAGGTGCGCCACGACGGAGAGGCCGACGGAGCCGACCATGAATCCGCCGAACCCGCTGAGCCCACGCGAGCCGAGAACCAGCAGTTCCGCGTCCGCGGCGGCCTTGACCAGGGTGTCGGCCGATCCGCCGACCAACTGCTCGGTGGTCACCTCGACGCCGGGGTGGCGCACCCTGATCCCCTCGGCGGCCTCGCGCGGAATGCGCTCGCTCCAGTGCTGCTGGGTCTCGGCGCCGAGCAGCGGGGCCTGGGCCATGGGTTCCGGGACGGGCTCCCAGACATGGACGATCTTCAACAGCAGGCCGCGCAGCTTCGCCTCGCGGGCCGCCCACTCGGCCGCGGCCCGGCTCTCGGACGAGCCGTCGAGACCTGCGACAACGGTGCGGACCATGGTTCTGCCTCCTGATCGGGGATCTGTCACCAGCGTCGGACTTGAGGAGTTGCTGCGTCAGGGGCCGCTGGTCCCCGGTCGGGACCAACCGGCCCAACGGGCCCTGGGGTTCACCGCAGCCAGGGGTTGCGGCTGACGATCGGCAGCCGGGCCCACGCCCTGCCGAGTCCCCAGACCGCGCCGGCCCCCACGGCCGCGAGCGCGATCAGGACAACGGCGTACACGACGTGGTACTCGGCGAACGGGTTGGTGGACATGCTGGGCGAACCGTCGGACAGGTGCTTGGCCGGCGGCCACTCGGCGATCCACATCAGCGCCATCATCAACGTGCCCGCGACGGCGGCCAGCCGCAGCCCGATGCCCAGGATCAGCGCCACACCGATGCCGAGCAGGCCGAGCATGAACAGCCAGTCCGCCCAGGCGTCCCCGGCCCAGTCGTGGAGGGTCGATTCCATCGGACCCGCCGCCACGCCGCTCAGGAAGCCCTTGGTGGGCGAGCCGCCGTCGATCCAGCCCTTGCCGGACTGGGTGGCGTAGCCGAACCCGAAGGTCTTGTCCAGGAACGCCCACAGGAAGATGAACCCGGTCAGCAGCCGCAGCCCGGCAAAGACGTATGCGCTCGTCGCGGTGGTGTCGGCCGCCGCCTCGGCCGTCCGGGTCCTGCGCGAGGTCGGTAGACGGAATCCCAGGTGCCGGTGCGGTTGATCGTGAACTGCCATGATCTTCATCCCCCTCGGGACGGATTCGTTGTTGACGGCGTCCACTCTCGTGGCGCGGACATGCCGTGGCCTGGTGCCGAAAGTCGGCGTCCGTGGGGCTGAACGGCCCCTTCCTCGGGTCCTGTCGGGCTACCGAACCTTGACGCCGGACCACCGGTCGGGGTGGTCGCGACCGATCCTGGAAACAGCCGGCGAAAGGAACCACCCCATGTCCCACGGCTCGGGCGGGCACGCCTCGGGGTCGCACCGCCTGATGCCCGTGATCCACCGACTGGCCCCCGGGGCCTTTGTCCTCACCGGCTACCGCCGCTCCTGGCTGCGCGGCGATCTGCTCGCCGGTGTGACCGTGGCCGCGTATCTCGTGCCGCAGGTGATGGCGTACGCCGGCGTGGCCGGGCTGCCGCCGGTCTCCGGACTGTGGGCGATCCTGCCCGCACTCGGCCTGTACGCGGTGTTGGGCTCGTCCCGGCTGCTGTCGGTCGGCCCCGAGTCGACGACCGCGCTGATGACGGCGACCGTGGTCGCCCCGCTGGCCGCCGCGGACTCCGACCGTTACGCCACCCTGGCCGCCACCCTCGCGGTGACGGTCGGCCTGCTGTGCCTGGCGGCTCGGCTGCTGCGCCTGGGCGTCGTCGCCGACCTCCTGTCCCGCCCGGTCCTGATCGGCTATCTGGCGGGCGTGGCCCTGATCATGATCGTGGACCAGCTGCCCCAGCTGACCGGTGTCGAAACGGAGGGGTCGGGCTTCTTCCCTCAACTTTGGTCATTCGTGCGGAACTTGGACCACGCACATCTGGAGACGGTGATCTTCTCCGCCGTCATCGTCACATTCCTGTTCACCTCGGCGTGGCTGTTGCGCATTGTGCCGGGCCCCCTGCTGGCGGTGGTACTGGGCACGGGGGCCGTGGCCGCCTTCGATCTCGACGAGAGGTACGGCGTCGAGGTCATCGGCGAGGTCCCGGCCGGACTGCCTTCCCTCGCCGCACCCGACCTGACCGAGCTGCCACATCTGCTACTGCCCGCAATGGGCGTTCTCCTCGTCGCCTATACGGACTTCATCCTCACCGCGCGCGCCTTCGCCGGCCGCCACGAGGACGGTGGGCGCCTCGACGCCGACCAGGAGTTCCTGGCCCTGGGCGCGGCCAACCTCGGCGCCGGCTGGCTGCAGGGCTTCCCCGTGAGCAGCAGCGCCAGCCGCACCGCGCTCGCTTCCTCGGCGGGCGCCCGCAGTCAGGTGTACTCCCTGGTGGCAGGCGTGGCGGTGCTCGCCGTGCTGCTGTTCCTCAGCCCACTGCTGGCCCGCACGCCGTCTGCGGTACTTGGCGCCCTCGTCGTGTACGCGGCGGTGCGCATGATGGACCTCGCGGGCTTCGCCCGGCTGGCTGCCTTCCGGCGGCGGGAACTGCTGCTGGCGGTCGGCTGCCTGGTCGGCGTGCTCGCCCTGGATCTGCTCTACGGCGTCCTGGTCGCCGTCGGGCTGTCCGTGGCCGAGCTGCTGAGCCGGGTGGCCCGGCCGCACGACGCCGTCGAGGGGCTGGTCCCCGGCGTGGCGGGCATGCACGACGTGGACGACTATCCGCAGGCGCGCACCGTCCCCGGACTGCTCGTCTACCGCTACGACTCCCCGCTGTTCTTCGCCAACGCCGAGGACTTCCATCGCCGTGCCCTGGCCGCCGTCGACGAACAGACCGGCCCCGTCCGCTGGTTCGTCCTCAACACCGAGGCGAACGTAGAGGTGGACATCACAGCCCTGGACGCGGTCGACGAACTGCGCCGCGAACTGACCCGTCGCGGGATCGTCTTCGCCCTGGCCCGGGTGAAGCAGGATCTCCTGGACGATCTGGAGGCGTACGGGCTCGCGGACTCGGTGGGCAGGGGGCGGATCTACCCGACGTTGCCGACGGCCGTGGCGGCGTACCGGACGTGGTGTCGGGAGCGCTGACCGGGAGTCAGGCGATCAGCAGATCGGGCCGCACGAGGGTTCCGGAGCGCCCGTGCACGATCTCGTACGCCGCGTCCAGCGCGCCGATGGCGGCCAGCCGGCCGGTGTTCTCGACGAACCGGGCGGCGGCCTCGGCCTTGGGCCCCATCGACTCCTCCGGGTAGTGGGCGCCGCGCAGTTCGGTGGGCGTGACGTCCAGGACGGGCCGCTGGTCGCGGGTGCCGTATTCGGCGTAGATGTTCGGGACATTGGTGAGGACCAGCAGGAAGTCGGCCTTCACGTCCTCGGCCAGCCGGGCGGCGCCAAGGTCCTTGTCGACGACAGCGTCCACTCCGCGCAGCGCGCCGGTGGCCCAGTCGGCAACGACGGGGACGCCTCCCCCGCCGGCACACACCACCACAGCCCCCGTCTCCAGCAGCACCCGGACGGTATCGGCCTCCAGAATCCGCTCGGGCGAGGGCGCGGGGACCACGCGCCGCCAGCCGTGCCGGTCCTCTGCCATGTGCCAGCCGTACTTCGCCACCAGGAACCGGGCCGGCTTCTCCGGGTAGAGGGGTCCGACCAGCTCTGTGGGGTGTTCGAAGGCGGGGTCGTCGACGCGTACCCGGGTGTGCGTGACGAGCGTGACGACCCTGCGTCCGGGCAGCACGTCGTGCAGGGTACGCATGAGGAGGGTGCCGATCATGCCCTGGGTCTGCGCGCCGAGCAGATCCAGTGGGTAAGGGGCGGTGAGGGCCGCGTCGGCCGTGCTCTGGGCGGCGAGGAGGTCGAGCTGCGGTGCGTTGCCGTATGTGACGACGAGTTCGTGGTCGTGGGCGAGGGCGGCGATCGCGGTGGCGACGCGGACGATGTTGGTCCGCTGGACGTCCGCGTCGGGGCGCTCACCGCGGTGCAGCAGGGCGTTGCCGCCGAGGGCGACGACGATGCGCATGGTTTCCGCCTCTCCCCTCGCCTCGGCGTCGAGTCCGCGCCGAGTGGCTCTCCCTTTCTCCATCATCGAACGCCGGACCGCCCGGCCGCACAGGGTGCTGAAGGGCTTCCGCAGGCCGCCGGGTGGCCCGGTCCTGGGGGCCGGGTGGCCCATGGTTCCGGCGGTCGCGCGTGCTCACACTGGAGGTGGTAGCTCCATACGCCCGACCTGGAGGCACCCCATGAACGCACCATCAACGATGAGCATGCCTCGGGCGCTGCCTGTCGAGCACCGGGATCGGCTGCTGCGGATCGCCCGGGAGGTGTCGTTCCCGCAAGGCGCCCGGCTCTTCGAGGAGGGTGGACACGCCGACCGGTTCTGGATCATCCGGACCGGCACGGTCGACCTCGACATGCGCGTGCCCGGCCGCCGTGCCGCCGTCATCGAGTCGCTCGGCCACAACGAACTCCTCGGCTGGTCCTGGCTGTACCCGCCGCATGTCTGGCACCTGGGCGCGGAGGCGTCCTCGCCGCTGCGGGCGTACGAGTTCGACGCCACCGCCGTACGCGCGATGTGCCAGGGCGACCCCGAGTTCGGCCGGAGCATCGCCCGGTGGGTCGGCGAGGTCGTCGCCCACCGGCTGCAGGCGGCCCGTGTCCGGCTGCTGGACCTGTACGGCCCGCACGGCAGCGGGAGCCCGAGCTGACCGAGCCCGGCACCGTGCGTACCCACCCGATCGAGGAGTCAGAGGAGTCATCGTGCCCGGATCCCCGCACATCGTGTGTGACGTGATGACCCGTGACGTCGCCGCTGTCGGCCGCGACGCCGCCTTCAAGGACATCGTGCTGACCATGCAGGACCGCAAGGTCAGTGCCCTGCCTGTGGTCGACGACGGGGGACGGGTCCTCGGAGTCGTCTCCGAGGCCGACCTGCTGCCCAAGGAGGAGTTCCGCGACAGCGACCCCGACCGCTACACGCAGTTGCGCCGGTTGTCCGACCTGGAGAAGGCCGGTTCAGTCACCGCGGGCGAGCTGATGACCTCCCCTGCCCTCACCGTCACCACCGACTCGACGCTCGCGCAGGCCGCACGGACCATGGCACGGGCCAGGGTCAAGCGCCTGCCGGTCGTGAACGCGGCGGGGCGGCTGGAGGGCATCGTCAGCCGGGCCGATCTGCTCAAGGTGTTCCTGCGGGGCGACGAGGAGATCGCGGAGGAGGTCCGGCGGGAGGTCGTGGCCCACCTCTTCACGGCGCCGGCATCGACCGTGCGGGTCGAGGTCCGGGACGGGGTCGTACGGCTGGGCGGCCGGGTCAGGGACACCTCGCTTTTGCCGGTGGCGGCGCGGCTGGTGCGGGCTGTGGAGGGAGTCGTGGACGTGGAGTTCGACCTGACGGGCGGGGCACTTCAGCGGCCTGAGGATCGATCTGCCCTCTGATCGGACCGTCCCGAAGAGGCCGGTCACAGCGCGCCACAGGTACGACTGGGGCCGGTCGGCCCTAGTGCCTTCAGCTCGGGTACGTGATGATCGTCATCACGAACGGCCCGCAGTCCGTCACACACCCGGGGAACAAGGGGTCGACATGACCGAGGCACGCACCTTCACCGCGAAGGACCCGATCCGCGTCTTCCTGCTGGACGACCACGAGGTGGTCCGGCGCGGGCTGTCCGATCTGCTGGACGCCGAGCCGGACATCTCCGTCGTCGGGGACGCCGAGAACGTCGAGCACGCGCTGGTCCGGGCCCCGGCGGTGCGGCCGCACGTGGCCGTCCTGGACGTGCGTCTCCCGGACGGCGACGGCATCTCCGTCTGCCGAGAGCTGCGCAGCCGGATGCCGGAGCTGGCCGTGCTGATGCTGACCTCCTTCGACGACGAGGACGCCCTGCTCGACGCGATCATGGCCGGAGCGTCCGGTTATGTGCTCAAGCAGATCAGAGGCTCGGACCTGGTGTCGGCGGTGCGTACCGTCGCCTCCGGTCAGTCGATGCTCGATCCCGCGACGACGGCCCGGCTGATGCGCTCTCTGCGCGCGGAACCCGCCGAGGCACCCGCAGAACCGCCGGAGCTCGCGGGGTTGTCCCCGCGCGAGAGGGACATCCTCGCGCTGATCGGCGACGGCCTCACCAACCGCGAGATCGGCAAGCGACTGTACCTGTCGGAGAAGACCGTCAAGAACCACATCTCCCGGCTGCTGGCCAAGCTGGGCGTCCAGCGGCGCGTGCAGGCCGCGGTGCTCGCCACGCATCTGGAGCAGCCCGAGTCGACGGGTGAGCGTCCGGCGCGCTGACGTCCCTCCAGCCTGCGGGCAGTCGCGCCGCTGGAGGGGTACCGCCCCGCGCTAGGTGTGTTGGGCCGGCACTTTGGTGACAGGCGACACCCCGGAGCGCCCGGTTGCGTGACCCGAAACGTCGCCGCCCGGTACGCCGTCGGCCGTCCACCGCGACAAACGGAACCGGCTGCGCCCGAATCCACGTTGGGCCTGCTGGCACACCATCGGGCCGTACGACCCATGCCCGGCCCTGCCCCGGGCGGGCCACCGTGGTGAGGGTCATCAAGCCGCCCGCCGCCCATTCGGCCCGGGACGGGGAGAAGTCCCGTCCCCATGCCCACTACGGTTCCCGACGGCCCGACCCTGGAGACGCTCGCCTCCGCCTCTGCGGCCGCGCCCTCGATCCACAACACCCAGCCCTGGCGGTTCCGGTTCGCCCCGGGACACAGGCACGCTGGAGGTCCGGGCGCTTACCGAGCGCGGCCTGCGCCACACCGACCCGACGGGGCGCGCGCTGCACGTCTCCCGTCGGCTGCGCTGCTCAATCTGCGGATCGCGGTGGCACAATTCGGCCGGGAGCCGGTGACCCGGCTGCTGCCTCGGCCGGATGAGCCCGGCCTACTGGCCACCGTACGGCTGGGCGGTCCCGCCCGATTCTCGGCGGCCCCGCGGCTCTACGACGTCCTGTGGCGCCGGCACAGCAGCCGACTACCCTTCTCCGAGCGCCCACTGCCCGGCGCGGTGCTGGCAGAGCTCGCCGAGGCGGCCCACACGGAGAGTGCCGTGCTCGGACGGCCCGAGCCCGGCACGGCTGACCGGTTGCTGCGGCTGACGCGGGAGTGCGAGCAGCGCACCAGGGCCGACCGGGAGCGGGCCGCTGAGAGCCGTCGCTGGGTCCGGGAGCCGGACCACACGGGGCTCGGGGTGCCGCCGACGGCCGTCGGGCCGCAGGAACCGGTTCTCGGCCGGAAGAGTTACGTAAACACACGCAAAACACTCAGAGGGGTTTACAACGGCACCGTAGGTGGCACTACCGCGAGCACATCCCGATGCGGGACTTCGGCGCCCACCGCCACGCGGCCGCCCTGACGGCCCGCCCCTTCGAGGCCCGACCGTGCCTCGTGGTGCTGACCACCGCACACGACCGGCGCGCCGACTGGCTGCGCGCCGGGCAGGCCCTGCAACGTGTCCTTCTGGTGGCCACCGTTCACGGCGTCCGGGCGTCGCTGCTGCACCAGGCGCTGGAGTGGCCCGACCTGCGCGAGCGGCTGGTGTCCGCGCCGTCCGACGACCGGTGGGCGCACGCGCAGATGGTGATCCGCCTGGGCTACGGCCCCGAGGGCCCGCTGTCACCGCGGCGTCCGGCGTCGCAGGTGCTGGAGAGCGGTCTGCGGCCGGTTCTGAGCTGAGCGAACCGTCTGCGCGAGCCACCGCACTCCGCGCACGCCCAACTCCACCAGCAGGACCGTGGATGCCGTGCCAAGGCACAGCGCCCACTGGCCCGCGTTGAGCGGCACCGTGCCGAACACCGTGCGTGCCCATGGCAGATGGACCGCGACGATCTGCACCGCCAGAACACCGGCCAGACACAGCCACAGGGTGCGGTTGCGGAACTGGTGGCGGCCGAGCAGGGGGCCGTCGTCGGCGCGGGCATTGAGGGAGTTGAACAGCTGGAACAGGACGAACGTAGTGAACGCCATGGTCAGCGCGGTGTCCGTGTCGACCTGTTCCCGGGCCAGGGCCAGCAGGACCACAGTGCCCAGGGCCATGACCGCGCCGGCCCGGGAGATGCCCAGCAGCCGACGGGCGTCCAGGATTCGCTCCGCCGGTGCCCGCGGCGGGCGGCGCATCACGTCGTCGCGAGCCGGATCGACGGCCAGCGCCATGGCGGGCGGGCCGTCCATGATGATGTTGACCCACAGGAGCTGCGCCGCGGTCAGCGGGGCGGGCAGGCCCGCCAGGGAGGCGCCCAGCAGGGTCAGGATGGCGCCCACATTGGTGGCCAGCTGGAAGCGGACGAACTTGACGATGTTGTCGTAGATCGCCCGTCCCTCGCGCACGGCCCGCACGATGGTGGAGAAGTCGTCGTCGGTGAGCACGACGTCGGCGGCCTCCTTGGCCACGTCCGTGCCGGTGCGCCCCATCGCCACACCGATGTGGGCGGCCCGCAGCGCCGCCGCGTCGTTCACGCCGTCGCCGGTCATGGCGACGATGTGGCCGCGGCTCGACAGGGCCCGCACGATCAGCACCTTGTGCTCCGGGGCGACCCGCGCGAACACGCCGACGTCGTCGATGCGCGCGGCGAGTTCGTCCTCCGTCATCCGGTCCAGCTCGGCACCGGTCACCACGTCGCGGTCGATGTCGAGCTCGCGGGCTATGGCCGTGGCGGTGTCGGCGTGGTCGCCGGTGATCATCTTCACCGCGACGCCCGCCGAGCGACACAGCGCTATCGCGTCCCGTGCCTGGGGGCGCGGCGGGTCGGCGATCCCGGCGACGGAGACCAGGGTGAGCCCGGGGAGCGCGGAGGGGTCCGGCGTGCCGTCCACCAGGGCGGTTGCGGCGCCCAGTACGCGCAGCCCCGAACCGCCCAACTGCGCGGTAACGGCCTCGATCTCGCCGCGCCGCCCGTCGTCGAGGTCGCGCACGCCCTCGTCGGTCCGTACGCCGGTGCACAGGCCCAGCAGGACGTCCACCGCGCCCTTGACGTGGACGCGGGTGCGGCCGTCGGGTTCGGCGTGGAACGTGGCCATGTACTTGGTGGCCGCGTCGAAGGGCAGCTCACCGATGCGCGGCAACTCGGCCCGCAGTCCGTCCGCATCGATACCGGCCTTCGCGGCCAGGACGACGAGCGCGGCCTCCGTGGGGTCGCCGACGAAGCCGTCACCGGTCAGGTGTGCGTCGTTGCAGAGGGCGAACGGGAGTACGGCGGAGAGGAGTTGGTCGGCGCGTGCCTCGCCGCCGCGGACGGCGCCCTGGGTGCCGTAGCCCTCGCCGGTCACTTCGTAGAGCCTTCCGGCGGTCCAAAGCGCCCGTACCGTCATCTCGTTGAGCGTCAGCGTGCCGGTCTTGTCGCTGCAGACGACCGTCGCCGAGCCGAGGGACTCCACCGAGGCCAGGCGTTTGACGATGGCGCCGCGCCGGGCCATGCGGTGCACGCCGAGCGCGAGCGTCAGGGCCAGGACGGCGGGCAGCCCTTCGGGGATCGCTGCGACGGCGAGGGCCACGGCCCGCAGGGCGATGTCCGCGAGTCCCTCGCCGCGGAGCAGGGAGACCAGCGCGTAGGCGACAACCGCGATGCCGCTGATCAGCGCGAGGCGGCGGCCGAGGCTGTCCAGCTGGATCTGGAGCGGGCTGGCCGGTTCGGCGCCGGTGCGCAGCGCCTCGGCGATCGCACCGAGTTCGGTGCGCATGCCGGTGGCCGTGACAATCATTTCGGCGCGGCCTCGGGTCACGGCTGTGTTCATGAACAGCATGCTGCTGCGGTCGGCGAGCGGCACCGGTCCGGTCGCGGTGGCCTCGACGGCCGCGGTGCTCTTGGCGACCGGCTGGGACTCGCCGGTGAGGGCCGCCTCCGCGACCTCCACCGACTCCGCGACGGTCAGCCGCCCGTCGGCGGGGACCCGGTCGCCTGCCTCCAGCAGGACGACGTCGCCGGGTACGAGGGTGTGGGCCTCGACCACCCGTTCCGCACCGTCGCGGCGGACGCGGGCGGTAGGCACGAGCATCCGGCGCAGCGCCTCCAGGCTGCGCTCGGCGCGGCGCTCCTGGAGGTAGCCGAGTACGGCGTTGATCTGAAGGACGACGGTGATTACCAGGGCGTCCTTGATGTCGCCGATGGCTCCGGCCACCACGGCGGCGATCAGCAGGATGCCGATCAGCCAGTTGCGGAACTGGTCCAGGAACTTGAGCCACTCGGGCCGGCGTTCCGGTTCGGCCAGCCGGTTCGGCCCGAAGGCCGTCGCGCGTTCGTCGGCCTCCCGTGTGCTCAGGCCGGTCGCCGGGTCGACACCGAGGCCGGCCGCCACCTGCGCGGGTGCGAGCTGATGGACGTCCGCCCCAGCGACGGGCCCGGAAGAGACCTCTGCCGCCATTCGCCCGTCCACGGTCACTCCTCACTCGTGCGGACGACGGCGACCGGGCAGTGCGCGTGGTGCAGCAGGGCCTGGCTGACCGAGCCCAGCAGCAGCCCGGTGAAACCGCCCCGGCCGCGTGCGCCCACCACGACAGGTCCGGCGTCGGTGCTCGCCTCGATGAGGGTGTGGCGGATCCGGCCGCGCACCAGCCTGCGGTGCACGGTGACGTCGGGGTACTTCTCCCCCAGCCCGCCCAGCGCCTCGGCGAGCACGCGCTGCTCCTCGTCGCGCAGCCGGTCCTCGTCATACGTCACGAAGGGCGGGTCGGACGGGGTGTCGTAGGCGCGCTCGGTCTGGGCGTTCCAGGCGTGCAGCGCGATCAGGTCCGTGCCGTGCAGGGCGGCCTGGGCGAAGGCGAACTCGACGGCCCCCCGGGCCGCGGGCGATCCGTCCACAGCGAGGAGGACCGGCCCTGCCGGGCTCGACCGGCCGCGCACCACCAGCACCGGGCAGGCGGCGTGAGCGGCCAGATGGCCTGCGGTGGAGCCGAGCAGCAGGGCACCGAATCGGCCCAGCCCGCGGCTGCCGACCACCGTAAGGGACGCGGTGCGCGACTCGATCTCCAGCACCATCACCGGTTCACCGACGACGACCTCGCGCATGATCTCGATCCCGGGTGCGGCCTGGTGGGCGCGCCGCTCGGCCTTGACGAGCGTGCCGTCGATCAGCTCGCGCAGTCCGGCGCCGCTCGGCTCCCAGGGCAGGCCGGGCAGCACGTGCGCAGCCGGCCAGCCGAAGGCATGCACCAGCCGCAGCCCCACCCCCCGCAGACCGGCCTCGCGCGCCGCGACCTCCACGGCCGTCAGACTCGACGGTGAGCCGTCAACCCCTACGACAACCGGGCCGTTCATCGCTCTCCCCTTTCCGGGCAGGATCCGCGGGTGCCGTTCGGCTTTCTCAGGGCAAGCCCCGCCGAAATCCGTACGGCCCTCCCCAGGCGGGTCCCCGCCGGGCTCCTCATGACGCGAAGAGGGCAGCACCAAGCAGCCGGGCACCGAGCCCGGCGACCTCGGCCGTGCGGCCTCTCCTCGCTGTTCTCCTCCCAGCCTCGCCCCTCCACCGGATCCCGCACAGGGCCGTACGGGCCCCGCTGGGCACCCCATCCGGCCCTCGCCATGCGGGCGCCGCGCGCGGACTCTGGAGGGGAGGGAGTACACGCGCGGCACTTCGGCATCCGGTGCCGCACCAACACCGGAGGTGCGTCATGACCGGACCTGTCGTCGTCGGACTCGACGGTTCACCCGCGAGCGTGACGGCCGCTTGGTGGGCCGCCCGCGAAGCGGCGGACCGGCATCTGCCCATCGTGTTGCTCCACTCGTGGACCACGCAGCCGCTGGACGTGCCCATCCGGCAGGAGGCGCATACCAAGCAGCGCTACGGCCGGGACGTTCTGCAGCGGACCGCGGCCGAACTGCTGCACCGTGACGGAGAGCTGAACCTGACCACCGAACTGATCTCCGTCCCTGCCTCGCAGGCCCTTCTGGAACGTGGCGCGAGCGCGTCGATGCTGGTGCTCGGCTCACGCGGGCACGGCTCCGTGGCGAGCTTCCTGCTCGGTTCCATCAGCCTGCACGTGCTGGGCCTGGCGCCCTGCCCGACCATCGCCGTCCGGGCGGGCGACCGCGCCGTCGAGGCGGGCTGGGACCACCCCGCGGCGGCGGACCGCGACGAGGTCGTCGTCGGGCTGGCGGAGTCCGGCACCGCTGCCGACCCGCTGCTTGAGTTCGCCTTCGCCATGGCCGCACCGCGCGGCAGGCGCGTGCGGGCAGTACGGGCACTGCCGCTGTCCTCCCTCGTCCCCTTCCAGGACGACGACGTCGAGGCCGAGGAGCGCGTGCGGCTGGCCGAGGTACTGGCGCCGTGGCGGGAGAAGTTCCCCGACGTCCCCGTCACCAAGCACGTCGCCACGGGCCACGCCACGCAGGTGCTGCTGACGGCCTCCGAGCGCGGCTCCCTCACAGTCGTCGGGCGCAGGCACCACGCGACGCACCTCACGTGGAAGCTCGGCCCCGTCGCCCACGCGGCGCTGCATCACGTGCCCTGCCCGGTCGCCGTCATTCCGCACGACTGAATCGACCACGATCACCGGGGCGAGGACCGTCATGGACCACTTTCTTCCCCGAAAGCCGTTGCACCGCGTGCTGTCGGCCCTCTCCCGTATGCCACCGCTGGAGTCGCTCCTGCTGGCCGGCACCACTGTCGCCCTGACGGTCGGCGGCATCTTCTGGTGGGCGGGTGCCCGCGATCTCGCCAACCTGTGCTGGGCCGTGGGCACGGTCGTCGCCATCGGACCCGCGGTGGGCTGGGTACTCGGCGCGCTGCGGCGCGGTCACGCAGGCGTGGACCTGATCGCGGTCCTTGCACTGGGCGGCACGCTCGCCGTGGGCGAGTATCTGGCCGGTTCCCTGATCGCCTTGATGCTGGCCACCGGCCGCGTCCTGGAGGCGGCCGCCCGGAAGCGGGCCTCCCATGATCTGCGCGCCCTGCTGGAGCACGCGCCCCGCACCGCCCGGCGCCGCACCGGCAGCGAGGTGCACGTGGTGCCGTCGGCCGAGGTCGCCGTCGGGGATCTGCTCGTGGTGGGGCCCGGCGAGGTCGTCCCCGTCGACGGGACCGTGGTCGGCGACACCGCCGTACTCGACGAGTCGGTCCTCACCGGAGAGCCCTTGGCCGTGCATCACGCCCCGGGCCGTTCGGTGCGCAGCGGTGCGGTCAACGCGGGCGGTGCGTTCGAGCTGCGCGCGTCCGCGACCGAACGGGACAGCACCTACGCCGGGATCGTGCGGCTGGCCCGGCAGGCCGGGGCCGAGTCGGCGCCCGTGGTGCGGCTGGCCGACCGGTACGCGGCCTGGTTCCTGCCGCTCGCCGTCGCCGTCGCGGGCCTGGCGTGGCTGGTCACGGGTTCCGCCGTGCGGGCGGTGGCGGTCCTGGTGGTCGCCACGCCGTGCCCGCTGCTGCTGGCGGCGCCCGTGGCCGTGGTCTCCGGTCTGTCGCGCGCCTCACGCCGCGGGGTGGTGGTCCGGGACGGCGGTGCGCTGGAGAACCTCGGCCGGGCGCGCACCCTGTTGCTGGACAAGACCGGCACCCTCACTGGCGGGCGTCCCCACGTCATCGACGTGGTAGCCGCCCACGGCTGGCAATCGTCGCAGGTACTGCGGCTGGCCGCCTCACTCGACCAGTACTCGCCGCACGTGCTGGCCCGGGCCCTTGTCGAGGCGACCCGCGAACGGGGCCTGCGCCTGACCGTGCCCTCGGACATGACCGAGGAACCCGGCCGCGGCGCCGTCGGCACCGTCGCCGGACGCCGGATGGCCGTTGGCCGCCTCGACGACGGTGCGGAGAAACCCGCCTGGGCCCGCTCGGTGGACAACCGCGCCGCCCTGGACGGGGCGGCCGTCGCCTGGCTCACCGTCGAAGACCACCCGGTCGGGGCCGTCCTGCTGTCCGATCCGCTGCGCCACGACGCGCCGCGCACCCTGCGCCGACTGCGCTCCGCCGGCATCGAACGGCTCGTGATGCTCACCGGCGACCGTGCGGAACCCGCCCGCGAGGTTGGCGCCGTCCTCGGCCTGGACGACGTGCGGGCCGGCCTCTCCCCGGCGGACAAGGTCGCCGCGGTGCGCGCCGAACGAGAACGCGCGGTCACCGTGATGGTGGGCGACGGCGTGAACGACGCTCCAGCCCTGGCCGCCGCCGACATCGGCGTGGCGATGGGTGCCCGTGGCTCCACGGCGTCCTCCGAGGCCGCCGACATCGTGCTGACCACCGACCGGGTGGACCGCCTGGCCGACGCCGTCGCCATCGCCGTACGGTCCCGGCGCATCGCCGTGCAGAGCGCGCTCGGCGGCATGCTGCTGTCCCTGGCCGCGATGGCCGCGGCCGCCTTCGGTCTGCTCCCGCCCGCCCTCGGCGCCCTACTGCAGGAAGGCATCGACGTCGCGGTGATCCTCAACGCCCTGCGCGCGTTGGGCGACGACCGCGCGGTACAGCCGGCGCTCCAGCCCTCCACCGAGGCGCTCATCCACCGGTTCGCGGCCGAGCACGACGATCTCCAGGATGTCCTGGAGGCCGTGCGCTCCGCTGCCGACCACCTCTCGGACAGCCCCGGGCCGGAGGCCGTCACAGCCGTGCGGGAGGTCCACCGCCTGCTCACCGAGCGCCTGCTGCCGCATGAGTACGCCGAGGAGCACCAGCTCTACCCTGCCCTCGCCCCCACGCTCGGCGGTCCCGAGGCGACTGCCACGATGAGCCGAGCCCATGTCGAGATCTACCGCCTCGCCCGCCGCGTCGAAACCCACCTCGCTCTGGCCGGCCCCGACGGGGCCCTGGCCCCGGAGCAGCTCGACGACCTGCGGGCCTGCCTGTACGGGCTGCACACGGTGCTGCGACTGCACTTCACGCAAGAAGAAGAGAACTACTTCTCCCTCGCGCCCTGACGTGACAGCAGATGAAACGAACCAGTGGGCACCCCTAAGCCCGGCAGAACGTGCTCGAAGGCGCCCACCTCGTCCGCCGGTTCGGCGAGCGCACGCCACCGACGACCTCAGCCGCGCCATCGCCGGGCGGGATCTACGGCCTGCTCAGGCCGAACGGCCCGGAAGGACGACGACGATCAGGATGGTGTGCGGCCTACTGCGCCCCGACGCCGGAAGCGTGCACGTGGCGGCTGGCCGGACCCGGGCCGAGTCGGTGATCACCCCACCGGGGCAGGTGCGTTGAGGGGCGTAGTCCGGGTCAGCGGGCGCTCCACGGTCACTCCGGTTGCGGTACGACGGCTACGGGACTGGCGGCGTGGTGCACCAACGTGTGCCCTACCCGGCCCAGTTGGAGCCCGAAGCGGCCGGATCGGCGCCGCGCTCCGATGACGACGAGGTCCGCCGCCGCTGATCGCCTCAGGAGCACCCGGCGGGCCTGGCCCTCCACCGTGTCGCGGCGGATCCAGACCCCAGGGTGGTCCGCCATCGGGCCGTGGAGCACGGCGTCGAGCAGGGCGGACGCCTGTTCCTGCGCGTAGTGGGCGGGCTCTCCGGCGATCAGAGGATGGTCGGACATCCTGTGCGCGGGAGCACGCCAGGCCCGTACGGCATCGAGCGTGCACCCGCGTGCCTCGGCCTCGCGGAAGGCGAACCGCACCGCCTCACCGGCGATCGTGGGGTCGGCCACGCCGAGCAGGATCCGCTCGTGGGTGCCTGCCAGACCGGCCTTGTCGCCACGGACCACGATGACCGTCCCGTGGGCGCGGGCCGAAACGGTCAGGGCGACCGAGCCGAGGAGCAGACCGGTGAACTCGCTGCGGCCCCGTGACCCCGTCACCACGGCGAACGCGTGGTGGGCTTCGCTCAGGAGCACGTCCACCGCCTCGCCGGGGACCACGTCGACGGTGACCTTCACGTCGGGGTCGCGTCGGCGGGCGCGCTCCGCCGCGGTGGCGACCACGGTGTCCGCCATCGCCTCCTCGGACGGGCGCTCAGGGCCGACGGACGGCGCGCCGCCTTCGTATCGCTCCCACAGGGAGGCGTACACCAGGCGTAGCCGCAGACCGTGCCGGGCCGCCTCGTCCACGGCCCAGTCGACTGCCCGGAGGCTCGGCTCCGATCCGTCGACACCCACGACCAGGGGCAGCTCCATCACGCCCACCGCCTTTCGTCGGGCCGCAGCACGGTGCGGCGCCCTTTCCACTCCACCGTCACACGCCCGCGCGGGCAGCCGCAGGGGTCGGTCGGCCCCGCCCAGGGCCGTTGGACCCAAGCGGGAGTGCACCCCGGGCAAGCCCGGGGCGGGCGAGACTATGTGCGACCTGCACACCGACGGTAAGGGCCGATCGGCCCGACCACCTGCCCGAGCCGTCCCTGAGACGGTCCGCGGGGATGAGCTGGCTGGGTTCGCTGTACTGAGCCGGTCATCGGCAAGGGACCGTTCGGCACTGCCCCGGAGCCCCTCGGCCCGCGCACCGCCCGCCCGGTAGGGGCACCGTGGAAGCAGAGGCCGTCCGGGGAGGCAACCATGGCCGAACACGCCGGTGGAATCGTGGTGGGCGTCGACGGCTCCGAGGCCTCCGTGGCCGCGCTGCAATGGGCTGCGGAGCAGGCGCGAGCCTTCGGCACGTGGGTCCTCGCCCTGCACGCCTGGGAACCGGTCACCGCGGCCGGGTTCGCACCCTATGCGCCGACGGCGGGCCGCCCCACGGCCGCGGATCAGCACGAGCGGGCCGCCGAGTTGCTCGCCTCGACCGTTCGAGCGGCCTTCGGTCCACACATCGACACCGACCTGCGGGCCGTTGTCGAGGAGGGGGCGCCAGCGAGAGTACTCCTGCGGCATGCGCGCGGAGCCCTGCTGCTGGCCCTGGGGCGCACGGCCCATGGTCGGTGGGAGCTGCCGGCCATCGGCACGGTGGGCCGCGAATGCCTGCGGCACGCCACGGTCCCCGTGGTGACGGTGCCCGCCCCCGCCCGGCAGCCGACCCTGTTGCGTGCCGGAACATCGGCCGTCGTCCGCAGCGGAGCCGCATAGCCGGGCGGCGCGAGGCCAAGGCGGGCCGACTTCGAGGTCCCCGAGCATGTCAACCCAGGCAGAGGTGAACATCATGGATGTCCTGGTGGGATACGCGACTGCACACGGCTCCACCCGTGGGGTAGCCGAGCGGCTGGCCGTCGGCCTGGGCCGAGCGGGGCTGAAAGCCGACGTGCGCCCCCTGGAGGGTGTCGCTGACGCCGACGCGTACGGCGCGTTCGTCCTCGGCAGCGCCGTGCACAATCAGAGCTGGCTCGACCCGGCCCGGAGGTTCGTACGCGAGAACCTCGACCTGCTGGCGTCACGCCCCGTCTGGATCTACAGCGTAGGAATGCCAGGAGCGCTGCGGGGGCCGTGGAAGAGGCTGGGGCCGATGGAGGCTCCGGTGATCGTCCAGAGCCTGCCCGCCGGTCTGTCCTACCGGGGCCATGCGCTCTTCTCCGGCGTCATCCGCGCCTCGCAGCTGCCGCTCGGCGGACGGATCAGGTTCCGGCTGCTGGGCGGCCGGTACGGCGACTTTCGCGATTGGGCGGCCGTCGACGGCTGGACGGCCGGGATCGCGGCGGAGCTGCTTCGTGCGTGACGAATCCCGCCATGAGGGCGGGGCCTTGACGAGGCTGGCCGCAGGTTTCCCGGCCGATCGGTGTGCTGCTCTGAGCTGTGGCGGTGTAGTGCCCTGAGGTGTGGACGGACGTTGGCCTCACACATGGACGGACGGGCGGTGGTCCTCGGTCCCGGGCCGGTGCGGGGCCCGTATCGGCTTGACCGGCTTGATCGGTGGCCGGTGCGCGCGGCGGTTCTGCCTGCGCAGCGCGAGCGAGTCAAAGAGCGCGGCGAGGGCGAAGGCCACTCCCGTCGACGCGACCAGCAGGAACGCGAGCCGCTCCCAGAACTCCCGCGTGAGACTCGTGCCCACGATCATCTCCCCCTCGGGTCGATGCCATTCCCCCGTACTTCCAGCCAACTCCGATAAGACCGGCCGCACATGGGCCGTACGGCCCGAACGGAGGGCTGGATGGGCCCTGGCACCGGGGACGCCAACAGCAGAGCCGGCCGGAGGTGAGCCGGTTGGCCGTGCGCAGGCCAGACCCCCAACAGATACGGATCCGGTCCGGGGCCAGTTCCAGCGCCGCGGTCTTGGTTCCCGGAGCACCGTCACGACCCGCTGGGCCACGCATGCAGTGCAGGACGCACCGACCGAGGGCCGATCCGTCCTGCACTACCCGGTTGGCGGGCTCCCGCACCGCATGGGCGCCCGCGAAGCTCGACACCGGTCCTTCCCCGGGCCAATTCGCCCTCGCGCGGTCTACCGGCGCCCCGCAGCTCTCGGACCCTGACCAATGTTCGCTGCGCGGCATCGAAACGAGGTTGTCCCAGGACCGGTCGCACAGGTCGCCCCTCCGACACGGGCCCGCACTCGACCGGCGGGCTCCAGACCGAGCCGAAGGCCGGACAGAAGTCCCCAACGAGCGAACCGCCTGGATCCTGCGCCGGTCGAGTGGCCACTGCGGATCGAACGGAGGGAGGCTGGATGAGGGAGAAGCAGGCGATCCATGTGCCCGACAGCGGTCGCGATCGCCGAGAAGGCCCGGGACCGGGCGAAGCGATCAGCGGATGGGAGAGAGCCCATGAAGGTCGGAGTGCTGACCGGCGGCGGTGACTGCCCCGGCCTCAACGCCGTGATCCGCAGCGTCGTCCGCAAAGGCGTCCAGGAATACTCCTTCGACTTCGCCGGCGTCCGGGACGGCTGGCTCGGTCTGCTCCAGGGTGACGTCAGACCGCTGGACATCTCCACCGTGCGGGGGATCCTCCCCCGCGGCGGGACCATCCTCGGCTCCTCCCGCACCAACCCGTTCAAACACGAGGACGGGCTGCGACGCGTGCACGACACCCTTGCCGCGCACGACATGGATGCGCTCGTCGTGATCGGCGGCGAGGACACGCTCGGTGTGGCATCCGAGCTGAGCCGACAGGGAATCCACCTGGTCGGCGTGCCGAAGACCATCGACAACGACGTCTCCGGCACCGACTACACCTTCGGCTTCAACACCGCCGTCGGTATCGCGACCGAGGCCATCGACCGCCTCCACACCACTGCCGAATCGCACATGCGCACCCTGGTGGTGGAGGTGATGGGGCGCCACTCCGGGTGGATAGCCCTGCACGCCGGCATCGCCGGTGGCGCCAACGTGATCCTCATCCCGGAACGGCCGTTCGACATCGATCAGGTCTGTGAGCAGGTGAAGAGCCGATTCAAGATCAACTATGCGCCGATCGTCGTGGTCGCCGAAGGGGCCGTCCCCAAGGAGGGCCAGATGATCCTCAAGGACCAGTCGCTGGACGAGTTCGGCCATGTCCGGCTGTCCGGCATCGGTGAATGGCTGGCCCGGGAGATCTCGGAACGCACCGGCAAGGACGCCCGCACCACGGTCCTGGGACACGTCCAGCGCGGCGGCACTCCGAGCTCCTTCGACCGGTGGCTGGCCACACGCTTCGGGCTGCACGCCATCGACGCGGTCAAGGACGGCGACTTCGGCGTCATGGTCGCCTTGCAGGGCACCCGGATCGTCCGCCTGCCCCTCGCCGATGCCACAGCGCAGACCAAGCTGGTCGACCCGTCGCTGTACGACGAGTTCGAGGTGTTCTTCGGCTGACCCGCCCCGGCGCTCGCCGAATCGCCGTGGGACCAGCCGATCCGCGACAAGTCCCACCACCGCCACCAGTCTTCTGGCCGGTCGTCATCCGGCGTGCGGTACAACCGCCACCGGGCAGCGGGCGTGGTGCAGTACGGCGTGCGTGACCGGGCCCAGTCGGCCTTCGGCCGCCTGCGGATCGGTGCGGCGGCCCACCACGAGCAGGGCCGCATCCCGGGAAGTGGTCAAGAGCGCTTCCGCGGGATGGAGCAGCACGACATCGGTGCGGACCGTCACACGGGGATACTTCTCCCGCCACGCGCGCAGCTCATCGGAGAGCTGCAAGACCTCCTGATCCTCCCAGGTGGCACGGTCCTCCTCGGTCACCACCAGCGTCGTCGGAGATACGGCCTCGGCAGGAAACGCCCATGCCTGGACCACCCGAAGACGTGCTCCGCGTGCCTCAGCCACCGAGAACGCGAAGTCCGCCACCTCACCGACCGGGTGATGCCCGTCGAACCCCACAACGACCTGGGGGGCGCCGTGCGCCGCGGGCAGACCCTCGCCGAAGGCGCCTGGCCTTTGGGGCACTAGCACGACGGGGCAAGTGGCTGCTGCCACCACCCGCAGAGCCACCGATCCGACCGCGAGACCGTCGAACCCTCCCGTCCCCCGTGTGCCGACGACGAGGAGCCCGGCATCGCGGGCGGCGGCGAGGAGAGCAGCAGCCGGGGCTTCATCGGTCTGCTCGCCCCGCACCTCGACATCCGGGTAACGGTCGCGGAGGTCGGTGACCACCCGCTGAAGCATCCGCGCACCCACATGGTGCAGCCTGTCCAACGCCGGGCCCGGCAGGACAGTGCCCGGGAGCGGTGGCGAGGCATGTACCAGGCGCAGTGGAACCCCACGCGACGCGGCCTCCCACGCCGCCCAGTCGGCCGCCGCCGAACTGCGTTCGGACCCGTCGATACCCGCCAGCACAGGGTGACTCATCGTGTCCTCCTTCGACCGGCCTGTACCTCAGCGACCGCCGCACGGCCCCTGTCTCCTCTCTTCCACTGTTCCATGGCAGGCCCGGTGCGGCGCCCGCATCGGATGTGAGGTCCCGGAAGGTTCTGGTGGGCCGATCACAGCTGGATCCACCAGGCCGCTCTCGCAGAGTCGGCACCTGGCAGCAGGCCCGCCGGGCGGGGCGATCGGGCCGACCACTGGCCCCGCGTTCGAGAGAAGCGCGTACGGACTTACATGAGCCTGGCGGTTGCGGGAGCCTGGAGGTGCATCCGTCGATTCCGAATGACCGGAAAGACGAGCCGATGACCGACATCCAAGACTTGCTGGGCGACGAGGCCAAGGACCTGCTGGCTCATACCGCCCAGGGGATTCCCAAGCAAGACCTGGTACTGCCGGGTCATGACTTCGTCGACCGGGTCGTTGCCGCAACCGACCGCTCGCCCCGGGTGCTGCGCAACCTGCAGTCCCTGTTCGACCACGGCCGTCTGGCCGGCACGGGGTACGTGTCGATCCTGCCGGTCGACCAGGGCATCGAGCACTCGGCGGCCTCGGCATTCGCCGCGAACCCCCGCTACCTCGACCCCAAGAACATCGTCGAACTCGCCGTCGAGGGCGGCTGCAACGCGGTCGCCAGCACCCTGGGGGTGCTCGGGGCCGTCTCGCGGCGCTACGCGCACAAGATCCCGTTCATCGTGAAGCTCAACCACAACGAGCTGCTGACCTACCCGAACCACTACGACCAGATCATGTTCGGCAACGCCGAGCAGTGCTTCGACCTCGGCGCGGCCGGCGTCGGCGCCACGGTCTACTTCGGCTCGGAGCAGTCGGACCGCCAGTTGCAGGAAGCCAGCGAGGTCTTCGCACGGGCCCATGAACTGGGCATGTTCACCGTCCTGTGGTGCTACCTGCGCAACCCGGCGTTCAAGAAGGACGGCGTGGACTACGCGGTGTCGGCCGACCTCACCGGCCAGGCCAACCACCTCGGCGTGACCATCGAGGCCGACGTCGTCAAGCAGAAGCAGCCGGAGAACAACGGCGGTTACCGGGCACTGGACTTCGGAAAGACCGACCCTCTCCTGTACGACAGGCTCACCACCGACCACCCGATCGACCTCACCCGATGGCAGGTCGCCAACTGCTACCTGGGCCGGGTTGGACTCATCAACAGCGGCGGTGCATCAGCTGGCGAAACGGACCTCGCACAGGCCGTACGCACAGCGGTGATCAACAAGCGGGCCGGCGGCACCGGGCTCATCACCGGCCGCAAAGCCTTCCAACGGCCCACCGACGAGGGCATCGAACTCCTCCACGCCGTCCAGGACGTCTACCTCGACGACAGCATCACCATCGCCTGACCGGGCACCCCGCCCGACGGCGTAGCCGGGCACATGCACAAGACCCTGCGTCTACGACGCATCCCCTGCACGGCGGCCTCGGCGGTGAGGCGGGCCTGTCCGCCGTTCCAGGCCACCCCGGTCGGGTCAGTGGCCGGGTGTCAGGACAGTCGGCGGACCCGCGGTGACATTGCCGTCCAGGACGAACTCCACGCCCGTCGAGAAGGTTGCGTCGGTGACGATGAAGAGCACCATACGGGCGACCTCCTCAGGCTCACCGAACCGTGGGAGGGGCTGTCCGGCGGTGAAGGAGTCATCGAAGTCGGCCCTCATCGCGGTGCGCACCGCACCGGGGTGGACCGAGCAGACACGGATCCCATCCGGGGCCAGTTCCAGCGCTGCGGACCTGGTCAGGCCGCGCAGTCCCCACTTGCTGGCCACATACGATCCGATGCCGGCATACCCGGTGATGCCGGCGATCGAGGAGATGTTCACGATCACGCCTCCGCCGGCCCGGCGAAGTGACGGTGCCGCCGTGCGCATGCCCACCCAAGCACCCTGAAGACGTCGATGGCCCGACGGAAGGATTCGAGGCTCTGTTCCTCGATGGTCCCCCACTCAAGGATCCCGGCGTTGTTGACCAGCACCGAGACCGGGCCGAGTTCCCGCTCGACCTGCGCCACGACCCTCTGGCTCCGACGACCAGCACAGCACCATCAGCCGCTACTCAGGGCTCGGCATGGTTGCGGCCGTGATCGGCGGCGTACGCGGCGAAGACTTGCGTCGGCGTTCCTCCCGTATGGAGGAAGCGCTGGTCAAGGATGGCGGCGAGGTCCTGCAGTGCACCGTCGAGCAGGTCACCGGCCAGTCGTACCTCCGGCCGCCGCGCTGCCTGTCCGTGCTGGGCGAGGTCGGCTGCGTAGCCGACCATGGCTGCCAGCGACGAGTGGTCCTCCCCGTCGTGGAAGTAGTACGCCTCGGCGTACTGGGTGAAGTCGATACGGACACGTACGACTTCGGTGGCCAGGCTGTCCAGCAGCAGGGCCCCCGCCGTGCAGTCGATCTGCGGCGTCGTCGGGTCCGAGTCACGCAGCAGCGCAAGCCGGATCGCCAGGACCCTCCTGCGGGTCAGCGCCGGGTAGATCTCCAGCACCCAGGAGACGGTGGCTGTCAGGAGGGCGAAGCCGACCAGGGCTTCCAATGGTGAGACCAGGCGGAGCCAGCCCTCGGCGGGTGCGATGTCCCCCAGCCCCAACGTGGCCACCGTGACGAGCGAGAGGTACAGGGAGTCGAGCCACGCCGCCTCCTGCGCCGCTTCGGAACCGGGTGAGAAGGTGAAGGCCCCGGGCATGTGGGGCCAGTAGACGATGGCCCAGCCGAGGATGACGGTGAGGGCCCACATGCCCACGACCGTCACCATGGCGAGTGGCCCAACGAGCCCGACCACACGCCCACGCGAGCGAAAACGCCGAGCCAGTCGCCACAGCGCCGTCATCACGAGGCGGCTCAGGCCGCCATGGCGGGTGGGGTGCCAAAGGGTGTGGAACAGGTCCCGCAAGGTGACCATGACGAGCCCGGCACCGGCCAGCGAGACCAACCACTTCATCCACGTCTCCTAAGGGGTCAACTCGCCGGCAGCACGAGCGTGCAGGTCTCTCCGGGCGCGACGCTCACGGCCCGGTCGGCCAGCACCACGCGGATCGGTGACTCCTCCGAGTCGGGTACGACGATCTCAAGCTGTCCCCTCCTGCGCCGTACGCCGACACCCCAGTGGCCGCGGTAGCGCAGCGAGAATCCGTACTCGGAGAGCGCCGGAAGGGGCACGGGGTCCAGCCACAGGGCGTCCTCGCGCGTCTGCAGTCCCGTCAGACCGCGCTGGACCAGGTCGAGGGTCCCGGCCATGGCCCCGAGATGGATGCCTTCGCCGGTCGTGCCGCCCTGGATGTCGGCGATGTCTGCCTCCAGGGTCTCCTGGACGTACTGCCACGCCTCGGCTCGCCTGGCCCTGGCGAGGACCAGGCCGTGGACGAGCCCGCTGAGCGTGGAGCCGTGACTGGTGCGCTGGAGGTAGTAGTCGACGGTCCTGCGCCAGATCTCGTCGTCTAGGGCGTATCCGAGGCGCTGGAAGAGGTGCCCCAGCTCGGCGGGCGAGAACAGGTAGCCGAGCATGAGGACATCGGCCTGCTTGGACGCCTTGTAGCGGTTGACCGTGTCGCCCTCGGCCTCCAGGATCCGGTCCAGCCGCCGGATGCTGTCGTAGCGCGCCCGGTAGGCGTCCCAGTCCAGCTCGGCGAGGTCGTCGTAGCCCTCGAACTGGCTGATGACGCCCTGGTGAAACGGCACCAGCAAGCGCCGGGAGATCTCGTCCCACTTCGGGAGTTCGCCCGCCTCCAGCCCGACGCGATCGAACAGTTCCTCCCGGCGCCAGGCGGGAAGGCGCCGCAGGAGGTCCAGGGCGCGGGTGAGGACCCATACGGCGGTGACGTTGGTGTACGCGTTGTCGTCCAGTCCCGGCCGGTCGGCACCCGGGTAGCTGTCGTGGTATTCGTCGGGGCCGACGACGCCGCGGATTCGGTAGCGGCCCGTATCGGGGTCGAAGACGGCAAGGTCCGCCCAGAAGTGAGCGATCTGCAGCAGCATCTCCGCGCCTTTGGTGTGCAGGAACTCGGTGTCGCCGGTTGCCTCGCAGTACTGCCACACGTTGTAGGCGATCGCCGAGCCCACGTGGTGCTGGAGCCGGGAGTGGTCCGGAAGCCAGCGCCCCGAGCGGGGGTTGAGATGCCACTCCTGGGTCTCTTCGCGGCCGTCGCTGCCGCTCTGCCAGGGGTACATCGCCCCGGCCCGGCCGATCGCGGCGGCCGCCCGGCGTGCTCGCGGAAGGCGTCGGTACCGGTAGTTCAGCAGGGCGCGGGAGACCTCTGGGAAGTGCAGGTTGAGATAGGGCAGGACGAACAGCTCGTCCCAGAAGACATGCCCCCGGTACGCCTCACCGTGCAGTCCTCGGGCCGGCACGCCCACGTCCAGATCCGCGGTGTGCGGGGACAGCGTCTGCAGGACGTGGAAGAGGTGGAGGCGCAGGACGCGGCCGGCCTGGCCGGGCACCTGGATCTCCGCTCGCCGCCACAACCGTTCCCACCCGGCCAAGTGGGAGTCCAGCAGGGACGAGAAGTCCGCAGCCGTGGAAACGCGGTCGAGTGCTGCTTCGAGCGGGTCGCTGATCGCCGTGTCGCGTGAGGTGTGCAGCGTCACGGTCTTCTCGACAGCGACCGGCCGGCCGGGTGCGATCGGGACCACCAGGCGGTGGACGGCGCGGCGGCGGGCTGCGCGAAACCCCGACGAGGCCGCAGACCCGTCCGCGAGTACCGTCCGGGCGGACATGGCCACACTGATGTCCGACCGACTGGTGTGGCAGCTCAGCCAGACCGTGTCGGGCTCTTGTGTCCCTGTCCGCACACGGGTCACATGTCTCCCGTTGAGAGCACGGTAACGGTGCACATTGCCATTGATCACCTCGCCGTCGAGACAGGACTCGATCTCGATCTCTCCTGACCAGTTCTCGGCCGTGAAAACCGTCCGCAGCGCGGCGAGATGAGGATCCCCCACGTGCACCAGGCGGATCTGTGCAACGTCGAGCACGCCCACCTCGTCGTCCCGGTGGCGGAACGCGCGGGTGAGCGTGGCACGGCGCAGGTCCAGGGTGACCCGGTAGTCCAGGAGGGAGTGCGTGTCCGGGGAGAACCACGGGCGCCAGGCTCCCTCAGCGGTACGGAGACGGAACCGCAGCAGCAGCCAGTTGGGGAGGTTGACCAGGTCCTCGTTCACCACCCGCCGTCCCGCCACGGTCGACTCCAGGCGGTTGTAGCACCCGGCCGCGTAGGTTCCCGGGTAGTGCACCAAGCCCGCCCGGCACTCGGGCGCCGCGCCGCGCGTGGCGAAGTAGCCGTTGCCGAGCGTGCAGAGCGATTCACGCAGCCGCTCGGCAGCGGGGTCGTAGCCCTCGTACTGCCACATCCACTCCGACATCCGTCGCCCAACGCCGGATCAGGCCCGCTGCGGAACGACGGCCACCGGGCATTCCGAATGATGCAGCAGGGCGTGGGCGACCCTGCCGAGTTGCAGACCGAAGCGGCCGTGCCGCCTCAGCGCACCGACGACCACCAGGTCGGCCTCGACCGAGGCGTCCAGGAGGACCTTGTGCGCGGGGCCTTCGACGACTTGGCGATGCACATCGACCTGCGGGTGATTCCGTACGGCGTCGCGCAGTGCGTCGGTGAGGAGAGCGGAGGCGGGTTCCTCATCGGCACCGGCGGTATCGCCCGCGGTCAGGGGATGGCCCGCGTGCTCATTGGCGGGGCGGCGCCAGGCCCGTACGGCAGTGAGGGCGCAGCCGCGCGCCTCGGCCTCGCGGAAGGCGAACCGCACAGCGGCCGAGCCGTCTGTTGAGTCACCGACGCCGACCACCACCCGACCAAAGGACCCCTGCCGGTTCCGCTCCCCGCCGCGGACCACGATGACCGGGCACACGGCACGGGCGGCCACCGTGAGGCTGACCGATCCCAGCAGCAACCCGGCGATCTCGCCACGTCCGCGAGAACCCGTGACCAAAGCAGAGGATTCATGAGCCGCGTGCAGCAGCGCGGACACGGCATCGCTCGGCAGCACTTCGCTCGACACCTTGACCTCTGGGTTGCGCAGTCCGGCGCGTTCCGCGCAGGACGCGGCGATGTGCTCGGCCATGACCTCTTCTGCCGGACGGTCGGCGCTGAAGGAGGGGCGGCGTCCCTCGTACCGCTCCCACAAAGACGCATAGACGAGCCGCAGAGACAGCCCGAGGCGCGCCGCCTCGTCCACCGCCCAGTCCACGGCCTGCAGGCTGGAATCCGATCCGTCGACACCCACCACGAGCGGGAGTTCCATGGTCACCACCACCTTCCTGCCGGGCCACTGCCGGAAACCCCCTGTCAATACCGTCGCACCCCCGTGGGGCCATCGCGACACGTGGACCGGCTCTCGCCAGGGGGCCTGGACCCGGGTTGCACTGTGTCGATTTGCGACGATTGTGGAGTCAGGTGAGAGAGCGGGCGCAGTGCCGCTACTCGCGTCGTGCGTCGTCACCACGGCCGTCTCATCGGCCTGATACGAGCCCGCCTCCGCTTCGAGGTCATGGTGAAGGGACGGCGATTGTGATTGCCAGGTCCGGTGCTTTTCGGCGCCCTGACCAAGGAGCAGCAGGCCCCGGCCGCCGTGCGGCGGTCATCGAGACCCTCGGTGCCGGGGCACTGCTGGTGTGGTCCTGGTTGGTCCCGCCCCATCACTGGCACCTTGGGGCCCGGGCCGCCAGCCCGGTACGTGCCTACGAGTTCGACGCGGCCGCGGTCCTTGAGTTGTGCGAGAACGACCCCGAGCTGACGCAATAAGCGCTGTGGACCTATGTGGCCGGAGTGATCGCAGGGCGGCTCAGGTCCGCCCGGGTGCGGCTGCTCGACCTGTATGCGCCCCACGGCGCCGGCGAAGTGCCCTGACGAGGCAGGACGAGGAGGTGCGAAGTGCCTGAGACCCCGCACATCGTGAGCGATGTGATGACGCAGACGGTCGTGGCCGTCGGACGCGACGCACCCTTCAAGGAGATCGTCCGGACCATGGAGCAGTGGAAGGTCAGTGCCATGCCGGTGCTGGAGGGAGAAGGGCGCGTCATCGGCGTCGTCTCGGAGGCCGACCTGCTGCCCAAGGAGGAGTTCCGCGACAGCGATCCGAGCCGCTTCGAACAGCGCCGACGGCTGTCCGATCTCGCCAAGGCCGGGGCAGTGACGGCGGAGGAGCTCATGAGTACCCCCGCGATCACCGTCCACCCCGACGCCACCCTGGCCCAGGCGGCAAGGATCATGGCCGTCAGGCACGTCAAGCGGCTGCCCGTGGTCGACGACATCGGCATGCTCCAGGGCATCGTCAGCCGCGCCGATCTGCTGAAGGTCTTCCTGCGATCGGACGAGGACATCGAGGAGGAGGTCCGCCGCACCGTGGTGTCCTACCTCTTCCCGGCCCTCAGCCACGGCATCCACGTGAACGTCCACGAGGGGGTCGTCACCCTTCGCGGGCACATCCACGACACCTCGCTCATCTCGGTCGCCGCACGCCTCGTGCGCGCCGTGGAAGGCGTCGTGGACGTCGAGCCCCATCTCACCGGTCCGTCAGCCGACCCGGACGGCCCCGAGGAATCTGTGTGAGCGGTTGCCAGTCATGGACGCCGACCTGTTGCAGTCCCCTGGCGCGTCAGGGCCGGATGTCGAGTACCTCCGACACCGGGCGGCGCGGTGTGCTGGGGCCTTTGGGGCCGTATCCCAGGCGCAGCAGCATCTGCGTGTAGCCCGTCCCGGACACCGGGTCGCGCAGCGGCCAGCGCAGGTCCGTCCATTCGACGGGTTGGGTGGCGAAGGAGCTGGACACGCCCTCCAGGGTGGCCAGCAACAGGACGCGTTCCATGGCCTGGCCGGCGCGCAACCAGTCCTCCGGGCGGTCGTGGATCGTGCTGACCAGGGCCAGTTGAGGGTTCCGCTCGAAGTCCGCCGCGCTCCGTCCCGCCACCTGTCGCGGGCCCGCGAAGTCGCGCATCGGAGCCTTGCCCCCGCGCTTGCGCGGCCCGAAGGCGTAGTCCGGGACTCCGTCGTCGGTCATGTTCACTGACGGGGCATCGATACGGGTCCATTCGGCCAGATCCTGGTCGGTGCCACGGTCGGTGAGGTTGCGCGCCTCGGCTTCCTGGACCATGTCCAGCACTTCCTGCAGATGCCATGAGGTGGGAAACGTCAGTACGGCTCCCTCAAGGCGAGCGGCCTCGCTGAGCGCCCTCCGTACGGCATCGGGGATCTCCGTCTCCTCGAACGGGAAGCGGCTGCTGTGCCGCTCGCGAATCGCCGGATACAGCGCGCCGAGGTCGCTCTCCCCGCTTCCGGGTCCGCTCAGCCGCACGCTCGCGAGGAGCGCCGGGTCGGCCGGCTCGTGCAGCAGCCGGGTCTGCGGATACCAGCCCTCGTGGGCCGCGGCGACCCGCAGGTTCAGCAGGGCGGCACCGCAGCCGATGTGGAGGCCGCGGGTTCGGGGGTCGGAGTGCGGCATGGCGCGCTCGAAGTCGGCGCGCATCTCGAACGTGCGGCTGTGCCGGACGTAGCGGAAGCGCCAGGGCTGTGCGTTGTGCATCGACGGGGCAGCGGCAGCATCGTGGGCCAGGGCCGTCACGCGTTCGTCGGACAGTGCTTGTTCGCTCACCGGATCCTCCTCTCGCGAGTCGGCGGCACCCCCCGGGACGGGATCAGTCGATCACTCTTCGCTTGGTGACGGGTGCGCGTAGGGCGGGCCGCGTCCCGGGGCCGCTCACTGGTCGGCAGGAGTGATGCGCCGGCCCGTGAGGCTCGTGGGCCGGATCGACACCCACATCTCGCGTGCGCCGCCCGGCCATGGCGAGGTGTGGGCGCGCTGGGTGAGCCCGCGCACGGCGTCGGGCTCCGTGATGACGCGCGCCGGGCCGACGGCGAGCACGCTCCAGCCCTGGCTCAGAGCGTCGTCCACATGGTCGACCTCGAAGGCGACCTCCTTTCCCACGGCTGCCGCGGGCGCCGAGCCGGGCGCGGTCCGGAAGAGGATCGCGTCATCGACGACCTCGTAGTTGACCGGGACGACCGCCGGGCGTCCGTCGGTCGCCGACACCGCGATGCGCCCCACGCCATGTGTGGAGAGCAGGGTGCGGCATTCCTCCGGGCTGAGATCCCGCAGCTGAGGGTGCAGCAGTGCGTGGCCCTGGCCGGGGGGCAGATCGATGCCGCCCCCGCGCAGGGCAGCGGCGGTGGTGCCCAGCGCGTCGGCCAGCCTGATGAGAGTCGCCACGGTCGGGTCGGCGGGTTGTTCCTCCAGGTATGCGAGATAGTCCGGAGACATGCGGGCGCGACGGGCCGTTTCCCCTCGGCTGAGCCTCTGCCTGTGGCGTTCGACGGCCACGCGCCGGCCGACGTCTCCGGGGTTGGGTGTCCCGGTCGGCGGGGCGGCCCCGGGCGCGGCCCCCGCATCACCGTGTTCGACGAGGCGGATGTGTGCGTCGGGCCCGGGGAACACGAGCGTCACTTCGTCCGTGTCCGACCAGCGCACATCGTAGGGGGGTGTTCCATCCCCATGGTGGAGTCCGACGATCTCGCCGTCGCGCCTGGTGACGCCGGTCGCCGGGCTTTGGATGACGAGATGGTCGCCGAGATGAGCTCGCATGATCGCCGCCCTCTCCTCAGAATGGTGCTGTATCCAACCTGCCACGTACGACACACCGCCGCATGGGCCGACAGACCCCCTTTTCCGCACGCAGGATGGGCCGTGCGACTGGCTGTCACGTCCCGGAAGGAGAGCCGACATGCACCACCGAACGGTCGCGGAGCTCATGACCCGAGGCGTCGTCCGGGCGCGGCGTGACATGCCGTTCAAGGAGATCGTCAGGCTGCTGACGGAGAACGACGTCACCGCCGTACCCGTGGTAGACGATCTGGACCACCCCATTGGTGTGGTGTCCGAAGCCGACCTGCTGCGCAAGAGCGCCGACCAGGCCGACCCGTCCGGTCGCGTCCCGGTTCCTCACCTGGAGGCATGGGAACGCGCCAAGGCCGAGGGTTCCCGCGCCGAGGAACTGATGTCGGCTCCCGCGGTGTGCGCGCGCCCGGAGTGGGGCGTGGTCGAAGCCGCCCGGCTGATGGAGGCCCACCACGTCAAGCGGCTGCCCGTGGTGGACGAGGCGGACCGCCTCCTGGGCATCGTCAGCCGCGGTGACCTGCTGCGGATCTTCCTGCGCCGGGACGACGCCATCCGCGACGAGATCACCCAAGACGTGCTGTGGCGAACCATGGGGCTTGCTCCCTCGGAAGTGACCGTCGAGGTGCGGGACGGGCGGGTCGACCTCAGTGGCTCCGTCGAGGTCAGGAGCCTGATCCCGGTCATCGAGCGGCTGTGCCGGAGCGTCGACGGCGTGGTCTCGGTCGCCGAGCACATCACCTTCCGGACGGACGACACCCGGCGATCCCCCACCGGCAGCTGAGCCCCCGCACGACACAGCAGAGGCCTGCTGGAAATCTGCCGGACTCCCGATCCGGCACGGGACACCGGAGGTCGTGCGGGGCTGCCGCACCGCCATCGGTCACAAGGGCCATCCGGCGACCTGACCGGCGCTCGGTCGGGGTGTGCCCGCGCCTTCGATGTCGCGCTCGGCGGCATTCACCAGCTGCTGGGCGAGGTCGTGCATGGCCCTGCCCGCCGCCAGTTCGTCGCCGATCTCCGGCACGTTCATGTCCGCAGGATGACAGTGCGCAGCCCCGTGGCCGGTGAGGGCCGTGGTGCCGGTGTCCACTACCACCCGTGCCTTCGTCGTTCCCTCGTCGTCCTCGAAAAGATGGAGACGGACCTTCCATTCCACCGTATGCGGCATCGCTTTCCTCCTCACCTCGGTTCGGACCGATGTGATCCGGATGCGGTTCGTTCCGAGACCGTGCTCCGTGTGGAGACGGCCTGCATCTGCTCCTCGATACGCCTGCGGACTCGGACGGTGAGTGCGCTGAGGTGCTCGGAGGCCGTCGCGCGAGGCGCGACCGGCGCTCGGATCCGACGGGCCGCCGAGGGCAGCCCGCCCAGGTCTCCGGCGAATCTCTCCCGGCACTCGTCGAGCCCGGACCTGGCTCCGATGCGCTGCCCGTTCCGCATCACCGTCTCCAGCAACGGACTGCCGTCGTCGGGTGGTTGCTCGTCGGCGAGACCGATCACGTCGGCGCAGCCGGCACGGCGGAACACCTGCTTGGGGCCCGGTGCGGTCACTTTCGCCGACGAAAGCTTCATCACCGGGCGTCCGTCGTACTCCACCATCTTGTACGCGGAGTCCAGATAGGGCGCGTCGGCCGAGACCCCGACGCGGGTGCCGACGGCGTACGTGTCGATCGGGGCTCCGGAGCGGACCAGGTCGTCCACGGCGTACTCGTCGAGACCGCCGCTCGCGATGATCCGTACGTCCGGCAGGCCCGCGTCGTCGAGGACGGAGCGGGCCCGGACCGCCAGGGCTCCGAGGTCGCCGCTGTCCAGCCGTACAGCGGAGCCGGGCCCGCGGTCGAGGTCCTTCAGGACGCGCGCCGCGACACGGACGCCCTCCACGGTGTCGTAGGTGTCCACCAGGAAGGTCAACGGGCCGGGGTGGGACCGTGCGAACGCGCGGAAGGCCTCTTCCTCCGAGGTGAACGCCTCCACGAAGGAGTGGGCCATCGTGCCCACGGCAGGTATGCCGACAGCCGTGGCCGCAGCCACGTTGCTGGTCCCGGCGAAGCCGACCATCGCACCAAGACGGGCGGCCTGGAACCCGGATTGCGTCCCGTGGGTGCGCCGCAGGGAGAAGTCCACGACCGGATGCCCCGCCGCCGCGAGCACGCACCGCGCGGCCTTCGAGGCGATCGCCGTCTGATGGCTGAGCTGGTTGAGGACATACGTCTCGGCCAGCTGCGCCTGCGGAAGCGGCGCGGTCACCTCCAGCAAGGGCTCTCCCGCGAGCGCGATCCGCCCCTCCGGCACCGCCCGCACAAGGCCGGTGAACTCGAGCTCGAGCAGGTGCTCCAGATCCCGCCGCGGCCGGTGTAGCGCGGAAGCGAAGACGTCGACGTCCTCAGGGCCGACGCGGAAGCCGGACAGGTAGTCCAGGGCCGACTCAAGTCCCGCGGCGACGAGGAAGCCGCGCTCAGGAGGAAGGTCGCGGACGAAAAGGCTGAACGTCGCCGGGCCGGTCATCCCCTCCCGCAGATAGGACATGGCCATCGTCACTTCGTACAGATCGGTGGTCGTCGCATCGGACATCGACGTCGCCTCCTCAGCTCACGTCCGGTCGCCCGTCCGTCACCGGCGGAAGCGCGCGGACCACAGGGGCTCCACCAGGTCCCACTCCGCGTCCCACTGCGCGTACCTTCTCCGGTCCAGCAGGTGGTGCATGCCTGCCCCGGCGGCGAAGAAGCAGCCGGCCACGCCGAGCGCCGCCAAACCACCCACGAACCAGCCAGTGCTCCTCGCGTTGAGCTCGCTGTTCGGCGGACCGGTGATGGTTCCGTCCCTGTCCACCCACACCCGCACGGTGGCGCCCTTGGGCGTTCCCGACTTCACGAGGGTGGTCGCCGTCCGCACCGTGCCGTTGTCGTCTGTCCAACGGACCGACACCTGTTGCTTCCCGCTTACGGTGCCGCCCTTGCCGTCCGACGTCAGGCGGGCGGTGACCTCCTGCCGTTCCGCCGACTGGGCTTGCACGGTGCGCATCGACGACTCGTACGCCGTCAGCCCCGCGCTGAGCGCGGCCACCGGCAGGCCGAGGACGAGGAGCAGCATCAGGAAGCCGCGGATCCAGGACTCGAACCTGTCGGATGTACGTCGCAGAGGGTTCGCCTCCTTTGACGTGTGCTCCTGGCGCGACGGGTGCGGGCCGGACGCGTGCGGCGAATCTTCTGCGCTCATGAGTCGGCCTCCAGCAACTTGCTGGTCCGTTCCCCCGCTTCGTCGTCCCAGCATCCGACGGCAGCTGCCTCCGGCCACAGGGCCGAAAGTCCCTGTGGGACCGACTTCCGGCCCAGCGGGCGCCGACCGTCGACGTGGTCCGTCTCCGGTTGTCCGCGGTCACATCTGGGGAACGATCACGATGGGACACGGCGCGTGATGCAGTACCGCGTGATTGGTCAGGCCTAGTTGCAGGCCCAGGTGCCCCTGTCGTCTACGGGCGCCGACGACCAGCAGGTCCGCCTCCGACGCTGCCTCCAACAGTGCCCGGCGTGCCGGTCCCTCGACCACCCGCCGGCTCACCGAGGTGTCGCGGTAACGCTCCGCCGGGTCGCGCAGGGCGTCGTCGAGTACCTGCGCCGGCGAGCGGCCATGGGCCTCCACGGCGTACCGCGAGGGGGCTTGAGGTGAGGTGAGAGCACCGTACTGTGCGCTCCAGGCGTGCACCGCGACCAGCGGACATTGCCGGACATGGGCCTCGCGGAACGCGAACTGCACGGCCGTGCCGCTTCCCTCCCCGTCCTCGACACCGACGGCGACACTCCCGAACCGGGCACCCCGGTGCTCCGCCGTGCCACGCACCACGGCCACCGGGCAGTCCGCTCGTGCCGCCACGGCCAGGCTGACCGAGCCCAAAAGCATTCCGGCGAGGCCTCCGAGCCCCCTGGACCCGAGTACCAGGGCGAAGGCGTTGCGCCCCCTGTCGATCAGTGCGGAGGCCGCGTCCTCATGCAGCACCTCACTCGACAGCCGCACCGCGGCACCCCTCTCCGTGGCACGTTCCAAGGCGTGGCCGATCACGTCGGACACCTCGTGGTCTCGCGCCGCCGCGTGCAGGAGGTGCAGTGGCACCGCGTGGCGGACCGCCTCGTCAACGGCCCAGTCCACCGCCTCCAGGCTCGCCTCGGACCCGTCGACGCCGGCCACCAGGGGAATCGTCACCGCCCCTGTCTCCTCTCGTGCCGGACTTCACGCCTCCGCCCCCCCTCACTCACAGGTCCACATGCGCCGCGGAGGGGATTGGGGTACTCCTCGAATGAGGGAACGCGCCACGCTCGGCTTGTCGGCACCATCCGAACAGTCCGGCATTGAGACTCATCAACCGTCATTTCCAGCTTCCTACGACACGGAGGCAGCCGCCATGCAACCCGTCCTCACCGTGGGCCTCGACGGCTCACCCGAGAGTCTTGCCGCTGCCCGCTGGGCCGCCGACGAGGCCGAGAAGCGGGGGCTCACCCTGCGCCTGCTGCACGCCTGGCCGATGCTGGCGCCGGAACCGACCAGCGTCCCCTCCGAAGTCGATCAGAACTACTGGGCGAAGCGTCTCGTCCACACCGCGCGAGCGGAACTCCAAGCACGCCACCCCGGCCTGTCCATCGTCGAGAGCCTGGTCGCCGACGACGCGGAGAACGCCCTGCTCCAGGCGGCGTCGGAGTCGGAGATGATCGTCCTCGGTTCGCGGGGACTGGAGCTCGTCCAGAGCTACTTTCTGGGCGACGTCAGCATGGCTGTCGTGGCACGGGCCGAGCGGCCGGTGGTCCTGGTCCGCGCTGAGACCCAGGAGGAGGGACCGGTTCCGGCACCGGCGAGCCGCGTGGTCGTGGCCCTCAAACTGCACGGGTCCTCCGAGGACCTGCTCGACTTCGCCTTCCACACCGCTGCGGCCAGGGGCGTCCCTCTCCTGGCCGTCCACGGCCGAAGCGTGCCGCTCCACGCGCGTGTGCCCTGGGGTGTGGACCACGACGTCACCGAGGAGATGACACGGGACGCGCAGGCGCAGCTGAGCGCGGCGCTCCGCCCATGGCGCGAGAAGTACCCGCATGTGGAGGTGGCCGACAGCATCCGTCTCGCAAGCCCTGCCAAGGCCGTCGTACAGGCCGCCGAAGGTGCCGCGCTGCTGGTCGTCGGCCGGCGGGAGCACCGTCGCGGCCTCGCGCCTCACCTCGGTCCCGTCGCCCAGGCCGCCATTCACCACGGGCGCTGCCCCGTCGTCGTCGTTCCTCATGGCTGAGCCTGGACTGCGCAAGAAATCGGCAGGGTCGGTGGGGTGGGCCGACGCTTCCGTGCTCCGGCCCAGTGCCGACCACGACGGCACGCCACTGCCACGCGCGGAGGTACGTGAGACCCACACGGCGATCGTGTTCTTCGCCGGCGACCGCGCCTACAAGCTCAAGAAACCGGTGGACCTGGAGTTCTTGGACTACACGACGGTGACGGCTCGCCGGGCCGCGTGCGAACGCGAAGTCGCCCTCAACCGCCGCTTCGCCCCCGACGTCTACCTGGGCCTGGGCGAGATCCACAGCCCCGACGCGGGAGAAGCCGAACCACTCGTGGTGATGCGCCGCATGCCGGCGGACCGTCGCCTCTCCCGCCTGGTGCGAGAAGGGGCCTCCGTCGACGACATCCTGCGGGCCGTCGCCCGGCACCTCGCTGCATGGCACGCCGAGGCGCCCCGCGGCCGCGAGGTGGACGAGCAAGGCACGCGGGATGCGCTGTCATCGCGCTGGGAGGCCAGTTTCGCGCAGGTCCGGACACTGGCCGACGACGGCTTCATACACGAGGGCGTGGCGGAGGTCGAGCGGCTGGTACGCCGTTATCTCGCCGGCCGCAAGCGGTTGTTCGACTCCCGTATCGAACATGGGCGGGTGGTCGACGGCCACGGTGACCTGCTCTCCGAGGACATCTTCTGTCTCGACGACGGTCCTCGTGTCCTGGACTGCCTGGAGTTCGACGACCACCTCCGGTATGTCGACGGCCTCGACGACGCGGCCTTCCTCGCCATGGACCTGGAACAGCTCGGCGCCCCGGAAGCCGCGGCCTACTTTCTCGCCCAGTACAGCGAGTACTCCGGCGACCCCGCGCCCCCCTCCCTGTGGCACCACTACGTCGCCTACCGTGCCTTCGTCCGCGCCAAGGTCTCCCTGATCCAGGCACGACAAGGCGTGCCCGGCGCTGAGGCAGTGGCGCGGCGCCTGGTCTCGACGGCGCTGCGTCACCTGCGCACCTCCGCCGTCGGCCTGATCCTTGTCGGCGGGCTGCCAGGCAGTGGGAAGTCCACCCTCTCCGGAGCTCTGGCCGACCGGCTGGGGGTCACACTGCTCAGCAGCGACCGCCTCCGCAAGGAGCTGGCGGGCATCCCCGCCGAGCAGTCCGCAGCGGCCGGCTATGGCGAGGGCCTGTACACCCCCGAGTGGACGTCCAGGACCTACACCACCCTCCTCGACCACGCCTCCGCCCTGCTGTCCTCCGGCGAATCCGTCGTCCTGGACGCCACCTGGTCCGACGCGGAACAGCGCGAAGCGGCTCTGCGCGTGGCCGAACGCACCAGTGCCGACCTGGTGGCTTTGCACTGCCACGTACCGGGCGAGGTGTCAGCGGCCCGCCTGAGCGCGCGTGCCCCCGGAGCATCCGACGCCGACCTCGACATCGCCTCCGCCATGGCGGCCGCGGAACCGCCGTGGCCCGAGGCCGTCGCGGTCGACACCAGTGGTCCGTTGGAGTCCGTGGTCGCCCAGGCACTGGCAACCGTACGCCCGTGGGGCACCGGCCAGGCCCCGGTTTTCCGCCGCCCCTACATGGAGCCGGACTAGATAAGCGGGAAGCCGCCACGGTTCGCGGGACGTGGCGCATTCCCGCACGGTGGGTTGTAGGAGGGGGAACCCGGCCGGTCTGGCCGGGGCGGCAGAACTGGGCGTCGTACGCCCGTTTCGGCCCTTCGGGAGGAGGCCACCATGGGCGCCACCACGGGTGAACAGACACCGCTCGCTCCTGGCGAGGCATGGCGGGCCGTGGCCGCATGCATTCTCGCCAGCTTCGCGCTGCTCGCGCGGCACCAGGTCCACCTGTCGAAGGAACGGCTGGGGATGCGACTCCGCTTCGCCGACGACACCTCCGCCCGGGTGTACCGGGAAACACGTCTCGGCAGCGGCTTGGCGAGGGACCCTGCGCCTGGTCCGTGGGCCCGCACACGCGCTGTTCCGCAAGGAGAGCATGCTGAATACCCCGCTGTTCGTCGGCTTCCCCGGTTTCACCTCGAAGCTGTGGCTGGCCCACGACGAGCACGGTCGCTACCGCGGCGTGTACGAGTGGGACGGCCCGGAGCGAGCCGAACATTACGCGCGGTCGCTGTGGCGGGTTCTGGCGCTGGTCAGCGTGCCGGGTTCGATCCGCTACGCCGTTCTGCCCGGGCTGCGCCGAGACGACGTGATCGCAGACCCAGGGCTGATCGAGGGCTCGGCTTCACACGACGCCGAAGCATGGTCGCGCATACAGGCCGGGACGTGACGACAGCGGTGGACATCCTGGTCGTCGGAGCCGGTACGACCGGCCTCACGCTGGCGCTACAGGCCCATGACCATGGAGCACGCATCCGGGTGGTCGAGCGGCGGCCCGAGCCGTTCCGGCCCTCCCGCGCGCTCATTCTGCACCCCCGCACCCTGGAAGTCCTGCGTCCACTCGGCGTCACTGACGCCCTGCTCGAGCTCGCGGACACCGCCCCGGCAGTCGCCCTTCATCTCGGCTCCCGCGTCGTCGAAACCCGGCTCGCGGACCTCGCGCTGCCCGACACGGCGTTCCCCCATCTGTCTCTCGTGCGGCAGATGGACGTCGAAAGAGCGATGACGCAGGCACTCGCCGACCGCGGGGTGACGGTGGAACGAGGCACCGAACTGATCACTGCCCACGACGACGGGCAGAGCGCGCGGGCCGTGCTGCGTTCGCGGCACGGCATCGAGGAGATCCGCTGCCCCTTCGTCGTCGGCTGCGACGGCCCGGCCAGTACCGTGCGGGCCTGTGCCGACATCGGGTGGCACGGCAGGCCCTACAGCGAAGAAGTGGTCCTCGCCGACCTCGACCTCGGCCTCGGCGGCGTCCCCGGCCCTTCCGGTGCCCAGGTGTTCGCGGGACGCCAAGGACTGTTGTTCCTCTTCCCGCTCGGAGAGCAGGCCACCTGGCGACTGCTGGCCACGCGGGCATCTGACGGCGGGGCCGGACAGAACTTCGGACAGCCCGGACCCGCCGTCCCGAGAGCCGAGCTCCAGCGCCTCCTGAACGACGCGGGGCTTCAGGCACGGATCGAGCGTCTCGCGTGGTCCGCGCGGGTGTCGCTGCAATGCAGCCTCGCCCGGCGCTTCCGCAGCGGGCGGCTCTTCCTCGCGGGAGACGCGGCCCACAACTACTCACCGGCCACCGGCCAGGGCATGAACGCCGGCATCCAGGACGCGGCCAACCTCGGCTGGAAGCTCGGCTTCGCGGCAGGCCACTCCTGGGACGAGTCCGGGAACGGGCTCGGTGCCGAAGTGCTGCTCGACTCCTACGACGAGGAGCGCAGGCCTGCTGCGCACCGACGGCTGATCCTCACTCACACGGCGTTCTGGGCAGAGGCATCGACCGGCCGGATCCCCTCATGGCTGAGGGCAGTTGCCGCTCCGCGCGCAGCCCCGGCCATACCCGCCCTCCTGGACCGGCGACGGCTTGTCGCCGAGGGTATCCGTCTCGTCTCCCAACTGCGGGTCAACTACCGGCGCAGCCCTCTGTCGGTGGAGGGAACACCGCGCCTGCGAGGTGCTCCTCGCTCCGGAGACCGCCTGCCGGACGCGACCGTCAGCGTCGGAGGACCTCCCAGGCGGCTGCACGAGCTGCTGGCCCGCCCGGGTGTGCACCTCCTGCTGCAGGGCGACGCCGACCCGCCCCCGGACGCGGTGGCCGGTCCGCACATCACTGTCCTCCGGCTGGCGAACAGCCCCGGTCGCGGTCTCGTGGCCGTCCGTCCGGACGGGCATGTCGGCTTCCGGTGCGGGAACGCCGACCCGGCCGGGCTGAGCAGCTGGCTGGCACTGATCGGCGCAGCGGCAACTCCACGCGTCCGGCCGTGAACACCGGGCTCATGACCGCCTGGCCACGGAGTCAATGGTCCTGAGCAGCCCGACGCCCAAATGGCCCCGGTTGCCCTGGCGTCCTTCCGGAGCGACGGTGGAGAGAGTCGGCCGAGTAGCCAGGGAGTGGGTGACCATGCGAGCCCTCGTCTACCACGGCCACGGGCAGATCTCCTGGGACACTGTCACGGATCCGGCGATCGAGGAACCCACAGATGCGGTCGTGCGCGTCGACGCCACCACCATCTGCGGCACCGATCTGCACATCCTGCGCGGAGACCTGCCCGAGGTGAAGCCGGGGACGGTCCTCGGCCACGAGGCAGTCGGCGAGGTCGTGGAGGTGGGCCGCGACGTCCACGACCTGACCCCCGGGAGTCAGGTGATCGTGTCCTCGGTGTCGGCCTGCGGCCACTGTCCGGCCTGCCGTGACACCAAGCTCGGCCAGTGCAGTGGGGGTGGCGGGTGGATCCTCGGCAACCAGATCAGCGGGACCCAGGCCGAGTTCGTGCGGGTGCCCTTCGCCGACTGCTCCACGACCCAGCGGCCTTACGCGCTCCCCCTCGATGACGCGGTCCTGCTCTCCGAGCTCCTCCCCACCGCCTATGAGGTCGGAGTGCGGAACGGGCACGTGGGCCCTGGAGACACCGTCGTCGTCGTCGGCGCAGGTCCCGTCGGTCTCGCCGTGGTGATCCTCGCACGGCTCTACTCGCCCCGCCGGATCATCGTGGCGGACCTGTCCACCGCCCGGCTGCAAGCCGCGGCCCGGGTGGGTGCCGATGCCGCCGAACCACCGGGAACGATGATCGCCGATCTGTCCGAGGGACCGGGCGCCGACGTGGTCATCGAGGCGTCGGGGGAACCGGACGGCTTCGTCCTGTGCACCCGCGCCGTCCGCGCCGGAGGGCACATCGCCAACATCGGCACCCACGGCAAACCGGTCACTCTGCATCTCGAGTCCCTGTGGCGCAAGAACGTGACGATCAGTACCGGCCAGGTGGACACGTCCTCCACGCCGTGGCTGCTGGAGCTGGTGCGATTCGGGCACCTGCCCGTCTCCCGGCTGGTCACCCACACCTTCGACCTCGATCGGATGGAGGACGCCTACGAAGCGGCCGCGCAGAGCACCACCTCGGGCGCCCTCAAAGTCGTACTGCATCCTGAGTGAAGCCCGGTCCGCAGAGTCCGAACAAGGCCGTCCAGTCCCTTGTCCCGGCCCGTTCGGCCCTACCACTCGCCGGCCGACGGCGGTGCCATGGAAGTGAGCCGAGGGCCACAAGGAGGCACGGCGAAACGGAGCGACACCGCGCACCGTGCAATTCGGGCCCACAAGAAGCGGGCGGCCCTCGGCCCCATACACGTCGGCTGTGCTCCGCACGCCGTCCCGTCGGGTCGTCTCCTGTGGCCGAAGTGCAGCCGCGGCCCGGCTCGACGACCCTGGAGATCGGGGGCAGTGCCGGGAGGAGCACCCATGCACTGGGAAACGATCCGCAAAGACACCACACAGGTCGTCCCGCCCCGTCTCACCGACTACGACTTGGCCCGCTCCGAATTCACCTGGGTGCAGGCCCGCACGGCCCTGACGGGGCTGCCCGACGGCGGGCTGAACATGGCCCACGAGGCCGTCGACCGGCACGCGGCCTCGGACCACGCGGACAAGATCGCGCTGCGGTGCGTCGCCCGGGACGACTCCGTCTCGACCGTCACCTACGCGGAACTGGCCCGCCGTACGGCCCACTTCGCGAACGTCCTGCGGTCACTCGGCGCCGGCCACGGGGACCGGGTGTTCACCCTGCTCGGCCGCTGTCCCGAGCTGTACACGGCGGTGCTGGGCACGCTGAAGAACACCAGCGTGCTCTGCCCGCTCTTCTCCGCGTTCGGACCCGATCCGGTAGAGCAGCGGCTGCGTCTCGGCGATGCGCAGGTCCTGGTCACCACTGCGGCCCTCTACCGGCGCAAGGTCGCCGAGCGCCGGGCATCGCTCCCCGGGCTGAAACACGTCCTGATCGTCGGACCCGGCGCGGAGGACCTGCCCGGCACCGCATCCTTCGACGATCTGATGAGTGGCGCCCCGGACACCTTCACCATCCCGCCGACCTCGACCGACGACATGGCCCTGCTGCACTTCACCAGCGGGACCACCGGCACCCCCAAAGGCGCGGTCCATGTGCACGAGGCCGTGGTCGCGCACTACGCCACAGCCGCGTACGCGCTCGACCTGCACCCCGAGGACGTGTACTGGTGCACCGCCGACCCCGGCTGGGTCACCGGTATGTCGTACGGAATCATCGCGCCCCTGGTCCACGGTGTGACGGTGGTCGTCGACGAGGGCGACTACGACGCCCGGCGCTGGTACCGGATCCTCGGCGAACAGCGGGTCACCGTCTGGTACACCGCGCCCACGGCCCTGCGGATGCTCATGCGCGCCACACCCCGCCAGGGCCCGTACGACCTGCCGCGCTCCCACGACCTGTCGGCGCTGCGCTTCATCGCCTCCGTCGGCGAGCCCCTCAACCCGGAGGCCGTCGTGTGGGGCCGGGACGTCCTGGGACTGCCGGTGCACGACAACTGGTGGCAGACGGAGACCGGCTGCATCATGATCGCGAACTTCGCGGCCTGCGAGATCCGGCCCGGCTCGATGGGCCGTCCGCTGCCCGGCGTCGAGGCGACCGTGCTGAAGCAGGGGGAGGACGGCCGGGCACTGGTCACCGACGGCAGGATCACCGAGGTGGAAAGCCCCGACGTCGAGGGCGAGTTGGCGCTGCGGCCGGACTGGCCGTCGATGTTCCGCGGCTATCTGCACGACAAGGAGCGCTATGACGCCGCGTTCGCGGACGGCTGGTACCTGACCGGAGACCTTGTCCGCCGGGACGCGGACGGCTGGTACTGGTTCGTGGGACGGGCCGACGACGTCATCAAGTCGGCGGGGCATCTGATCGGCCCGTTCGAGGTGGAGAGCGCGCTGATGGAGCACTCGGCAGTGGCTGAGGCCGGGGTGATCGGACGGCCGGATCCGGTCGCCGGGAACGTCGTCAAGGCGTTCGTGTCACTGCGCCCTGGTGTCGAGCCGACCCCGGAGCTGGAGCGGGAGCTGCTGGCCTTCGGCCGCCGCAAGCTGGGCCCCGCCGTCGCGCCCCGGGAGATCGTGTTCGACCAGAACCTGCCCAAGACCCGCAGCGGGAAGGTGATGCGCCGTTTGCTGCGTGCGCGTGAACTCGGCCTGCCCACCGGCGACTTGTCGACCTTGGAGGGATCCACATGAGCGTGGCCCGCGCCAACCGTACGCGGAAGGACCCGGCGCCCCCGAAGTCCGGCAAGAAGGCCGCGACGGCCAAGACGAGTAAGCGCAAAGCGAGCACCGGGCAGGTCGGCCGGCCGGGTCCCGGGCACCGGACGAACCTGCTGGAGGCGATGCTGCGCATCCGACGCTTCGAGGAGCGGTGCGTCGAGTTGTACAGCGCCGCGAAGATCCGCGGCTTCGTCCACCTGTACATCGGCGAGGAGGCCGTCGCCGTCGGCGTGAACGAGGTACTGACCCCCGAGGACGCGGTCGTCTCCACATACCGGGAACACGGCCACGCCCTGGCCCGCGGGATCACGGCCGAGGCCGTCATGGCCGAGATGTACGGCAGGACGACGGGGTGCAGCGGAGGCCGGGGCGGTTCCATGCACCTGTTCGACGCGAGCCGGCGCTTCTACGGCGGAAACGCCATCGTCGCCGGCGGACTCCCCCTGGCCGCCGGCCTCGCGCTCGCCGATCGTATGCGCGAACAGTCCCACGTCACCTGCTGCTTCTTCGGCGACGGGGCCTTCGCCGAAGGCGAGTTCCACGAGACGGCCAACCTGGCGGCCCTGTGGAAGCTGCCCCTGCTGCTCGTCTGCGAGAACAACCTCTACGCGATGGGCACGGCCCTCGAACGGCACGAGGCACAGACCGACCTGGCCATGCGCGCCGCCTCCTACGGCATGGTCGCCTGGGCCGTGGACGGCATGGACGTCGAGGCCGTCGAGCAGGCCGCCGGACGGGCCGTCGAGGGCATCCGGGCCGGCACCGGACCGCACTTCCTGGAACTGCGCACCTACCGCTTCCGCGCCCACTCGATGTACGACCCGGACCGGTACCGCGAGAAGGGAGAGGTCGAGCAGTGGAAGTCCCGGGACCCGGTCAGCCTGCTCATGGACCGCATGCGCGAGACAGGTGAGCTGGGTGACAAGGAACTCGCCCGGATCGAGCAGCGGATCGCCGACGAGATCGACCACGCCGTGGAAGCGGCCGAACAGGCACCAGAGGAGCCTGTCGAGCACCTTCTCCGCCACGTCACCAGTTTTTCGTCGGAGGCGGTGAGTTGACCATGGGCGCCGAAGCGACGGTAGAGGCGAAGACGACCTACCGCGAGGCCATGCGCGAGGCGCTGCGCGAGGCATTGCGCTCCGACGACCGTGCCTTCCTCATGGGCGAGGACGTGGGCCGGTACGGCGGCTGCTTCGGCGTCAGCCTCGGCCTGCTGGAGGAGTTCGGCCCCGAACGCGTTCGCGACACCCCGCTGTCGGAGTCCGCGTTTGTGGGCGCCGGCATCGGCGCGGCCCTGGCCGGTCTGCGGCCCATCGTCGAGATCATGACGGTCAACTTCAGCCTGCTCGCCCTCGACCAGATCCTCAACAACGCCGCCACCCTGCTGCACATGTCGGGCGGCCAACTGCCCGTTCCGCTGGTCATCCGCATGACCACGGGCGCCGGACGGCAACTCGGCGCCCAGCACTCGCACAGCCTGGAAGGCTGGTACGCGCACATCCCCGGCATCCGCGTCCTCGCCCCCGCCACCCTCGAGGACGCACGCCACATGCTGGCTCCTGCGCTCGCCGACCCCGACCCCGTACTGATCTTCGAGCACGGAAGCCTCTACAACGTCTCCGGCGAACTCCTCCCGCCCACCACGCCGGTGGACCTGGACCACTCCGCGATCCGCAGGCCCGGCACCGACATCTCCCTGATCACGTACGGCGGTTCGCTGCCCAAGGCGCTCGCGGCAGCCGACGAGTTGGCCGCCGAGGGCATCAGCGGCGAGGTGATCGACCTGCGCACGCTGCGCCCCCTCGACGACGCGGCCATCACGGCCTCCGTGGCCCGGACCCACCGTGCGGTGGTCATCGACGAGGCATGGCGGACGGGAAGCCTCGCCGCCGAGGTGTCCGCCCGCATCGGGGAAGGGTCGTTCTACGAACTGGACGCGCCCGTCGAGAGGGTGTGCAGCGCGGAGGTACCCATGCCGTACGCGCGGCGACTGGAGGAGGCCGCCCTGCCACAGACCGCCGACATCGTCGCGGCGGTCCACCGGGCGGTGGACTGACCATGGGCGAGTTCACCATGCCGTCCCTCGGTGCCGACATGGACGAGGGCATGCTCCTGGAATGGCTGGTGGGACCCGGTGACCTCGTGCACAAGGGCGAACCCGTCGCAGTCGTCGAAACCGCCAAGTCGACCATCGAGGTGGAGTGCTTCGAAACCGGCACCATGACGGAGATGCTCGTCGAGCCCGGCACGACGGTGCCGGTGGGGACGCCGCTCGCGCTGATAGAGCCGCTGGCGGAAATGCCAAGGAAACCGGAGAAACCCCGCAAGGCGGAGGAGCGACGACCGGTGCCTCACGCACCGAAGAAGGGCAAGCCCTCCGAGCGCAAGCCCCAGCCCCCGTCCCCGCCACCCGAACCTGCTCCACTCCCGAGCCCGGCGATCCCGGTGGCGATGCCGTCCGCCGCCCAGCAGGGCGGCCACATGGAGGCCGGCCCCTTGGTCCGGCATCTCGCGGAGCACAGCGGCGTCGATCTGGAGACGCTGCACGGTTCCGGCCCAGGAGGGCGCGTCACCCGAACCGACGTCGAGGAAGCTGCGGCCGCCCGGGCCACTCCGCTGCCACCGCGCGTGCGCGCCACCCCCCTCGCCCGGCGACTCGCCGCCGAACTGGGCGTCGACCTGACCACGGTGACGGGGACAGGCAAGGAGTCGGCCGTCCGTGCCGCGGACGTGCGCCGGGCGGCCCCCGGCCCGGCGGCCCCGCCCCCGCCCGCTCATGTGGGCGTCACCCCGGAACGCTCCGCACGTCCGTCCGAAGCACGGACGGCGGCCGTGCGCCAGGCGATCGCGGCCCTGATGACCCGCGCCAACCGGGACATCCCCCACTACTACCTCTCCACGACCGTGGACATGGCGACCGCCATGGACTGGCTGCACGACCACAACCGGCGCAGCCCGGTCGGTGAACGGCTGCTCCCCGCGGCCCTGCTGCTGAAGGCAGCGGCCCTTGCGGCCCGGGAAGTACCCGAACTCAACGGCTTCTGGACCGACGAGCACTTCACCGCGGGCCAGGGCGTCCACCTCGGCGTGGCCGTGTCCCTGCGCGGCGGAGGGCTCGTCGCCCCGGCGCTGCACCACGCCGACACCTTGGCGCTTCCGCAGCTGATGACCGCCCTCAAAGACCTGGTCACCCGGGCCCGCACGGGCAGACTGCGCGGCTCCGAGGTGTCTGACGCCACGGTCACGGTCACCAACCTCGGCGATCAGGGCGTGGAGACCGTCTTCGGCGTGATCCACCCGCCACAAGTGGCCCTGGTCGGCTTCGGGCGGGTGGTCGACCGGGCGTGCGCCGTCGACGGCCTGCTGGGCGTGCGGCCCGTGGTCACGGCGACCCTCTCGGCCGACCACCGAGCGACGGACGGTGCCGTCGGTGCCCGCTACCTCATGGCGGTCACCCGCCTCCTGCAGAATCCGGAGCAGCTGTGAACATGAACCGAACCGATGCACTGGACATGGTCAGGGAGTCAATCTCTCGCGTCATCCCCGGCGCCGACATCGCCGCCCTGGGGCCCGACGAGGCGTTCCGCGACGCTCTGGAAATGGATTCGCTGGACTTCCTGAGCTTTGTCGAGGTGCTCAGCGAAAGATCCGGCATCCGCATCGAGGACGAGGACACGCCCCGGCTCACCACGCTGTCGGGCAGCGCCGACTTCCTCGTCGCCTACACGCGGTGACGTGCGCCCCGGGGACGGTCACGCCTCAGACCGCCTCGGTGTCGTCGACGACACCGACCACGTCGTCGATGTCCCGTACCGACGCGAGCAGTTCGGGGGCGGGAGCCTTGTCCAGCCTCCCCCTCATCGTCACCACGCCGTTCTCCACGCTCACTTCGACAGCGCGCGGATCCAGCAGGTGCTGACCGACCAACGACTCGACCTCGGCCCGGATCTCGGCATCGTCACGGATCAGCGCCCGCAGCAAATCGCGCCGGCTCACCACGCCGACAAGCCTGCCGCGATAGTCGGTCACGGGCAGCCGCTTCAACCGGGCGTGGGCGGCGGTCCACGCGGCATCCGCCACTCGCTCCGCCGGGTGGACGGTGACCGGCGGGAAGGTCATCAAACTGGCAGCCGTGTCCCCGTGGCCCTTCTCGTACAGGTGGTGCTGCCACAGCCTGCCGACAGGTCCGTGCCGACGTGGTTCCGCCGTGACGGCGGCCTTGGCCAGCAGATCCGACTCCGAGACGACACCGATCACGTGGTCGTCGGCATCGACGACCGGTACGGCGCTCACGTGCTCGCGGGCGAGAGCGTGGGCCACGTCCCGGAACGGCATGTCACCGGGGACGGAGGCCGCCGGTACCTGCATGACATCCCGTACCCGGAGTACAGCCGGTCCTCCGGCGGGCGGCTCGGGTACGTCAGGGGTGCGCGGCTGGGTACCGGGAGCACGCTCCGGCTCCTCGGCGCTCCTCGCCGACGCGGCGGCGGCGACTGCCATGAGGTAGCGGCCCAACGCCTCCTGGCGAGGCTCCTCCTGAGGTGTCCAGGGGCGGCCCGGCGTGGTGCGGCGGGCTTCCTTCTGCGCGGAGCTCTGCTCGAAGTCGCTCACGGCTGCCTCCCGTGGACGCCGTCCCTCTACGCGGTCAGTCTCGCATCGATCCACTGGTGCGTCCTCCGGGCCGAACGGCCCCGATCAGGGACGACTGGCCCAGCGCGGCGCGACATGCCATCGCCTACAAAGGAGACTGGGAAGCGGGGCCTGGGGCCACCTGGAGGAGAGCTCGTGACGGGTTTCCGGGACTTTCTTACGAGGTTCCGGCCGGCGGCATCGCCCGGCCGTGCCGCACCAAGCGGTGTCCCCGCGGACCGCTCGGCCGAACTCCGTGCGGAGCTCGCACCGCCCCTGGCCTTGCTCGAACAAGTGGAGGCGGAAGCCCGGTCCGTCGGCGATCGGGCCGAGGCAGCCGCCGCGGCGCGCCGACGCGAAGCCGAACAGCAGGCGGAGGAGATCGTTGCCGAGGCGCAGGAGGAGGCCGGCAGGGTGCGGGCACGCGCCGCCGAGCAGGTGGAGCGTGCGGCCGAGACCGAGGCGGCGGAGTTGCTCGCCGAGGCCTCACGCGAGGCGGTCGCCGTCCGCGAACGCGCCGGCAGCCGGACACCCGCGCTCGCCGATCGAGTGCTCGCGCTCGTGGTGGAGGGCCTCTCGGCTGAGGAGTCGCCACTCACGCCGGCGGATCAACCGGCTCCAGGCCCGGAGAGTCCACCGGAGGGAGGTCTCTGATGGGTGCCGGATGGGTGGCCGGCGTGACCCGCGCACGGGCTCTGCGGACCAGGTGTCTGGGCGCCGAGGGCGTCAGCGAGGTGGCCGCGTCCCGCGCCCTCGATGACGCCCTGCGCTACTTGGCGGCCACGCCGTACCGGCACGCTGTCTCCCCGGGCACCACGCCGGACGAGGCCCAACGGGCGGTCTCGGCGACACTGCTGTGGCATCTCCGGGTCCTCGCGGGCTGGCAACCGGCCACCGGCGCGGACGTCATCCGGGCACTCGCCGCCGGATTCGAGATCTCCAACACCGAGCACCATCTGAGAGCTCTTGTGGCCGACCCGCGACAGTCACCCGCAGAACGGCACCATGCCCCGCCCTACCGTCTGGGCGCACTGGCCATGGCCTGGACCCGGCTCGCCTGCACTCGTACGCCGTCGGAGCTGCGCACCGCGCTGGCGGCCTCCGTCTGGGGTGACCCCGGGGGCGACTCCCCGGCCGCGGTCGCCACCGGTATGCGGGTCTCCGCCGCCGTACGGCTCGCCACCACCGTCCCCGACGCGGCGCGCTGGGCGGCGGCACGGCTCGCCCTGCTGTTCGGCCGTGAGGTGTTCGTCGTCGGCCGCCCGGTGCCGGAGGTCTCCGCCCGCCGGGCGGCCGGGCTGCTCGGCACGCGAGCGTTGGGCGCTGGGGCGTACGCCGACTTCCGGCAGTCGCTGCCGGTCACCGCGAGATGGGTGCTGGACGACGTCGACGAGGCGGCGGGCCTGTGGCGCGCGGAGGCACGGTGGTGGGACGCGGTCGAGCGGGACGGCCATGAACTGCTGCACCGGTCGGGGTTCGGTCCGCAGCCGGTGGTGGGGGCCGTGGCATTGCTGTCCGCCGACGCGTGGCGGATCCGCGGCGCGCTGGAACTGGCCGCCCGGGGCGGCGGCCTCGGGGACTGGCCGCCGGAGGTGCTCAATGCTCCGGGCTGAGACGGCGATCCCGGTCCGGATGCGCAGGGTAGCCGTCGTGGCCCCCGAGAAGGCACTGCGGGAGAGCCTGGTGCGGATCGCCGAGGCGGGCTGCGTGGACATCGACCTGGCCGGGGACGCCGGGCCGGATGTCCGCAGGGCCGCGGCGACGCGGCTCCAGCGTCTGCGCACCGAGCCTGCGCAACCCGCTCTCAGCGAGGCCCCACCCGACCTGGATGCCCTGGAGCGCGAGGGCCGGACGGACCTGCTGGCGGGCGAGGCTCAGTTGGAGGAGCGCCTCGGCAGCGCGGTCCGGCACGGAACGGTCGCGGCACTGGCCGGTTGGTGCCCCGAGACCGAGATGGGCTCCATGGCGGCGCGCATCGCCGGTGCCGGGGGCGCGCTGGTGCCGCTGCGGACCCCCCGTGGTGTCGATCCGCCGACCTTGCTGACAGGAGCCGACGCCGCTCCCCCGGCATACGCGGCGAGTCCCGTACGCCACTCCTTCACGCCTCTGGTCAGCACATACGGAACGGTGCCCTACGCCGACCTCGATCCCACCATGGCGGCCGGGATCGTCTACGTGGTGATATTCGGTTTGATGTTCGGCGATGCCGGACACGGGCTGCTGCTGGTCGCCATCGCGCTCCTGCTGCGCGCGGGCCGGCCGCGCCGAGCGGCGGCGCTGCGCCCGCTGTGGCCCTTCGTCGCCGGGGCCGGGCTGGCCGCCACCCTGGCGGGGGTGGCGTACGGCGAGTTCTTCGGCCCGACCGGGGTGCTGCCCGTGCTGTGGCTGGAGCCGCTGGAGGAGCCCATGCGGCTGTTGGCCGCCGCCGTCGGGCTCGGCGCCGTGCTGCTCGCCCTCGCCTACGCCGCGGGGATCGTGAACCGGTGGCGGGAGGGCGGGCCGGCGGCAGCCCTGTATGCGACGACCGGGATCGCCGGGGCCGTGCTCTATCTCGGTCTCGCGGTCGTCGCCGGGTATGTGTGGCTCGGCCAGGCGGTGTACGGGGTCGTGGGGGCCGTGATCGCGGCCGCCGGGCTCGCACTGGCCGGGGTGGGGCTGTTCGCGACCACGGCGGGTGGTCCGGCCGGTGCTGTGCAGACCGGTATCCAGCTTTTCGACGCGGTGGTGCGGATCGGCTCCAACGTCGTGTCCTTCGCGCGGCTCGCGGCCTTCGGCCTGACGCATGCGGCGCTGGGCGCGATCGTCTGGGACGGCACGACGGCGCTGGCGGGGCGGGGGCCGGTGGGCGTCGTCGCCGCGGCGTTCGTCTTCCTGCTCGGCAATGCCCTGGCCTTCGCACTGGAGGCGCTGGTGGCGGGTGTTCAGGCACTGCGCCTGGAGTTCTACGAACTGTTCTCCCGGCTGTTCGAGGGCGAGGGCCGCCCTTTCCGGCCCTGGCATCTGCCTGTGGAGCTCCGCACGGGTCCGGCCGTCGACACCGGGCCGCCGCCGGCCGGGGAAGCAGCCCTCTCGTACGCCCCCGCAGGGGAGGAGTAATCGTGATCACCTGGTTCTTGGCCCTGCCCGTCATCGTGGCGGGGTTCGTGGCCGTACGTCTTGTGCTGCGGCGCTCGGGCCGGACGGCCCTGGGGTGGATGGTCGCCGCCGACGCCGTGCTCCTGGCGGCCGCCACCGTGGTGCTGACACTGGCGCTCGGCGGAGGATCCGCGCAGGCCGCGACCACGGTGGCACAGGACTCCGGCTCCGGATCCGCCGCCCTGATCGGCGCGGCAATCGCGGTGGCCGGGGCGACGATCGGCGCGGGCATCGCCGTGGCCTACACCGGCGCGGCCGCCCTCGCGGCGCTCAGCGAACGCCCGGAACTCTTCGGCCGGGCCATGGTCATCGTCGGCTTGGCTGAGGGCATCGCCATCTACGGTCTGGTCGTCGCGGTGATCCTGATCGGGAAGGCGTGACCATGGGGTATGTCGCCGCGCTAGGAGAACGGGCCCGCGTGGTCGGCCTGGCCCTGGCCGGAGCCGTCGTCCTCCTCGCCGACGACCCCGACGCCGTGCGCCGGGCCTGGCGGAGCCTGCCGGACGGCATCGACCTGGTCATCCTCACTCCCGCCGCGGCCGAGGCCCTGGAGTCCGATTTCGCGGCGCCCGGGGCCCGCCGCCCGCTGATCGCCGTGATGCCGCCATGACGACCCCGGCCCCCGACCGGACGGCAGACGCCCTCCACCCGGTCCGGGTGGAGCTGCTGCGGGCGGCTCGTTCCGACGCGGAAGCGGTCCTGGCCCGCGCCGAGCGGGAGGCCGACGCCCTGCTCGACCAGGCTCGTGTTGAAGCCCGGTCGATCCTCGACGAGGCCCGGCGGCAGGGCGAGGCCGACGGTGCGGACGCTGCCCGCGACCTCCTCGTCAGAGCCCGGCGCGACGCCAGGTCGCGCACGCTCGCCGCACGCCGGGAGGCACATGAGCGGCTGCGCCGCGAGGCCACCGAACGGGTCCGGGAGCTGCGCGGGACGAGTGGCTACACGTCCTTGCGGGAGCGGCTGGAACGCCGGGCGCGTGTCCTGCTGGGGCCCGGCGTCGAGGTGAGCGAGCACGCCGACGGAGGTGTGGTGGGCCGGGCGCCGGGGAGGCGGGTCGACCTCTCACTGACCGCGCTGGCCGACCGCGTGCTGGACCGGATGGGAGCGGAGGTGCGGAGCCTGTGGGAGGAGTGACGCAGGCCGCTGGGACACTTCAGCCGCCTGCTGCCCGGCAACGGGCCTCGCGGATCCTGCGCGTCACCGGGCCGCTGGTCGAGATGGAGTACACGAGCGGCATCGCAATGTACGACTTGGTGTCGCTCGGCCCGGCCGGGCTGCCGGGCGAGGTCGTGGCCATCAGCGGTGACGTGGTCACCGTCCAGGCCTACGAGTACACCGGCGCGCTCGCTCCGGGGCAGACGGCTCTGCCTCAGGGCCGTCCGCTGTCGGTGTGGCTCGGCCCTGAGTTGCTCGGCGGGATCTTCGACGGCCTCCTGCGCCCCCTGTCCGGTGCCGGCGACTGGCTGCTGCCCGGCGCGCAGCGGGACGCGGCGGGAGAACGCACATGGTCCTTCTTCCCCCTGGTGGCGCAGGGCGAGCAGGTGGACGAGGGACAGGCGCTCGGTGAGCTCCGCGACGCGGGGCCGGTGCCGGTGAAGGTCCTCGTGCCGTCCGGCTGCGGGGGCACGGTCGAAGAGATCGCCGTCGCCGGGGACCGTCCGAGCGACGCGACGGTCGCTGTCATGGGTGGCACGGAGGTGTCCGTCGGCGCCCTGTGGCCGGTGCGTCGGCCACGCCCGGTGCGGGAGCGCGTCGACAGCCATGAGGCCCTCGACACCGGCCAGCGGGTGATCGACCTGCTCTTCCCCGTGGCCCGGGGCAGCACAGTTGCGGTGCCCGGTGGCTTCGGCACCGGCAAGACGGTGCTGCTGCAGCAGATCGCCAAGTGGTGCGACGCGGACGTCATCGTGTACGTCGGCTGCGGGGAGCGCGGCAACGAGATGGCCGATGTCATCACCGAGCTGGCGGAACTCCAGGACCCGCGCACGGGCGGACGTCTCGCGGACCGCACCGTGACGATCGCCAACACCTCGAACATGCCGATGATGGCCCGTGAGGCGAGCGTCCACACGGGGGTGACGGTCGCCGAGTACTTCCGCGACATGGGCCTGGACGTCGTCGTCATCGCCGACTCGACCTCCCGGTGGGCGGAGGCACTGCGTGAATTCGCCTCCCGCACCGGCGCGCTGCCCGCCGAGGAGGGCTACCCGGCAGGCTTGGCGTCCGCCATCGCGGCCTTTTACGAACGGGCCGCCGCAGTGACCACCCTCGGCGGCGACCGGGGCTCGGTGACCGTGATCGGCGCTGTGTCCCCGCCAGGCGGGGACATGACGGAACCGGTGACCGCGCACACCGAACGATTCGTCCGCTGCCTGTGGACCCTCGACCGCGACCTCGCCTACGCCCGCCACTACCCGGCGGTCTCCTGGGCCGGGTCCTTCTCCCGGGACGTACCGGTCCTCGCGGCAGGGCACCGGACGGCCGGCGATCCGGCGTGGGCCCGGCGCCGCGAACGGGTGGGAGCGGTGCTGGCGGAGGCCGACCGGCTGGCCGATCTGGTGGATCTGATCGGCATCGCCGCCCTTCCGGCGCGCGAGCGCATCAGCGTGCTGGCGGGCACGCTGGTCCGCGAGGGCGTGCTGCAGCAGAGCGCGCTGTCGGAGCGGGACGCGTACTGCGGCGCGGAGAAGACGGCCGCACTGGCCGACACCGTCCTCACGGTCGCCGACCGCTGCCGTGAGCTGGTGGACTCCGGCGTTCCGGCGGCCTCGGTCGAGGAGGTCGACTTCGGTCCGCTGCTGCGGGCCCGGGAGGATACCGGCCCGCACGACGCCGCCGGGGTGGTGGCGCGGCGGGACGCGACGCTCGCCAGGCTGGGAGAGGTGCGGCCATGAGCCCGTCCGACGAGATCGAGTACACGAAGGTGCGGCAACTGCGAGGGCCACTCGCGATCATCGAAGGCGTGGCCGGGATCGGCTGGGACGAGTACGTACGCATCACCCTCGCCTCGGGCGAACGGCGCCACGGCGTGGTCCTCGATGCCGACCGCGACCTGGCGGTGGTCCAGGTCCTTGAAGGCACCGCGGGTATGGACCCGGAAGGCGTCCGCGCGGCCTTCTCGGGCAGCCCACTGCGCGTCCCCGTCGGGACGGACTGGCTCGGGCGGGTCTGCAACGGCCGGGGCGCGCCCCTCGACGGCGGCCCGCCCGTCCTCGGCTCCCACACCGCCGAGGTGGGCGGCGCCCCCATCAACCCGGTGCGGCGCGAACCGCCGTCCGAGCCGGTCCTCACCGGGGTCGGAGCCGTGGACGCCCTGACCACCCTGGTACGCGGACAGAAACTGCCGGTGTTCTCCGTGGCCGGACTGCCGCACCTGGAACTGGCCGCCCAGATCGCCGCCCAGGCCACCGTCGCGGGAGAGGCGTTCAGCGTCGTCTTCGCGGGCATGGGACTGACCCACGCCGACGCCTCCTTCGTACGCGACGCCCTGGAGGAGCGGTCCGCGGCCGGGGAGCTCGTGCTGCTGCTGAACACCGCCGACGACCCCGTGATCGAGCGGATTCTCACCCCCCGCATCGCACTCACCGTCGCCGAGCACCTCGCCTTCGCCGAGGGACGGCACGTCCTCGTGGTGATGACCGACATGACCACATACGCCGAAGCCCTGCGCGAGGTCTCCGCCGCCCGAGGGGAGATCCCGGCCCGCCGCGCCTACCCCGGCTACTTGTACAGCGACCTGGCCTCCTTGTACGAACGCTGCGGGCGTATCAAGGGCCGTCCCGGCTCGGTCACCGTGCTGCCGGTGCTCACCATGCCCGCGGGCGACATCACCCATCCCGTGCCGGACCTGACCGGCTACATCACCGAGGGCCAGATCGTGCTCTCGCCCGAGACGCACGCGCGGGGCGTGTACCCGCCGCTGGACGCGCTGTCCTCGCTGTCCCGGCTGATGCGCAAGGGCGCAGGCCCCGGCCGTACCCGTGACGATCACCTCGACGTCGCGGCCCAACTGCTGGCCGCGCTGGCCCGCGCCCGGCAGGTCCGCGACCTCGCCGACCTGGTCGGCCGGGCGGCGTTGAGCCCCACCGACCGCCGCTACCTGGACTTCGAGGAGGCGTTCCTGCGGAACTTCGCCGACCAGCGCGCCGACGAACCACGCGACCTCGACACCTCGCTGGAACGCGGCTGGCGGGCCCTCCTCACCCTGCCCCGCAGCCAGCTCTCCATGCTCCCCGCGCGGCTCCTCGACGCCCACGGGGCGAAGGACCTCGACGATCTCGGCGGTCTCGATGAGGGGGTGTCCCGATGACCGGCGCCCGCCGTACGCCGCCGGGTCGTGCGGGACGCCTGCGGCTGCGGCACAGCCTCGCAGTCGCCGAGCGCGGAGCCGACCTGCTGGAACAGAAGCTGCGCATCCTCCGCTCGGAACACCAGCGGCTGCTGCGCGCGGAGGAGGCAGCCGCCAGAGCCTGGCGGGACCTGCTGCCCGAGGCCGAGAGATGGCTGCTGCTGGGTCTGCTCCTGAGCGGCGAACGAGCCCTCGACTCGGCCGCTGCGGGCATCAATCCCGCCGAGATCAGGGTGGAGTGGGCGACCTCCATGGGGGTACGCCACCCGGCGGCGGTCGCCACATCCGTACCCGCCCGGCCGCCCACCGCCGCCGCTCCCACCAACACGGCCCTCGTGCACGCCGAGGCGGCCTACGGCCGTGCCCTGCGCGCCGCCGCGGAGTACGGGGCCGCGCACGCCGCCGCCGAGCTGCTGGGAGCGGAGGTCATCAGCACCCGGCACCGGGTCCGTGCCCTGCGGCGCCACTGGATCCCCCGTCTGCGGGAGGCACTCGACCGGTCCGACCTGGCCCTGGAGCAGGCCGAGCACGAGGACACCGTCCGCCGGCGCTGGGCCGCCAGGACGGCCGAGGACGACGGGGCGGCGGCCGGGCAGTGACCGTTGCGGGCTCCGCAGTGCTCCACATCCGGGGGGGGCGGTTCACTGGAACGCCGCGTGGATCTCCTGTTCGGTCGCGGAGTGGGACACGAGGAGGAGTTCGTCGCCGGGGCGGAGCAGTATCGACGGATCCGGCACCGTGGGCTGTCCGTCGCGGACGACGGTGGCGACGACCGTCCCTTCGGGCAGACGGACGTCTCCCAGGGCACGGCCCACCGCCCTGGACTGCGGGGTGATGGCCGTTTCGATGACGTCGACGCCCGCCTTACTGAGCCGTAGCAGGGCGACCGTGTCCGTGGCGCCGGTCGCCTCCTCGATGAGGGAGATCAGCGGCGTGGCGGCGGGAACAGCGACGTCGACGCCCCAGCGCCCGTCGAACAGCCAGGCGTTGTCGGCGTCGTTGACCCGGGCGGCCACGCGGGGGACCGAGAACTGCCGTTTGGCGAGCAGACTGATGACGAGGTTGTCCTCGTCGTCCCCCGTGGTGGCGATGACGAGATCGGCGGTCAGTGCACCGGCGTGTTCCAGGAGGGCCGGTTCGCAGGCGTCCCCGGCGACCAGCCGCACGGCGATGCGGCCCTCCAGTTCGGCCACGCGGTCGTCGTCAATGTCGATCAGAGTGACCTCGTTGCGGGCCGCGGAGAGCACCTGGGCGATCTGGGTGCCGAGCCGACCCGCGCCGGCAATGAGCACGTTCACGTCCCCAGCTCCTTGTCGAGAAAGCCGCGCAGCCTGCCCAGCGCGGTGGCGGCGACGGCGAAGGTGACCAGGTCGCCCGCCTGCGCGGGCGTGCTGTGCGCGGGGATCAGGGAGCAGCCCCCGCGGGTGACCTCGACAACGCGGACCTCGCCGTCTACGTCGAACTCGGTCAGCCGCCGCCCGATGAGATAGTCGGGCACCTCGGAACGGACGAGCAGCGTCTCTCCGTTGCCGAAGCTGAGTTCGGGGCTCAGGTGGCGGTGCAGCAGTATCTGGTGGATCTGGTGCACGGTCCAGCGGACGCTGGCGATGGTGGGGATGCCGAGGTCGCGGTAGATGTCGGCGCGCCGGGGATCGTAGATGCGGGCGAGGACGATCGGCACCCGGTAGGTCTCCTTCGCCGTCCGTGCGCTGACGATGTTGCTGTTGTCCCCGGAGGTGACGGCGACGAAAGCGTCCGCGTGCTCGATCCCGGCGGCCTGGAGCACGGCGCGGCTGTAGCCGTTGCCCTCGTGGAAGCGGATGCGGGGGCTGTCGGGCAGCCGCCGGGCGGCCTTGGGACGCCGGTCGACGACCCCCACGTCGTGCCCTTCCGTGGCGAGAAGACCGGCGAGCGTGGATCCCACCCGTCCGCAGCCGACGACGATCACCTTCACCGTGGGGCTCCTTTCCGGCGGTCGGCGCGGCGACGCAGCCACGCCTTGCGGGCCTCGTCCGCGAGCAGGGGCAGGGTGCCGAGACCGGCGAGGACCGCCCAGTCGGCGGCGTCGAGCGGGGCGGTGTTGAACACGGCCTGCAGAGGCGGCAGATAGCTGATGGCCGCCATGAGGGCGACACCGAAGCCGCCCGCCGCCAGCAGGGCGGGATTGGACAGCAGTCCCACTTTCAGGATGCTCTGCCGATCGGTGCGCACGGCGAGCGCGTTGAAGAACTGGCTGAGCACGATCCCGGCCTGGACCATGGTGATCGCCTCCTGGTAGGCGAGGGTGTCCTCGGTGAAGTCGTCGAACGGGATGCCCGAGGAGCCGATGTGCCAGAAGAACACGGCGCTCACGCAGACCGCCTGGATGCCACCGAGGAACAGGATCCGCCCCACGACGGCGGCCGAGAACAGGCGTTCCCGGCGGGAGCGCGGCGGGCGGTCCATCACGTCGGGCTCCGGCGGCTCCGCCCCCAGGGCCAGGGCGGGCAGCACATCGGATCCCAGATCGATCGCCAGGATCTGTACCGCGCTGATCGGCACCAGCGGGAAGCCGACGAAAGTCGCCGCCAGGATCGGGACCAGCTCCCCGATGTTGTGGCTGAAGAGGTAGACGAGGAACTTGCGGATGTTCTGGTAGACCGCCCGGCCGAGCCGCACCGCCGCCGCGATGGACGCGAACGAGTCGTCCAGCAGCACCATGGCGGCCGCCTCCCGGGCGACATCGGTCCCCGACGCTCCCATCGCCACGCCGATGTCTGCGTGTTTGAGCGCCGGTGCGTCGTTCGCGCCGTCCCCGGTGACCGCCACCACTTCGCCCCGCCGCTGGAAGGCAGTGACGACACGCATCTTGTGCTCGGGGCTGACCCGGCACAGCAGCAGTTCTGACGGCTCGGCGAGCAGCGCGTCGAGCGCCTCGTCGTCCATCGCGTCGAGCCGGTCACCCGTCATCACGACCGGATCGGGTCGCCGTACGATCCCGACCCGGCGGGCCACGGCCTCCCCGGTCAGCGGGTGGTCGCCGGTGACCATGACGATCCGGATGCCGGCCCGGCGGCAGGCGGCGACCGCGTCGGTGACCTCGGGACGCGGCGGGTCCAGCATGCCGACCAGTCCCAGCAGCGCGAGTCCGGACTCGGCCTCGTGCTGCGCGGGGCGTGGCCCGTCCAGCTCCCGCCTCGCGACGGCCAGCACCCGCAGCCCCTGCGACGCCAGCGCGTCACTCGCCGCCACGACTGCCGCGCGGTCCTCCTCGGTCAGCGGACCGCGCCGCCCCTGCCACTCCACGTCGGTACACCGCGCCAGCAGCTCCCCCGGTGCTCCCTTGACGCACGCCTGGTAGCCCGCGCCGGTCTTGTGCACCGTGGTCATCAGCTTGCGGTCCGAGTCGAAGGGGAACTCCGTCACCCGCGGGGCCGCCGCCTCCTCCGCGTCCAGTTCGAGGCCGGCCTTGGCGGCGACGACGAGCAGCGCGCCCTCGGTCGTGTCACCGAGCACGCGCCAGTGTTCCCGACCGCCGGCGCCTTCGGGTGGAACCAAACGGGCGTTGCAGCACAGGGCCGCCACCCGCAGCAGCGCACGTACCGGAGCCGCATCGGCGACCTCACCGCTCGGGGCGTACCCCACACCGCTCACCGGGTACGGCACGCTCCCCGCCCACACCTGCGTGACCGTCATCTCCGCCTGGGTGAGCGTCCCGGTCTTGTCGGTGCACACCACCGTGGTCGACCCGAGCGCCTCCACCGCCAGCAGCTGCTTGATCAAGGCGTGGCGGCGCGCCATCCGCCGTACCCCGATCGCCAGCGACACCGAGAGGGTGGCCGGCAGCCCCTCCGGAACCAGCGCCACCATCACCCCCAGCGCGAACACGAACGACGTCACCACGGGCTCCCCGGTGGGCAGCCGTACGGCGAACATCAGCGCTCCGATCGCCAGGGCCGCCCCCGCCACCCGCCGGGCCATGGATGCCACCTGGAGCTGCAGCGGGGTCTTCTGCCGGGGAGCCGCCGCGGCCAGCCGGTAGATCCGCCCGAACTCGGTCCTCGCACCGGTCGCGAAGACCACGGCCCGCCCCGATCCGGCGACAACGTCGGTTCCCATGAACACGCAGTTGCGGGCCTCCAACGGCGGTCCGGCCGCCACCCGGTCGGCCGTGCGGCCGACGGCGTTGCTCTCGCCGGTCAGCGGGGCGTTGTTCACGGCCAGCTCGTGCGCCTCCACCACCCTGCAGTCCGCCGACACCGCGTCCCCGGCCTCCAGCACGACCGCGTCGCCCGGCACCAGCTCCTGAGCGGGCACCTCCAGCCGCTCGCCGCCGCGCAGCACCCGGCAGGTGTGGGGCACCATCGCCTCCAGCGCCTGGGCCGTCCGCTCGGCCGAGTACTCCTGGGCGAAGCCGATGGCGGCGTTCAGCACGACGACGCCCAGGATCGCCACCGCCAGCTGGAAAGTGCCGATGTCACTCGGCTCTTCCAGCCCGTACGCCAGGAAGGTGATCCCCGAGGCGACGATCAGCACGACCGCGAAGAGGTCGGTGAACTGCGCCCCCAGCTGCCGCCACACGGCGCGGCGCCCCGCAGGGGGCAGTTCGTTGGCCCCGTACCGCGCCAGCCTGGCGCGTGCCTGCGCTGCCGACAGGCCACGCCGTGACGTGTCCAGCGCGGCGAAGACCTCGTCGGCAGCGAGTTGTCGTACGGCAGGAGGCGGGCTCGAATCGGACGCGGCGCCGACCGCCTCGTCCCCCGCTCCGCCCGGTACCAGCGGGTCGGTACCGGTGCGCATCATCAGATCCCGTGCGGTGACAAAATCCGCGTCACCGATGGAATCGGCCGGGTTGCACGGAGGAACTTGGACGAGGCTGCCATCACGGACTCCAGGGACGTCGGCGGACGTTTCGCCGGTTCGCCGCCCTCGATCGGCGGCGCCTGCTCATCGTGTGACGGGCCGGACGACGCCGACAGGGCCGTCCGGGGCAGAGGCCCGGGCCGTTAGCCCCCTCACACCGGGACCGTGATGACGGTGCAGTGAGCGTGGTGCAGTACTCCCTGGCTCACCGAGCCCAGCAACATGCCCGTGAATCCTCCATGCCCCCGGGTCCCCACGACCAGGCCCAGGGCATGTTCCGAGGCGCCCGTCAGGATCTGCACCGGGTGCCCGCGGACGACTTCATGGTGCAGCTCCACGTCCGGGTACTTCGCAGCGCGGCCCGCGACCGTCTCGGACAGCACACGGCGGCATTCCTGCTCTGCGGTGTCCTCGTCCAGCGCACCGAGGAGCGGCGGATGCCACACGTACAGGGCCCGCAGGAGCGCTCCACGAAGGGCCGCCTCCTCGAAGGCCATGTCCACCGCCGCGGCCGAATGCTCGCTGCCGTCGACGCCGACCACGAAGTACGGAGGCTTCTGAGCAACGTGCTCCGGCTCCGGTACGACGGCGACCGGGCAGGGAGCGTGGGCAGTGAGCGGGAGCGCCACCGAGGTGGCCGAGAACATCTCACGCCGTCTGCTCAGGTGCCAGGACCCCACCACGGCCAGGGAGGCGGTCCGCGCCTCCTCGCGCAGGACCCACGCTGGCTCACCCTCCGCCAGCAGCGTCGACACCTCCACCGTCGGCTGCCGCGACTCGACGAAGGCAACCGCCTCCTTGAGCACTTGGTCGCCCACGCCGTGCAGCGCCCGGTTCCACTCCTCCCAGGACGGCCGTGGCTCGCCCGACCGGTATCCCCGGGTCGGCATGCCCTGCGCGTGGACGAGCCGCAACGGCAGGCCACGTCGATCCGCTTCGTCGGCGGCCCAGGCGAGCGCCAGCCGCTTCGAAGGATCGGGGTCGACACCCACCACGATCGGCCGACGCCCGCCCGCACCAGTCATGGCACCTCCAGGAGATCTCCGCCCCGCCGTCCGTTCCCTGTCCTTCCAGCCTCGCCCCTGCCGCCGAGTGCCGCCATGCCACAGCTTCTCGGAGCTATTCGGAGACAGGCGGCCAAGCGCCCCGGACACCGCAGCTGCCGCGACCCCCGGATCTGGGCACTCCCTCCGCGCGGCCCGTTCCGTACTGAGCCTGGACCGGGCCCGGTCGCTCAGCGGACGAGGACCCGCTCCCCGGAGCGCGGGACGACTGCGGTCCAGCCCAGCGTTCGGTCAAAGTGGTCGCGCAGCGCCTCAGCCGCGTCGGGCTCCCTGCGCACCGGATAGGTGCCATGCGAGGCGGGGCCGCCACCGAGATACCCTAGGGGGTATCTCAGTTAAGGGGGCAGCAACTGCGTCCGGGACACCGGGTCACTCAGCGTCGGCGGTCGTCCATCGGGGCCGAACGGCCCCGGCCACTGCTCCCCTCGGCCCCTGTGCGAGCCGTGTCGTCCGCGTTCCACTGGAAACCGGATCAACCGATGTCCACGAGAGAGGCGCGGCCATGACGAGCACAGTGCCGGAGACGACATCGCGACCGGAGAACGCCGCGGCCCATGTTCTCGAGGTCACCCACCTGGACGGGGATGCGTACGCCGTCGACGTGCGTGGTCACCAGCTCTTGGTCGACCAGCCCACGGACGCGGGTGGCAAGGACACCGCGCCCACACCCACCGAACTGTTCGCGGCCTCCCTCGCCACCTGCGTGGCCTTTTACGCGGGCCGCTATCTGCGGCGCCACGGGCTGCACCACACCGGATTGCGGGTGCGCGCGGAGTTCACCATGTCCGTCGACCGCCCCGCACGCGTCGCGTCCGTCCGCGTGATCCTCACCCCGCCGTCCGCACTGTCCGCGCAGCGCCACGCGGCCCTCCTCGCGGTCGCGTCGCACTGCACGATCCACAACACGCTGCGCCAGCCGCCCGAGATCGACATCGAGCTGGAGTCGCAACTCAGGTAACCGGTCAGCGATTCAAGCTCCGGGACATCGCGGAACCTCTCGTGCGGCCCGACGCGGCGATCGCCGTGAGGCAGCGCTCCCGGACGGCGCCGTCGGTGACCCGGTAGGCGGCGGACTGGGTGGCGGTTGCGTCGCGGGCAGAGGCAGACGCGTGTGCGTGGCCGGGTGGCCGGCCACGCACACGCCGTGCGGTCTCAGCGCGCAACGGCGCTCAGACGTGCCGCACGGGGATGGTCCTGGTGCCCGTCTTCTCCTCCGGGACCGGAACCTTGATGGTCAGGACTCCATCCATGTATTCCGCGGTCGCGTCGTCCCCCTTGGCTCCGGCCGGCAGCCGGACGGAACGGGTGAACGTGCCGTAGCGGAATTCCGTGTGGTGCTTCTCCTTGGTCTCTTCGGTGCGCTCGGCCCGCAGGGTGAGCAGACCTTCCGTGATGGTGATCTCGACGTCCTTCGCGGCGTCGATGCCCGGGAGCTCGGCCCGTAGCACGTACGTCCCCTCGACCAGGCGCTCCTCGACGCGGATACCGTGGGTTCCCGGAACGGTGTGCGCTGCAGGGAACCCACCCTCGCCCCAGCCGAACAAGTCGGGAAGAGTCGGCCAGCCGGGCAGCCGCTCGATCATGCCGCTCATGTCACCCTCCCTTCTTCCCACTTCCATCGTCACGCCCTGGTGCAGGGTGCGCCTGGGCCGAACGGCCCTCTGGGAGACCCGGTCGGCCCTTTGCCGCACGGTGAGCTCGTCGCGCGGTGCCCAGGGCTCCGGACGACCGTGCGGGCGAGCCGTCGTCGGGAGGATCCAGGTCGAGATCGGGGCGGCGACGTGGTCCCAGCAGCTCGCGGTCCTTGAGCAGGTCGGACCGGCTGACGATGCCCTTCAGCACGCCCTCGCCGTCGACGACCGGCGGCAACTCGACCCCACAATGCGCAATGCTCCGCGCAGTCTGTGCGAGCGTGTGGTGCGCCTCGGCGGCGACGGCCGGCCGTCGCCCCGCGCCGGGCGGCCACGACGGGGCGGGTCATGACATCGCTCACGATGCTCGGAGTGCCGGACATGGCGTCCTCCGGCGGAGTCGGGTGGGGTCGGCGCTCCAGCCCGGGATCAGCCCCGGCTTCCGCTCCCGTAGGGGGCCTACAGGTCGAGGACGCGGGTGCGTGCGACGTGCAGCCGACGGGCCACGACCCCCGCCGACCCACAGCGTGACCGCGTGGCCCATCGCGGGATCGTCCACGCACAGCCGACGTACGGCCCCGGCGTCGAACTCGTGGGCGCGCACCGGCCCCACCGTCTCGGCGCTGAACTGCCACACGTGAGGCGGGTACAGCCAGGACCAGCCGAGCAGTTCACCGAGACCCAGGGTCTCCAGCCCGACCGGCCGGCGGCCGGGCACACGCATGTCCAGGGCCACGGTGCCGGACTGGATGATCCAGAGTGGTCGGCCCGGACGCCCTCGTTGAACAGGCGGATGCCCGCAGGGAAACGCGCCTCGTGTGCGAGGCCCATGAGCCGTCCGCGGTACTCCGCGGAGAGCGTCCTCGTCAACCGGGGCGTGGTCACGGTCGTCATGGTGCGCCTCCTGGTGCGTCGGCCGACAGGCCGTCGTCGTGGACGTACGTCGCCTGGCTTCAGCCTCGGTCATGCGCGCGGGGAGGGCATGGGCTGAGCGGCCCTTGTCCAGGCTCCCAGTGGGCACTTGTGCGGGATTCGCCGGATGTCATCGCTATGGTCCGGCCCTCTCGCGGATGATCACATGGCCCGTGTCATCGCCAGCGCGCCGTCCGTGCCCGGATGCGGGGCGAGCCACTGGTCGGCGTGCTTGACGTTGTCGGCGTGGTCGGGGCTGACGGCGAGGATCTTGGTGCCTTTGTAATGGGTCTCGGTGAGGAAGTGCGCGTCGGGTGTGGGGGTACCGGGGATGCTGGAGCCCCGCATCACGAGGTAGCCCGCGTTCCACCAGTCCGCGGCCTCGGGCACGTCGGTCTGGTCACCGAAGATCTACGGGGAGGCGATGGGCAGGTCGGCGTACCAGTCGTAGAAGGACAGCAGTGTGCCGCCGATCAGCGCGGGAAGAGCAGTTCCCGGGAGCGGGCGAGCCGGTCCGCGAGCACGTTCTCGCCGAGCCTGCGTCGTGCCGGTCCGGGGAGCGCGAGCCGACCGTCCGGGGTGAACCGCACACCGGCATCCACGACTGAGCGGCCCGAGCCGTCAGCTGGCGTCGTTCCCGGGGCCGCGCTCCGCGAGCGCGGCGTGGGCGAGGAGGCGGCGCGCGAGATCGCGTGCCTCGTCCGGGGTCAGTGCCGCCCAGACTCCCGGCTCACCGCCCTGGTCCCGGCCCACGTCCAGGGCGACCCGGCTGATCGGCCGGTCCGTTGACCCGAGCCTCAGGCACCTCACTGCGATCCGCCGGCCGCAAGTCGTCGCCAAAGGCGCGTCGCCGACCGTCGGCGACCGCCCTTCTCGCACCGTCACCATCGGTCTCACACCCTCCTTGGGGGACAGACCCTCGGCTTCCGCCCCTTCGGGCGACACGTCCTCGGTGCCGTATACCCAACGGGGTGTTAGGGGCAGCGCCCGCGACGCCCCGATTGTTCCCATATCCCGGGGCTCCTGGAGCGATGTCGGTGATCAGGACGATGCTTCCGGCGACGGCGCACCTGGCGCTCCAGGTCCCAGCGTTCGGGGCCCCGGGTGAGCGGGCCGCCGGCGCTCTCCCAGGCCAGGATGCCATCGTCGAGACGCGCAGATTGGGCAGTCCGGCCTCGGCGAGGGCCTGTTCGGCCTGGGCGGCGCGGGCGCCGGAGCGACAGGTGAGGACGACGTCCTCGTCGAGGTGGTGCAGCGGGGCGGGGCACGTTGACCGAACCGCGCACGTGTCCGGCGGCGAAGTCCTGCGGGGAACGGGCGTCGATCACGACCGCTCCGGCCGCGCGTCGGTCCATGAACTCCGCCACGGACAGCGGCCTGGGCAGGGCGACCGGGTGGAACAGACCATGCTCCTTGCGGTTGAGGATGGCGTCGTAGACGAAGTAGGCGGGTGCGGCAGACTGCCCCGCGGTCACCAACTCGACGAACCTCTCCTCGCCCATGGGCCGGCAGGCGTAGTTGGCGCCGCGCTGCTGCCCGATGGTGGACTGCCGCTGGGTGGAGAGGCTTGCCGCAGGCGGACCCGGCGCCGTGCGCGGGGAAGACCCGGACGGCGTCGGGCAGTGCCATCAGATTTTGCTGGACGCTGTCGTAGAGCATCCGGCCGAGTTCGTCGGCGGCGACGCCGATCGAGGCAAGCAGGTCGGGCCGGCCGATGTCGCCGATGAAGAGGGTGTCGCCCGTGAGAACGCCGTAGGGGACGGTGTCGTCGGCGTGCTCGCCGACAACACGGGAACGTCAGCCCAGCACCGCGCACCGTGCCCCGACAGGACCGAAGGGCCCGCAAGAGAGGCCCGATGGACCCATGCGCCCAGTGCCGCCTACTGCTCTTCCGCCGCCAGTGGCACCCGCCACACCAGCGTGCTGCCGCCGCCCTCGGGAGTGATCACCTCCAGCTCACCGCCCAACTGCTGAGCCCGCTCGGCCAAGTTGGCCAGGCCGCTGCGGCGCCCCTCGGCCGGGATGCCCACGCCGTTGTCGGACACCGTCAGCCGCACCTCACGGCCGTCGGTCTGCAGCGCGACGTCGGCACGGTCGGCGCGGGCGTGCCGCCCGACGTTGGTCAGGGCTTCGGAGAGCACGGCCACCACATGGTCGGCGATCTCCCGAGGTACGTCGGTGTCCACCAGGCCCTCCATGCGCACGCTGGGCGCGAAGCCCAGCACGGTGGCGGCGTCACCGGCCGCCCGGACCACCCTGGCCCGCAGCCCGGTCCGGGAGTCGCCGTCGCGGGCAAGCAGGCCGAAGATCGTCGAGCGGATGATCTTGATGGTCTCGTCCAGGTCGTCCACCGCCCGGGCCACGCGGTCCGAGGCCTCCTTGTGCTCGATGAAGCGGCCGGCGCTCTGCAACGTCATACCCGTCGCGAACAGCCGCTGGATCGCGAGGTCGTGCAGGTCCCGGGCGATCCGGTCGCGGTCCTGCAGCAGGGCGACCTGCTCCGAGTCCTCGCGGCGCTCGGCCAGTTCCATCGCGATCGCGGCCTGCGCCGCGAAGCCCCGGAGTGGCTCGATCTCCTTCTCGGAGAACACCGTGTGCCCCGCCTCGCGCACCAGCAGCACGACGCCGCGCACCCCGTCGCCCGCCCCGATGGGCACGGCCACGGCGGCCCCGAGCCCGTCGAATCGGGGCGAGGCGGACGGCACGCGCTCATCGCGGGTGACGTCCGGGCTGGTGACGGGAGCGGCGGCGGAGAAGGCCTGGCCGATCAGGCTCTCGTTCATGGGCAGCACGAGCCCGCGATGGGCCTCGGCGCTGTGCCCGACGGCCAGTTCCACCCTCAGCGCTTCGGTGTCCTCCAGAGGCATGGCAACCACGGCGAGCGCCGCCCCGGTGATCTCCCTGGCACGTTCGGCGATCATGCCGAGGGCCTCGCCAGGTTCGCTGCCGGACATCAGACTCTGGGTGAGTTCCGCGTTGGCCTGCAGCCAGCGTTCCCGCAACCGGGACTCCTCGTACAGGCGGGCGTTGTCGATGGCGACGCCCGCCGCCACGGCCAAGGTCGACAGGACCGACTCGTCCTCCTCGTCGAACTGCGCCCCGCCCCGCTTCTCGGTCAGGTACAGATTGCCGAAGACCTGGTCGCGCACCCTGATGGGTACGCCGAGGAAGGTGTTCATCGGCGGGTGGTGCGCCGGGAAGCCGTACGAGGCGGGATGCTCGGAGATCTTCGTCAACCGCAGCGGCTCGGGGTGGCGGATCAGCTCGCCCAGGATGCCGTGGCCCTCCGGATAGTGGCCGATGCCGGCGATCTGCTCCTCGTCGACCCCTACGGTGTGGAAGGCGGACAGCCGCTTACCGTCGGAGCCGATCACACCGAGCGCGGCATACTGCGCGTCAACAAGCACGGCCGCGGCCTCCACGATGCTGTGCAGCGCCTGTTCGAGATCCAGCTCCCGGCCGACCGAGAGCACCGCCTCCAGGAGGCTGTGCACCCGGTCACGCGTGCCGCGGGCCGCGTCCAGGCGGGCCTGCAGCTCCTCCAGCAGCTCGTCCAGCTTCAGCTGCGGCAGCCGTACACGGGCCTCCCCGGCCTGCTCCTGGCTCTCCACCGGTGATCCTCCACGTCCCGTCCGCACGCCCACAGCCGACCATTGCGGTCAAGTGCCACGGTAACGGTCGGGGGCGGGGGACGGTACGGGATCAGCCATGGTGGCCGGGCGTGATATCAGTCAGCCACGCGGCAGCCGGGCGGCGACGTACTCGGCGAGGTCCAGCAGCCGGTTGGTGTAGCCCCACTCGTTGTCGTACCAGCCGAACACCTTCACCAGCTCGCCGTGCGCCTGGGTCAGCGGGGCGTCCAGGAAGCAGGATGCGGGGTCGCCGATGATGTCGCGGGAGACGATCGGGGCGTCGGACACCCGCAGCACTCCCATGAGCGGTCCGTCGGCGGCTTCGCGGAACGCGGCGTTGATCTCCTCGGGGGTGACCGGCCCTTCGAGGACCACGCTCAGATCGGTCAGCGAGCCGTCCTCGACAGGCACGCGTACGGCGATGCCGTCCAGGGTCCCGGCCAGCTCCGGCAGGACCAGACCGACGGCGCGGGCGGCTCCGGTGGAGGTATGGATGATGTTGAGGCGGCGCTGCGGCCGCAGCGCAGGTCTGTGTGCGGCCCGTCGAGGACGACTTGGTCGTTGGTGTAGCCGTGGATAGTGGTCATCAGCCCCTTGACGATGCCGAGAAGTGCTCGTCGAGGACCTTCACCATGGGGGCCACGCATTTGGTGGTGCAGGAGGCGTTCGAGACGACGTGGTCGCTCTGCGGGTCATACGTTCCCTCGTTGACGCCCATCACCAGGGTGGCGTCGACGTCACTGCCCGGCACGGAGAGCAGCACCTTGCGAGCGCCCGCCCTCAGGTGCCGGCCGGCCTGTTCCCGGGTGCGGAAACGGCCGGTCGACTCGATGACGATGCCGAGGTCGCCCCAGGCCAGTGCGGCGGGTCGCGCTCGGCGGTCACGGCGATGCGGCGACCGTCCACGGTGATGGAGTCGTCGTCGTGCTCGACGGTGCGACCGATGCGGCCGTACGTCGAGTCGTACTCCAGCACATAATCCAGCGCCGCCGGCGAGGTGATGTCGTTGACCGCCACGGCCCCCACCGAGGTTCCGGCGGCGGTCTCCGCGCGCTCCAGTACGCAGCGCAGGTAGTTGCGGCCGATCCGACCGAATCCGTTGATGCCCACGCGCACGCTCACGTCCGTCGCCCTCCCGACCGGTGTCCGGCGCGCTGCCAGGCTCCGATCTGCGGACCCGGTGCGGGAGGGGCCGCACGGGGCTGAGGTACGGGACGTCCGGCCCCACCTCCGTCGCCGGCGGACCGCCCTTCAGCGGCCCTGTTGCTTCAGCCGGTCCTGGGCCTGGGTGGCGATGACTGCGGCCTGGATGCGCCGTTCGACGCCCAGCTTGGCCAACAGACGGGAGATGTGGTTCTTGACGGTCTTCTCCGCGAGGAAGAGGCGCTGACCGATCTGCCGATTGGTCAATCCTTCGCCGATCAGGGCGAGGATCTCCCGGTCCGTGAGGCCGGGCAGAGCCTGCGGCTCCTCCTCCTGCTCCCGCCCGTGGCGCAGCCGTTCCATCAGTTTGGTGGTGGCGCTCGGGTCGAGCAGGGACTGGCCCCGGGCGAGGGTCCGCACGGCCGACACCAGGTCTGAGCCCTGGATCTGCTTCAGCACGTATCCCGAGGCACCGGCCATGATCGAGTCCAGCAGGGCCTCCTCATCGTCGAACGAGGTGAGCATCAGGCAGGCCAGCTCCGGCATTCGCGAGCGCAGTTCCCGGCACACGGTCACGCCGTTGCCGTCAGGCAGGCGCACGTCGAGCACCGCGACCTGGGGGCGCAGCGCGGGCACCCGTACCAGGGCCTGTGCCGCGGTGCCGGCCTCGCCGATCACGGTGATGTCCGGCTCGTCGTTCAGCAGGTCGTGCACTCCTCGCCGTACCACCTCGTGGTCGTCCAGCAGGAAGACCCGGATCGGGCCGTCGGTGCCGGGCTGTCCGCCCTCCGTCATCGGATGCTCCTCGTCCTGTGATCCGCGTGCGCGTTTCGAGTACCCGTAACGACGGAGATCCTTTTCGCTTCCCCGTCTTCGGGCCAGGGCCGGACGGCCCTCAATTCGGCTCTGCCGTGCGGGATGCCAACGCCTTCCCGTCATGCGACCCAGTCCCTCTGATCAGGGGGCTCCACCTTCCTGCGCGGACCGGCTCGGCCCCAGGGCCATCCGGCCCCGCGGCCCGGACCGTGGGTCCTGTTCGACTGTGCGGGTGGCGGGCGTCGACGGCGAGGTGCGGGTCACCCGAACCGCGGCACGGCACGGCACGTCGAGCAACCATGGTCGGCGGCGGCCGAGATACAGGTGGGCAACGCCCTGGTGGTCGTGCACGCCCGCGAGGCGACAGCCCACGAACTCGCGGACCGCCTCCGGGACGGTTCCGCGGCCAGGCCGACCGTGCGGCACACCGGGGCGCGGCGAAGCGCAGCTCGGCGACGCCGCCGCCGTGGCCTAGAGGGGCAGGACACTCAGGATGTTTCGGGCCACGAGGGGGTCGGACAGAACAGGCAGGACGCGTAGCCAGGGTCGGCCCCAGTCCCCCACGGCGCCGATCGAGGAGGCATGCGCGCGGGCCAAGTGCCGCGCGGGCTCGATCCCGCGCGAGCCAGTCCCCTGCCCCATGCGGAACCAGCACCGTCGTGCGGACTGGCCACACGCGAAACCGGTACAAACAGTGCCGGTCTTCCGCGGAGCCGCCCCACGCGGCGTCGGCCCCGACACACCCCTCCAACAGGACGCCCGGCCACCGGCGAGGGCCGAACGGCCCTAGCGTCCGCGGAGACGCCGCGGTTCGAATGATCTGATCGAACAGCAACCCACACATGAAGTCGCCTCACCCGACCAGCGGCCACCACGGCCTTGAGCCGCGTGACGGACCAGGTGAGCCCGTCGGAGACATCAACCAGTGAGAGACGAACAGCTACGGAAACCCACCATGGCCCGCGACAACACCCTGCCGGTCGCCCCAGGACCGCGCCGGAGCATCGACCTCGACGGCGCCGAGGCGCTGCGGCTCCTGGGCAGCATGTCCTTCGGCCGGATCGTCTTCACCCAGCACGCCCTGCCGACGATCCGCCCGGTCAACCACGTCCTGGATGACGGTGACATCGTCATCCGCACCCACGAGGGAGCGGCCCTGACGTCACGGGCCCGGAACGCGAGCGCGCCGGGGGTGGTCGTGGCGTACGAGGCCGACGCCATCGACCCTGACACGCACCTCGGCTGGAGCGTGGTCGTCACCGGCTACGCCCACCTCGTGACCGACGCCCGCGATCTGTCCCGCTACCAGGACTTGCTGCATCCCTGGGTGGGACAGGCCATGGACTATACGGTCCGGATCCGCCCCGGCCTGGTCACCGGAGTCCGGCTCGCGCCCACCGAGGCGTGATCCGTCACCCCCGATCAGTCGTGCGGCACCACGGCGACCGGTGCGGTCGCGCGATGGAGCACTTCGTGCGTCACGAGGCCGATGTGCGGTCCGACCAACGCGTGACGGCGCCTGCGCCCGAGGACGACCAGCGAGCCGTCTCGGGAGGCGTCCGCCAAATGGGCGCCCGGCCTGCCGACGACGGCCTCCTCAGCCACCTCGACACCGGGGAACTTCTCCCGCCACGGACGCAATGTCTCGGTCAGGATCCCCTCGGCCTCCATGACCGGCTGGTCCGTCTCCCCCACCCACGGAGACGGTGCCGCGTTCCAGCCGTGCACGACCCGCAGCCTGGTGGCGCGCCGCGCGGCCGCGTCGAAGGCGAAATCGAGAACCACCCCGTCGGCATGCTCCCGCAAGTGCAGGCCCAGTACGACGTCGCGATACGGGGTGCCCGCGCAGGCGCTCCCGCCGGTGTTCGTCCGCGACACCGGCTCCGGCCCGGACGAGGACGACAGGTCCCTCGGCCCGGCCCACCACGGCCAGTGCCACGGAGCCGAAGAGACGTCCGGCGGCCCGCCCGAGCCCTCGCGACCCCAGCACCAGAACCTCGGCCTTTCGCGCGGCAGACGACAGGACCGCCGCGGGCTGTCCGGCGAGCTGCTCGGCGGTGATTCGGAGACCGGGGAGACGGTACGTCAAGGACACTTCGGCGTCGTGCAGCATGCGGGCGGACCGGTCCTCGCCCGGCATCGCCACGGCCTCCGCTGCGAACGGCTCGTAGGCGTGCGGCTGTTGTTCCCCGGCGTGCACGACACGCAGCGGGACCGCCCGCAGGCGTGCCTCGCAGGCTGCTCAGTCGGCAGCGGCGAGGCTCTCCGGGGAGCCGTCGAGGCCGACGGTGACGGTACGGGACATGGGGGGCCTCCTTCGGTGTGTAACCCCACACTTATGTCCCGAGCTCCGTGCCAGGAGGGCCCACAAGTCCCTGAGTGCAGCCGATCGGCCTTTGCGACGGCCGTCCTGACGGACGTGGAGGTGTCTGAGGAGTCAGTGGCACCGGAGCGACAGGGTGTATGCCGCTCAGCCGGTCATCGGTACCAGCACCACCGGGCAGTGGGAATGGTGCAGCAGGGTGTGGGCGACCGGGCCGAGCTGCGGTCCCAGCCCGTTCGCGCGTCGGTGTGCGCCGATGACGACCACGGCGGACTCACGCGTGGCGTCCACGAGGGCATGCCCCGGTCCGGTGCGCACCGTGCGGGTCTCGACGTCGACGTCAGGGTGTTCTTCCCGCAGCCGGACCAGGCTGAAGCGCGGTACCGCCTCCTCGGCCCGGTCGTCCTGGACGAGCTGCCGTTGCCCGGGACTTGTCGCGGGGATCAGCGAGGGCAGTTCGGGGGTGACGTGCCGGTGGGCCGAGTGCAGGACCCGCAGCCGGACACCGCGCCGCTGCGCCTCGTGGAAGGCGTAGGAGGCCGCGTCGGCGTCGGAGTCGCTCTCCAGGCCCAGCAGGACTTCGCGCCTGCCATCGCACCGGTGGTCGCCGCGTACGACGAGCAGTGGGCCGTACGCGTGCGCGGCCAGCCGCAGGCTGACCGATCCGGCCAGCAGCCCGGCGACTCCGCCGTGACCCCGCGTGCCGACGACGGTGAGTTCCGCTCCGTCGCTCTCCCGCACGAGCGCCCCTACGGCACTGCCCGTGACGGCCCTGGTCACCACCGGCAGGCGGGGGTGACGTTCTCCGACGCGCGCGGCCGCCGACGCGAGGACGGGTCCGGCCTCGTCAAGGTCCGGCACCGCGTGCACGACGCGCAGTTCGGCACCGCGGCGTACGGCCTCGGAAGAGGCCCAGTCAAGGGCTCGTACGGCATTCAGGGAACCGTCCACTCCAACGACCACATGGTGGAGAGTCATCTCCCTCTCCTTTCTGCTCCGTGCTGCCGATGCTCGTCCTTCCGCGACGTCGCGAGCAGGGGCCACGCGAACCCGGCGACATGCCGTACGACCCCTGCGACAGGGCCGTTCGGCCCCGCAGCGGACGAATGCGAGAGGTCGTAGACCCGGTCAGGAGGAGAGGTCCAGCCCGTACATGCTGCGTCCGCCGACCAGTTCGCGACCGGTCACCAGCTCGGGGTCGATGCGGACGAAGACCTCGCGAGGCGAGGGCACCCAGGAACACGGACCGGTGCGGGCCAGGCGCTCGTGCTCGTCCGGATCGGTGACCAAGGTGGCGGTGCCCGTGACGACGACGCTCCAGCCCGAGTGTGTGACCGCGTCGACCTCGTCGGCCTCAAAGGCGACCACCGCGCCATCGACCGCACGCACCAGTTCGGACGTGACCGCGGTGCGCAGCAGCACGGCGCCGTCGGCGTCCAGGCAGAAGTTGACGGGCAGTACCGCGGGCAGGGCCTGGCGTGTGTGCACGATCCGGCCTACGGGCACCTTCGCCAGCAGTCGCAGGCACTCCTGCCGTTCGAGTTCGCGGAATCCGTCGTTGCGGTACATGAGTCAGTCCGTCTTTCGCCTGATGCAGCGGTGCGCTGTGAACTCCATCGTTCGCCGTACGAGGGCTACGGGCGAGGGCCATCGGTCCCGGAGATGCCGGACAACAGCCCTTTTCACGCCGTGATCCGCCGCCGGTGATACCAACGGGATCGATGCGCACCCACCGGTCGCGCCGCCCACCCGCCCAGGGCGTGCTGTATGCCTCTTCCTCGATCGAGCCGACGCGCCTCGTCGGGGTCCGTCACGGTCCGGGCGTGTCCCCGTAGGAGCACGCTCCAGCCCTGGGCGAACGCCTCGTCGATGCGGTCGACCTCGTAGGCGACCTGGCAGCCGGCCGCCTGCGACGGTGCCGTGCCGGGGCGGTCCGGAACGCGATGACACCGCCGACGACACTGTAGTTGACGGGAACGATGACCGGCCCGGTGACGGTGGGCACAAAGATGCGTCCGCCGCCGTGGGTCGACAGCAGATAGCTCGGGGCCATGCCCGCCCGGGTGGCGGTCTCCTCCGGGGAGTTGCCGAGTTCCGTGGTCGCCGGGCGAGACTGCGTCCGAGGTCACCCACTGCTGCCGAATCGGTCGCCCTCGACGGGACCTGTTCGGCCACGGCTCGTCACTTCCTCTCGTCAGTCCGCCCGGACGGCGATCACGTCGTGCTGCTCCCCGGCGAGGACGACCTTGAGGGCGCCGGTGTCGGCGGCCCGGCCGAAGACGTCGTACGCCTCTTCCATGTGGTCGAGCGGGAAGGTGTGAGTGACCAGTGGCGCGGTGGGCAGCCGGCCGGCGGCAGCCATGCGCAGCAGGGTGGGGGTGGAATGGGTGTCGACGAGACCGGTGGTGATGGTCACGTTCTTGATCCACAGGTCCTCAAGGTGAAGGGTTACGGGCTTGCCGTGTACGCCGACATTGGCGACGTGGCCGCCGGGCCGGACCATGCGCGTGCACATCTCGAAGCTCTCGGGCACGCCGACGGCCTCGATGGCCACGTCGGCGCCCAGCCCGTCGGTGAGGTCGGCGACAAGCTGCTCGGGGGCCTCGCGGGCGTCGGCCACGGCATCGGCACCGAACTGCCGGGCCGCCTCCAGACGGGTGGCGGCCAGGTCCACGGCGACGATCCGCTCGGGTGCGAACAGCTGGGCCGTGGCGATCGCGGCGAGCCCGATCGGGCCGGCACCGACCACGGCGACGGTGTCACCGGGCCGTACCTGCCCGTTGAGCACGCCTACTTCGTAGGCGGTCGGGAAGATGTCGGCCAGCAGGACGGCGTCCTTGGCGTCCAGCGTGCCGGGCAGCGCGTGCACGGAGAGGTCGGCGTGTGGCACGCGCACGTACTCGGCCTGGGTGCCGTCGATCAGGTGACCGAGGATCCAGCCTCCGCCTCCCCGGCACTGGCCGTACATGGTCTTGCGACAGTAGGAGCAGCGGCCGCAGGCGGTGATGCAGGAGACCAGGACCCGGTCCCCCGGCCGTACGGTGCGCACGTCGGCGCCGGTCTCCACGACCTCGCCGACCGCCTCGTGCCCGAGCACCGTGCCGGGACGCACCTCGGGTACGTCGCCCTTGAGGATGTGCAGGTCGGTGCCGCAGATGGTGACGGTGTCGACGCGCACGATCACGTCGGTGGGGTCCTTGAGAGCGGGGTCCGGGACGTCCTCCCAGGAGAAGTGTCCGGGACCGTGGAAGACGAAGCCCTTCATGACGATCCTTCCCTCATCGGTTGCCCCCCGGGTCCCTCATCGGTTGTCGCCGGGGCTCGGCCAGGAACACGATTGCCCGTATTGCCCCGTAGATCCAGCTTGTCCCATTCCGGGGCGCGTGACCTTGGGCCGGTCGGCCCCGATCGCCCGCCGGCCGGGCCGCTGCGCGCCGTATGGTCCGGTCGGCCCGCGATACCGGGCAAAGTAGGGCCGACCGGCCCTTCCACCAGCCCCGCCGCACGGGTTTCGCTGTGCCCATGTCCGAGAACCACACCAGGTCCATGCCACCTCTCTCGGTGCGTGACGTCGCTGGTACGACCGTCGTGGACCTGCGTGGCGAGATCGACCTCCTCGCGGCGCCGGCCCTGGCGGCGCGGCTGGACGCACTGACGGCCGGCACGTGGCCCGATCTGGTGCTCGATCTGCGTGCCGTGTCCTTCATCGACTGCAGTGGGCTCGGCGTCCTGTGCCGGGCGCGCAACCGCGTCCTGGCCCGGCAGGGCCGACTGCGGCTGGTCGCCCACAATGCGCGCTTCCGGCGCGTACTGCGGCTCGCCGGCCTGGCGGGCGTGTTCGAGATCCACCCCGGCTTGCCCTCGTCTCTCGCCGCGGAGGTCGTGACCGTCACGGCAGGTTGACGCACCCCGACCGGCTACCCGCTCACCCGGTCGGCGGCGAGCACCGTACGCGCCGCGCGCCGCGGAGTGGCAGGGCCCTCGGGGCCGTAGCCGAGACGGACGAGCATCTGCGCGTGATCGGACCCGGAGGTCACGGACTCGCGCAGGTCGGGCCACTCCACGGCCTGGCACAGGAGCGAGGCGCGCAGCCCGTGGGCTGTGGCGACCAAGAGGACGCGTTCCATGGCCTGTCCGGCGCGCAGCCAGTCGGTGCGGCGGTCGTGCTCTGTGGTCAGCAGGGCGATGACGGGAGTTGTCTCCTAGGGGCGGGCGAGGAGCTTGTCGGCGTGGCGTTGCCCGGTGAAATCGCGCATGGGGAGCCGTTCCCTGGGGTCCTGCCCGCCGAGTGCCGCCCACGGCAGGGAGGTGTCGGCCTCCGCGTACGGATCCCCGTGCACCCAGAGGCGGCTCTCGGTGCTCGGCTTGCGGCCCGCCGGGCGTCAGGGGCGCTCGTTGAAGGTAAGCGCGCTCACCGTTGCGCGGCGGCGGCCGCCATAGCCTCGCGGTGAGAGGGACGAGCAGACCGGGAAGGGTACGGGCATGACGTGGGTCGGCAGACTGATGGTCGTGGGGGCAGCGGCGGGCGGTGCGGCAGCGGGATATCTGGGGCTGGTCTCCGGCGCCCTGCCGCTCGATCTCGGAGTGGGACGGCGAACCCGTCCCCTGGGGCCGCAGACCGTCGGCATCGCGGCGCCCCGCGAAACTGTCTTCGAGGTGATCGCCCAGCCCTATCTGGGGCGGACGACCCGGGCGATGCGGGAGAAGGTGAGCGTGCTGGAGCAGGGCAGCGACATGGTGCTCGCCGCGCACCGCACTCCCGTCGCGGGCGGGCGACTGACGGCCACAACCGTGGAGACCGTGAGGTTCACCCGCCCGGAGCGGGTCGACTTTCGCCTGGTGCGCGGACCTGTCCCGGCGGTCACCGAGTCGTTCGAGCTCAGCGAGCACGGGCCGCGCACCCGGCTGACGTACACCGGCGAGCTGGGCACCGACCTGTGGGCAGCCGGCCGGTGGTGGGGCGGCGTGGTCGCCCCGCGCTGGGAGGCAACGGTCGCGGCCACGCTGGCGGCGGTCAAGCTTGAGGCGGAGCGGCGCGCGGCCCTCGCGTGACCCGCCGGATCATCGGGCGGCCGACCTGCTGGATGGGGCCGACAGCCGCGCCTGTGTAGCGATGCCCGTTCGGTGAGCGCGCTCACAGTTCCCGGTTCCGTTGCGGCAGTGGCGCTGGTCTCCGTGAATCAAGGTTCTCTCCCTGCGAGAACGTGCACTGCTTCCGGATGCTCGGCTCGGTGCAGGACGCGGAGGATGTCATGCAGGAGGTTCTGTTGTGCGCGTGGCGCCATCTGGACGCCTTCCAGGGACGCTCGTCGATGCGCGGTTGGCTGTACCGCATCGCCACCAACCGGTGCCTCACCGCCCGCACCCGGGCCGAAAGGCTGCCTCTCGCGCAGCCGCCGCAGGACGTGCCGCCCTCCACCGCCGACGACGTGGAGGTCTCAGCCCTGGAACCCTGCCCCGACGAGTTGCTCGCCCCGCTCGACGACCGCCATGACCCATCAGCGCGCTATGAGCTGCGCGAGAACGTCCAGCTGGCCTTCCTCGCCGCCCTTCAGCTCCTTCCGGCGCGACAGCGCGCGGTCCTGCTGCTGCGCGATGTGCTCGGCTTCTCCGCCGCCGAGACCAGCGGGTTGCTGGACACGAGCGTCGCCGTGGTGAACAGCGCGCTGCAGCGGGCCCGTGCGACGCTCCACCGGCAGCGGGCGAGCGGACGTCTGCGCGGTGGCGGTCCGGTGGCGACGTACGCCCAGCAGGCCGCGCTGGCCGAGCGATTCACCGCGGCCTGGCAGGCGGGAGACGTCGGCGCGCTGGTTGGGCTGCTCAGCCATGACACGCTGCTGACGATGCCGCCCTACCCGATGGCCTACCGGGGCCGGTCGGCGATCGCCTCCTTCTTCGCCACGGTCCCCGCCGGCGGCGACCTGACTCGGATCACGTCGGTGCCCACCTGGGCCAACTTCCAGCCCGCCCTGGCCGCCTATCTGCGTGGGCCGGGCGGGACACGGGCGACCGCCTACGGGATCATGGTCCTCACCGTGCGCGGCGACACGATCGCCGAGATCACCGGCTTCACCGATCCCGCCCTCTTCTCCCTCTTCGGCCTGCCCGGTCAACTTTCCGACGTGGAGGCACGCGAGGCATGAATGCCCTCCGACGAAACCCTCGCCGAGCGGGTCCGGGAAGCGCTGCCGCCGGCCGCCGACCTCGGCGAGCGCAAGATGTTCGGTGGGCCGGCCTTTTTGCTGGGCGGCCACATGTTCTGCGGTGGCGTCCACGACGAGCTAACGGTCCGGCTCGGCCAGGACGGTGCCGCCGAGGCTCTGCGGCACCCGGGCGTGCGCCCGATGGACTTCACCGGTCGCCCGATGAAGTCCACGTGAAGGAGTACGTGACATGCATCGGCATAGGGGCGGCCACGGAGACCATGTCCAGCAACTGTGGGGGCTCGTACGCGGCCACGCGCAGGACGTAGTCGATGCGCCGGCCGAGGAAACGAGCGGTGCGGGTGACCTCGGCGCCCGTCCCGAACCCGCCGTCGTCCGCCTGCCGTGTCAGCTCCGCCGTGCGGATGCCCTGCGTCCACTCCGCGTCGTGGCGCCAGTCCATGGCGTAACCGGCCACCCGCTCGGGCGGCAGCGGAATCACACGCCGCACCGTCACATCGATCGTCATCGCCTCGCCCCCTCGTGCCCCGGGCTCCGGCTTCGGCCGGTGCTGTGTCGCCTCCAGCATGGCCGTGATCGTTGGGGGGCGCCCGCGCGCAGAAGGATCCGGTGCGGCCTCCGAGTCGGCCGCGCCGGTCATGACCAGGGTGTCGAGAATGTGGGGGCAGGAGGTGACAGTGCTTCGATCCGGGCGGCAGGCCGCACGGTCACGTGGACCCGGCCCCGGGAGGCGATCGGGCTGTTGCTGCGCGGATACACCGCTCGTACCGCCGCGCACGCCGCCTGCCTGGTCGGTACAGTCCTCTCGGCCGTGAACCAGGGGACGGTGATCATCTCCGGCGAGGCCAAGTCCGCCACGTGGGCACGTCTCGCGGTCAACTATCTGGTGCCGTATCTGGTCGCCGGCACGGGCTCGCTGGCCACGCGGCGGGTCCGCGCCGCGCCCCGGTCACGGCGGCACTCCGGGCACGAGACACCCTGACGTCTCCGGTGCGGCCACCGCGCGCCGTCCGGCTCCCCGGCGCCCCCGGGTCAGCGGCGCAGGGCGTGCCGCACGGCGAGTCGGCGTAATCGCCGAACGGGGACACAGTGACCTGGCGGCGGGCCAGACGGCCGTCGGTCAGGTCGAGGGCGATGGCCAGCAGGCCCGACCAGCGGCTACGCCCGAGGGTGGTGGCGGGGAGATTGCCCCGCAGCAGGGTGATCACATCAGCCCCGGTGAGTCGGACATCGACCGGTGAGCGGCCAGATACAGGAAACGCCCGACGGCGCCCGGCCTCCACCGGCCGCCCCGCAGCACCTCCAGCAAAGCGTCGGTCGCCGCGCGGCTGTCGGTGAACTCGCATACGGGTACGGACACGGCCGGTGGTCCTTCCTCGTACCTGACGTGTGCTGCACTCACCGTAAGCCGCCAGGCCGGTGGGGAACGCGAGCGCGCTCACCGATCAGCGCACCGGTGGCCGTGGCGTCGTTTCCGATCACGACGCGACGGTGCAGGTAGCGAGTGAGAACACGACGATGACTCCGGGCGTTGGCGTCACGGTGTGGCGCCGAGCGCTCCGCTCCCGCCGCTAGTGCCAGTCGCTGATCCGGACATCGTCGGGCGCCGGCCTGCCGTGTCCGGTCTCCACGAACTCCTTGAGGCTCATCAGGAAGATCGCCCACTTCGTGCTGCAGTGGTGCATGAACTCGACCGGCTCGCGCCAGCCGTCGTGCTTGAACAGCACGATCGTGTACTCGCCGTGCCGGCTGAGGCTCCAGTCGATCTCGGTCCCGATCCACTCCGCCGGTCCGTCCGTGACGCGCCACCGCACCCGGCCGGCGGGGTCGAGTTCCAGGATCTCCATGTCGAAGCCGCCGGCGTCGCCGAACCGGAACGCCAGCTGACCGCCGACCTCGCTCTTGCCGGTGGTGTCGGTCGTCCACCAGCCGGCGATGCCCTCGGGCGTTGCGATGGCCCGGTAAACGTCGTCCAGGGGCGCGACGGCGCCGATCCGATGCAGGATGTCGACCATTTTCATGCTCCTTCGGTGTTGGTGCGGCTGCGTTCGATCGCCTCCGCGATGCGCTTGATACGGCGCAGTCGGGCGTCCCAGGTGGCGCCGACCGCGGCCAGTTGCGCGGCCGCGCGGGCGAGCTGCGCCTCGTCGACGCGGTAGCGCCGCTCGCGGCCGGCCTGCTCGGCGCGGACCAGCCCGACCCGGTCGAGGACGGCGAGATGTTTCGACACGGCCTGCCGCGTGAGCGGCAGGTCCGCGCTGAGTGAGGTGGCCGTGCCGGGGCCGGACGCGAGGAGGAGGTCGATCAGCGTGCGCCGGGTGGGGTCGCCGATCGCCGACCACAACTCGTCGTCGACGGGCGTGCTCATGGCGTGGACACCAGCCGTGCGACATACGTGCCCAGCCGGGGGATGTAGTGGTCCCAGGCGCTCGCGTGCTCGCGGTACTGCTCCTCCAAGACGGCGATCTCCCAGCCCATCTCGCGGAACCCGGTCTCGGTCATCCGCACCCGGGTCCCCTGCGGCGTCGGCTCCAGGTCGAAGGTGACCAGCAACGAGTCCCCGCCGCGTTTTTCGGCGTCGGTGTAGCACCACCGGAACGAGAACCGCGACGGCGGATCGACCTCTACGACGGTGAGCGCGACGGTCATGGTCTCGCCGGTCGCCTCGTCACGCCAGAACAACTCACCCGGCGTCCCCTCCACGGGCTCGAACCGGGCGTCGTCCGGCCACCACTCCCGCATGTGCTCCGGCCTGCTGATGACCTCGAAGACGACCTCGGGTGATGCGTCGACGTGGATGTCGCGCTCGATGCTGCCGTGCTCCATACCCGAACCCTTTCGCAACCTTTGGTTGCATGTCAGCGTACGACGAGCGTCGCAAATGCGCAACCATCAGTTGCGGATCGGTGAGGCCGTCCAGTCCGTTGCCCTCGATCAAGGCCGAGGCCGGAAGACCGGACGACCGCCGCTGACAGCCCGGCAGGCTCGGTGAGCGCGCTTACAGTTCCCGGCCGCTGTATGGCCGTAGCGTCGCGGGCATGGTGCTACGGCTCGCACTGGGCGCGATCTACACGGCGATGGGGATCGGTCAGCTCGCCTCCCTGGGCGAGATGCCGGCCATCCTCGGCGCGTACGGCGTGGTGCAGGGTGCCGCCGCGACCGTGCTGGCTGTGTTGCTGATTGTCGGCGAATTGGTCTGCGGGGTGTGGTTCCTGGCCCGGCCCAGGTCGACAGCGATCGCGCCGGTGTGGGTGTACACGGGCGTTTCACTGGTGTGGGGCGCGCTGGCCGTGCAGGCATCCGTACGCGGACTGACGCTGGTCAACTGCGGCTGTTTCGGGAACTACCTCACCCAGCGGCTCGGCTGGTTCGTGCTGGTCCAGGACGCCCTGGCGCTGCTCTACGCCGGACTACTGCTGCGTGCCGCCCACACGCTCCCGCACCGGGAACCAGCCGATGGAGTGGAAGTGGGGCGTGATGTCCGCATCCCGTGAACGCTCCGGGCTCGGCGGGGCAGCCGCGGTCATCGGGGCGGCACTGGCCCCGGTGGTGTCCTGCGCGGGCCCGCTACTCGTGGCCGGAGGGGCGCTCGGCGCCGACGATGGCGCGCTATCGAACCCAGGGCTGATCACTATGGGCGCGGTCGTACTCCTCGCCGCTACCACTTATGCCCTGCGGTACCGGCTCCGACGCCGCAACGGTGCCGGACCGGAGGACTGCTGCCCGAATGTGCCGGGTCCGCCCCCGCCCCGCCGTGAAGAGGACGATCCGGGCCGTCCCATCCGCTGACCGGATACGACCGCCCCCATGGGAAAGGAGTTCTTCGATGACCCAGGCGCCGACGCCCCGCCGCAAGGTGGGCCGGGACGAGGTGTTCGTGGAGTTCACCAAGTCGATCTGCCCCCTGTGCAAGACCTCCGTCGACGCCCAGGTCAACATCCGCGACAGCAAGGTCTACCTGCGGAAACGCTGCCGCGAGCACGGCGAGTTCGAAGCCCTGGTCTACGGCGACGCCGAGGCGTACCTGTCCTCGGCCCGGTTCAACAAACCGGGCACCATCCCGCTCACGTTCCAGACCGAGGTGAGGGACGGCTGCCCGAGTGACTGCGGGCTGTGCCCGGAGCACAAGCAGCACGCCTGCCTGGGCATCATCGAGGTCAACACCGGCTGCAACCTGGACTGCCCGATCTGCTTCGCCGACTCCGGCCACCAATCAGACGGCTACTCCATCACCCACGAACAGTGCGCGACCATGCTCGACGCCTTCGTGGCCTCGGAGGGCGAGGCGGAGGTGGTGATGCTCTCCGGCGGAGAGCCCACCATTCACCAGCGCATCCTGGACTTCATCGACCTGGCCCAGGCCCGCCCGATCAGGAACGTCACCCTCAACACCAACGGCATCCGCCTGGCGACCGATCACCGCTTCGTCGCCGAACTGGGCAGGCGCAACCGAACGCCCGGCCGGTCGGTGACCGTCTACCTGCAGTTCGACGGCTTCTCCGAGCGCACGCACCTGGCGATCCGTGGCCGGGACCTGCGCACGCTCAAGCAGCGGGCGCTGGACAACTGTGCCGAAGCCGGACTGACGGTCACTCTTGTCCCCGCTGTCGAACGCGGCCTGAACGAACACGAGTTGGAGGCCATCATCGAGTACGGCATCGACCACCCGGCCGTCCGGTCGGTGGCCTTCCAGCCCGTCACCCACTCCGGCCGGCACGTGGAGTTCGACCCGCTGAACCGGCTCACCAACCCCGACGTGATCCGGCTCATCCGCGAGCAGCGGCCCGACTGGTTCCAGAAGGGCGACTTCTTCCCTGTCCCCTGCTGCTTCCCGACCTGCCGCTCCGTCACCTATCTGCTGGTGGACGGCGAACGCGGCAACCGCACCGTCGTGCCCATTCCCAGGCTCCTCCAGGTCGAGGACTACCTCGACTACGTCACCAACCGGGTCCTGCCCGACGCCGGGATCCGCGAGGCGCTGGAGAAGCTGTGGTCCGCCTCCGCGTTCATGGGGACGGAGACGACCGAGGAGAAGCTCCGCGCCACTGCAGAGACCCTGGGCTGCACGGACATCTGCGGCATTGACCTGCCGCAGGCGGTGAAGAACCTGAGCGACAACGCGTTCATGATCGTGGTGCAGGACTTCCAGGACCCCTACACCCTCAATGTCAAGCAGCTGATGAAGTGCTGCGTCGAGGAGATCACACCCGACGGGCGGCTGATCCCATTCTGCGCGTACAACTCGGTCGGGTACCGCGAGCAGGTACGGGCCCAGATGTCGGGGGTGCCGGTCGCGGACGTGGTGCCGAACGCGCTGCCCCTCGCGGACCGGCTCACCCCGACTCCGTACGGCTCGAAGACCGCCCGTGGCGAGGCGGAGGGGCAGCGGCCATGAACAGCGACGAGGTCAAAGCGTGCTGTGCCGACGCCTACGCCAAGGATGTCCTCGCGCTCCTGCTCGGCGACTCCTACCACCCCGGCGGCACCGCCCTGACCCGCCGCCTCGCCGACCACCTCCAACTGACCGCGGCCAGCCGGGTCCTGGACGTGGCCTCGGGCCGGGGTACCACCGCACTCCTGTTCGCCGACGCCTACGGAGTACGAGTGGACGGCGTGGACTACTCCGCCGCCAACACCGCCCTCGCCCAAGGAGCGGCCCAGGCGGCCGGGTTGGCGGAGCGGGCCGCGTTCACCACCGGCGACGCGGAACACCTGCCGTACGAAGACGGGATGTTCGACGCCGTGGTGTGCGAGTGCGCGCTGTGCACCTTCCCCGACAAGGCGAAGGCCGCCGCCGAGTTCGCCCGCGTGCTCAAGCCCGGCGGGCGCGTCGGCATCACCGATGTCACCGCCGACCCGGGCCGGCTACCGCCCGAACTGCTCGGCCTCGGCGCCCGCATCGCCTGCGTGGCCGACGCCCGCCCCCTGTACGCATACGCAGAGATCCTGACTCGGGCCTTTGGTGCGCTGCTCGGACAGTTCGCCCAGCGCCTCGCGCCTGCCGTAGTCCTCGGCCTGGCCTACGGCGCGGTGTGGTGGACTGTCGGCGCCCTGTGGATCATGCCCGCCAACATGGGCATGCCCGTCTTCGAGTGGAACGACGTCACCTCCTCCAGCCTCGGCGCCCACCTCGTCTACGGTCTCCTGGCCGGAGTCACCTTCTCGACCCTCGCCCAGTTGGCGGGCAAGCGGACCGGCCGGGCCGCGGGATGACACCGATACCACCGGAGTCACCGCCTGGTCCCGGCGCGCCGCCCCGGGGTGCTGAACCGCTCCTCGGTGCCCCGGACGACTACTGTCTGGCCAACAGAGCGGGCGCACTGGCCAGCCCGGCGTGGGGCACCGCACCCCCGCCCTGGGCACCAGGCCGACGCGAGGAACCACACCACATGAACCACACCGGTGACGAGGCCGAGAAGACCTGGTGCATCTCCGAGGTCGACATCTTCCGCGACTTGAGTGAGGCGGAGATGGACGCCATCGCCGCTGCGGCCCCGATGAAGACCTACAGCGCCGGCGAACTGCTCTACTCGCCCTCCCAGCCCTCCGAGGTGCTGTTCATCCTCAAGCAGGGACGGGTGCGCATCTTCCGGGTCTCCGCCGACGGCCGTGCACTGACCTGCGCGATCATCAGCCCCGGCACCATCTTCGGCGAGATGGTGCTGCTCGGGCAGCGGATGTACGACAACTTCGCCGAGGCCCTCGACGACGTCACCGTCTGCGTGATGAGCCGTGCCGACGTCAACCGCTTCCTGTTGTCCGACGCCCGGATCTCCGCCCGCATCACCGAGATCCTCGGCCGCCGCCTGACCGACCTCGAACAGCGCCTGTCCGACAGCGTCTTCAAGTCCGTCCCGCAGCGCATCGCCACCACCTTGCTGACGCTCGCAGCCGAGACCCGGCCCAGGGTGCTCGGCGCCCGCAGCCCGCAGATCGCGCTAACCCACCAGCAAATCGCCGCCCTGGCCGGCACGTCCCGCGAGACGTGCACCAAGGTTCTGCGCGACTTCGCCGACCAGCACCTGATCCGCCTGGCTCGGGGCCGCATCACCGTCCTCGACTCAGAGCGGCTCGCCGACCACGCGGGCTGACGTCACCGAACCGTAAGCACCCACTCCAGCCCAGACCGCGCGCCGCCCGCCTACAGTTCAGCCAGCCGACCCCGACCACCAAGAGCTGCCCCATCATGCGTGCCCGCACTCTGCTCCCGGCCGTCCTGGCCGCCGCCCTGCTCACCGTGACCGGGTGCGGCTCCGACGGTGGTACCGACTCCGGCAGCGACGTCCAGGGCGCACCGCCTAAGACGGCGTCTTCCGCCCCTGGGTCCACCACCTCGGACGAGAGCGGGGGCGACAGCGGGGCGCAGGTCCCCGAGGCCCTGAACTTCACCGGCACCACGGTGGACGGCAAGCCCTTCGACGCCAAGGCCCTCGCGGGCAAGCCAACCGTGCTGTGGTTCTGGGCCCCGTGGTGCCCCAAGTGCCGCGCCCAGGCCGCCGAGACCGCCAAGGTCGCCGCCGACTACCAGGGCAAGGCCAACGTCCTCGGCGTCGCCGGCCTCGACAAGAACACCGCCATGAAGGACTTCGTTTCCGAGACCGGCACCGACGGCTTCCCCCACCTGTCCGACGAGGCGGGCGACGTATGGAAGCGGTTCGAGGTCGCCGAGCAGAGCCGCTACGTCATCCTCGACAAGGACGGCAAGACCGTCTACGAGGGCGTGCTGCCCGGTGGCGAGGGGCTGGCCGAGAAGGTCGCCGGGCTCACCGGCTGAACCCGCCATGACCGACCTGCCCCTGGCCCTCGCGCTCAGCGCGGGCATGCTCGCCGCAGTCAACCCGTGCGGCTTCGCCCTGCTCCCGGCCTACCTGTCCCTGCTCGTCCTCGGCGACGACTCTCCCAGCCGTACGATCGCCGTCGGCCGGGCACTGACCGCCACCGCGGCGATGACCGCCGGATTCGCCGCGCTCTTCGGCGTGTTCGGCCTGGCCGTCCAGCCCGTCGCGGGCCAGGTCCAGGAGCATCTGCCCTGGTTCACCATCGCCTTCGGGCTCCTCATGGCGGTGGCCGGCGCCTGGCTGCTCGCGGGTCGTCAACTGCCCACCCTGGCCCCGAAGCTGCGCCGCGCGCCGACCGTGACGCGCTCGCTGCCTTCGATGGCGCTGTTCGGCATGGCGTACGCGACGGCCTCCCTGGGCTGCACCATCGCCCCGTTCCTGGCCATCGTCGTGTCCGCCTTCCGCAGCGGCTCGACCGGCGAGGGTATCGCCCTGTTCGCCGCGTACGCCGGCGGGATGGGCCTGATCGTCGGCGCCGCCTCGCTGACCGTCGCCCTCACCCGCGCCACCGCTGTCACCCGCTTGCGCCGCCTCGGCGCGATCGCGCCCCGGCTCGGCGGGGCACTTCTCCTGTGTGTGGGCGCGTACGTCGCGTACTACGGCTGGTACGAGATCCGCGTCCAGCGCGATCCCATGCTCCAGGACCCGGTCATCGACGCGGCCGGAGCCGTTCAGCGCGGCATCGCCGAGGCCCTGGACGCCACCGGCCCCGCAGTGATCGCTCTCCTCTTCGCGGGCCTGTTCATCGCGGCTTTGGCGCTCGTCCGCTTCCGGCGGACCCGAGGGGCCCGCCGGTCACCCGGTGCGGACACCGGTGCGCGGTCGACGCCCAGCCCCAGCCCCTGAACGCGGGGCGATCGAGAGGTCAGACGGTCATGGTGGTGCCGTCGAAGCGGCTGAGGGTGAACACGGCGTCCTCCAGGGTCGACTCCTTGGCCTCGCGCAGCACGCCGATGGCGACCCCCTCGCCCAGCCGGACCGCCGCGGTGTAGTCGGTGCGCCAGTGCACACCGGCCATGTTGCGGCCGGTGGCGATGTTGGCGGCGACCTTGTTGAGCTCGCCGCCGACGGTGAGCCGGTCGGTGTCCGGGCCGGTGTACGGCTCCAGGGCGGTGCCGTCGGTGCTGGGCACGACCGGGTCGGGCAGGACGTGCGATTCGTCGAACCACGCCTTGAGGATGGTCACGCACGCACCGGCCACCGTGGCGTGTCCGGAGCCGTACGAGGGATGGGTCGGGCTGCCCTCGGGGAACGCCTGCGGCAGCAGGTAGCTGCCGTACTTCTCGAAGACCCGCTTGACGGCGACGGAGTCCAGCACCCCGCCGTCGATGGGGTACTCGCGCTGCCCGCGCAGCTGCTGGTGGACGCGGCCGCCGAACTCCTCCGGCCGCAGCCGCCGGTGCACGTACCACTTCTGGAACCACACCGACTTCAGGGCACGCGTGGCCACCTCGGTGACGAGCGAGAGGATGTGCGGGCCGCCGTACGTCCCGAAGCCGATCTGGTTGCGTGAGAAGTTGTACGGGTTGCCCGGATCCGCCGGCGCTTTCAGGTCGAGCAGGATGAGGGTTGAGGTACGCCTCGTACAGCGCGTCGAAGTGCACGTAGTGCGCCAGGTCGCGCGGGGTCTGGATGTACCGCCGGGTGGCGAAGTCCCGCTCGTCGGGCTCGGGTTCGGAGCCGTTCTGCACCTCCAGCCAGTCGCCCCAGGTGGTCAGGTGGTCCACCGGACGGACCAGGGTGTCCTGCCGCTGCGGGATCAGCAGCGTGCCGTACGGGATGTCCTTGAGCAGGAACTGCGAGAGATACGGCCCCACCAGGTCGCCCCGGGTGTCGCCGCGGAAGATGGTCTGCGGGGTCACCTGGCCGTTCTGCTTGGGCGCCCGGAAGTCCTCCAGACCGCTCAGTTCGGTGGCCGCCTCGGCGACCAGTTCGCTGTCGCCGAACCGGGTGAACAGCACGTCACGGCACAGCGCCATCCAGTACAGCTCGACCGCCTCGGCGGAGTTCTGCGCGCTGTCGATACGCGGCGCGGGCGGGATGGCCAGGGCTTGAGCGTCCGGGCCCTGCGGGTCGAAGGCCAGTCCGGCCTGCGGGTTGACCAGTTTGCGGGTGTCCCCGAGCGGGATCCGCTCGAAGTCCTCGTAAGCGCCGGTGGCCAGCGCCCGGCGCAGCAGGTTGTAGGCGGCCGGGTCGACCTCTCCGTACTTGTTGTGCGGCAGCGCCTTGGAGTAGGTGCAGACGAAGGGGTGGTCCGTCTCCTCCCCGTTGGCGGTGTGGACCGGTGCGTGGCGCTGGAATTCGGCCTCGGCGGCCCGGATCCGCGCGTCGCGCGCGGCAAAACGACGGTCACTCATACGAATCCCCCGTGTTTCCCCGTGAGTTGTGCGTGGAATGGCTCTCCTTACCTATGAGACGCCCGAGCGCGTAGGACTGTTGTGAGAACACGGCCAATCAAGAGAATTTGCACATATGTAGCGTGAGCCTTGGTCGGAGCACATGTTCAGACGAAGGCCGCCTCCGTGTAGGGCAGTTACCGAACCGAGTGATCAAGTTCGACGGACCATTCGACGCCGGAGGTTAAAGATCAAGTTAGGTTCTGTCTCTTTGGCGTCGTGCTAAGCCGTTTGCGGCTGGCCATTGGCTCGACGTGGCTGACCACATGCGTCCTGGTGGATGATTCCCCGCATGATGATGCAACCTCCCCGACGAGGCATAGACCCTGTCGTGCGCCCGGTCGCGACGTCCTGGCGCCGCATCGACGCCTGGTTGTCCCTGTACGCGCCGAAGGCTCTGGCAGAACTCAGGCCCCCGGCTTCGGGGCAGTCCATCCAGGAAGCCGAGTCACGCTTGGGGTTCCCTCTTCCTGCAGATCTTCGTGAGTCGCTGCGGTGCCACGACGGAGATACGTCCCTGCTGGGTGTGCTCCCCTGCCGGAGGCTGTACTCGGTGTCGGAGATCCTTGAGGTCCGCGAGATGCGGATGGAGATATGGGATTCAGACGACCCGGACCAGGAGGAAACCCCCTGGTGGGGAACGACGTGGGTCCCCATCTCCGGAAGTGACGGAGACGACCACTTCATCGATGCCGGGGAAGGGGTGTGGCAGAACCACCTCGGTGACGCCGTTCATGATGACCAGGCGTGCTTTCTGGGCTGGCCCAGCTTGGGCTCATGGCTCCACGAGGTGGCGGAAGCCATGGACCATCACGACCAATCCTCCTGGTTCGGCGCGGTGACCGCACCCAAGGTCGACAGCAGCGGAGACCTCGACTGGTGGAACTGAGTCCTGCCTCGTTGATCACCTTCGTGCCCAGATGAGGATGCCCGCGAGGTGGAGCGCGGCCTGATAAGTGATCGCGAGCTTGTCGGTTCGTGTGGCCAGGCCCCGCCACTGCTTGAGGCGGTTGATGCACCGCTCGACGGTGTTCCGCTGCTTGTACGCCTCGCTGTCGAAGCCAGGCGGACGGCCACCGAGCCGGCCTCGCCGCAGACGGTGGCCGACTTGGTCGGACGGCTGCGGGATGACCGCGCGGATGCCCCGTCGCCGCAGATGACTGCGGATGGCACGTGAGGAATACGCACGGTCGGCCAGAACGGCCATGGGCCGGGTCCGGGGCCTGCCCGACCCGGTACGGGGCACTCGGATCCGGGACATCACCGACTCGAAGGCAGGTGCATCACCTGCTTGGCCTGCGGTGACGGTGAAGGCGAGGGGGCGTGCGCGGCCGTCTGCGGCCAGGTGGACCTTGGTACTTAGCCCACCGCGGGATCGTCCGAGCGCGTGATCCGCGGGCTCGCCGGAGTGGGGTGCCCCCTTTTGAGTGCTCCCGCGGCGTGCTGGTGGGCCCGGACGACCGTGGAGTCCACCGACACCGTCCAGTCGATCTCGTCGTCAGCGTCTGCCACGGCCAGGACAGCGGCGAGGATCATTTCCCAGGTGCCGTCGACGGCCCATCTGATCAGCCGCTTATGAGCAGTCTGAAATGAGCCGAGCTCGTCGGGCAGGTCCCTCCAGGGCGAGTTGGTGCGGTACTTCCACGCGATGGCCTCGATCGTTCTGCGATGGGCTGCCCATCGCCGCCCGCGAACCGGATCCGCCGGCATCAGCGGCTCGATCCGATCCCACATCGCATCGGTGATCACCAAACGGACAGACACATCCGATCAACTGACCAACCCATCAAAGAGACACGACCTACGGGACCCTTGCCTAGGGTCCCCATCAGATGCGCCGGGAAGCCTGGTCGGCAGTCGGCCGCCCCTGACCTGGAGCCCCAGATGCCAGACCCCCTCTCCCGCCTCCGGCGCCTCGTGCGACGTCACCGAGTCGACGACAACGTCGCCGGTACCGGTCATGTCGTCGTACGGCTCTCCGGGGAAATCACCGACCGGAACGCTGAGCGCGTCGCCGAGCGGCTGCGCCAGGCCCTGCGCACCCACCCTCAGGTACTCGAAGTCGACCTCTGGCGGGTGCCCCACCTGAGCAGCGACGGCTGTGCGGCGTTCTTCGCGGCGCTGCTCGCAGCTCGCCCGCAGGCCACCCGTGTGACGGTGACGCACGCGAATGCGCGGGCACACGACACGCTCACCCAACTGGGCCTGGCCCGATTCCTCGATCTCCGTCGGGAGGAGGACCAGGACAGTCCATAACGCCGGGTTCAGGCCGTGGCGGCGAGACCGTCGCCTTGGATGCGGCATGACCGGTGCGAGGACCGGAGCACCATGGCACAATGCAAAGACGCTCCGCGTCCGGCGTCCGCCAGAGGCCGCAGACAGAGCTGGTGCGCCGGGAAGCCTGGTCGGCATGGGTTTGTCCGCGCGACGAGGGGGCCGAGCGTGTCCGCCATTGAGATCGCACTGAGCCGGGCAATGAGCCTCGACGGAGCGCGCGGTGCCGCGGTCGTCGACTACGTCAGCCGTATGTCTCTCGGCACCTCCGGCCATCCGGACGGCCTCGACCTGAACCGGGCGGTCCACGGGGACACCGATGTCGTGCGCGCCAAGCTGGCCGCCCTCCAGCTGATCGGCTACGCGCCGGAGCGGATGGAAGACATCGTGGTCACCCTGGACACGGAGTACCACGTCATCCGACCCTTGACCCGTCGCGCCCACGAAGGGCTATTCCTCTTGCTGGTCCTGGACCGAGGCGGCGCCGATCTCGACGCCGTGCGCAAGGAGCTGCGCTCCATCGAAACGCTGCTGTGAGGCTGCCGGATCGAGCCGTCCGGGCCAGCTGTCACTCACGTTCACGCAGGAACCGCTGCCGGTAGACGTGGGTCCGGCGCCGCGACCGCCACCGTCACCTCTAGCAATGGTGCACGGTGGTAATCAGGTCGCGCACTGCCGGATCCGAGAAGTCTTCATCAGGGTTCGTATTCCGGTCGACTGCGCTGCCGCGCGGGTGACGTTCCTTCAGCCACCTGCACGGGTAAGGTGTGCCGCCGGAATCCTGACGGGCCCTTGACACCGGTGCGTGCGAAGCACGGGGGTTGGAGGCGGAACGGAAACGGCGGCGATGGCGGGACTGGTGGCATGGGCCCGGAAGGGGTCGTCGCTGCTTGCCGCGCACCCCGCCCGTGCCGTGGTCGTGGCGTTCGCCGTCGTGGTGCTGGCGGGTGCTGTGGTGTTGTCGCTGCCGTTCGCCGCTGAGGACGGCTCCGCGACCGGGTTCGTGACGGCGCTGTTCACCTCGACCTCGGCCGTGTGCGTCACCGGTCTGGCCGTGGTGGATACAGGAACGTACTGGAGCGGCTTCGGCGAGGGCGTCATCCTTGTGCTGATCCAGGTCGGCGGCTTCGGCATCATGACCATGGCGTCGCTGCTGGCGCTGCTCGTCTCGGGGCGCCTGCGACTCCGTATGCAGCTGACGGCGCAGGCCGAGACGAGGAGCCTCGGCATCGGGGACGTGCGCCGGGTGTTGCTCGGTGTCGCGGGCACCACCCTGATCGTCGAACTCGCTGTCGGGGCTGTGCTGGCGTTGCGCTTCCGGTACGGGTACGGCGAGGACTTCGGCAGCTCCGTGTACCTGGGCTACTTCCACGCAGTGTCCGCGTTCAACAACGCCGGGTTCGGACTGCACGCCGACAGCCTCACCCGCTACGCCCAGGACGCCTGGGTCACCCTCCCGATCGCGGCCGCCGTGATCCTGGGCGGCATCGGCTTCCCGGTGCTGCTGGAGCTGCTGCGCCACCGCCATCGGCGGCGTACGACCGGACGCCGCAACTGGACGCTGCACACAAAGCTCACGCTGATCACCACCGCCGTCCTGCTGGCTGCCGGGACCGTGCTCACCTGTCTCCTGGAGTGGTCGAACCCCGGCACACTCGGCCCCCACACCGCGGCAGGGAAGATCCTCGACGGGTTCTTCCACTCCGCGATGTCACGCACCGCGGGCTTCAACTCCCTCGACATGGGCGCGCTGCACGCCTCGACGCTGCTGATGACCTGCGTGCTGATGTTCATCGGCGGTGGCAGCGCCGGAACCGCCGGCGGGATCAAGGTCACCACCTTCGCGGTCCTGCTCGCCGCGATCATCGCCGAGGTGCGCGGCGAGCCCAACTCCGCGGTCCTGGGCCGCCGTCTCGCCCCGCATGCACTGCGCCAGGCACTGACCGTGGCACTCCTCGGCGTCGGCCTGGTCATCGCCTCCACGCTGGCCCTGCTCTCCCTCACCGAAGCGCGGTTGGAGGTCGTGCTGTTCGAGGTCGTATCCGCCTTCGCCACGGTGGGCCTGTCCACCGGCATCACCGCCGACCTCCCGACGGTCGGCCAACTGCTGCTGATCGGGCTGATGTTCATCGGTCGACTCGGCCCGATCACTCTCGTCTCGGCCCTCGCCCTGCGCGAGCGCACCCGCCGCTACGAACTGCCTGAGGAGCGACCCGTCGTTGGTTAACTACCTACGCAGCCTGCGCGAAAGGCGCCACAAGCGCCGCTCCGAGCCCCAAACCCGGGGCGAAGACCAGCGGGTCGCCGTCATCGGCCTGGGCCGCTTCGGCCTGTCCCTGGCCAACGAGCTGGTGCGGCGCGGCTGGGACGTCCTCGGCATCGACACCGACGCCCGCCTGGTGCAGAAGTACAGCGACGACCTCACGCACGCCGCTGTCGCCGACTGCACCGACGCAGAGGCGCTGCGCCAGCTCGGCGTCCACGAGTTCACCAGCGCCGTCGTCGCCATCGGCACCGACATCGAAGCGAGCATCCTGGTCAGCTCCAACCTGCTGGAGGCCGAGGTCCCCAACATCTGGGCCAAGGCCATCAGCCGCCAGCACGGCCGGATCCTCGAACGCCTCGGCGTCCACCACGTCGTCCTGCCCGAGCACGAGATGGGCGAACGCGTGGCCCACCTGGTCACCGGCCGCATGCTGGACTTCATCGAGTTCGACGACGACTACGCCCTGGTCAAGACCGTCGCCCCGGACATCGCCACCGGCGTCCCCCTCGGCCAGAGCCATGTCCGCAGCAGATTCGGCGTCACCGTCGTCGGCATCAAACGCCCCGGCGAGGACTTCACCTACGCCACCGCCGAGACCGTCGTCCGGAAGGGCGACGTCATCGTCGTCACCGGCAAGACCCACGCGGTGGAGACCTTCGCCGGGCTCGGCTGAGTCCCTTCGAGTCCGGAAGCCACATACCTAACCTGCACCCAAGGCGCCCGGATCGGTGCCCAGCACGTCGGCGCCGTGATGGAGCCCCTTCCCTCGCCCCTGCCGTCGTCCACCACGCTGTCCGACGCGGCAGATCTGCTGAGCCTGTCCGGCCACGGCGCGCTCCCGATGGTCGACGCCACCGGGAAGTACGTCGGCGTGATCACCGCCCAGGCGGTCGCCGAGGCACTCGTGGAACAACCCCAGACCGCACCCGTCCGGGTCGGGCAACTCGTCGAGCCGCCCGCACCCGTGACCGCGGACCAGCCGCTCGCCCAGGCTCTCGACGCCCTGCTCTCCCCCGCGGGCACCGGGATGCCGGTCCTCGACGCCGAGCACGGCGAGCCCGTCGGCTGGCTCAGCCACCAGAACGCCCTGCGCGCCGTGCACACACCGACCGCGTAGTGCCGGGCACCCCGGCAACGGCGTTCCCACACGGACACCAAGGCGGGTCTGGGGAGGGGCATATACGGCATCGTCATGACCGTGGACAAGCACGTCCGTTCTCCGCCGTCCGCCGGCTCGACGGCGAGCGCGTGCCCTCCCCCTTGCAGTCGCCACAGTGCCCCGCCTGCGAGAGCCACAAGATTCGCATCATGCGACCGGGGCGCGCGGCGTCCGCCGACCTGCACGAGACATGAAACCGGTGCGCCTGATCACTTCTCTGCACTGGAGTCAACCGCACGGCACTCCACGCCATCCACAGCCAGCGGACCTCCCGCCCGCCCGGTGATCGAGCGGGCCATCGGCGCCGACAAGCCCCTGAACGCAGCCTTCCTGCTGGATTTCATGTCGGCCGCGTTGCTCACATCGGTCATTTTGCATAATGCAAAAGAGTTAGTAGTCACGGCGTGCAAGACGCATGGGGTAGTGGTCGCTACATCCACACCCGTTTCGCCGCTAACGGAGGCCGCCCCCGATGGCCCAGCGTCCCTCACGCCTCACCACCCGCAAGACCCTGCTCGGCGTCGCAGCCGTGGTCGCCCTGGCCACCCTCAACACCCCCGCCGTGATGGGCTTCGCCCAGCACGCCTACCACCGCTACGAGATCAACCAGCCCGAGTACAAAGCGAAGTACGGCCACTGGACACTCGCCTCGCTCCCGGAGAAGTACCAGCTCAACTCCATCCACGCGATCCTGCTGCACACCGGGAAAGTGCTGCTGATCGCCGGCTCCGGCAACAACGTGAAGCAGTTCAACGGCAGTGCCTTCAAGAGCACCCTGTGGGACCCGGCCACCTACACCTTCAAGAAGATCGACACCCCGGCCGACCTGTTCTGCGGCGGCCACGCCCAGCTCCCCGACGGCAAGATCCTCGTCGCCGGGGGCACCGCCCGCTACGAGGTCCTGAAGGGCGATGTGAAACGAGCCGGCGGCGCCATGCTGATCAAGAACGAGGACCCGGACGGCGCCCGCACCTTCCCCAAGGGCACCGTCTTCCGCTCGCCCTCCGGCGTGGAGTACCGCTCCCAGTTCAGCGTGCGCGTACCCGCCGCGAAGAAGACGCCCACCGGGCGGATCGGCCCCGTGAAGGTCACCGCGAGCGAGGCCCGTGTGTTCGTCGAGGCGGTCGAGGAGGGACCGCTCGGCATCACCAACACCACCGAGCAGTACGCCATTGTCGGCCTTAAGGGCAAGGACGCCGACAACCTCTACGCCATCGCCAACAAGCTCGGCCTCGACAAGAAGTACTCCCAAGGCATCAAGGACGCCTACGAGTTCGACCCCGTCACCGAGAAGTACACCAAGGTCAGCTCCATGAGCGAAGCCCGCTCGTACCCGACCCTCACCACCCTCTCCGACGGGCGCGTCCTCGCCGTCTCCGGCCTCGACGACATCGGGCAGATCGTGCCGGGCAAGAACGAGATCTACGACCCGAGGACACAGACCTGGTCCCCGGCACCGACCCGCTACTTCCCTACCTACCCGTCCCTCTTCCTGACCGGCACCCGGAAGATCTTCTACTCCGGCTCCAACGCCGGCTACGGCCCCGCCGACCAGGGTCGCAAGCCTGGCCTGTGGAACCTCAAGACCAACACCTTCACCCCCGTCCCCGGCCTGAAGGACCCGGACATCCTGGAGACCTCCTCCTCGGTCCTGCTGCCGCCCGCACAGGACAAGAAGGTGATGGTGCTCGGCGGCGGAGGCGTCGGCGAGTCACGCGCGGCCACCTCCCGTACCGCGATCGCCGACCTCGACGCCGAGCACCCCGCCTTCACAACCGGTCCCCGCCTTCCGGAGAACACCCGGTACCTGAACAGCGTGATCCTCCCCGACGACACGGTGTTCACCACAGGCGGCAGCCACGACTACCGCGGCAAGGGCTCCAGCGACATCCTCAAGGCCCAGATCTACGACACTGCCAAGAACACCTTCGCACCGGCCGCAGACCCGAGGGTGGGCCGCAACCACCACACCGAGGCCCTGCTATTGCCCGACGGCCGCGTCGCCGTGTTCGGCTCCGACCCTCTCTTCGCAGACAAGGCCAACTCCCGCCCGGGCCGCCCCGAACAACGGGTCGAAGTCTTCTCCCCGCCCTACCTCCACCGCGGCGACCGCCCTGACCTGACACCCAGCGGCAGAACCGAGGTCGAGCGCGGCGGCGAGGTCGTCCTGCGCACCTCCGACCCGACCCGCATCAGCCACGTACGGCTCATCCGCCCCGGATCCGCGACCCACGTCACGGACTTCGACCAGCGCTCCGTGGCCCTCGACATCACCCGGCGCGCCGACGGCACGCTCACCGTGCGCGTGCCCGAAGACGCGTCGCTCGTCCCACCCGGCAGGTACATGGTCGTTGCCGTCGATGAACACGGTGTACCGTCCCCCGCGGTCTGGGTGCACGTGTTCCTGTGAGACACAGCCTGCGCACACCAACCCTGCGGGACGCACCGGAGTCGGCACAGTGCAGTAAAGCAGAGTGCAAAATTTACCCAGTGCAATGATTGGTTCGGTCCGCGCGTCCGTACTTCCTGGCAAACAGCCCTCTCACGCCAGGAGGCCCCATGCCCCTCTCCCGCAACACGATCGCCACTGTCTTCGTGGGCGGCGCACTGGTGCTCACCCTTTCCGCGCTCGCCTACCCCGCCATGCTCGGCATAGAGAACACGGCGACGAACACATCCCGGATCATCGCGAACACCCAGTACGGGCCGCTGACCGAGGCCGACCGTGACTTCGTGGTCAAGGTCCGTGCGGCGGGGCTTTGGGAGTACCCGTTGGGGGAGATGGCGATGGAGCGGGGCACTACGGAGCAGATGAAGGAGGCCGGCGAGCACCTGGTCGTCGGCCATGCCGGGCTCGATGCGATGTGCCGCAAGATCGCCCCAGAGCTGAACGTCACCCTGCCGAACCAGGCCAGCCCACAGCAGCAGCAGTTCGTGGCGACAGTGGACTCCAAGAGCGGCAAGGAGTTCGACTCCACCGCGGTGAGCATCATGCGCGTCACCCACGGCCAGATCTTCCCGACCATCGCCAAGATCCGCGCCACCACCGAGAACACCCTCGTGCGCCAACTGGCCGACCTGGCCAACGACACGGTCCTGGACCACATCACGGTCCTGGAGAACACCGGCCTGGTCAACTACGACCAGGTCAACTTCCAGCAGACCACCCCACCCAAGCTCCCCAAGGACCAGCTGACCCCGCCCGCACCCCAGCCCGGTGCACCGTTGGTCGCCCTCACCCCCCGCCCGGACCTGGACGTCAACACCAGCTCCCCGACACCCACACCCAGCCCGACCGCCGAATGATCAGCGAGGGAGCGGCTGGGGCGCGGCCCTGTCACGATTCAACAGGGAGGTCGGTGGGAGGGGCGGACACTGCGCGGGAGAGCCGGTAGGAGCGTACGACCGCGACGAGACACGCGGCGACGAGCGCAGCGGCCCAGCCACCCAGATCACGAAGAGAGCCCGACCGGGACGCTCCGGCCTCCACGCCGCGCGGTGGCACGCGACCTTTCGAGTCATACACGACGGCAAGCGCGTCGCCGGGCCGGGTGGTCTCTCCGCAGCCGCGCCAGATACGGACCTTCAGAGGCATGCCGTCACGGTCGGCCACCGAGCAGAGATAGCGGCCGCGGTCGGAGACGGCTCCCAATCCGCCCTCGACCGAGGTCACCACGACGGACTCCACACGCCCCCGCTCCGCCAGCACCAGACCCACGGCCGCTTGAGGCGCGTGCAGCGCCAGGCAGACTCCGAGCACCGCCACGATGCCGACCAGCGCACGCCCTGCCCGTACTACGCACAGGTAGATGGCGAGCGCCACGGCGCACACCAGGCCCCCCTCGCCGTCCGCCAGCCCGGGAACCCCGTACCAGGCACCGGCAACCGTGGCCCCGACGATCGCCCCCGCTCCGACGCACCCGGCAACGAGTCCTTCCATTGCCAGCCACCGCGGCGGCAGGCCGACGAACTCGGCGGGCCCCCACACCGTGCTCCGCAGATGCGCCATCAGGTGCCGTTCCGGCGCGGGCAGGGCGCGATGCCGTCTGCTCACGTACGTCACCCCTCCAAGCGCTTGTCCGTGTCCGCCATCCTGGTGTGACAGGCGGACGGTCCGCGCGCCGTCGGCCGGACGCGCGCACATGGCCCGCTTTTTGTCGGGATCGGGCAGCGGGCCTGCCTGCACATTTCCCTTGCATTATGCAAAACGAGTCTGGCGGCGCCTCGGGGGACCTCCGTGTGAGCGGACAGCGTCCGCCCACCAGTTCGCGAGGCATCTGGTCACCGCCGGTTGGCATTCGGCGCGGCGGCCACGAGGACCAGAAAGCCGCCCATGGTGTGGAAGAGGGCGGCACCGGAAGCGAAGTTACGAGCCTGGGCCTTGGCGGCCTCGTGGTACTCCGCTGCCCTGAGCACGACCCGCTCGCTGTGCAGCGTCGTGTTGTTCCACCGGGTGTAGTAGTGGTTACCGTGCTCGTCGGTCTTGGTGTCCCGCGCCTTGCCCCCGGCCGTCATGGCCAGTAGCACCGCCGCGAACATCACGACGTAGGAGCACTTCAGACCGGTCGACAGGCTCCATGCGAACTGGGCCATCCGACCGCCGTTGTTCCTGCCGAGCAGGCTTCTGCCGCCCTCGGAAAACATGACCCGAAGCAGGGCGACGCCGAAGACCGGGAAGATCGCGACGAACACGACACCCACGGCTCCAAACGGGACCTTGTTCGGACCTGGCAGCAAGGTTGCCGTCGCGAGCAGTAGCGAGAGCACACTCAGGACCCAGGCCAGCGCAAAGTGAACACGGTCGACGCGAGGCAGTCCGGACAGCTCCACCTGATCCATGCGTCACTCCTCCCCCTGTGTGCCGTTGCCTGCGCTCCGGCGGCAACCCGTGCAGCATCGCGTGGCTCTGCGGCGGGCGGAAGGTCCTGCTCCGGCAGCCGACAGAGGCGAATCCTGCTGGATCCGGGCAACCAGACGGCATCCCTGGCACCGCCGCAGCCTTCGACAGCCGGCCTCCCTCTGGGGTCACTGGCGACGGGAACACATGCGTCTCAGGAAATGCCGGGGCGATGCTCTCAGGCGTCGCGGGCCACCGGGAGATCCACCGCCCAGCCCAGGGGGTGCGGCTCCGCGTCGTCCAGCGCCGGGGCGAGGGGCTCTCCCCCGGCCTCGTTGAAGGCGGCGAGCGCCTCGATGAGTGCCAGCCGCTGCGTCGGAGTGAGCCGTTCGACGATTGAGGCGATCTCGGCGCGGCGCCGGGCGGTGACGTCCTCGACCGTGCGTCGGCCTTCCTCGGTGAGCTGCAGCAGGGTCTCGCGGCGGTTGTCGGGATTGGCCTGCCGGTCGGCGAGCCCGGCCGCGATCAGCCGGTCGACCATGCGCATCGCGGTGGACGGCGCCACCTGGAGCAGGTCGGCGAGCGCGACCAGCTTGGTGGCACCGCGCGTGGACAGGACGACAAGCATTCTGAACTGCGGGAGAGTCACCCGCTCCTCGACCGCGGCGAGGGAGCGGGCGGAGACCGCCACCAGCAGCCGGGACGCGGTCAGCACCGCACGCGTCACCGCGTCAACATCGTCCATCGCCCCCGCGGGGGTCTCACGCTCCGGCATGTGTCCTTTCTACCGTGCCGAAGTCCCTGCTCACTCACACGATGGGAACAGATTTTCCTTCCCCATGACCGTGGTAACGCAGCAGGAGCATCGCGGCGTCGTCGTGGGGCGGCCCGATGGCATGCTGGGCAAGGTCCGCACGCAGCGCCTCCAGTGCGCGGTGCGCGTCGGGATCCTTCAGCAGGTGCGCCCGTTCGCCGAGCGGATAGAAACGGCCGTCTTCGTCGCGGGCCTCGGTGACACCGTCGGTGTACAGCAGGAGCTGCTCGCCGGGGACGAAGTCCACCCGATGAGGCTTGGGGCCCTCGCTCCCGTGCGCGCCCAGCCCCAGCGGAAGGGCGTAGGCGGGCGGCCGTGGGAAGTCGACCATGCCGTCCCGGCGTAGGACGATCGGGGCCGGGTGGCCGTAGTTGAGGAAGACGGCCTCGTGTCGTGCGCCGATCTCCGCGAGGATCGCGGTGACGAACTTCTCGCCCTCCAATTCCCGGGCCACGCTGCGTTCCAGGCGCTCGCCGAGCCTCACCAGGTCCGGCTCGTCGTGGGCGGCCTCCCGGAAGGCACCGAGCACCACGGCCGCCGTCTCCACCGCGGCCAGGCCCTTGCCCTGCACATCACCCACGATCACCCGGACGCCGTGCGGCGAGGCCACCACCTCGTACAGATCCCCGCCGATGCGGGCCTCCGCGACGGCCGAGGTGTACGAAACGGCCGCCTGCAGCGGGCCGGCGGTCAGCGGGACCGGCCGCAGCAACACTCGCTGGGCGACCTCCGCGATCGACCGCACGCTGGCCAGCTCCCCTTCGCGGCGCGAGCGCATGACAGCCGCCGCGATGCCGACGCCGGTGACGCCGGCCACCGAGGCCAGGGCGGTGAACCCTCTTCTTTCCTCGAACAGCCCGTCGTACAGCCCGAGCGCCACGCACAGCACCAACGCCACGAGCCCGAACACGGCCGTACGACGCCACCCCCCGACCAGCCCGGAGAACGCCGGACCGAGAGACACCAACGGCAGGAACCCGACCCCCGGCCCGGCCACCACGTCCATCACCGCGACCACCGCCATCACCACCGCCGGCATCCAGGACAGCACGATCCAGCTCGATGGCGGCTTCCGGTCAGTCATGACGTACTCCAACGGTGTCACAGCACTCGAGAGCCGCCCCTCGTCCCCGCAGGCGCCCCTACCCCACCTTTAGACTATGCAAAGGTGGCTTGCGCGAGGCGGCTCACAACCCCGGTCCTTTACCCAATCGAGGCCGAGAGCCGACATTCCCGACCCGCGGAAGGCGTCCATGGCACACAGACAAACCACATTTCGCCGCCCCCAACTCCCCACCGGATGGCGGCGCCTGGTTGCGCGGCTGCCGATCCTGGTCTTCCGCGCGGGGCTGGGGTCCGTCTTCGGGAAGCGGCTGCTCCTACTGCACCACGTCGGCCGCGTCAGCGGCCTGGACCGCATGGTGGTCCTCGAAGTGGTGTCCTACGATCCGATCGGCGCGAGCTGGACCGTCGCCTCCGGGTTCGGGCCGAAGGCCGACTGGTACCAGAACCTGCGCGCGCAGCCGATGACCCTCATCCAGTTCGGCAACCGTCCGCACGCCGTCACCGCCCGCTTCCTCCCGCCCGACGAAGGCGCCGAGATCATGGCCGGCTACGCCCGGCGGCATCCACGCACGGCCCGTTCTCTGTGCGCGTACATGGGCCTTTACGTCGACGGCGGCGAGGCGTCGTATCGCGAGGCGGGGCGAGCCGTCCCCTTCGTCCGCCTCGACGCCGCCGTCGGACGCCGTCAGCACGGACGCGGACAGGCGTGACGCCCCGGACGAGGTGCCCGGGGCGCCCACCGCGGTGGCCGCTTTCCCTTACACCGCGGCGATGCCCTCCATGCCGGAGTCGGCGAAGGCGGGCAGTCCGGTGGCGGTGGTGACCTTGGTGAGGGAGCCGTTCCTGCCGATGCGGAAGCCGTCGACCGTGCCGGAGACGGCGTTCTGCACATAGAGGAACTTCTCGTCCTGTGTCACCGCCAGGTCGATGACCCCCTGGGACTTGGCCGACGGGGGCGTGGCGATGCCGACGTCGTTGGTGAGCGCGAGCCGACCTCGGGAGTCGGTGCGGTAGCCGGTGACGGTGGAGTTGCCGGTGTTGCCGCCGTAGAAGAAGTCGCCGGCGCGCTCCAGCCAGCACAGCGTGTCCTGCCCATTGGCCAGCGGCCGCTGGACCACCTTGAGGCGACCGTCACCGCGCACCTTGTACGTGCTGACTGTGGACTTCTCGGCCTCGGCCACCAGCATCCGGCCGCTCTTGTCGAAGGTGATCGCGAACGGCACGCCTCCCGCAGAGTCGTTGACCACTGCCCGGTGCGCAGGACGACCGTCGCGCCGCATCGGGAAGACCTCGATGGTGCCCGCGGACTTCGTGGTCACAGCCAGTGCCCTGCCGCCTGGAGTGAAGGCGACCTGACCGGGCGAGCTGGAGAACAGCGGCACCCTGGCGTTGTCCAGCCCCAGGGAGCGGTGCGAACCGCGCAACGGCTTCAGTCCCGAGGCGGTGATCCGGAAGCCCTGAACACTGCCGGAGCCGCCCGCGTTCATGACGTAGGCAAGGTTGCCGTACACCGCGATGGAGGACGGAAAGTACCCGCCGGAGTCCACCACCTGGCGGTGCGTCAGCCTCTGCCCGTCGACCCGGAAGGAGGTCACGGTGCCACTGCCCGCATTGACCGCCAGCAGCAGCCCCGAGGCGTCGTCGTAGACGAGCGACCCCTGGGAGGCCAGGGAGTCGGTGGGCGCGTCGACCTGGTCGCCGCCCTTGCCGCCGGTGGCGTATCGGCCGGCAGCGCTCAGCGCGCCGTCCTTGCCTCGCCGGAAAGCGTGGATGGTGTTGCCGTCGAGCTCGTTGCCCTGGACGAACACCGCGTGATCCGCCCCGGCCTTGGCCGATTGCGCGGCGGGACCGCCGGGCTCGTCCGCCGAGGCGACGGTCACCGTCGCGACCGCCGCCGCAGCGGCGACGATCCCGGCTCCGGCGGTCAGCAGCCGGACTCGTAACGGGGACCTGCGCCTGGTGTGCTTACTCATGCGTCGCTCCTCGGGGTTCGTGCCGCCGCCACGGGGCCGACGGCGGACGGAACCAGAGTTGCCAGTGAGACGAGCGTGGCAGAGCGGTTTCCCGACCGCGTCAGGGTCTCGTAAGGTCTTCGGCCCTCTCTGGCTCTAACGTCCCCAGACGCCGGTCACCACGGCACGGCCAACCGCCCGCGCCGTCGCGGGAAGTTCGCGAGAACCGATGGGGGACTGGCGATCTCATTTTGCATCATGCAATGATCGAGCCGGGGGAAGCCGAGCCGACGGCCGATTGCCATCCGGCGCCCAGGAGTGAGACCGGCAAGTCAAGCAGGACGGCGCACCGGCCGTCGGCGGGCTCCCCCCTCGCCCCTGCCACCGCCTGCCCTCACAGCCGGTCCGCACCTCGGTGCATACCGATCGGCGGAGGATATGGATTGCAGGAGCGAGCTGGCTCCTACCCGGCGTCATGGACCGAACCAGACCGGCGACCCCCTCTGACCACGGAGCCACAGGGAACATCCACTGGCAAGCCGGGGGCCCTGCCCACAACCCTGTGGACAGGAAAGGAAGAAGGAGACCGTGACCACCAAAGGGCCGGGCGGCGAGGGAACGCCCGAAGAGCCGGACGGCACGCCGCCCGCCCCTGAGGGCATCTGGCTGAAGTTCCTCACAGACAGCGAGGTGGCCATCAGCCAGTCCGCCCCCAAGGAACCCTCCGCCCTGGAACGGGCACCGGGGTGGCACCGACTCGTCGACCCAGCCGACAGAACTGGGTTGCGTTCGCGGCGTCCGCACGGCGGCGCGGCCGACGTCGGAACGGATGCGGTCGGCGACCTGTGGCAGCCGGACGAACCTTGGACCGGAGCGGCCTGGCGGGACCTGGACGACAAAGCCAAACTCCGGCGCGTCGTCCGCGTGATAGCAACGGCTGCCGCGATCACGGTGACCCTGGGCGCCTGGTCCTGCCTGCCCACCAGCGCGGGCACTGCCGGCAACGCGCCGGACGACTCCATCGTGCAGCAGTTGGAGGAGGCGCCCCCCGAGCTGTCCCCGGCAACCCGCTTCCCGCCCGGATCCGCCGTCGCGGAGCCGTCCTCGTCTGCGGTCACTGCCGGCTGACGCGCATCGCAGGGGGAGCGCATCGACGGCCATGGCGCACCCCTGACGGAGAGCGACCGGCAGAGGCAGGCCCGAAGGCCCTCCCCCGGGCCGATCCGCCGAGCCCTGGACCACTGACTGAATACCTGTTCAGCATGCTGTACGTGCGTCCAATGCCGGACGATCGGACCAGGCGGGCGGTGATCCGCGACGAGGCCCTGCGCTTGTTCGCCGACCGTGGGCCGGAGTCGGTGACCGGACGCCAGATCGCCGAGGCCGCAGGCGTGTCAACTGGGCTCGTGGTGCACCACTTCGGCTCCAAGGGCGGCCTGCGTCGGGAGGTCGACGAGTACGTGCTGGCCGTATTCGAGGCCATGCTGGGCGAATTGACCGGCGGGGCGGGGCTCAGCTGCTCGATCCCGGTACCGGAGCGGGAACCCTGAGCGAGGCGTTCGCCCGCCACCTCCCGGCCGACTCGCCCTTGCCCGGCTACCTGCGCCAACCGCTGCTGTCCGACACGGACGCCGGACGGCTGCTGTTCCAGCGCCTGTTCGACCTCAGCCGTGCCGCGCTCGACGGCCTCGCGGCAGCCGGGCTCGCCGTACCCACTGAGAGCCGTCGGTGCGCCCGGCCTTCCTGCTCGCCAACGACCTGGCCGTCTTCCTGCTGCGCGATCGACTCACCGAAGTCTCATCAACTACCCCGTCCAGCGCGCCAAAGCGCTCGTCATCAACTTCAAGCGCCGGCCCGCCACACCCGGCCGCAGCGCGGGGATCTTCTTGCACGCCAATAACAGTGGCGCGACGGCTGGCTGCGTGTCGGCGCCCCGGCCACCAATGACCGCATCATGGGCCGGATTGCGCCGTCCGCCCATCGCAGGATCGCCATCGACTGACCAGCCCGACGTGATCTACGTCACTGCACCTTGCCGAGCAGTGACGTTTGCCCAGTGCAAAACGCTGGCCAAAGCAGGCCATCCATGTGACGGATGTGCCTCACGTGACTTTCTTCTCTGGTCGTTCAACGGCCTTCTTTGGGGTGGGATTCGTCTTGAGTCGTCGTACTCGACGTGCGCGTCGTACGTCGCACGCGTACAGACCGCTGAGCCTGAGGCGCAGAGCCTGGCTGACGCTGGGTGCAGTGGTCCTGGGGGGTGGGGGCGTGGCGACGTACGCCCTGGCCGGGCCGTCCGAGGATCCGGGCGCCACAGGTCGGGCCAAGCGGCCCGTGAAGGTCTACGACCTCGCGTTGAAGGGAACCGGCAGTCAGGAGCGGGAGCTGCCGCGTACCAGCACGAAGCAGTTCTCGCTGCTGGGCGTCTCCTGGACCGGGCCCAGGAAGCAGATCGACGGCACCGCGCAGGTGCGCACGCGCAACCTGGAGGCCGGTGAGTGGAGCGCCTGGCAGGACCTGGAGTTGGGGGTGGATCCGCCGGAGGGCGTCGAGCCGGGCATGCGCGGTGCCTCGGAGCCGCTGTGGGTCGGGCCGTCCGACGGTGTCGAGGTGCAGGTCGTCCGCGAGGACGGCACGGCGAGCTCGGGGCTGCCCACGGGGCTTGAGGTCAACCTGGTCGACCCGGGAATGACCTCCGCCGAGACCAAGTCCATCGGCACCGAGTTCGAGCCGGCCGCGTTCGCCGCCGAGACCGACCCCGCCGCCACGCCCACCGATTCGGTCACCCCCACCGACACGGTCACTCCCACCGATGCGGTCACCCCCACGGACACCGCGACCGAGTCGCCCACGGCGGATCCGACCACGACGCCGACGGACAGCGTCTCGCCCACCGACACCGCGACCCCGACGGACTCGGCCTCCGCGTCCCCGTCGCCGTCGCCGTCGCCGAGTGAGACGGTGCCGACCGCCCCGCCGTCCACCGTCACCCAGCCGCCGATCACCGGCCGGGCCCAGTGGGGCGCGGACGAGTCCAAGGTCGACGACCCGCCGGCGTACAACGACAAGGTGCAGGCCGTGTTCGTGCACCACACCGTCGGCTCCAACAGCTACAGCTGCGCCCAGTCGGCCTCGCTGGTGCGCGGCATCATGGCGTACCACATCGACGTCAACGGCTGGAACGACCTCGGCTACAACTTCCTGGTCGACAAGTGCGGCCAGATCTTCGAGGGCCGCGCGGGCGGTACTGACCTGCCCGTGCAGGGCGCGCACACCTACGGCTTCAACAGCTACTCCACCGGCATCGCCGTCCTCGGCGACTTCCAGGGCGACTCCGCCAAGGGCATCGCTCCGGCCCGGCCGACCCGGGCCACGCTGGAGTCGGTGGCCCGTGTCGCCGCCTGGAAGCTTGGCCAGTACGGCGGCAACCCGACCGGCAAGGTCACGCTGACCGCCAAGGGCGACACCGGGGTCTGGAAGAACGGCCAGGAGGCCACCCTCAACGTGATCTCCGGCCACCGCGACGGTTACGCTACCGAGTGCCCCGGCGCCGCCATGTACGCCAAGCTCGGCGAGATCCGCCGCTTCGCCGCGAGCACGGGCGCCAACTCCGCAATCCCGACCGCCGACTTCAACCGCGACGGCGTGACCGACCTGGTCGTCGGCACGCCCCGGGCGCTGAGCAGCGGCGGCACGCTGACCGTCGTGCCGGGCAACACGGAGGGGCCGGACGCCACAGTCAAGCGCTCCTTCACCCAGAACAGCCCCGGTGTCCCCGGCGGCCACGAGTCCGGCGACAACTTCGGTGCCGCCACCGCCTGGGGCGACGTCAACGGCGACGGCTACGCCGACCTCGCCGTCGGCTCCCCCGGCGAGGACGACACCAGCGGCCATGCCGACCGGGGTTCGGTCACCGTGCTGTACGGTCCCGGTCTGGACTCCGGCTTCTCGTACTCCACGTCAGGTGTGACCAGCACCGGAGCCAAGCTGGGCGCGGCCGTCACGGTCGGCGACTTCAACGCCGACGGCAAGGCCGACGTCTTCTCCGCCGGCACCGGCAACAGCGGCAGCTGGAACGCCCGCCTGACCGGCGGCACCACCCAGTACGGCAAGCTCACCAGTGCCACCGGCTCGCTCGCCGCCCTCGACGCCGCCACCGGCGACTTCAACCGCGACGGCTACGCCGACGTGGCCCTCAACTACCTCGACCAGTCCGGCACCGGCCGCGTCACCTGGTTCAAGGGCACCACGTCCGGCCTCGTCAAGGTCAGCGTCCTGTCCGTCAAGGGCGGCCGCTCCATCGCCGTAGGCGACGTCAACGGCAACGGCTACGACGACATCGCCATCGGCCAGCCCTTCACCGCCGAGTCCGGCGCCTTCAAGGGCGGCCAGGTCACCGTGGTCCCGGGCACCTCGACCGGATTCACCACCACCGGCATGCGTACCGTCCACCAGGACACCAGCGGCGTGCCGGGTACCGCCGAGGCCGGCGACGCCACCGGCGCATCCGTCTCCGTCGGCGACTACAACGACGACGGCTACGCCGACGTCCTGACCGGGATGCCGGGCGAGGACATCACCCGCAGCGGCGCCAACCAGACCAACGCGGGCATGGCCCTGCTCCTGAAGGGCACCTCGTCCGGCCTGACCGGCTCCGGCGCCCAGTGGTACAGCCAGGACCGCAGCGGCATCGCCGGCGTGACCGAGCCGAACGACAAGTTCGGCTCCGCCGTGGTCCTGCAGGACCTCTCCGGCTGGGGCCGCGCCGACCTCGCCATCGGCGTGGAGGGCGAGGACGCCTACAACGGCGTCATCCTCCAGTTGGACAGCGGCAACTCCGGCATCGACACCAGCGGCGGCGTCTACTACGGCAAGAGCGCCCTGGGCACCCCGACAGGCGCCCACCTGGGCCAGACGCTCACCCCGTAACCCGGAACCGCACAATGCCAATGCAACGTGGGGTCCTCCGTCGCGGAGGCCCCACGTTTGCATTGGCGGCCGCGCTCCAGACCGCAGAATCGGGCATCAGCTGATCCCCTGGCCGGCCGCCGCCATCTGAGGCTCAGCCGATTCCCTCGACGCATAGCCGGTGCCCTGTGGCGTCGCGGTCGGTGTCGGCAAAGCGCGGCTATTACCGGCCTGACGAGCGGGTAGCGCCTTCCGCAGCCCGGCAATCTCCGTGACCAGGGCGTTGCCGCACACCGCACATGCGCATGCGATTGCGCGGCTGGCAGGATCATCCGCATGTCCGAAGCGCCCGACATGACCTGCCGTCCCCTCATCCGCCGCCCCGGCCGGGTCTTCGCCGGATTCGGCGCCGTGGTGGGGGTCTGGGCGTTCCTGACGGTGCTGCTGCCCACGGAACGCTGGGGCAAGTGGTTCGTCCTGTGGATGACCGTCGGCCTGACGGTGGTGCTGACAGCCATTCTGCTGCTCCTCTGGGCCACAGCTCAGGTGCGCGCCGACGCGTACGGCGTGCGCTCCCGGATGATGCTGCGCCGCCGCAACGTGCCGTGGAGCGAAGTCGCGGACCTGCACATACGACTGCAGCGTGTACGCAACGGCGAAGTGCGTCGCGTCGACCTGGTGCTGCGCGGCGGACGCAAGCTGCGCCTGCCCCTGCCGCAGACCGCGAAATACGACGACCCGGCGTTCGACTCGGAGGTGGAGGCGCTCCGAGCACTGCACCGCTGCTACGGCGCGCCGGAGTCGACGCATCTCCCCGTCGTGTCGTACCGCACCGCCGGGCGTGGCCGGCGCTGGCTGATGGCCTTGTGCCTGCTGCTACTCGCAGGTGCGGGTCTGGCCGCGTGGTCCGTGCCGAGCGCCAATGCGCAGAAGCGGGCTTGGGAGGCGGCCGTGCCATGTGCCGCCGAGACGCCCGCAGCGGTGCGCGGCGAGTGCCTGACCACAGTGCCGGCCGTGATCGCGCAGGCCGAGCCCGAGGGGGGCAAGAAGCCCAGCTGGCTGTACTTCGCTGACGGCGAGCCGGTGCGGCGAGTCAGGGTCTCGTATGAAGGCGCCCAGGGGTTCGCGGCCGGTGACCGGGCCGAGGTGACCTTCTGGCGTGGTCAAATCAGAGTGGTCGCCGGCGAGCGGCACGTCTGGCGCGAACACATGACGCCCGCCGGTGACGTGGCCGTCATCGCGGCCGGGCTGGCCGTGGGCGCGGCGTACCCGGGAGCCCTGATGCTGATGCGCCGGCGCGGGCGCCGCCTGGCTGACGACGAGGTGCTCCCGTCGGCACTGCCGTTCGCGGGCGTTCTGGTCGCTACCGCCGTATGGCTGCTGCCGCTGTGCTACCTCCACCCCACCACCCCGTTCTCATCGCGCACGCCGATCACGTGGTGGGCAGCGGGCTCGCTGGTCAGCCTGAGCCTGTTCGCCTGGGCGTGGCGCGCTACACGTATCCGTACACCGGGGGAGGCGGGAGCGGCCCAGACACCCCCCGTGCGGGGAGACGTGTTCCTGGCCGCCCGCTTCCTGGACCATACCGACTACAACCCGCACGGCTTCGGCACCCACATCGTCCTCGGCGACGGCCCGCCCGCGGTGGTGCCTCACGGCGGCCCCGGCCGGTTCGCGGCGAAGCCGATCCCGGTGGAACGGCTTACCGCCGTGAACGTGAGGCGCGCGCGGGGTGATGAGGAGGCGATCAGCAGAAGCTGGCACGTCGCCGAACTCGACGACGCGGGCACCCCGGTCCGCCTGGCAGCGGCTCCGGCCGACCTGACCCGAATGCTCCGCGAGCTGGGCCTCGGGTACAACCCCGCACCCACCGCCCGCCGCGAGCTCTGAGAGGAGCGGCTGCAATGGTGGTCGCGGTGGCACTGTGACCAGGCGATCCGGCAGGCCGTACTGGATCACCGTCCCTGTGACCTGGGGCTGGCCGGGCAGCTGTGGTTGCGCGTCGGAGTGGGTGATCTGATCGCAAAGCTGTACCCGGTGCGGCTCACCGAGCAGGGGGTGAGCAAGTACCTGCGCCGGTGGGTGCAGTTACTGCGGCGGCGGCACCCCACATTCGACGAGATCTCATACACCCGAAGATTCTTGTGCGCGTTCTTACACGAATGTACGCAGCATGAATTGGCGCGCTCTCACGTAGATGAGCGCGCGATAGAGAACTACCGACTGCCGTTGATCTTCTATACGGAAGGGCCGAGTTCGCGCTTGCGGCGGCTACCGCGAATCTCCCGGAAAGACAGAAGGACGACTGCCAGGTTCAGGGGGAAGGAGATGGCGTTCGCCACCTCTGGAATGTCGAACGCCCGCAGCAGGCTGGCTGCAGCAGCGATCAGGAAAAGGGTGAGCGGCAGGAACCTGCGCCAGGTTGGGATGTCCTGCATCCGGGCGACAGTGACGGAGCACCACAGAGTGAAACAGAAGAAGGCGATCCCGAAAGCGATCACTGCGGGAAGCATAAAGATATCTCCACAAAAGCGGCCAAGGCCCAAGCGGTGAACAAACCGGCCTGCGGCAGTGCGGGTGGGGCAAGGAGGTGGTGCTCCGCGACCGGTGTCGCGGAGCACCACCTTATGCTCTACGGATGATCAGGCTGCAGAAGTCAGCCCTTTGTGTAGACGATGCGATAGCTGGACACGTAGCGCCATGATGTTCTCGTCCAGCTCCAGCCTCCGGTCCGTGTCCATTTGATACCGGTCCATTTGATCCGGTACGTGGTGCGGTCACGGTAGGAGTACTGCCAGTGCGTTTCGAAGGTCGCCAGGATCTTCTGCCGGCCCCAGCCGTACCAGGCCACGACCTTGCACTTGAAGATGTACTGCTTGCGGTAGCGGTACTGCCGCTTCCACGCGCTGATGGGCACCGGCCCGTAGTCACCGCTCAGGACATCCATGTACCAGTGCCAGCTGACGTTCTGCCAACCGCTGTAGCTCCAGCGCGTGGTGCGCAGGACCGTGGTGTAACTGCGGCCGGTCCAGGCGTGCTTGGGCACACGACAGGTCGCGCAGCCGGTGACGTCCTCGTTGTTGACGGGGTCGGCGCACGCGTAGTCGTAGGCGTTGCAGCTGCCACCGGGCAGCGGGTCGGCGGACAGGAAGCGGCCGGTCGCCGGGTTGTACAGGCGGACACCCATCAGGGTGAGGCCGGTGAGGGTCTCCCCAGACCGGTGCATTCCGCCGTGCCAGCCGTAGCGGACCGTGCTGGAGGTGTTGGCGCGGTTGCCGTACTCGTCGGTGGTGAGAACGGTGGGGGCCTGACCGGCGGTGGTGGGCAGTTGCATCACCACGTCACCGTGCAGGTTGACGAGTTGCAGGACGGTTGAGCCGGTCTTGGCGGTGGTCGCCACCAGTTGACCGTCGAATCCGTTCACGTTACGGGTGACCGTGCCGGTGGCGGTGTCCTCCACGGTCCAGCGCGGGGTGTCCGCGTCGGAGCTGTAGTGGTGGAGCTTGGACTGGGTCTGTGTCCAGGTGCCGGAGCCGTTGGATTCCACGGTCGAGCCGCGGAAGCGCAGCTGCGAGTCCAGGGTCCAGGTCTGCCGCTGGGTGCCCGCGGTCTGCTGACGCACCAGGTCGTTGGTGTAGTAGGCCAGCGTGGTCCCGGGCGCGGCCGTGGTGCGGCCGAAGGCGTCGTAGGTGTAACCGGAGTCGACCAGACGGTCGGCACTGTCGTAGGCGTGGCTGGTGGTCGTGGCGCCGGTGGTGGTGCAGGCCAAGCCGGGCTCGGCGGCGGCGGTGGCAAGGGTCTTGCGGTTGGAGTTCTGGTCGAAGGCATAGCTGCGGGTGACGCAGACACTGTCGACGGTGTCGTCCTCCGCCCGGACGAGCCGGCCGGCCTTGTCGTACCGGTAGGTCTGGCTGGAGGTCTGGCCCAGCGAGCCGGTGTAGGAGGAACGCTGGCCGTGGACCGTGGGAATGAGGGTCTCTGAGAAGAGCACCTCGCCGTCACTGTCTCGGGTGTACGTCCGCTCCATGGCCATGCCGGCCGGGTTGGTGCTCTGGCTCATGGTGTAGCCACCCGGCAGCTTCTGGGAGCGCACCTGCCCGTCGGCGTCGTAGCGCACGCTGAACGTGCCCGCCACGGAGTCCGTGATCGACGTGGGAAGACCGCGCGGGTCAACGCTCGCGTCGTACGCGTAACTCGTGCTGGAGGGCACGTTGTCGCTGACGAGGACCGCGTGGCCCTCGGCGTCGTACTGGCTGGTGGTGACACCTCCGTCGGCGTCGGTGTAGGAGACGAGGCGGCCGAGCTTGTCGTACGCCTTCTTGATCGTTCCGCCGCCGGTGGAGGTGATCTCGGCCACCTTGCCGCTGACCGGGTCGTACGTCGTGGTGACCGCGGGGACGGCCGTGCCAGTACCCCCCGAGATCGTCACGGTCTTCGTGCGGCCCGCGTCGTCGTATTCGGTGGTCTTCACCCGAGTGGTGCCGTTGGCGGTCTCCGTGAGCTTGGCGGTCTCGACCCACCGGTCGTACTCGGCGGTCGTGGTCGCCAGCTGGCTCGGGTTGGATCCTCCTCCGGTGATCGCCGCGGCGGGTCGGGTGCGGCACACTTCGTCGGCCCACTCGGGGCGGCCACCGCAGACGCCGGTGCCGTCGCCGGTGTAGTAGTCCGTGATCAGCGTGCCGGCGTCGGACCCGGTTGAGGCGGGCAGGCTGCGCGTGATCTGCCGCCCTGCGGTGTCGTAGGTGGCCTTCTCGGTGATGGCCAGGCCGCCCGGGTCCTGGATGGTGCTGGTAGGCTCGCCCACCACCCAGTCGTACACACTCTGGGTGACGCGGACATCGGCCGTCAGCGTCGGCCAGTTGCGCGGCTGACCGCCTTCGGTGCGCTTGGTGACCTTGTCCGAGACCGTCGCAGTGCCATCGGTCGGACGGCCGTTGTCGTACTCGTTCACGGTGCGGTGGCGCACGATTGCCTGGTCGCCTGCGGCCAGAACGGTGGTGGTGCCGTCCTTGAGCTCGGCGTCCAGGACTACCCGGTGCAGCGGGCCGAGCGTCTCCACCTCGCGGGAGCCGTCAGCGTTGTAGATGCCCCGGTTGGACAGCAGCTCGGCTCGCTCCGCCGCCGGTATACCGGCGATGCCGAGGTCGGCCAGCTGGGCCTTGTCGGCGTCGGTCGTTCCCAGCGCCAGCGCGCGGTTGGCTGCGGACAGCTCCCGGACGGCGTTGCCGAATTGGTCGTACTCGGTCGTGGTGATGTTCTTGGCGGCGTCCAGAGTGTTGACCTCACGCCCGGGGGCGTTGAGGTAGTGCACCATGGCCCGCCCGTAGTCGCCCGCTGCGAGAGAGGCGCCGCTGTGCGAGGCCGGGACCGAACCCGTCGGGAAGACCGCGGTGGCGTCCGACGGAGCGTCGAGCTGTCCCCATGCCGCTACGTCGCCGGTTCCCATGGCCTGAGGGGCCTTGGTACCGGTGAGCGGTACGCCGTACACGACCGACGTCTGGGCCGTACCGCCGTCCAGCTCGCTGGCGGAGCCTGCCTTGAGCGTCGGACGGGATGCCTTGAGCAGCATTCCTTCGCCGGACACTGGATCGGTGCCGACCTTGCCGTAGGTGAACGTCCAGGCAAGCTGGTCCGGCGGCGTGAACTGGGTGACCCGGCCGGCGGAGTCGTAGGCGTAGGTCGTCTTCAGCGCCGGGGAGATCCTGGGGTCCCAGGTCTCACGCAGGCGTCCGGCGTCGTCGTAGGAGTACTTCGCCACGCTCGTCGCGGTGGACGCGGTGGCGCCGGGGCTGGTCGCCCAAGCGCGGATCTCGGACACCTGGTCCTTCACGTTCCCGAAGGCCGTGGCGGTGGCGGTGGTCGAGGCCGCGTAGACGAACTCCAGGACGCGGCATCCCCGGGTTGCCGGGTTCGCCTCGCAGGTTGCCAGGGTGACCGCGCTGGTGGCGGCGATCACGCGCTTGGGGCGGGCGAGGACCTTGCCGTCGACGGTGACCGCCTCGGAGATGACCTCGGTCGTGGAGTTGGCCTGTCCATCGACCAGGGACCGGGAAACCGTCCAGGCATCGGCGGACGTGTTGACCTGGCTGAAGGTGGTGACGTTGGCCTCGGTGTCAGAGAGGGTGAAGTCGCCGCTGGTGAAGTTGCCCTTCAGCGTCAGGTTTTCGGCACCTGGTTCAGGGATCCAGCCGGTCTTGGCCGAGTTGGCGGAGAAGGCGATCGTCTCCCCGTCGGCGGTGACGATGTCGAGCGAGGACGCCGAGGTCTTCCGCAGCTCGGAGTAGTCGGACTGGACGGCCTGCGCGACCGTGCCGGCCACCCACTCCTTGCCGAAGATGGCCGCCTGTCCGTCCTGTGCCGCACCGGCCTGCGGGGTGCGGGAGGACGCGCTGCGCGTCACCGTCATGTCGAGCACGGACACATCAGTGCCGGACAGGGTGTAGTCGCCGGTGAGGAGGTTCAGCGAGCCGGGCCCGACCTCACTGGCGGCGGCGCCGTCGGCGTTGCGGTCCACGACGACGGCGAGAGGCTGCGTCGCGCCGGAGGCTCCGTTGGGACCGGTGAAGTCGGCCTTGATCTGGATGGAACCGTCCGGGTCGACGGTGTCCGTCGTGTTCCACACGAGCGCGGCGTTCTTACCGCCCGTCAGCGGAACCGGCCATGCCGTGAGCGCGGCGCCGCCGGAGGTGACGTCACCGGCGGGGATCTTCACCCAGTCATCGGCTTCGGAGCGGCGCCAGGAGAAGGACACGGCGTCGTACTTGCCCGCCTCCGCCTCGGCGACCAGCGGGAGCCGGCGCGCGGTGCGCTCACCGTCGGACGGCTGGATGAAGCCTCCGGGGCCGACGTGGAAGGTGTACTGGGCGGGTTCTGACTTGTTGTCCGCCTTGTCGACGGACCGCACCTGCAGGGTCTGGGTGCCGTCCTTCGGCGGAGTGATGGAGAGGGCCTTGTTCGCGGTGGAACCGCCGGTGGCCACCTTGGTCCAGGTCACCCCGTCCAGCGACCACTCCAGCCAGTTGTGGTCCGCGGCAGGAGGCGTGACCGTGAATGTACCGGCCTGTCCTGCGCCCTTGACCCACTGAGCCGACGGATAGTCCGTCGATGTGATGTTGGTCGGGGCGGAGGGAGCCTTGGTGTCGACGGTGAACGTCTTCCATGCCGACCAGCCGACGTTGAAGTGCGTCCCGTCGTACGGCGAGGTCCGGAACTTGTACGTCTTGCCGTCAGTCAGTACGCCGGACGCGACCGTGACCTCGGCGACCTGGCCGGAGGGAACCCACGGGGAGACCAGGTACTCGCCGACCTTGGTGTCGGTCGCCGAATCCCGCACCTCGAAGGTGCCGTTGACCTTGTCGCCGTTGGCGTCCACGAAGGTGTCGCGCAGCGTGGGGGTGGTGGTGTCGACGACGTAGGCAGCGTTGTAGGAGAAGTACGGTGGGCCCGCCTCCTGCTTCGTGCCGGTACGCGGCCGGTAGTTGTAGTCCACCACCAGCTTCGGCGGGTTGGAGGCCGCGTTGGCGGAGTTGACCCGCTTCCACTGCGCCACGATCGACTCGTCCGTGGCGCGGATGCCCATGTGGCCGCGGGTGGCCTTGGCGGAGGCCCACTCCTGCACCAGGGTCGTCACGTCGGCGTTGATCCAGCCGTCGGGCTGCGTGGTGCACCCCGCGTTGCCGCGGGTCTCGGTCGAAGTGGCCTTCTTCGCCGTCATGGTCGGGCGGTTGGTCCACCGGCTGGAGGTGGATGCGGCGCCGGAGGACCACACCTCCCAGGGGTAGAGCTTGCAGTCGGTGTTACCCGAGTGGAAGTTCCACAGGGACAGCTTCGCGTCCGAGATGAGCGCGTCCTGGATCGGCGAGGTGTTCCAGGAGATGAAGGACTGCGCCGTGCGCGGCGTGCCGTCCGCGTTCTTCGTACCGGGGTTGCCGAGGTCCAGCTCGGTGTCGGCGGACCAGTCCACCGTCTCGCCCTGCTGCACGTAGGTGTCGAAGACGTTGGACAGCGATGCCGTCGAGGGGTCGACGGTGACCGGATAGGTGGTGTCCGGGTCTGCGAGGAATTTCGCGTCCGGAGTGATCATCAGATCGACCGACGAGCCCTTTTGCACGACCTTCATGCCGACCTTGGCGCGGTTGGTGTGCTCACCGGACCGCTTGTCGACGGTGGCGTCCCACATCACTGGGGCCGGCATGACGGCGTGCTTCTTGTTCTTCTTGTCGGTGAACAGGATGCTGCCGTCTTTGAGCTGCTTCGCCTTCAGGCCCTTGGCCTTCAGGGGCAGCGTGTAGGAGTAACCGCCCTCTGCGGGGCGCTCCTTGATCTCGACGTACTGCTCGAAGCCGGTCCGCGTGGCCTCCACGACCACATCCGCGCCGGGAACGGCGTTGACGTACTCGGCACGCGTCCCGGCGAGCTTCGGTTTCGGCAGCCCGCCCTTCCACTGCAAGGTGATCTGCTGATCGCCTTCGCCGAGCGTGACCAGGTCGGTTGCCTTGGCCTCACGCGCAGCCTTCAGCGACTTGGCAGGCGTTCCGGTCTTGCCGGCCAGTCGCAACCCGTCCGGGTGCGCTTTCGGCTCTACGCCGCCGGCGACTTCCTGCAACTCCACATCGACATCGGTCCACTGGCCGTCCTGTTGGAACCGGACCGGCCCTGCCGCCATCTCAGTGGTCAGACTGCCATCCTTGTTGGCCCAGGTGGTCGACGTCTCGGTGCGCTCGCTCAGGGCCTCCACACGGTGCCCGTAAAGCCGGGCGGCGATGCGGGCCGACGGTATGTCGTCGGCCTGCTTGACAGCTGGTTTCTTCGGCTTGGCTTCCTTCACCTGCTGACGCTGAGCAGCGAAGGTGAGGGCCACGGCGTCGCCCGTGTTGGCGACCAGGAGAGCTGTTTCGGCGGCCAGCAGCATCGCGGCAGCCGCGGCGATCGGTGGCAAGGCCCGTCTGCGGCGGTGGAAAGCGAGCACAGAGCCCCGTATTCGGGGCACGGCGTGTCTCATCGATTGGCATCCCTCGTGGATCAGGACATGGGGGGCGCCCGATCCGACCACTTCCACCGTCGCGAAAGAAGTGAGATCTTCACCAATCCCCTGCACAACCCTTTGGTGCGCTGCACGGTCGTACGTGGACGGTGAGGTATGCCCATCACCGGGCATGCCTGGAAAGCCGAGAGCGCAGGCCATGGAACGGGGGAACGGTGTGGGTCATCGCATCAGGCTGACTCAGGCCACCGGAATCGCGTCACTGTCCCTGACAGTCCTGGTCGCGGGCTCACTCACCTTGCTGGCCGTGGACGTGCTGGCACAGCCCCTCAGCAAGGGAACACTGATCACCGGGCTCCTCTTGATGATCTTGCTGCCCGGAGTGCTGATGGGCCAGTACGCGCCTCCTCCTTACCGTCTCCCCTACCGGTGGCGCTGGGGACTGCTCGGCCTGCAGGCGGTGCTCACCTATCTACCTGTCCTCGTCTTTGAGTACTCGTGGCTGAGTCTCTTGGGCTTCCTCGTGGGTGCCGTGCTGCTGACGGTGCCTCGACCGGCTTCGATCGTCATCGCGGCAGCGGTGGCAGCGAGCGGCCCTCTGCTCGTGAACAGCAGTCTGGTGACCTCGCAGCGCGGCAGCATGAGCGTGCTGGTGTCGACCGTCGTCACTGGCAGCAGCGTGTACGCGGTGGTCCACCTCACCCTGCTCGCCGCGCGGCTTCAAGCCTCACACAGTCAGGCGGGTCGGCTCGGTGAGCACCGCGAACGGGTCCGCATGACGCAGGACCTGCATGACCTGGTGGGTTCGTCACTTGTCTCCATCGCTGTGCAGAGCGAGCAAGCCCTCGCCCGGACTGTGAGCGACGCACCAGGTCACCAGGCGCTGACCGACATCGCCACGCTGGCACGACGCACCCACCAGGAGATACGAAGCATCACTGGGCATAGGATCGCCGCCGATCTGCACACGGAAGTCGCGCACGTCCAGAATCTGTTGTCCCGTGCAGGGATCGCCACGCGCACAACTCTGCCGGCCGGGCTGGATCTCGGCGGGCCCACGGCCAATTGCATGAGTGCTGTCCTGCGCGAGGGCATCGGGAACGTGCTGCGGCACAGCCAGGCGTCGCGTTGCGAGATCGAGGTGACGACCCAGGTTTCTCGGGTGCAACTGTCCATCGACAACGACGGCGTTCTGCCGAGCGTAGAGGACGCCGATCAGGGCAGTGGACTGGTGAACATGCGATTCCGAGTCCTGGCACTCGGCGGAACCCTCGGCACGAAATCCTGCGGCGGACGCTTCGTCCTGACCGTCGAACTTCCCCTAGATCCAGCCTTGACGCTCGGCGATACGAATCGCGTCCACCAGGGTGCGGGCGTGTAGTTTGCCCACGGCGGCCGAAAGCCGATTGCGTACGGTACCCACGCTGAGGAACAGATCGCTGGCGATCGCCCGTGTGTCCGCACCACTCGCGGCCAGCCTGAGTACCTCCGCCTCGCGCGGGGTCAACGGAGTCACCGATTCCGCCAAGTCTGCGAGCTCCGGCGGCTCGATCACCCGACCGCCTGCGGCGACCGTGCGCACCGCCTCCACGAGTCCCTTCGGCGAGATGCTCTTCAGCAGGTACCCCGCCGCCCCCGCGTCCAAGGCTCTCCGCACATGGCCGGGCCGGTCCAGAGCCGTGAGCATGACGGTACGGCAGGCCGGCGCCCGCTCGGCCAGCTCACACACCAGAGCCAGCCCGTCCATACCCGGCAGATCGATGTCGAGCAGGGCGACATCCGGAGCCACATGCTCGATGGCGTTCAAGGCGTCGACCGCGTCAGCTGCCTGGGCCACGACCCCCACGCCGAACTCTCCGTCGAGAAGAGCCACCAGGCCTGCCCGGACCACCTGCATGTCTTCTACGACGAGGACCTTGATCACGCTGTGAATCGTCCAGTCCGCTTGGCGTGAGCGCATTGCCAGTCCTCGGCAATGTTGACTTCTCTTGATTGCCTATGCCCGGCAGAGCTTGAGGTGGCCCGCCCGAGGTGCAGTTCGCCAAGGTGGTGGCGCTGATGCGGCGCCGTGGTGGCGACGTTCAGCGGGGCCGCCCCCTGTCGGCTTCCGCTGGCGGCCGTGTCTTGCTGGTGCGTACGCCCGCGGCCAACGGTGAATCGGCGGGTAGTTCGCCGGTGAGGATCGAGGCCCGGCTCCCATGGATCTCGGCACGACCGGTTTCCGTGCCGTCGACAAGCAGCTCGACCACTCGATCATGGCCGCCATCGAGGGTCACGGTCATCGCGTGGCCCTTGGCGTCAAGGTGAAATCGGTGACTCCGCCCCATCACAAGTCTCCCTGGCGGATCCGCCACCTCTGCGCCGAGCGTGCCCCCGCTCCCCCATCTCGACCCCTGTACAAGAGCGAGGCTGGTGACCTGCTCCGCCTCCGCGCTGGTGTCGCCGGGCGCAGTGAAATGCCACAGACTCCCGTATAGGGGCCCGTATCAGCGTGGGCCGCTGAGAAGGTGACGGGTTGTGCTTGAGGTCCCGTTCTGGCTGTGGGGAGCCTTCGCCGCGACGGTGGTGGTGTCGCTGGCGGTGGACCTGCTGGCCCACCGCACAGCGCACGTCATCGGCTTCAAGGAAGCGGCCGCGTGGAGCGCCCTGTGGGTGAGCCTCGCTCTGATCTTCGGCGGCGTCGTCTTCCTCGTCCTCGGCACGACGGCCGGCACCGAGTACACCACCGCGTGGCTGCTGGAGAAGAGCCTGTCGGTGGACAATCTGTTTGTCTTCGCCGTGATCTTCGCCTACTTCAAGGTGCCTCGCGCCTACCAGCACCGGGTCCTGTTCTTCGGCGTGATCGGCGCACTGGTCTTCCGCGGGATCTTCCTCTCCCTCGGTGTCGCCGTCGTCAGCCGCTTCACCGCGGTGCTGTTCGCCTTCGCCGCCGTCCTCTTCTACAGCACCTACAAGCTCCTCAAGGACGAGGAAGAGAGCTTTGACCCCGGCAAGAGCTTCGCCGTGCGCATGCTCCGCAAGATCATGCCGGTCCGGGACGAGTACGCCGGCGCGAAGTTCTTCGTCAAGGATGCCGGCAAGCGCGTGGCCACCCCACTCCTCGCGGTGGTCGCCGCGGTCGAGGCCGCCGACCTGATCTTCGCCGTCGACAGCGTGCCCGCCGTCCTCGCCGTCAGCGACGACGCCTTCATCGTCTACACCAGCAACGCGTTCGCCATCCTGGGCCTGCGTGCCCTGTACTTCATGCTCGCGGGCCTGCTGGACCGCTTCCACTACCTGAACAAGGGCCTCGCGATCATCCTGGCCTTCATCGGCGTCAAGCTCATCCTCCAGGCGTCCCACAAGGTGATCAGTCCCAGCATCCCGGAGATACCCTCACCGATCAGCTTGGCGGTCATCGTCATTGTTCTGGCAGCTTCCGTCGTGTTCAGCCTGCGGCGGCCTGTCCCACCCAATCTGGCTCCCGCGGCTCAGGATGAGAGGGCACCCTCCCTGTCAGACGCGCCATCCGAGAACCCCGGACCCGGTGGCGCACATGCTGAGCAGGACCAGCAGCCGGATGATCCGCCCCGGCCGGCGCACTGATCAACACGGCGGTGAGCGGCCTGTCGCCCATCCCCCTCTCCGGCCACACAGCCTATTGTTAAAGAATGAGCAAAGCCGCGCATGAGACGAGCCCACGAGGGACGCTTGTGTGCCCGGTCTGCAAGCAGCACCTCGATATGACCATCAAGAGACGGCACAAGACTCTCGGAATCTTCGTGCCGGTGTGGGGCCCGGGCCCCTGCCACAACCCCGACTGCCCCGATCACCTGGAGCAGCCAGAGCACAGCAACCACCAGGACCACTGACCTCCAGGCAGGACGCCAGGCCCACGGCCGCCGATCGCGGCCGGGGGCTGGGACTCACGGTGGGCCTCCGAATCCCGCGCTCGTCGCGGGCGGTGATCAACCTGACAGCCCCAGCAGTACGCGAGAAAGTGGGAGGCGAAGTGACAGAGCACCCAGGCCGGCGATTCCTCGGTTCTGGGGACCGCGACGCCCACTCGATCTCGGTCTTGTGCAAACTCCGGGACTGGGTGAGTGCCCGGCCGCACGGCCGCTATGCCCCGAGTGGGCAGCGCATTGCGCGTGATGTCCGCGCTATCGGCCACGATTGACAACCGTGCGGAGCCTCTGGTTTCGCCGGTCAATTCACACAACGCGTGGGACCCGCTGGAAGAGATCATCGTCGGACGCCTCGACGGCGCGACGATCCCCTCCAAGCATCCGGTCGCGGCCCACGTACGCCTTCCCTTCCGCCCTCGCACCCACCGCCCCGGTACGCCGTACGCGACGCCAGCAACGACCGGGCCTTAGCCCACCTGACCGCGCGGAGCCTGCCATGCTGCCGGTGCACCTCAACATCGCGGTCATGCTGACCGGCTACCTCCTCGTCATGGGCTATCAGGCCGTGGCCGGCGCCGGGCCGACCAGTTCGGACAGAACGTCCTCCATGGTCACGAAGCCAAGGACCGCTCCCCCTTCGCCGGTCACGGCGGCCAAGTGGCTGCCGTCGGCGCGCAGGGCGGTCAGGGTGTCGTCCAGCGGCGTGTCGATGCGGACCCGGGTGACGGGGTGCAGGGCACCGCGCGGGAACGGCTGGTCGCGGTCGGCGATGCCGAGGGTGTCCTTGATGTGCAGGTAGCCCAGCAAGGTGCCGTTCGGGCCGGTGACAGGGAAGCGCGAGTAGCCAACTGCGGCGGCCGTCCGCTCTAGTTCGGCCGGGGTGATGGTGTGGTCGACGGTGTGCATCCGCTGGGCGGGGACGAGGATTTCGCCGACCGGGCGGGTGCCCAGTTCCAGCGCATCGCGCAGCCGTTCGCCGTCGGCGCGGGAGAGCAGTCCGGCCGCGCTGGAGTCGAGGACCATGCGGGCGAGTTGGTCATCGGTGAAGACGGACTCCACCTCGTCCTTCGGTTCCACCCGTAGCAGCTTCAACAGGATGTTCGCGAAGGCGTTGATGCCGAACACGACCGGGCGCAGCGCTCGAGTGAGGGCCACCATTGGCGGGCCGAGCAGCAGGGCCGTCCCGACCGGCGCTGCCAGCGCGATGTTCTTCGGAACCATCTCGCCGATCAGCATGTGCAGATACGTCGCCACGCTGAGCGCGATGACGAACGCGATCGGGTGCACCAGGCCGTGCGGGATGTGGGCCGTCTCGAAGGCGGGCTCCAGCAGGTGGGCGATGGCCGGTTCGGCGACCGCGCCCAGCACCAGCGAGGAGACGGTGATGCCGAGCTGGGCGGTGGCCATCATCGCGGAGAGGTGCTCCAGGGCCCACATGGTCATCCGGGCCCGCGCATGGCCCTGCTTGGCGCGGGGCTCGATCTGGCTGCGGCGCACGGAGATCAGGGCGAACTCGGCCCCGACGAAGAAGGCGTTGGTCAGCAGGGTCAGGGCGCCGATGGCGAGCTGCAGCACGGTCATCGGGACTCCTCCCCCGTCGCTCCCGCCTGGACCGGGATCTGGGCGGGCGCGGTGATACGGACACGGTCGGCGCGATGGTGGTCGACGTCGAGGACATCCAGGCACCAGCCGTCGTCCAGTTCCAGGACGTCCCCCTTGGCGGGGATGCGCGCGAGGCGGGTGGCGACCAGACCGGCCACGGTCTCGTACGGGCCGTCCGGTGCCGGCAGTCCTATCGCGGCGAGCTGGTCGATACGGACCGAGCCGTCCGCCTCCCACGCCGCGCGGCCGTCGGCTGCGGCCGGTGCGGACTGAAGGTCCGGCACCTCGAAGGGGTCGTGCTCGTCGCGGACCTCGCCGACGACCTCCTCGACGATGTCCTCCATCGTCGCCACGCCCGCCGTGCCGCCGTACTCGTCGATGACCACGGCCATGGTGCGGGTGGAACGCAACCGCTCCAGCAGCCGGTCGGCGGTAAGGCTGTCGGGGACCAGCAGGGGCTCAGTGGCCAGTTCGGTGACCGGGGTGACCGCGCGCTGCTCCGGCGCCAGCGCTAGCACGTCCCGGATGTGGACGGTGCCAATGACCTCGTCCAGGCTGTCGCGGTAGACCGGGAAGCGGGACAGGCCGGTGGCGTGGGTGAGGTTCGCCGCGTCCGCGGCCGTGGCGTGCGCTTCGAGGGCCTTGACGTCGACCCGCGGGGTCATCACGTTCTCGGCGGTCAGCTCGCCCAGGTGCAGGGTGCGTACGAAGAGTTCGGCGGAGTCGGCCTCCAGTGCGCCTTCGGCGGCGGAGTGCTGGGCGAGCGCGACCAGCTCCTCGGGACTGCGGGCAGAGGCCAACTCCTCGGCGGGCTCCAGGCCGAAGCGGCGTACGAAACGGTTCGCGGTGTTGTTCAGGTGCCGGATGAACGGGCCGAAGGCGGCCGTGAAGCCGCGCTGCGGGCCGGCCACCACCTTGGCGACGGCCAGCGGGCGGGAGATCGCCCAGTTCTTGGGCACCAGCTCGCCGACCACCATCAGCACCACGGTCGACACGGCCACACCCAGCACGGTCGCGACGGAGGATGCCGCGCCGCCTAGGCCGACCGCATCCAGCGGCCCGCGTAGCAGCGCCGCGAGCGATGGCTCGGCGAGCATGCCGATCACCAGCGAGGTGACGGTGATGCCGAGCTGGGCGCCGGACAGCTGAACGGTCAGATGGCGTACTGCCTTCAGCGCGCCTTCGGCGCCGCGTTCGCCCGCCGCGGCGGCCCGCTCCAGGTCACCGCGCTCGACGGTGGTCAGGGAGAACTCGGCGGCGACGAAGAGTGCGCAGGCCAGTGTGAGAAGGAGGGCCAGCAGGAGCAGCAGGACCTCGGTCACCGTGCCACCCCCGTTCCCTCAAGTCTGTGACCTGGGCAGGGCATGGCACGGCCGGTACTGGGAGGCTCACCCATTGCGGGACTCTGGCTCCTTTTCGGGACGACGTCTTCGGTAGACGGGTCGGTTCGGTGCGACAGGTCGGGAGGGTGTCAGCCCTCTCTCCCTCATGGTAAAGGTCAAGCAAAGCCTGCCGGTCAAGTCCTTGGCGGCCGCGAGTTTGCGGCGGTTTTCGGACTTTCCCGCATCCGGGGTGGTGACGCCGCCTTCGGCGGGTCCGTCCACCCTATGCTTCTACTCGCGTGTAGAGAACGTCCGGGCCTGCCGGGTTGTTCCGCGCGACAGACGCGTATGACGGACGCATGTAAAGGAGTGGACGCCGCGATGGTGTTCAAACGGCTGCTCGGTTCGCTCGGCGTGGGCGGGCCCACGGTGGACACAGTCCTCACCCCGGGCCCGACCCGGCCGGGCAGCAGTCTGTCGGGGGAGGTCCGCCTCAAGGGCGGCGACGCCGACTTCGGCATCGAGCACATCACCCTGGAACTGGTGGCCCGGGTGGAGGCCGAGCACGACGACGGGGAGAGCGAGGGTGTCGTTGTCTTCGACCGGTTCACCGTGGGCGGGGGCTTCCGGCTCGCGGCAGGTGAGGAGCGCGGCGTTGCGTTCGCGGTGACGCTGCCGTGGGAGACCCCGGTCACCGAGCTGTACGGCAAGCCGCTGGGCATCGTGCTCGGCGTGCGCACCGAGCTGGCGGTGGCCGGCGCGAAGGACAAGGGCGACCTCGACCAGCTGACCGTGGGCCCACTGCCCGTGCAGGAGGCGATCCTGGAGGCCCTCGGACAGCTCGGGTTCGGCTTCCGCTCCGCCGACCTGGAGTACGGCCGCATCAGCGGCACCGGCCAACAGCTGCCCTTCTACCAGGAGATCGAACTCACCCCGGCCCCGCAGTACGCGCACCAGGTCAACGAGATCGAGCTGACCTTCCTCTCGAACCCCGCCGGCGTCGAGGTGATCCTGGAGGCCGACAAGCGTGGCGGTTTCTTCACCGGAGGGCCCGACGCACTGACCCGCTTCACGGTCGGACACCAGGACGTACGGGACTGGAACACCGAAGTCGACGGCTGGATCCGGCACATGGTCGAGCACCGGGCGTCGTACGGCTCTCACTCCGCGTACGGCCACGACGGGCACAACGGGCACGACGACCACCACCACAACGGGCACCGCTCTGGACCCGGCATGGGCACCGCCGTCGCAGCGGGTGCGGCCGGGCTCGCGGTCGGCGTCGTCGGCGGCATGGTGGCTGCCGAAGTCGTCGACGAGGTCGGGGACTTCTTCGAGGGCGACGAGGAAGAAGAGAGCTGATGCCCACCGACAGCACCCGGTAAAGGATGCGCAGCAGGGTGCGGAGCGGCTCTCCCCTCCGCACCCTGCTGGTAGCTTCTACGTTGCTGTAGAAGAAATGCTGTCCGGAGCGCCTCCGTCCGGGCATCCTTCCGACACGTACGGAGTTCTCATGGCCCTGTGGGACCGCCTCAAGGAGTCCGCATCGCAGATGCAGACCCAGCTCACTGCGAAGAAGAACGACCTCAAGAGCGGCGCCTTCCGCGACGCGAGCATGGCCATGTGCGCTCTCGTCGCCGCCGCCGACGGCACCGTCGACCCCTCCGAACGGCAGCGGGTGGCGCAGCTGATCGCCTCCAACGAGGTGCTGCAGAACTTCGACGCCATGGACCTGCAGCGGCGCTTCGAGGACAACCTCAACAAGCTCACCACCGACTTCGACTTCGGCAAGGTCAGCGTCCTTCAGGAGATCGCCAAGGCGAAGAAGAAGCCCGCCGAGGCGCGTGCCGTCATCCAGATCGGCATCGTCATCGGCGGCGCCGACGGCGACTTCGACAAGGACGAGCAGGCTGTGGTCCGAGAGGCGTGCTTCACTCTCGACCTGCCGCCGCACGAGTTCGATCTCTGACCAACAAACGCCACATGTGCCGGGCCGGCACCCAGGGGCCGCCGCCCGGCACACTGCCCGTCCGCACGGCCGCGATCCCGGCCAGCGCCGGACGCTGGCCAGCATCGTGCTCTCGGCCCCCTGCAGGAGCCGATCCCCCCTCCTGGTCGCGGCGGGCCACCACGAGGACCGGCGTCGCCCCCTGGAGCTTCTCCCCCAGGGAGGCGTTCCATTCAGCCTCGGCCGCCTCCGGGCCGTTTGCCGGAGCGGATGGGGAGCCGAGGCGCCGACAGCGGTTCCCCCACATCCACGCCGGCCGCGAAGAGCCGATCGGCCACATTCTCGTCAGCCGCGCACTCCTGGACCGCACTGTCCGGCCTCCGGCTCCGGCGCGACCAATGCCTCAGCCAGCTCCGCCTGCTCGAACTCCTCGGCGTCGACATCAGACGAATCCGCTGGGGCAGAACTGAATCGGCAACCTGCCAAGTACGGGGCGAGACGGGACGGAGACGGGCCCGGGCTCGCCCTGGCGAGCATTCTGACCGACTGTCTGGTGCTGTTCGTCCGTCTTCGGGCGTCGCCCCATGGAAAGGCTCGTCACCAGACTCTCGATGCTTCGGGCCTACGCCTGACCGAACTGCCCCTGCGGGTCAGAGTGGCGTCGCCGCATGCAGGATGAGGACCATCGTCACGGCGGAGTTCGCTGACGACATTGCCGATACAGCGGTTCCCGCGGCCGCACCCCACGCGGCAAGGCCCACCGACGTGAACACCGACGGCCAGCTGCGCACCACCGGAGCGGGCCCGAGCAGGGCCGCCACCCGGCGCGGCACCGGCCCGGGTGCCGCGAGCCCCGCGAATGTGGGCACCGGCGTCCCGCGCGACACGAGGGCCGCCTTGCCGATCGCGCACGCAACGGCCCGCCGACTGCCGACCGCCCGGGCCGCTTCCTCGTCCGCCCATCGCTCCGCGGTGTACGACACGGCCGTACGCAGCGGCCTTAGGAAAGGGTTGGCGCGCGCGGCCAGTTGAACGGTGAGCAGGAAGCGGTGGTGCCGGGCGGTCAGATGCGCTCGCTCATGGGCGAACAGCGCCCGGCGCTCATCCGGTTCCAGGCAGTCCAGCAGGGCCGTGGTCACCACCACCCGGTCCCGTCGGCCGCCCGGCAGCGCGTACGCGTACGGGACGCCGTCGGGCAGGACGGCCACTTCCGTACCCGGCAGCCCTGCCAGCGCGTGGTGGGCGCGCCGTCGCACCCGGCCGTGCCGCCACAAGGTCCGGCCGCAGGCCACGATCACCGCGACGAGCGCGGGGATGGCCGCCTTGCCCGCGACCTCGTCGTACGGGACCGCCTCGCGTACCTCGGGGTCCGACCAGCCGTCCGGCAGGGGGTTGCCGGGCAGCTGGGCGGTGCCGACCACCATGACCAGGCCCAGGCACACCGTGCTGCACGTGCCCATCACCGCGGCCACTCCGGTCAGCAGCCGCGTCGCGGTCCTTGGATGCAGATGCTGCTCGGCGAGGCGCGCGATCGGCCACGCCGTTAACGGCAGGACCAGCGGCAGAAAGACGAAGACCCCCATGAGATGTCAGTCTTCCCCTTCGCTCAGCGGCTGACCCAGCAGTTCGCGCAGCAGCCGCTCGTCGTCCGGGCCGAGGCCGGTGACGAAGCTGGCCAGCACCGCTTCCCGGTCGTTCTCGGCGTCCAGCACCCGACGCATCTTCCCGGCGGCCAGGCCCGCCTGGTCCGACGTGGGCGTCCAGGCGAAGGAACGGCCCGCCCGCTCCCGTGTGACCGCCCCCTTGGCCAGCAGCCGGGTCAGGATCGTGATCACCGTCGTATAGGCAAGATCCCCGCCCAGACGCTCCTGCACCCAGCCCGCGGTCGCCGGACCATCCGCCTCGCCGAGCGCCGACAGGACCTGTGCCTCCAGCTCGCCCTGCCCCCGCCGCCGGGGACGCTGCCGGTGATCCGTCACACCCTGCCTCCCTTCCGCCATCATCCCGTTTCCCGGGCGGACATCGTATAGACGCCCGGAGCAACTCCGTGCCGCCCAAGGAGTGCGCACCAGCCCACCACCAAATCCTCTACATAATTGTAGAAGCTACGGTGCCCGGCACCGCCCGCCAGAAGAAGGACAGTCGGGCTGACCGAAGGGAACAAGGAAAAACGGGCCTCGCATGGCCGATTCCGGGCTTTCTCGCCGGCGCGATCGCCAAGGCCATTCCTGCCCGGGATCCGCGGGGCTGTATCGGCACGACGGTCATAGGCATCGCCGGCGCCTTCGCGGGCGGCTGGCTGTCGCCGGAGCCCCTCGACTGGCGGTGCAGCGGGAGTTCCTCGATGCCGCGAACTGGAGCTCGGCCATCGCCGGTGCACTCGTGCTGCCGATCGGCTACCGCCTGCTGTTCGGCAACGCACGGGACTGACACACCGCTTCGGGGCCAGTGCTCCGCAGATGGGTCACGCTCGCTGCGTCTGCCACCCGGCCGCGCCATCCTTCCACTTTCTCTACAGTGCTGTAGATTCTTGATCCGGGTCCGCGCCGCGGACCGCGACCGCGCCTGCCGAGAAGGAGTACGCAGTGGGAGTTTCCCTGTCCAAGGGTGGCAATGTCTCGCTCAGCAAGGAGGCACCGGGCCTGACCGCCGTCCTGGTCGGCCTGGGCTGGGACGTGCGCACGACCACCGGCACCGACTACGACCTCGACGCCTCCGCGCTGCTCCTCGACGCCTCCGGGAAGGTCCCGTCGGACCAGCACTTCGTCTTCTTCAACAACCTGAAGAGCCCGGACGGTTCGGTCGAGCACACCGGAGACAACCTCACCGGTGAGGGCGAGGGTGACGACGAGGTCGTCAAGGTGAATCTCGCGGCCATCCCCGCCGAGGTCGACCGGATCGTCTTCCCGGTGTCCATCCACGACGCCGAGAACCGCGGCCACAGCTTCGGCCAGGTCCGAGGGGCCTTCATCCGCGTCGTCAACCAGGCCGGCGGCGCCGAGATCGCCCGCTACGACCTGTCCGAGGACGCCGCCACCGAGACCGCCATGGTCTTCGGCGAGCTCTACCGCAACGGCCCGGAGTGGAAGTTCCGCGCGGTCGGCCAGGGATACGCCTCCGGCCTGGCCGGCATCGCCTCCGACTTCGGCGTCAACGTCTGACACAGACCGACATGGCACCACCGGACCTGTCACTCAGGGACAGGCCCGGTGGTCGCGCCGTCGAAGCAGTCCCACACCGCGGCTCCGTCTGCGACCGCCTCAGCAACCAACGAGGAGACCCACGTGGCCGGCCCGCACCGCCTCCGCCCGGAGGACCGCGCGGACTTCGAAGCGGTACTGCATCTCGCACTGAGCACCGCGGACATCCGCGCTGCCCTCCTCGCCGACCCCACCGGCCAGGCGGCCAGGCATCTCCGCACCCACGCCCTCGAAGCCGCCGACGAGATCACGGCGGAGTCGGGCGATTCCTACGACGCCTACCGCGCCGTACGATCGTCCGCCCCGCACAGCCCGGAGCACCCGCCGAGCAAAGCCACCCTGCTGTCGGCGCTCAGCGTGCTCACGCCGCTGGTGGCCGCCACGTCCGCGGCTATCCTGCTCCTGCTCGGCTACGTTCTCCAACTCGCCGAGATATCAGGCAGCTTGCCCGCCTCACTCGTCACCGCGGGCTGGGTGCTCGCGCTCATCGCGGCGGTGAGCACGTTGCTCGCCCTGACCGCCCTCCTGCGCACGGCCCTACAGCAACGACACGGTGTCCCCTCAGCCGACCGCCTGGAACAGGCACGGATCACCTGGCAACAGGCGCTACTCGACCGCGGAATGCTGCCCCACCTGAGACGCCGCATCAGGGAGGACCCACTCCTTCGCGCCACGCTCCCAAAGCCCTCACCCGCTGGCCCCGACGACACCGTCCGGCCCATCCCCTGACGCCACCCGCCGCCTCAACGCGCGACAGAGCCCTACACAAGAGCCGTACACACCCGAAGGAGCACCCCCATGTCGGTCGATCTGAGCAAGGGCCAGCAGATCAGCCTCACCAAATCCGACGGCAGCAGCCTGACCTCCGTACGCATGGGCCTCGGCTGGCAGGCCGCACCACGCAAAGGCTTCCTGGCCAAGCTCACTGGAGGCAGTGAGATCGACCTGGACGCCTCCGCCGTACTGTTCACCTCCGGGCAGATCGCTGACGTCATCTTCTTCCAGCACCTGACCAGCGACGACGGTTCGGTCCGGCACACCGGAGACAACCTCACCGGCGGCGCCGGCGCCGGAGGCGACGACGAGGCCATCCTCGTAGACCTGGCCAGGGTCCCCGCCCACATCGACCAGATCGTCTTCACCGTGAACTCCTTCACCGGCCAGACGTTCACCCAAGTGCAGAACGCCTTCTGCCGCCTCGTCGACGAGACCACGGGAACCGAGCTGGCCCGCTACACACTCACCGGCGGCGGCAACCACACGGCCCAGATCATGGCGAAGGTCCACCGCAGCGGCAGCGGCTGGCAGATGAAGGCCATCGGCGAACCCGCCGTCGGCCGCACGTTCCAGGACCTGCTGCCGTCGATCTCTCCCCACCTGTAATCGCTGCCCCAGCCGTATGCGCGGCTTGCGCAGCCTCCCAGCCACTCCGGCTCACGGTGGCCGACACCAAACCCGGACAGCGACACCGTCGTCCCCCCGCCGCTCGATATGCTCGCGCCGCGCCCGGCCCGGGCCCTGAAAGAGAAAGCCAGGACCTGCATGTTCGGACTGAGCGAACTCGCCGTCATCCTCATCGTCGTCATAGCCGTCCTCGCGGCCAAGAAGCTCCCCGAACTCGCCCGCTCCGCAGGCAAGTCGGCCCGCATCCTCAAAGCCGAGGCCCGTGCCATGAAGGAGGAGCGCGCCAGCACCGGGGAACAGACCGAGGCTGGAGAAGGGGCGGCACCCCGCGTCATCCCGGGCGAGGCCCTGGCTCCCTCCAATGACACAGCCCCGCCCACGCCCCCACAGTCCCCTCAACCCGGGCACCCGGCCGAGCCGCCCCAGGCCAGAGACTGAGGCCGCTACGGCAAGGCCGCACACCGCAGCATCAGCCGACAGGCACCAGGCCGCCGGGAGGATCTGGTGCGAAAACGCGCAGCAGCATCGGCAGCGAGCGGTGCAGCTCCCGTTCTCCGTAGGCCGGGTGATGGGTCCCGGTATGGAAGTGACTGATCGCCGGGAGTCGAGGCGCCGTGGCCGGGCGTCCAGGGACCGTTCGTCGTGGCAGGCCGGAACAGACCGCTCACGGCACACCGCTTCATGCGCGCCTGCGCGAGATCAGCCATGCCGCACCGGTTACTGCGGCACCGGCGGCAATGGCCACACCGAGCTGATGGATGGGCAGGTCTGCACTCCGCCCATCGGTGTTGCTGCTGGCCTTCATGGTCGCCACGAACAGGTAAGTGCTCGCGGGGGGATCAGGAGCGACTGCCGGTCGCGAGCCAGGAGGGGGAAGGCCGGCAGGTCGGTGGCGCGCCGCAGCGGGTCGTCGCCCTTGGCGTCTGTCGCCGCCGCCCAGTCGCGGCACGGCGGTCCTGGCGACAGCCCGAGGGTGGGCTCAATCGCCCGACGTCTGTCCCCGGCGCGGCACCTGCGGCGACATCGCGGCCGCGGCCTCCG
>NZ_JBITCM010000010.1:173451-349967 GCF_044453205.1 Streptomyces sp. NPDC051738 | reverse complement strand
ACGGGCTGAACTACTCAGCCCCTCCGGCGTTTGAGGAGCGGGGTCTGGGGCGGAGCCCCAGAAGGATGGGACGGGTAGGGGCGGCGGGGGCGAAATCCTCCGGGGCCGCGCCCGACCCCCTCCGAACGACACACAACGAGAGGCTGACCGACGTGCACGACGATCTCATCGCCCGGGCCCAGGCGTGGCTCGCCGAGGACCCGGACCCGGAGACCCGCGACGAGCTCGCCAAGCTCATCGACGCCGCGGACGTCGACGAGCTCGCCACCCGCTTCAGCGGCACCCTCCAGTTCGGCACGGCCGGCCTGCGCGGGGAGATCGGCGCCGGGCCGATGCGCATGAACCGCACCGTCGTGATCCGCGCCGCCGCAGGCCTCGCCGCGTACCTCAGGAAGCAGGGCCACGAACACGGCCTCGTCGTCATCGGCTACGACGCCCGCCACAAGTCGGAGGACTTCGCCCGCGACACGGCGGCCGTGATGACGGGCGCGGGCCTGCGCGCAGCCGTACTCCCCCGCCCGCTCCCCACCCCGGTCCTGGCGTACGCCATAAGGCACCTCGGCGCGGTCGCCGGCGTGGAGGTCACCGCCAGCCACAACCCGCCCCGCGACAACGGCTACAAGGTCTACCTCGGCGACGGCTCCCAGATCGTCCCGCCCGCGGACATCGACATCGCGGCGGAGATCGCCGCCGTCCCGTCCCTCACCGTCGTCCCCCGCCCCACCGAGGGCTGGGAGACCCTCGACGACAGCGTCCTCGACGCCTACCTGGCCCGCACCGACGCCGTCCTCGCCCCAGACTCCCCCCGCACCGCCCGCACCGTCTACACGGCGATGCACGGCGTCGGCAAGGACGTCCTCCTCGCCGCCTTCGACCGCGCAGGCTTCCCCGCTCCCGCGCTCGTCGCCGAGCAGGCCGACCCCGACCCGGACTTCCCCACGGTCGCCTTCCCCAACCCGGAAGAGCCCGGCGCGATGGACCTCGCCTTCGCCAAGGCCCGCGAGACCGCCCCCGACCTCGTCATCGCCAACGACCCCGACGCCGACCGCTGCGCCGTGGCCGTGAAGGACGGCGAGGAGTGGCGGATGCTGCGCGGCGACGAGGTCGGTGCGCTGCTCGCCGCCCATCTGGTCGACCGGGGAGCACAGGGCACGTTCGCGGAGTCCATCGTCTCCTCCTCCCTCCTCGGCCGGATCGCCGAGAAGGCGGGGCTGCCATACGAGGAGACCCTCACCGGCTTCAAGTGGATCGCCCGTGTCGACGGCCTGCGCTACGGCTACGAGGAGGCCCTCGGCTACTGCGTCGACCCCGAGGGCGTACGCGACAAGGACGGCATCACGGCCGCCCTGCTGATCACCGAGCTGGCCTCCGTCCTCAAGGCCGAGGGCCGCACGCTGCTCGACCGGCTCGACGACCTCGCCGTGGAGCACGGTCTGCACGCCACCGACCAGCTCTCGGTCCGCGTCCAGGACCTGTCGGTCATCGCGAGCGCCATGCGGCGGCTGCGCGAGCAGCCGCCGACCGAGCTCGCCGGTCTGGCCATCACCCGCGCCGAGGACCTCACCCAGGGCACCGAGACGCTGCCGCCCACCGACGGCCTGCGCTACACCCTCGACGGCGCCCGCGTCATCGTCCGCCCCAGCGGCACGGAGCCCAAGCTGAAGTGCTACCTGGAGGTCGTCGTCCCGGTCGGGACACACGCCGGCCTTCCGGCGGCCCGGGCCAAGGCGGCCGATCTGCTGGCGACGATCAAGCGGGACCTGTCGTCGGCGGCGGGTATCTGAGGGGTCCGGTATCTGAGCGTTCTCGACGGGGTGCCCCCATCCGGAGGCACCCCGTCGGGTGATTTCCTCACGGCGGTTGACCTGGGCTCCACGCCCGGCCCCGGCCCCCGGGCAACGGTGGACGGAAACGCGTCACCGAGCCGCCAGGAGCCGCCGCCGTGTCCACGACCGCATCCCGGCCGACACCCCGAGCGACCACCGCCCCCGGTTCCCCGCCCCCGTCACCCCCGTCGCCCCCGCGTGTGCTCCACGCTCCGCTGCGCGCCCTGCGCCGCGCGGCCCCCGCCCTCCTCGCCTACCTCGCCGTACGCGGCACGGGCCTCGCGCTCCTCACCGTCTGGGCGCACCGCCGGGGCCACGGTGTCTGGCCGATCCTGGCGACGCAGTGGGACGCCGACTGGTACCTCGGCATCGCCGACCACGGCTACGCGCGCGAACTCGGCACCGCCCCCAGCTCCAACAACCTCGCCTTCTTCCCGCTCTACCCGGTCCTGATCAAGGCGGTCGCGGCGGTCACCCCGGGCACGCGGGCCAGTACCGGCCTCGCCATCGCCGTCATCGCCTCCGTCGTCGCGGCGTGGGGCGTCTTCGCCGTCGGGGACCGGCTGTACGGCCGCCGGGTGGGCGTCCTGCTCACCGTCCTGTGGGCCGCGCTCCCGGTCGGTCTCGTGCAGTGGATGGGCTACACCGAGCCCCTGTTCACGGCGCTCGCGGCCTGGTCCCTGTACGCCGTCCTCACCGGCCGCCTCCTCACCGCGGCCTGGCTCGCGACACTCGCCGGCCTGACCCGCCCGACCGGCATCGCGGTGGCGGCGGCCATCACGGTGGCGGCCCTGCTCGCGCTGCGCCGCCGCTTCTCCGCACGGGCCCTCGCGGCCGCCGCGATCGCGCCGCTGGGCTGGTGCGGATACGTCGGCTGGGTGGGCCTGCGCGTGGGCCGCTGGGACGGCTACTTCGCCGTACAGCGGCTGTGGCACAACGAGTTGGACGGCGGTCGCGAGACCCTGCGTCTGATGCGGCAGTTGCTGGCGCGCGACTCGACTCCCGAGCTGTTCCTGGTGATGGTGACGCTCACGCTGGTCGCGTCGGTGGTGCTGTTCGGGCTGTCGGTGGGGGACCGGCAGCCGGTGCCGCTGCTGGTCTTCACGGCCGTACTGCTGGCGATCGTCCTGGGCAGCGGCGGCGTCTACTTCCCCCGCGCCCGCTTCCTCCTGCCCGCCTTCCCCCTCCTGCTCCCCGTCGCCCTGCACCTGTCCCACGCCTCCCGCCGCTACCGCACGCTGGCCCTCACGACGGCGGTCGTCGGCTCGGCGTACTTCGGTGCGTACATGGCCCTGGTGTGGCCGGCCGCGCCCTGAAGCCCAAGGCGGTTGGGTCCACCGGCACTTGGGGCCTGCGGTACTCCTGGGGCGCCCTACGGCCCAGGACTCACCCCCAGAGCACCAGCGCCGCCCACCCCAGCGCGATGAGCACCGAGAGCGGCCACAGCGGCCGTCCGCGCCGGCGCTCGTCGCTCACGTCGGCCGGCCGCGCGTCCGGGTCCCGCCACATCGCCGTGACCTCGGCGGCGAGCCGGTCGTAGGGGTGGACGAGGCCCACCTTCCGCTCCAGCCGGCGCCAACGGAGCGTGTCCACCGACCACTCCCCGAGGACGCTCCGGCCGCTGCCGATCTTCAGCTCGGGCCCCTTGCTCTCGACGATCCGCACGTCGTCCCACGCGATGTGCCGGGTCCTGCGCAGCCCGTTGAACCACAGCCCCTCGCGGTCGGCCGTGACACTCCAGGCGAGTTGGCGCGGCACCAGCAGGGCCGTGCCGAGTCCCAGCAGCGCGCCGAGGACGTACCGCCAGAACCCACCCTCGGTCACGAAGAGGACCCCCACCCATACGGCGCCCAGCGCCACCGACAGCCAGTCGGCCCACCCGGCCCGCCACCGCCGCACCTCCACGGCCCCCTGCCCGCGCAGCCGCCCGGCGACGTCCTCGATGGCGGCCTGCTGCCGCGCCTCGTCCGCCGCCGCACGCTTCTCCCCCGCGAGCCGACGCCGTACGGCACCCTCGGAGAACGGTCGGACGGGCCCGGTGGACCACTCCACGACCGCCGGCTCGTCGGGTTCCACCGCGGCGATGACGAGCAGCACCTCGGCGCCGTCGTAGGGCAGGCCGTGGAGGACGGCTTCCCGGAGGGGGCCGGGCTGATCGGCGTTGAGGCGGTCCAGGAGTTCCTGGGTCTCCTCGTCGTCGCGCTCGTCGTCGTCATCGGATTCGGCTTCGGCTTCGGCTTCGGCTTCGCCCTTGTGTGCGTCGTCGTCATCGTCGTCGTCATCGTCGTCGTCGAGCTCCGACGTCGCGACGGTGAACAGCGGCCGCACCGCCTCCAGGTCGTCGGCGGCATACACCTCGGCGTCCACCTCGGTGTTCACCCGCATCAGTACCCGCAGCACGGGCACCGGCTCCCGGCGCAGCCCGGCGGCACGCCACCGGCCGAGCGCGGCGGACGCCAGGACCGTGACGCCGAGTCCGACGACGAACCAGCCGACGGCCGGGGTGGTCCGCGGGTCGTCGGTGAGCTCCCACCCGCCGGAGGTGGCGACCAGTACGGCACCGGCCATGAGCGGTACGACCCCGACCCAGGCGAGGAACTTCCCGCGCTCCAGCGGTGCGTCGCCGACCGGCAGGGCGCTGGTCACGCCGCCGGCGGCGGCACGGGCCGCCTCCCGCTGCCGGACCCGCGCGACGAGCCGCAGCACGGCGGTCACCCACAGCAGCACGAGGACGGCGGCCAGGCTCACCGCCCAGGGCAGGGCGGTGCCCTGAAGCAGCACGACAACGACGAGGGCGGGCGCCGACACCCCTACGAACTCGGGCCGCACCACCGCCCAGACGAGTTGGAGGGCCAGGCACGCTGCGGCCCACCCCGGCAGCCCGGCAAACACCGCCAGCGCACCGGCCAGCACACCGGAGGCGGGCACGACGGCCAGGACAACGGACGCCCGCAGCCGCAGCGGCACCCTGCGCGGCGGCAGGGCACCGACCCAGCGGCGGGTCTGCTCACCCTCCCAAGGGAGGCAGCCGTCGGGTAGGGCGGAGGCGGGCAGCGGCAGGGGCTGCCGAGGATTCGTACTCATCGCTTGCCAGACGTTCGGATCGTGGAGGTGGTTGTGCTCCTGGATCCGGTATCTGGGTGGCGGGGGCCGGTCAGGGCATGATCAGCAGGATCAGCAGCAACACCGCACCCGCGAGCGCCGGCCCCACCACCTCGTACGCCCACCGCACGGTCACCTCGCCCTGCGCGGACTCCTCGTTCTCCCGTTGCTCCAGGAGTTCCCGCAGTTCGTCGATGATCTTGTCGGTCTCGGCGCGCACCGGCCCGTCGGCGCCGAGGTCCGCCCGCGACACCCCGGCCCCGAGCCCTGAGAACCCCATTCCGTCGCCCCCGCGGCGCCGCCGCTCACCCCGCGCGGCGGCGTTCCGGTCCGCGGCCGCCTGGGCCGACTGGCGCGCCGCCTTCTTGCGGGCCCGCAGCGAGACCGGGATCGCCCAGAGCTGGAACTTGGTGCCGGACTTGGCGACGACCTCGTTCGAGTAGCCGGAGCGCAGTGAGGCGATCTGTCCCCAGGGCAGCACGATGACGCGGAGCGGGTTGCGGATGCGCAGTCGCTCCTCGTTGGCGTAGACGGCGGGGCGCAGGGTGAACGCGGACACGAGCGGCACGAGGAGGATCAGTGCGGCGAGTGCGAGCCACTGTGTGCGGCCCTCGCCGCGGATCAGGGCGTCGATGCCGAGCCAGAGGACGAGGGCCAGGAGCAGGACGCCTCCGACGATGCCCATGGGTGAGCGGTAGATCCGGTCCCTTGATGTGGGGTCCGGGGTGGAGGGCTGGGGCTCGGGGGTCGTCATGGGGCCGATTGTGCCGCATGCCTGCCGGCGGCTTGGCGGGGCGCCTATTCGCCGGGGGCGGTCTGCTTTGTGCGCGGGTGCGGGTTGTGGTGGGCTGGTCGCGCAGTTCCCCGCGCCCCTGGGTGGGGCAGGTCCCCGGCGTCGTCAGGGTCCGTCCCTGAGATCCGTCCCTGAGATCCGTCCCTGAGATCCGTCCCTGAGATCCGTCCCTGAGATCCGTCCCTGAGATCCGTCCTCCCATCCACCCCACCCAGATCCGTCCACCAGATCCACCCCTCCGGGGTGTACAGCCGCTACGCGCGTAGATATGCTCGTCTGGTGACCATGCCCACCAATGCACCCACCGCAGCTCACACCCTCTCGGACGTCACCTCGTCCGACAGCACGCTGCGCCGCTTCCTTCACGGGCTGCCCGGCGTCGACGCGGTCGGCCTGGAGTCGCGCGCCGCGTCGCTCGGTACCCGTTCCATCAAGACGACCGCCAAGGCGTACGCCATCGACCTCGCGATCTCGATGGTCGACCTGACGACGCTGGAAGGCGCGGACACCCCGGGCAAGGTCCGGGCGCTCGGCGCCAAGGCGGTGCACCCCGACCCCACCGACCGTACGACTCCGGCGACCGCGGCCGTCTGCGTGTATCCCGACATGGTGGCCACCGCCAAGGAGGCCGTCGCCGGGTCCGGCGTGAAGGTCGCCTCCGTCGCCACCGCCTTCCCGGCCGGCCGCGCCGCCCTCGGCGTGAAGCTGGCCGACGTCCGGGACGCCGTCACGGCGGGGGCGGACGAGGTCGACATGGTCATCGACCGCGGGGCGTTCCTCGCGGGGAACTACATGAAGGTGTACGACGAGATCGTCGCCGTGAAGGAGGCCTGCGGGGCGTCCGCCCGGCTCAAGGTCATCTTCGAGACCGGTGAGCTGTCGACGTACGACAACATCCGGCGGGCCAGCTGGCTCGGCATGCTCGCGGGCGCCGACTTCATCAAGACGTCCACCGGCAAGGTCGCCGTCAACGCCACCCCGGCGAACACGCTCCTTATGCTGGAAGCGGTGCGGGACTTCCGCGCCCAGACCGGCATCCAGATCGGCGTGAAGCCGGCCGGCGGGATCCGGACGACCAAGGACGCCGTCAAGTTTCTCGTCCTGGTCAACGAGACCGCGGGCGAGGACTGGCTGGACAACCACTGGTTCCGCTTCGGCGCCTCCTCGCTCCTGAACGATCTGCTGATGCAGCGGCAGAAGCTGGCCACCGGCCGCTACTCCGGCCCTGACTACGTGACGGTGGACTGATCACCATGGCTTCGGTATTCGAATACGCGCCGGCCCCCGAGTCCCGCTCGATCGTCGACATCGCGCCCTCCTACGGCCTGTTCATCGACGGCGAGTTCGTGGAGGCGGCCGACGGCAAGGTCTTCAAGACCGTCTCGCCGTCCACCGAGGAGGTCCTCTCCGAGATCGCCCAGGCCGGCGAGGCGGACGTGGACCGTGCGGTGAAGGCCGCCCGCAAGGCGTTCGTGAAGTGGTCGGCGCTGCCCGGCTCCGAGCGTGCGAAGTACCTGTTCCGCATCGCCCGGATCATCCAGGAGCGGGCCCGTGAGCTCGCCGTTCTCGAAACCCTGGACAACGGCAAGCCGATCAAGGAGACCCGCGACGCCGACCTCCCCCTGGTCGCCGCGCACTTCTTCTACTACGCGGGCTGGGCCGACAAGCTCGACCACGCCGGCTTCGGTGCCGACCCGCGTCCGCTGGGCGTCGCGGGCCAGGTCATCCCGTGGAACTTCCCGCTGCTGATGCTGGCGTGGAAGATCGCCCCGGCGCTGGCCACCGGCAACACGGTGGTGCTCAAGCCCGCCGAGACGACCCCCCTCTCCGCGCTCTTCTTCGCGGACATCTGCCGCCAGGCGGGCCTGCCCAAGGGCGTCGTCAACATCCTTCCCGGGTACGGCGACGCGGGCGCCGCGGTCGTCGCGCACCCGGACGTGAACAAGGTCGCCTTCACGGGCTCCACGGCCGTCGGCAAGGAGATCGCCCGGACCGTCGCCGGCAGCCGCAAGAAGCTCACCCTGGAGCTGGGCGGTAAAGGCGCCAACATCGTCTTCGACGACGCCCCGATCGACCAGGCGGTGGAGGGGATCGTCAACGGCATCTTCTTCAACCAGGGGCAGGTCTGCTGCGCCGGCAGCCGGCTGCTGGTCCAGGAGTCGATCCAGGACGAGCTGCTGGACTCCCTCAAGCGCCGTCTGTCCACGCTCCGCCTCGGCGACCCGCTGGACAAGAACACCGACATCGGCGCGATCAACTCCGAGGAGCAGCTCTCCCGCATCACCTCGCTCGTCGAGCAGGGCGAGGCGGAGGGCGCCGAGCGCTGGTCGCCGGCCTGCGAGATCCCGACCTCCGGCTACTGGTTCGCCCCGACGCTCTTCACGAACGTCACCCAGGCGCACCGGATCGCCCGCGACGAGATCTTCGGCCCGGTGCTGTCGGTCCTGACCTTCCGTACGCCGGACGAGGCCGTCGCCAAGGCCAACAACACGCAGTACGGCCTGTCGGCGGGCATCTGGACCGAGAAGGGCTCGCGGATCCTGGCCGTTGCGGGCAAGCTCCGCGCGGGCGTCGTCTGGTCCAACACGTTCAACAAGTTCGACCCGACCTCGCCGTTCGGCGGCTACAAGGAGTCGGGCTTCGGCCGCGAGGGCGGTCGCCACGGCCTGGAGGCGTACCTCGATGTCTGAGAAGAACGACAAGACCGAGCGCGCCGAGCGGCTCTCCGTCTTCAAGACCTACAAGCTGTACGTGGGCGGGAAGTTCCCGCGTTCCGAGAGCGGCCGGGTGTACGAGGTGAGCGACTCGAAGGGCAACTGGCTGGCGAACGTACCGCTTTCGTCCCGCAAGGACGCCCGTGACGCGGTGGTCGCCGCCCGCAAGGCGTTCGGTGGCTGGTCGGGAGCCACGGCGTACAACCGCGGTCAGATCCTCTACCGCATCGCCGAGATGCTGGAGGGCCGGCGCGAGCAGTACGTCCGCGAGGTCGCCGACGCCGAGGGCCTGTCGAAGTCGAAGGCGGCGGCGCAGGTCGACGCGGCGATCGACCGCTGGGTCTGGTACGCGGGCTGGACCGACAAGATCGCCCAGGTGGTCGGCGGCGGAAACCCGGTCGCGGGCCCGTACTTCAACCTCTCCTCCCCCGAGCCGACGGGCGTGGTGGCCGTCCTGGCCCCGCAGGAGTCGTCGTTCCTGGGCCTGGTGTCGGTGGTGGCCCCGGTGATCGCCACGGGCAACACGGCGATCGTGGTGGCGTCGGAGAAGTCCCCGCTGCCCGCCCTGTCCCTCGGCGAGGTCCTGGCCACCTCGGACCTCCCCGGCGGCGTGGTCAACGTCCTGTCCGGCCGTACGGCGGAGATCGCGACGCCGCTCGCCGCGCACCAGGACGTCAACGCGATCGACCTCGCGGGCGCCGACGACGTCCTGGCGAAGGAGCTGGAGATCGCCGCGGCGGACAACCTCAAGCGCGTCCTGCGTCCACAGCCTGTGGACGAGGCCGACTGGTCGACGACGCCGGGCATCGACCGTATGACGGCGTTCCTGGAGACCAAGACGGTCTGGCACCCGACGGGTTCGCTGGGCGCGTCGGGCTCGTCGTACTGAGAACCGGCGGGCACTGAGACCGGAGAGCCGCGCTTCCCCTCCGTCCGGGGGAGGTGCGGCTCTCTGCCGTGAACCGTCTGCTGCGCAGGGTGCCCAGGTGAACGCGAGATGTAGTCGAGGTGTGACGCGCACTGCAAACTCGGTACGCGGGGTCGTCCCCTGACCGGAACATGCCGCACACTGGTGTCCCGTGAGTTCCCCATCGCCCATACCGACGCGAGTCGTGCTGCTCTGCGGCCCCTCCGGCTCCGGCAAGTCCCTGCTCGCGGCCCGCTCCGGTCTTCCGGTACTGCGGCTCGACGACTTCTACAAAGAGGGCGACGACCCGACTCTGCCGCAGGTCACCGGGAGTTCCGACATCGACTGGGACCACCCCGACTCGTGGGACGCCGACACGGCCGTGGCGGCGATCGTGGAACTGTGCCGCACGGGCCGTACGAACGTTCCGCTGTACGACATCTCGCTCAGCGCCCGCACCGGCGAGGAGAGCGTCGAGATCGGGCGGACCCCCCTGTTCATCGCGGAGGGCATCTTCGCGGCTGAGATCGTGACCCGCTGCCGGGAAATCGGCGTGCTGGCCGACGCGCTGTGCCTGAGCCGCGGCCCGGTGAAGACGTTCCGCCGCCGCTTCCTGCGCGACCTGCGGGAAGGCCGCAAGTCGGTGCCCTTCCTGGTCCGCCGCGGCTGGCGCCTGATGCGCCTGGAGCGGTCGATCATCGCCCGCCAGACGGCCCTCGGCGCCCACGCCTGCGACCGGGACGAGGCCCTGGGCCGCCTCACCGCCGCCGCGGCGGGGCGCTGCCCGGCGGCGACTGCGGCCAGCTGAACGAAGACGGTGCCCGCTCCGTCGTTGGACCGGAAAAAAACGGTCCCGCGGAAAGGAAGCCGATGACCACTGCGCAACGGGCCGGCCGACGGCTGATCGTGCCGGCCCTGCTCCTCTCGGCGGCTGTCGGCTGTACTACGACGGAGTCGGGCGGTGCGGCCGAGGCGTCCTGCGCGCACATGGTGACGTACGGGGGCCGCTCCTATGAGGGTGTCGCGAACATCGACTTCACCGTCGGGGAGAGGCTGGGCACCGCCACGATCCCGGAGTGCGACGACACCCCGAACGATCCGGGGGTCAGCGTCCCCGAGGGCAGGATCACCGCGTACGCGGTCGAGGGGACGGACCCGGCCGTCGCCATCGCCGTAGGCGACACGCCTGCCGAGGCGACGCTCATGAAGGTCCGCTGAGCACACAACAAGAACGGGACTGGATGGACCCCCCGGCCCTCCAGCCCCGCTCTCGTCGTGCTCCCCCGTTTCCCCCGTGGGAGCATCCCCCGTGTTCCCCCCCGGTTGGTCCCCCGTGGGCCCCCCCGGCCCCCGTGGGTCCCCCCACTTACTACCGCTCTCCCGTTACCGCTCCCCCCGGAGCGTCCCCCCGGACCTTCAGGCGACGAGCTCCCCGAAGGCGTCCTCCTCGTCACGGCCGAAGCTGAGGACCTCGTCCTCGCGCAGCCGGCGGAGCGACCGCCAGATGCTGGACTTCACCGTGCCGACACTGATGTCGAGGATCTCCGCGATCTCCGGGTCGGTGCGGCCCTCGTAGTAGCGAAGGACCAGCATCGTGCGCTGGAGCTCGGGGAGCCGGGCGAGCGCCTGCCACAGGACGGCGCGCAGTTCGGTGCCGCGCATCGCGTCCGTGTCGCCGGGCGTCTCCGGCAGTTCCTCGGTCGGGTACTCGTTCAGCTTGCGGCGGCGCCACGCGCTGATGTGCAGGTTCGTCATGGTGCGGCGGAGGTATCCGCCGACCGCGGCCTTGTCGCTGATCCGGTCCCAGGCCTTGTACGTCGAGAACAGCGCGCTCTGGAGCAGGTCCTCGGCCTCGAAGCGGTCACCGGTCAGGTGGTAGGCGGTTGCGTACAGGGAGGCGCGGCGCTCCTGGACGTAGGCGGTGAACTCCGCCTCCGACAGCGAGCGGCGCTGCTCCCCCGAGTCCTCCCTGTACGCGGTTCCCCCGTGCGGTTCCCCCGTGAAACCGTCAACCACCGTCATGTACGCGGTGTGCTGACGTCCGGCGCCGCGAGCGCACCCCCGCCCGCTCACGGCACCGGACTTCTCGGAACCCCGGCCCCCGTTCACGTCGTGCAGACGCGTGATCACTGCGCTGTTGCTGGTGCCGTGCAGCGTGTTCATCTCGCGCCCCCCGTCGTGGACTTCCGGTGTTCTGCCTGGTGCGGCTTGCTGTGTTGCGACTTGCTCTCTTGCCTGTGCCGAGAAGCTTGCCCGGGCACCTTCATGGCCGTGTCCGCCGACTGTCACAGACCTGTCACAGGGCCCTGTGACAGAGGTGGCTGCCAGGCGTGCGACAGCACCGGCACAGACAACAGCGCTACGTGCGCGTAGCCGTACAGCTCGTACAGGTGTCGAAACAGCGCCCCGCATGGGCCAGAATGACCCCCGTGCCTTCCCTGTTGCTGATCGAGGACGACGACGCCATCCGTACGGCCCTGGAGCTCTCACTGACGCGCCAGGGACACCGGGTGGCCACCGCTGCCACCGGCGAGGACGGTCTGAAACTGCTGCGTGAGCAGCGGCCGGACCTGATCGTGCTGGATGTGATGCTGCCCGGTATCGACGGCTTCGAGGTGTGCCGCCGTATCCGGCGCACCGACCAGCTGCCGATCATCCTGCTGACCGCGCGCAGCGACGACATCGACATCGTGGTCGGACTGGAGTCCGGCGCCGACGACTACGTCGTCAAACCCGTGCAGGGACGCGTCCTCGACGCCCGGATCCGGGCCGTCCTGCGACGCGGGGAGCGGGAGTCGAACGACGCCGCGACCTACGGCAGCGTGGTCATCGACCGCGCCGCGATGACCGTGACGAAGAACGGCGAGGACCTCCAGCTCACCCCGACGGAGCTGCGCCTGCTGCTCGAACTGTCGCGCCGCCCGGGCCAGGCCCTGTCCCGCCAGCAGCTGCTGCGTCTGGTCTGGGAGCACGACTACCTCGGCGACTCGCGCCTCGTGGACGCCTGCGTCCAGCGCCTGCGCGCGAAGGTCGAGGACGTACCGTCCTCCCCCACCCTCATCCGCACGGTCCGTGGTGTCGGGTACCGCCTGGACGCGCCTCAGTGACGGACGTGCAAGGGGATTTCCGCGGCTGGGTCGCGGCTCGCAAGGGAGTGTGGTCAAGGCTGCGTTTCACCAGCCTGCGACTACGGCTCGTCGTGGTCTTCGGACTGGTGGCGCTCACCGCCGCCGTGTCCGCGTCCGGCATCGCCTACTGGCTCAACCGCGAGGCGGTGCTCAGGCGCACGCAGGACGCGGTGCTGCGCGACTTCGAGCAGGAGATGCAGAACCGCGCGGGCCTGCTGCCGCAGGAGCCGACGCAGGACGAACTGCAGCACACCGCCGGTCAGATGGCCAACAGCAGCCAGCGCTTCTCCGTCCTGCTGGTCGCCCAGGACGCCGCCGGCAAGCCGGTCTACAGCAGCTCCGGCGGTCTGGACGGCTTCACTCTCACGGACGTGCCCAAGTCGCTGCGTACGGCGGTGAACGAGAAGCAGACCGACTCCGGCGGGAAGTCGGAGTACCACCTGTACTGGCAGCGGATCGTGGAGGACGACACGCCGTACCTGATCGCCGGTACGCGGGTGAACGGCGGCGGCCCGACCGGCTACATGCTCAAGTCCCTTGAGCAGGAGGCCAAGGACCTCAACTCCCTGGCCTGGTCGCTCGGTATCGCCACGGGCCTCGCCCTGATCGGCTCCGCGCTGCTCGCGCAGGCCGCCGCCACGACCGTACTGAAGCCCGTGCAGCGCCTCGGAGTCGCCGCCCGCCGCCTCGGCGAGGGCAAGCTGGACACCCGCCTGCGCGTCTCCGGCACGGACGAACTGGCGGACCTCTCCCGGACGTTCAACAACGCCGCCGAGGCGCTGGAGAAGCGGCTCGCCGACATGGCCTCGCGCGACGACGCCTCCCGCCGCTTCGTCGCGGACATGTCCCACGAACTCCGTACGCCCCTGACGGCGATCACCGCCGTGACCGAGGTGCTGGAGGAGGAGCTGGAGGCGGAGACCGGGTCGATGGACCCGATGATCGAACCCGCCGTGCGCCTGGTCGTCAGCGAGACCCGCCGCCTGAACGACCTGGTCGAGAACCTCATGGAGGTCACCCGCTTCGACGCGGGCACGGCCCGGCTGGTCGTGGACTACGTCGACGTCGTCGACCAGATCACCGCCTGCATCGACGCCCGCGCCTGGCTGGACGCGGTCGACCTGGACGCCGATCGCGGCATCATGGCCCGCCTGGACCCGCGCCGCCTGGACGTCATCCTGGCCAACCTCATCGGCAACGCGCTCAAGCACGGCGGCTCGCCGGTACGCGTCGCGGTCCGTGCGGCGGACGACTCCGTCGTCATCGAGGTCCGGGACCACGGCCCCGGCATCCCCGAGGACGTCCTCCCGCACGTCTTCGACCGGTTCTACAAGGCCAGCGCCTCCCGCCCCCGCTCCGAGGGCAGCGGCCTCGGTCTGTCCATCGCCCTGGAGAACGCCCACATCCACGGCGGCGAGATCACCGCCGCCAACTCCCCCGAGGGCGGTGCGGTGTTCACCCTGCGGCTGCCCCGGGACGCCTCGGAGCTGGCCGAGCAGACGAACGGCAACGGGAGTAACGGGAGCAACGGCAAGGACGCCGACGGCGCGAAGAACTCGAAGAAGGGGGACGTCTGATGAACGTGCGCGACTCTGCGGGCGTTCCAGCTCGCCGCGACGGCCGACGGGCGCGGGTCGCCCGCCTGCTGACGCTGTGCGCCCTCTCCGCAGCGGTCCTGGCCGGTTGCGGCATACGGTCCACGGAGGTACCGACCGACTTCGGCCCGGCCCCCTCGCGCGTGCACTGCTCGCTCTCCGAGCCGGACGTCTCGACGCAGGCCTCGCGCGGCCTTCCGGTCCAGGTGTTCCTGCTGTGCGGCTCGCAACTGGTGGCCGTGGAGCGGACCGTACGGGTCCCGGACGGCACGGCGGACTCCGAGCGCCGCGTACTGGTGGCCCAGGGCCTTCTCGACGAGCTGGAGGCAACTCCGTCGGCCGACGAGAAGGAGGCCGGCTACACCACGGACGTCCGCGGTGCCATGAGCGTGAGCGGCCCCCGCCGCGGCGACCCCGACGAGACACTGCGCCTGAGTACCCCGCCGGGCGACCTCACCTCGTACGCCCTCGCCCAGATCGTCTGCACCTTCTCGGACTCGACGGCGGCCGAGGGCGACGGCTCGGTGATCCTGGGCGGCCCGACCACCGCGGCTCCGCTCCGCTACGAGTGCACGGACGAGGTCCGCACGCGCCCCGGCACCAAGGAGCCTCCGGCGAGCGAGGTATCGGTCGGCTGACGCCCTGTCGGCCAGGAGTCACCCGGCGTCGGCGCGGGCCCCACTGGGGGCTGCCGCCCCCAGACCCCCGCTTCGGCCCCGAAAGGGCCTCGTCCTCAAACGCCGGACGGGCTAAAGACAGCCCCTCCGGCGTTTGAGGAGCGGGGTCTGGGGCGGAGCCCCAGAAGGACGGGACGGGTAGGGGCGGCGGGGGCGAAATCCTCCGGGTCCGCACCACCGAACGAGCACAGGCCGCCGCAGGCATCCCAGCCCAACCGCCGGAGGCACATGTGGCGGACGCCTCACCCCACCCCGGCGTGTCCCGGAACCGATCCCGCCGGGGGGCGCGTCTAGGGGGGCGTGCAGCGTCAAGGCTCCATCGGCGGCAGCGCCGCGATCCGCATCCGTGCGACGGGGGGTGTCCTCCTGGTCGCACACCTCGCGTTCGTCGCCTGGCTCACGCTGCGCCCCCTGGACGTCCCCTGGGTCATGCCGGCCAACCTGCGACCGTTCGCCGGGATAAGAGCCGACCTCGCCCTGGGCTGGCAGCAGGCCGCCCGCCACCTCATCGAGGGCCTCGCCCTGCTCGCCCCGCTGGGCGTCCTCATCCCCACCGCACACGGCAGACTCCACGTCTCCCCCCTCGGCTCCCTGGTCCGCACGGTCGCCGCCGGCGCCCTGATCTCCCTGGGCATCGAGCTCCTCCAGACCGGCGTCCCGGGCCAGGTCGTGGACATCGACTCGCTGCTGCTGAACACGGTCGGCGTGGCCCTCGCACACGCGGCGATCGTCCCCGCCGCCCGCGCCCGGCTCCGCCGCAGGTCCCGGCGCGCACAGCGGACGACGGTCCCCCAGGAGGAGCCCTCTCAGGGTCTGACCCCGACGATTCCCAGGGTCGGGATAGCCCCGTAGAGCGACGCTTTGCCCCCTTCGTCGCCCTAGCGTGGATGTCAGATGAGGCAACCACTCGGAAGGCCCACAGGGGGCCTGAGGCCCACGCTCGCGAAGGAGCCCACCATGACCGCGCTCGCCCGACCCACCCACGGCCGCATGATCGGCGGAGTGTGCGCCGCGCTGGCGCGACGCTTCGGCACCTCCGCGACGACGATGCGCGTGATCTTCCTGGTCTCCTGCCTGCTCCCGGGCCCGCAGTTCCTGCTCTACATAGCCCTCTGGCTCCTGCTCCCCTCTGAGGACAAGGCGAACAAGGCACGCGCAGCCTGGTAACCGCGCAAACAGCCTGGCCTCCGCACAATGCGTGCGCCCCGGACCGCCTCAGCGGCCGGGGCGCACACACGTCAGGTACAAGAAACCCGGTAGAGAGAACCCGGGAAACAGACTCAGGCAGCAGTCGCCAGCCGCGCCCGCTGCAGCCGTGCCGCCCGCGTCCCGAACACCGTGATCGTCACGACGCCGAGCACCGCCAGCAGACCGACCCCGACGGTCCCGCCCCAGCCGCCCGCGTGGAAGGCGAAGGCGCCCACGGTGCTGCCCGCGCTGGAGCCGATGTAGTAGGCGGACTGGTACAGCGCCGAGGCCTGGGCGCGCCCGCTCGTGGCCGTCTTGCTGACCGCCGAGGACGCCACCGCGTGGCCCGCGAAGAAGCCACCGGTGATCAGGACCAGGCCCAGCAGGACCAGCGGCAGCGAGCCCGCGAGGGACAGCAGCAGACCCACGGCCGTGGTCGCGCCCCCGGCGTACAGCGCGCCTCGGCGGCCAAGGCGGCCCACCAGCCGTCCCGCCGTCGACGCCGACACCGTGCCGACCAGGTACACCAGGAAGATCGAGCCGATGACGCCCTGGGGCAGCGAGAACGGCGCCTCCGTCAGGCGGTAGCCGATCACCGTGTACACCCCGCCGAAGACGGTCATGAACAGCGCGCCGATCGCGTACAGCCGGCAGAGCAGCGGGTTGGACAGGTGGTCACGCACCGTCCGGATCAGCACCCGAGGCCGCAGCGAGCCCGGCTTGAAGTGGCGCGGCGCCGGAAGCAGCAGCCGGAAGGCGACCGCGCACGCCACCGCGATCACGCCGATCACGCCGAGCGCGACGCGCCAGCCCCATTCCTGGGCGACCCAGCCGGTGATCACGCGCCCGCTCATGCCGCCGACGCTGTTGCCCGCGACGAACAGCCCGATCGCCGTGACCAGCGCCTTCGGCCGGACCTCCTCGGCGAGATACGCCGTGGCCGAGGCCGGCAGCCCGGCCAGCGCGGCGCCCTGCACCGCCCGCAGCAGGACCAGGGCGGTCAGGTTCGGCGCGAAGGGGACGAGGAGTCCGACCACCACCGCGACCGCCAGGGACGCCGTCATGACCGAGCGGCGTCCGTAGCGCTCCGACAGCGCGCTCATGGGCAGCACGAACAGCGCCAGACCGCCCGTCGCCGCCGCCACCGTCCAGCTCGCCTCGCTCGCCGCCACCCCGAAGTCACCGGAGATCAGCGGCAGAAGGGCCTGCGTGGAGTACAGAAGGGCGAAGGTCGCGACACCGGCGAGGAAGAGGGCGAAGCTCATCCGGCGGTAGCCGGGGCCGCCCGGGGCCATACGGGAGTCGACGACAGGGACAGCGGGTGCGGCGCCCACGATGGTGGACGCCCCGGTACTGGCGGGAGACATGCTTCGAAGCTACGTACACGCATACTCATCCGTCCAATGCATGGATTCGCCATAATCGTTCCCATGACGCATCAACCCAGCTCACAGGCTCGACTGTCACCATCCAGTGACACAGAAGACATGACGATGTTGCTGGCGCCCCGCCTCGCGTACTTCGCCGGCGTCGCCCGCACCGAGCACGTCACCCGGGCCGCCCAGGAGATGCAGGTCCCGCAGTCCACGCTGTCCCGTGCCATGGTGCGCCTGGAACAGGACCTGGGCGTCGACCTGTTCACCCGTCACAGCCGTACGGTCTCCCTGACCCCCGCCGGCCGCACCTTCCTCGCCTCGGCCGAACGCGCCCTCGCCGAGATCCGGCGCGCCGCCGACGAGGTCCGCGCCGACGCCGACCCGGCCACCGGCAAGGTCGCCTTCGGCTTCCTCCACACCATGGGCGCGGAAACCGTCCCCGGCCTCCTGCACGCGTTCCGCGCCAACCACCCGCGCATCCGCTTCAGCCTCGTCCAGAACTACGGCGAGGCGATGATCGAGCGACTGCGGGCCGGCGAACTAGACCTGTGCCTGACCTCCCCGGTGCCGGACGCCCCCGACCTGGTGGCCCGCCGCCTCGACGAACAAAAACTCCGCCTGGTCGTCCCCGCCGACCACAACCTGGCCACCCGCAAACGCATCCGCCTGGCCGAGGCGGCGGACGAGATCTTCGTGACCCTTGAGCCCGGCTACGGCCTCCGCCGCATCACCGACGACCTGTGCAAGGAGGCGGGCTTCAGGCCCCGTATCGCCTTCGAGGGCGAGGAGGCGGAAACCCTGAGGGGCCTGGTGGCGGCGGGCTTGGGGGTCGCCCTCCTCCCTCCACCGGCGGTACCCCGCCCGGGAGTGGCGGAACTGACGGTCACGGCCCCACGAGCGGCCCGCGAAATCGGCGTGGCCTGGCTGGCGGACCGCCCGGACACCCCGCCAGTGGCAGCCTTCAAGAAGTTCCTGCTCTCAAGAAGGGGCAACCTGTTGCCCACCTGAGGGCAACGCCCCAAGGGGCGCGGGGAACTGCGCGAGCAACCACACACAACCCGCACCCCGAAGACGATCTCAACCCCAACGGCGCTACCGTCTCCGCCCGAAGCCGGAGGCCAACGGCATCCGAAGCCCCAAAGGAGGCGGAGCCGCAAACGCATCGGCGACCGGCCGGGAAAACCCCTTCCCGAACAACACCCCCATGACGAAGTCCTCGGCCAGCGCGAGGACTTCATCCCGGTACTGATGCAACCCATGTCCATCGGCATGCACTTCGAACCGGCACACATCCCGATTCGCCTTCTTCGCCCGCGCCGCCAGCCGGAACGACAACTCGGGATCGGTCCGCTCGTCATTCGTGCCGTGCACGATCAGCACCCGCCGCCCGCCGAGCTGCTTCACCGGTTCGGGCGAGGCCGCCACATCCTCCTCCGGCAGCCAAGGTGCCACCGCGAGCACGGAGTTGACGGCCTCATGACCCGCCGCGTGCAGGGCCGCCCGTCCGCCCATGTCCACGCCGGCGAGACACACCGGGACGTCCCCATAGCGCCGTACGACCTCGTCCGCGGCCCACAACGCGTCGCTGGCCTGGTTCGCGGCGCTGCCGTTCCACCCGCGGAAGCGGTAGTGGACGACATGCGCGGCGAGCCCCTCCCCGCGCCCCGCCCGCGCCAGACGGCGCCCCAACGACCGTACGTACGAGGTCGCCAACAACGTCGCCGGTCTGCGATGTGAGACTTCGTCACCACCGGGAAGCAGGAGCACCACCCCGCTCACCGCTGTCGGCTCCGGCCCGATCGCCCTGCCCAGCCGGGCCCTGCGAACCGGCGTCGCTTGTTGTGCCATGACAGAACAGTGTCAGAAGTGCGGGTGTACGCGACCCGTCTGTGGGGTCACCGTTACGTATCGACGGATGCGTAAAGCGCAAAACCGGACGGGCGATGAAACGCTCCCTCTACGCGCGTAGGCGTTACAGTGCGAAAATGACGAGCGAGACTGCCCAGAAGGCGACCACCCCGAGCTCGGACCAGATCCGCCGGGCGCCGAAGGTTCTGCTGCACGACCACCTCGACGGCGGGCTCCGCCCCGGCACGATCGTCGAGCTCGCCCGCGAGTCGGGCTACACCCAGCTCCCCGAGACCGACCCGGCCAAACTCGGCGTCTGGTTCCACGCCGCCGCCGACTCCGGCTCACTGGAGCGGTATCTGGAGACCTTCTCCCACACGGTCGGCGTGATGCAGACCCGCGAATCCCTCGTCCGGGTGGCGCGGGAGTGCGCCGAGGACCTCGCCGAGGACGGCGTCGTCTACGCCGAGGTGCGGTACGCGCCCGAACAGCACCTGGAAGGCGGACTCAGCCTCGAAGAGGTCGTCGAGGCCGTCAACGAGGGCTTCCGGGAGGGCGAGCGGATCGCGCGGGAGAACGGCCACCGCATCCGCGTGGGAGCCCTGCTCACCGCCATGCGGCACGCCGCCCGCTCACTGGAGATCGCCGAACTCGCCAACCGCTACCGCGACCTGGGCGTCGTCGGCTTCGACATCGCGGGCGCCGAGGCCGGCCACCCGCCCACCCGGCATCTCGACGCCTTCGAGTACCTCAAGCGCGAGAACAACCACTTCACCATCCACGCGGGCGAGGCCTTCGGCCTGCCGTCCATCTGGCAGGCCCTGCAGTGGTGCGGCGCCGACCGGCTCGGACACGGGGTGCGCATCATCGACGACATCCAGGTGCACGCCGACGGCTCGGTGAAGCTCGGCCGGCTCGCCTCCTACGTACGGGACAAGCGCATCCCGCTGGAGCTGTGCCCGAGCTCCAACCTCCAGACGGGCGCCGCCGACTCCTACGCCGCCCACCCCATCGGCCTGCTGCGCCGCCTGCACTTCCGCGCCACCGTGAACACCGACAACCGCCTGATGTCCCACACCAGCATGAGCCGGGAATTCGAGCATCTTGTCGATGCATTCGGTTACACGCTCGATGACATGCAGTGGTTCTCCGTCAATGCGATGAAATCATCGTTCATTCCTTTCGATGAACGCCTCGCCATGATCAATGACGTGATCAAGCCCGGATATGCCGAACTGAAGTCCGAGTGGCTGTTCCGGCAGACCACGTCTACCAGCGACTCTGCCACCGAAGGCGAGTGACCGGCGACCCTTCCCGTGCACGGCATGCGAACGCCATTCACAATCCGTCCTCATTTCGATGTTTGCGGTGGCATGCGGGGCGTGTTTACGGTCGAGAACCGCTCACAACCCCGTAACGAATTTCGAGGACGCATTTCATGAAGCAGTCTGCTGCCAAGACCCTCGGTGTCGCCGCTCTCGGTGCCGCCTTCGCCGCCGCCGGTGCCGGCGCCGCGAACGCCGCGCCGGCCGCCCCGGACGCCGTGGGCACGGCGCTGGGCGTTGCCCAGACGCTGCCGGCCGAGAACCTCGCGGCCCAGGCCACCCCGGCCGCCACCTCGGGGCTGGCCCAGGGCCAGGAGGCGGCCACCACCGGCGTGGCCGCCGCGCAGCCGGCTGCCCAGGAGGCGCTGGCGGGTGCCCCGACCGGTGTCGCCGGGCTGCTCGGCGGTCTGCCGGTGCAGGGCCTGACCACGGCTCTGCCCACCCAGGGTCTGCCCCTCCAGGGCCTGCCGGTGAACGGCGTTCCGCTCGGCTGAGCCCGCCCTACCGGAGAACCACATCGCCGGGGCGCACTCCCACCAGGGGTGCGCCCCGGCGGCGTGTCGTCGGCAGGGCATTCGACCTGCGCCTTTGTCCACTCCGGGGGCCATTGTCAGTGGGCTGCGGTAGCTTCCGAAGGGTGGGCGCGACGAGGCGCACCACGGGTTACGGCCACAGGGGTGGGTGGACGATGAGCGACGGCACGGCGACGACGACAACGGACCTGGACGTCAGACTGGAGAAACACCGCGTCGAACTGACCGGGTACTGCTACCGCATGCTCGGCTCGTCCTTCGAGGCCGAGGACGCGGTGCAGGACACGATGGTCCGCGCGTGGCGGAGTTACGACAAGTTCGAGGGCCGCTCCAGCCTCCGGTCGTGGCTGTACCGCATCGCGACGAACGTGTGCCTGGACATGCTGACCGCCGGCAACAAGCGGGCCCGGCCGATGGACCTGACGGAGTCGACACCGCTCGCCCAGGCGGCGCTCTCGCCCCGGCCGGACAACACCTGGCTGGAGCCCATGCCGGACAGCCGGGTGCTGCCCACGACCGACGACCCGGCCGAGGCGGCCGTCGCCAAGGAGTCGGTGCGGCTCGCCTTCATGGCCGCCCTGCAGCAACTGCCGCCCAAGCAGCGGGCGGTGCTGATCCTGCGCGAGGTGCTGGCCTGGAAGGCGAGCGAGGTCGCCGAGCTGCTCGGCACCACGGTCGCGTCGGTCAACAGCGCGCTGCAGCGGGCCCGCGCGACGCTCGCCGAGCGGGAGCAGCCGGGAGCCGAGGCGACCGTCTCCGACCCGCTGGACGAGGAGCAGCAAAAGCTCCTGGAGCGGTATGTCGCGGCCTTCGAGGGCTACGACATGACGACGCTCACGGCCCTGCTGCACGAGGACGCCATCATGACGATGCCGCCGTTCGACCTGTGGCTGACCGGCGTCGGGGACATCACCGGCTTCATGACGACGCTCGGCGCCCCGTGCGCGGGCTCGCGTCTGGTGCCCGTCCGGGTCAACGGGCTGCCGGGGTTCGCGCAGTACAAACCGGATCCGGAGAAGGGCGGCTTCATCCCCTGGGCGGTCCAGGTCCTGGAGCTCTCAGACGGGCGGATCACCGGGTTCCACTGCTTCCTCGACACCCAGCGCTGGTTCCCGCTGTTCGGGCTGCCCCTCCGCCTCGAAGCGGAGCCCGACAAGGTCGAGGAGGGCGTGTAGCGCGGGGTCCGCGTCCCGCAGCCGGATGCGCCCTCCGGCCCGCCGCGCGGCCAGCTGCAGACGCGCCAGCAGATCCACGACGCCGAGCCCCGGCGGCCCGAGCCCACCGACATCGCACACCAGCACCCCCACCCCACTGGCCTCAAGCCGCCCTTGCACCTGGTCACACAGTCCCGCAACCTCGTCGCGGGTGACGGGGCCGGCCAGTACGAGTACAGCGGGTGTCATGGCGTCCACGATCGGTAGACCGGGCGGGGGGACAGAACTCATCGGGCCGGGCGCCGGTCGGCGATTTCCGCTGCTCACGGCCCGTGCGGTGTCCGCCGACCGAGATCACGTTGACCCGCTCCCCTCCTTCCCCGGAGGGTTAGCTGCATGTCCCACGTATCAGCGCGTCCCCGAATACCCTGCGTCTCCATCCCTGCCAAGGAGGTGCCGTGCAGGGGGTGTTGACCGGGTTCGCGGTGATCGCGGTCGTCATCGGGGTGGGCTATGTGATCGGCCGGCGCGGTTACCTCGGCGACCAGGGCCGTGAGGTCCTCACCAAGCTGGCCTTCCACGTGGCGTCCCCGGCCCTGCTGTTCACCACGCTCGCGCAGACCGACCTCTCGGTGATCTTCTCCAGCCGACTGCTGGTCACGGCGCTGAGCACGGCCGCCGTGGCCGGAGTCTTCGTCGCGGTCGGCGTCATACGGGGCTGGGGCGTGGGCCGTACGACGATCGGCGCCCTGTGCTCCAGCTACGTCAACTCCGGCAACCTCGGCATCCCCATCGCGGTGTACGTCCTGGGCGACGCCTCGCTCGTGGCGCCGGTCCTGCTCTTCCAGCTGGTCGGCGTGACCCCCATCGCCCTGACCGTCCTCGACCTGTCCGGCAAGGGCGCGAAGGGCCCGCTGTGGCGTCGGCTCCTGACACCGTTGCGCAACCCGATCGCGGTCGGCTCACTGGCGGGCGTCGCGGTGTCGGCGGCGGGGGTGAAGGTCCCGGCGCCCGTCCTGGACCCGCTGACCCTGATCGGCGGGATGTCGGTCCCGGCGGTCCTGCTGGCCTTCGGCATCTCCCTGTGCGGCAGCACGATGCCGGGCCGGGGCCCGGACCGGCATCCGGTGTTTCTCTCGGTCGCGCTGAAGTCGGTGGGCCAGCCGGCGGTGGCGTGGGCACTGGCGGTGGGGGTGTTCGGGCTGCGGGGCGCTCAACTGCTGGACGTGGTGGTGACGTCGGCCCTGCCCGCCGCGCAGAACCTGTTCACCTACGCGTCCAGTTACCGCGTCGGCGAACGGCTGGCGCGGGACTCGATCCTGCTGTCGACGGTGATTTCGGTGCCGGTTTTGGTGGTCATCGCCGCGCTCCTGGGCTGAGCCGGGCCGGAGCCGGGCAAGCACGACGGGCCGGGACCCGAAGGCCCCGGCCCGTCGCACGTTCACTCGCCTCGGGCGATACGCACCGACTCGCCTCAGGCGATGCGCTCCAGCACCACCGGCGAGGCCGTGAATTCCGTGCCCGCCGCCGCGATGTCGTAGGAACCCTCCACCGCCTGCAGCGCGTACTCGAACCGCTCCGGCGTGTCCGTGTGCAGGGTCAGCAGGGGCTGGCCCTCGGTGACCGTGTCGCCGGGCTTGGCGTGCAGTTCGATGCCCGCGCCCGCCTGCACCGGGTCCTCCTTGCGGGCGCGCCCGGCGCCCAGACGCCAGGCGCCGACGCCGATGTCGTAGGCGTCGAGGCGGGTGAGGACGCCGGAGGACGGGGCCTTGATGACGTGCTGCTCGCGGGCCACCGGCAGCTCCGCGTCCGGGTCGCCGCCCTGGGCCGCGATCATGCGCCGCCAGACGTCCATCGCCGAGCCGTCGGCCAGGGCCTTCGCGGGGTCGGCGTCCTTCACTCCGGCGGCGTCCAGCATTTCGCGGGCCAGGGCGATGGTCAGCTCCACGACGTCCGCGGGGCCGCCGCCCGCCAGGACCTCCACCGACTCGCGGACCTCCAGGGCGTTGCCCGCGGTGAGGCCGAGCGGGGTGGACATGTCCGTGAGGAGCGCGACCGTCTTCACGCCGTGGTCGGTGCCGAGGCCCACCATCGTGGACGCCAGCTCACGCGCGTCCTCGATCGTCTTCATGAAGGCGCCCGTGCCGACCTTCACGTCCAGGACCAGGGAGCCGGTGCCCTCCGCGATCTTCTTCGACATGATCGAGGAGGCGATCAGGGGGATCGCCTCGACCGTGCCGGTCACGTCCCGGAGCGCGTACAGCTTCTTGTCCGCGGGGGCCAGTCCGTCGCCCGCCGCGCAGATCACCGCGCCGGTGCCGTCCAGCACGGAGAGCATCTCCTCGTTCGACAGGAGCGCGCGCCAGCCCGGGATCGACTCCAGCTTGTCCAGCGTGCCGCCCGTGTGGCCGAGGCCCCGGCCGGACAGCTGGGGGACGGCCGCGCCGCAGGCCGCGACCAGGGGCGCCAGCGGGAGGGTGATCTTGTCGCCGACGCCGCCCGTGGAGTGCTTGTCGGCCGTCGGGCGGGACAGGGACGAGAAGTCCATGCGCTCGCCGGAGGCGATCATCGCGGCGGTCCAGCGGGCGATCTCGCGGCGGTTCATGCCGTTGAGCAGGATCGCCATGGCGAGCGCGGACATCTGCTCGTCGGCGACCTCCCCGCGGGTGTACGCGTCGATGACCCAGTCGATCTGCTCGTCGCTGAGCTCACCGCGGTCCCGCTTGGTGCGGATGACAGAGATTACGTCCATGGCCACGTCTTTCCTTCCGGCCGAACATTCTTGAAACGGCGCGGCCCCTCCGAGCGGCTCGCGGGAGCAACTCGGAAGGGCCGCACGGGAGTTACTTGCTGAGGTGGCCCGGCCCGAAGGCCTGGGGCAGCATCTGCGAGAGCGGCAGGATCCCCGCCGGGGTCTCCAGCAGCAGATCCGAGCCGCCGAACTCGTACAGCAGCTGACGGCAGCGTCCGCACGGGACAAGGACGTCGCCCTTGCCGTCGACGCAGGTGAAGTGCGTCAGCCTGCCGCCCCCCGAGTTCTGCAGCTCCGAGACCAGCCCGCACTCGGCGCACAGGGCGAGACCGTACGACGCGTTCTCGACGTTGCAGCCGGTGATCGTACGGCCGTCGTCGACCAGGGCCGCGACGCCGACCGGGTAGCCGGAGTACGGGGCGTAGGCGCGGGACATGGCGTCCCGGGCCGCCGCGCGCAGCTTGTCCCAGTCGACGTCGTGGGAGGCGGCCGGGGTCACTTGCCCTGGCCCTTCCGGTACGGCAGGCCGTCCGCCTTGGGCATCCGCAGGCGTTGCGCGGACAGGGTGAGGACGATGAGCGTGATGACGTACGGCGTGGCGGAGACGACCTGGTTCGGGACCTCGTTGGTGGTGGCGTACCAGGCGAAGACCAGGGCGCCGATGACGGCGGTGATCATCGACGAGGCGTACTTCTTGGTGATCACGAGCCAGATGGCGCCGATGATCAGCAGGAGCGCACCGAGCAGCAGCAGTGCGTGGACGTTCTGCGAGCCGCCGCGCAGGTTGAGGCTGTCGGTGTAGCCGAACAGGCCGGCGCCGAGGGCGAGACCGCCCGGCATCCAGTTACCGAAGATCATCGCGGCGAGACCGATGTAACCGCGGCCGCTGACCTGGCCCTCCAGATAGAAGGGGTTGGCCACGATGGAGAGGAACACGCCACCGAGGCCCGCCAGGCCGCCGGAGATGACCACGGCGATGTACTTGTACTTGTAGACGTTCACGCCGAGGGACTCGGCCGCGACCGGGTTCTCACCGCAGGAGCGCAGGCGCAGACCGAAGGCGGTGCGCCACAGGATCCACCAGGTGGCGGGGATCAGCGCCACGGCGATCACGGTCAGCCAGGACACGTTGGTGACCAGGCCGCCGAGGAGGCCGGCGATGTCCGAGATGAAGAACCAGCCCTGGTTGTTGAGGTCCCTGAGCCCGTCGGACAGGCCCGGCACCGTGAAGTTGCCGAGGGACTCCACCGCCGGGGACTGCTTGGCGGAGCCGCCCGCGTGGCCCTCGAAGGCGAGGGGCGCGAGGTAGCGGGTGGCGCCGAGGGCGAGGATGTTGATCGCCACACCGGAGACGATGTGGTTCACGTTGAAGGTGACGGTGACGAAGGCGTGCAGCAGACCGCCGAGCGCGCCGCCGAGGATGCCGACCAGGACACCGGTCCACGGGCCCCACTGGAAGCCGGCCCAGGCGCCGAACCAGGTGCCGAGGATCATCATGCCTTCGAGGCCGATGTTGACGACGCCCGCGCGCTCGGCCCACAGACCGCCGAGACCGGCGAGGCCGATCGGCACGGCGAGCTGGAGGGCGGTGGACATCTGGCTGACGTTGGTGATGCCGTCGGCGCCTGTGATGATGCGGACGATCGAGGTCAGCGCCAGGGCGCCGGCGATGACCAGCAGCAGGACGGGCCACGACAGGCGGCGCCCGGTCGGCGCGGCGGGCTGCAGCGTGGGCTGGTTGACGTCGGTGGCGGTGGTCATCGGCCAGCCACCTCCTTCGTGTTGTTGTCGGCGCCGAGCACGTGGCCGGCGGCGAGTTCCGCGCCGACCCGGCGCTGCTGGCGGCGCAGGCCCCACTCGCGTACGGCCTCGTAGGAGACGACGACGGAGAGCACGATCAGGCCCTGCATGATGACCGCGATCTCCTTGTCGTAGTCGTGGAAGTCCAGCTCGGGCGACGCCTTGTCGAGCCAGGCCCACAGCAGGGCGGCAAACGCGATGCCGACCGGGCTGTTACGGCCGAGCAGGGCGATGCCGATACCGAGGAAGCCGATGCCGGTGGGGAAGTTCAGGCTGTACGTGTGGGTGTCGCCGAGCAGGATCGGCAGACCGGCGAGGCCCGCGATGCCGCCGGAGAGCAGCATGGCGGTGAGCACCATGCGCTTGGGGTCGACACCGCTGGCCGCGGCGGCCGACTCCGAGGCGCCGGAGGCGCGCAGGTCGAAGCCGAAGCGGGTGCGGTTGAGGACGACCCAGTAGGCGATACCGAGCAGCACGGCGAGGAAGACCAGGCCGTAGATCTCGCCCGCGTCGCCCATGTCGATGCCGGGGACCCAGCCGGACTCGTGCATCTCGCCGGTGGTGTTGTTGTTGCCGACCTTGACGCCGAAGACGTTCGGCAGCCACAGGTAGGCGATGACCGACGTGGCGATCGCGTTCAGCATGATCGTGGCGACGACCTCGCTGACACCGCGGGTGACCTTGAGGACACCGGCGATGCCGGACCAGAAGGCGCCGGTGCAGACCGCGGTGAGGATCAGCAGCGGGATCTGCAGAGCCGCCGGCAGGTTCGCGTGGGCGCCGACGATGGCGGCCATCATGGCGGCGAGCTGGTACTGGCCGTCGACACCGATGTTGAACAGGTTCATCCGGAAGCCGATGGCCACCGCGAGGGCCGCGATGTAGTACATCGAGGCCTGGTTGATGATCAGGACCTGGATGTCGGAGAACGAGGCCTGCTCGAACATCAGGGTGTACGGCTCGATCGGGCTCTTGCCCGAGGCGATCAGCACGATCGCGCTGAGCACGAAGGCCACGGCGAGCGCGATGACCGGTCCGGCCACCGCGAGGAGCACGCGCTCCTTGTCGAACTTCTTCATCAGCGGGCCTCGTCTTCCGGAGCCTCGGGAGACTTACGGATCTCGGGGGTGTCTGCGCCGGGCTCGGCACTCTCGTCGTGTTCCAGGTGGCCGGTCGCGGCACCGGTCATGGCCGAGCCGAGCTCCTCCGGCGTGATGGTGGCCGGGTCGGCGTCGGCGACCAGCTTGCCGTTGTAGATCACGCGGAGGGTGTCGGACAGGCCGATCAGCTCGTCCAGGTCGGCGGAGATCAGCAGCACGGCCAGGCCCTCGCGGCGGGCCTCGCGGATGTGGTCCCAGATCGCGGCCTGCGCGCCGACGTCCACACCGCGGGTGGGGTGCGCGGCGATGAGGAAGCGCGGCTTGTGGCTCATCTCGCGGCCGACGATCAGCTTCTGCTGGTTGCCGCCGGACAGGGAGGCGGCGGTGACGTCGATGCCGGGGGTGCGGACGTCGTACGCCTCGACGATGCGGCGCGTGTCCGCCTGCGCGGCCTTCGGGTCGAGCCATACGCCCTTGGCGAGGGGCTTCTCGGTGACGTGGCCGAGGATGCGGTTCTCCCAGAGGGGGGCCTCCAGGAGCAGGCCGTGGCGGTGGCGGTCCTCGGGGATGTAGCCGACGCCCTGCTCGCGGCGCTTGCGGGTGGTCCAGCCGGTGATCTCCTCGTCGATCATCGTGATCGTGCCGGAGTCGGCGTGCTTGAGGCCGATGAGCGCGTCGACCAGCTCGGTCTGGCCGTTGCCCTCGACGCCGGCGATGCCCAGGACCTCGCCCGCGTGGATGGTGAAGGTGATGTCGTCCAGCAGGGCCTTGCCGCCGGCCGCCTCCAGGCGCAGCTTGTCGACGGTGATGACCGGGCGGTCGGTGACCGTGGACTCGGCCGTCTCCGGCGTGGGCAGCTCGCTGCCGACCATCATCTCGGCGAGCTGACGCGGGGTGGTCTCGGCGGGAACGGCGGTACCGACGGTCGTACCACGGCGGATGACGGTGATCTCGTCGGCGACGGACAGCACCTCGCCCAGCTTGTGGGAGATGAAGATGACCGACAGGCCCTCGGCCTTCAGCTCGCGCAGGTTGTCGAAGAGCGCGTCGACCTCCTGCGGCACCAGGACGGCCGTCGGCTCGTCGAGGATCAGCGTGGTGGCGCCGCGGTAGAGGACCTTGAGGATCTCCACGCGCTGGCGGGCGGCGACACCGAGCTCCTCGACGAGGCGGTCGGGCTGCACGCCGAGGCCGTAGCGCTCGGAGATCTCCTTGATCTTGCGGCGGGCCTTGGCGCCGATGCCGTACAGCTTCTCGCTGCCCAGGACGACGTTCTCCAGGACGGTGAGGTTGTCGGCGAGCATGAAGTGCTGGTGCACCATGCCGATGCCGCGCACGATGGCGTCGGCCGGCGAGGAGAAGCTCACCTGCTCGCCGTCGATCGCGATGGTGCCCTCGTCCGGCTTCTGCATGCCGTAGAGGATCTTCATCAACGTCGACTTGCCGGCGCCGTTCTCGCCGACGAGGGCGTGGACGGTGCCCTTGCGGACGGTGAGGTGGATGTCGTGGTTGGCCACGACGCCCGGGAACCGCTTGGTGATCCCGGCGAGCTGGACGGCGGTCACCTGACCGTTGACCGCCGCTCCGGCCGGAGGGCTGCTGGACGCGTTGATGGCGCACTCTCCTGGGGACGGGGGTCGTCTACGCGCGTAGCGCCCCTATGGCCTGAAAGGGGCCGACGCACCGCGGACAACGGGGTACGGGGAAAGCCCTTGGAAAGCCTCCCCGTACCCCGTTGAGCGGACGTAACCCCGGGGTTACCGCTGCTCAGGGTTTTGGGAGGTGTCTCATGGATCCTGTCGGCGTCGCGGGCCCTGGCACGCACATCTGCGCACCAGACCCCGCTCGGGTTGGCTACAAGCGAGCCGTCACCCGTAGCCGACCTGATCCATGAGACACCTCCCGCTGCAATCAGCTGGACTTGACCTTGATCTCGCCGCTGATGATCTTCTCCTTGGCCGTCTTGATGGCGTCCTGCAGCTCGGTGTTGTCCGCGAACTTCGGGTTGGAGTTCGACAGGCTCACCTCGCCGGTCTTCAGATCGCCACGAACGATACCGGTCTCCGGCTTACCGCCCTCGACCGACTGCGCCAGGTTGTACACCGCCTTGGCGACGTCCTTCATCGCCGAGGTCAGGATGGAGTCCTTGTACTTGGCGAGGGCTGCCTGCTTGTACTGGTCCGAGTCGACACCGATCGCCCACACCTTGTTGGCGGCGGCGGCCTCGATGACACCCTGGCCGGACAGACCGGCGGCCGCGTAGACGACGTCGGCCTTCTTCTCGATCTGGCCCTCGGCGGCCGACTTGCCCTTGTCCGGGCTGGAGAAGCCGCCCTCCTCCGCGGTCTGCGTGAGGTACTGGGAGAGGACCTTGACCTTCGAGTCGGTGTCCTTGACGCCCTGCTCGAAGCCGGCCTGGAACTTGTGGATCAGCGGGATGTCCACGCCGCCCACGAAGCCGACCGTGTTCGTCTTGGTGCTCTTGGCGGCGGCGACACCGGCGAGGTAGGACGCCTGCTCCTCGGAGAAGACCAGGTCGGCCACGTTCTTCGACTCGACCGTGGAGTCGTCCACGATGCCGAAGGTGGTGTCGGGGAACTTCTCCGCGGCACCCTTCACGGCGGCGGCGTACGCGTAGCCGACACCGATGACCGGGTTGTAGCCCTGCTTGGCCAGCGACACCAGTCGCTGCTCCTTGTCGGCGTCCGTCTCGCCCTCGGTGGGCTCGACGTCCTGGGTGTCGTACCCGAACTCCTTCTTCGCCTGCTCCAGACCCGCGTACGCGGCGTCGTTGAAGGACTGGTCGCCCTTGCCGCCGACGTCGTACGCGATGGCGAGCCCCTTGTTGGCGTCCTTCGACTCGGACGAGGCCGAGGTCGAGGTGCCGCCGCAGGCGGAGAGCGCGAGGGCCAGAGAGGCGGTCGCTGCGCCTGCGACCGTGATCCGGGAAATCCGGCGCATGTGTCGATGCTCCTGTCGTACGAGCGCCGGGACGGGTACTGCTTCACAGGTACTGCTTCACAGATACAGGTTCACAGCTACGGCGCTGGGCTTTCGCCGCAGATTAACGCGCGTAGACCTGCCTGAAAACCCCTTCTGTCCACCTTGTTATCCGCCCGTGGCCAAGTCCACGCGAGGCCTTGACCAACGTCCACGGATGTCCGGGTACGACGAAGCGGGCGGGCACCCCCCGGATGCCCGCCCGCTCTGTGTGTGTACGACCGCTACTACTCGGTCTTGACCTTGATGGAGCCGTCGATGATGCCCGCCTTGGCCTTCGCCACGGCGTCGGAGAGACCCGCGATCTTGGCGAACTCCGGGTTGGACTCGGACAGGCCGACGCCGTTGACCTTCAGGTCGAAGGTCTGGGTGCCGGTCAGCGGCTTGTCGTCCTCGACGGACTTGGCCAGCGCGTAGACCGCGCCGCCGACGTCCTTGAGGGCGGAGGTGAGGATGTAGCTCTTGTAGTTGGCGAGAGCCGCCTGCTGGTACTGGTCGGAGTCGACGCCGATCGCCCAGACCTTGGCCTTCGCGGCGGCCTCGATGACGCCCTGGCCGGACAGACCGGCCGCCTGGTAGACGACGTCGGCCTTCTTCTCGATCTGGCCCTCGGCGGCGGCCTTGCCCTTGTCGGGGCTGGAGAAGCCGCCCTCCTCGGCGGTCTGGGTCAGGTACTGCGAGACGACCTTGACCTTGCCGCCGCTGGTGTCCTGGACGCCCTGCTTGTAACCAGCCTCGAACTTGTGGATCAGCGGGATGTCCACGCCGCCCACGAAGCCGACCGTGTTCGTCTTGGTGGCCTTGGCCGCGGCGACGCCGGCCAGGTACGAGGCCTGCTCCTCGGCGAAGACGAGGGAGGCGACGTTGTCGCCCTCGACCACCGAGTCGACGATGCCGAAGGTGGTCTTCGGGTACTTCTTGGCCACGGCCTCCATCGCGGGACCGTAGGCGAAGCCGACGCCGATCACCGGGTTGTAGCCCTGCTTCGCCAGGGAGGCGAGGCGCTGCTCCTTGTCGGCGTCCGTCTCGCCCTCGGTGGGCTCGATGTCGGCGGTCTTGTAGCCGAACTCCTTCTGGGCCTTCTGGAGTCCCGCGTACGCGGCGTCGTTGAAGGACTGGTCGCCCTTGCCGCCGATGTCGTACGCGATGGCGAGACCCTTGGTGTCGCCGCTGGCGTCGCTGTCGCTGCCGCTGTCACTGCTGGTACCGCCACACGCCGTGGCAGCGAGCGCGATCGACGCGACCCCCACCGCGACACGGGTCAGTTTGGAAATCCGACGCATCGTGAAGTCCCCATTCTCCAAGCCCCGCAGTGGGTGCTGAGTTCGGCGCACATTAACGCGCGTAGACACTCCTGGGAACGGGGTTTCGCCGTGCCGTTATCCATTCGTGCCGATGGCCGGTTACGTCCTTGTGAACCATCGGATCGAAAGGCACGCATGGGACGACTGCACCGGAGGTGCCTCCGCTGCGATGGCGCTCAGGACGGCCCGCCATGGGCCAAGACTCTCCCGGCTGTGCGTTGGCCGCAAGCGGACAGGAGGGTCCGGTCGGCGATCACACTCAACGCCGCGCAGGGCAGCGTCCCTCAGGGGCGCGGGGCGGTATTGACATGCGGCTCCGCCGCGCGGGCGCGACCAGCCACGACGGCCCCGCAGCCGCCACACGACCGCACCCCCTACGGCGAAGGCGCGCCACCCCGCCTAACCCGCGGAGTCGAGAAGCGCAGCCGCCGTGAACAGCTCCACCCCCACCGTGATGGCGGACTCATCGACGTCGAAGTCACCCTGGTGCAGATCCCGGCCGACCCGATCACCCGGCAGACGCACACCCAGCCGAGCCATGGCGCCGGGGACATGCTCCAGGTACCAGGAGAAGTCCTCACCCCCGAGGCTCTGCTCGGTCCCCTCGACGGAGTCGGCCCCACGGCGAGCGGCCATGGCGGCGCGCATGAGCTCCGTCGCGTCGGGGTCGTTGACGACGGGCGGGACCCCGCGGACGTAGTTGATCTCCGACTTGGCGCGGTGCAGGTTGGCGACCTCGTCGATGGCGGCGACGACGAGGTCGGGCGCCTGCCGCCAGGTGTCGAGGTCGAGGCAGCGCACGGTCCCGGAGAGCTCGGCGTGCTGCGGGATGACGTTGGGCGCGTGGCCGGACTCGACGCGCCCCCAGGTCACGGCGAGCCCGCTGCGGGCGTCGGCGCGCCGGGCGACGATGGCGGGTACGTCGGTGACGACCCGGGCGGCCGCGGTGACGAGGTCGGTCGTCAGGTGGGGGCGAGCGGTGTGCCCGCCGGGCCCGTCGAGGGCGATTTCCAGCCGGTCGCAGGCGGACGTGATGGCGCCCTCCCGCAGCCCGATCTTCCCCGCGTCCACCTTGGGGTCGCAGTGCACGGCGAGCATCCGCCCCACACCCTCCAGCACCCCGCACTCGACGACGTCGGCGGCACCTCCGGGGAGCACCTCCTCGGCGGGCTGGAAGACCAGCCGGACGGGACGGGGCAGCTGCCCGCGCTTGAGCAGCTCGGCCAGGACCAGCCCGGCGCCCAGCACGACGGTCGTGTGGACGTCGTGGCCGCAGGCGTGTGCCCGGTCGGGAACCTTCGACCGATACGGGCACTCACTCTTCGTGTCCGGGATGGGCAGGCCGTCGATGTCGGCGCGCAGGGCGAGCATGGGCCGCCCGCCGTCCCACTCCCCGATGTCGCAGATGAGCCCGGTTCCGATGGCGAGCACGCGGGGCTTCAGGCCGGCCTTCTCCAGGCGGGCCTTGATCGCGGCGGTCGTACGGAACTCCTGGTTGCCGAGCTCAGGGTGCATGTGCAAGTCGCGCCGGAACTCGATGAGTTCGGCACGGAGCGCCTCCGGCAGGGTGCCGGGAAGGGCGGCTTCCCCTGGGTGATCGGCCTCGGACTCTGGGGACATCAGTTGGTTCACCCTCTGAAGGGTAGGACGCCGAGGTGGCCAACTGACCCTCGATCAACAAAAGTTCAACCCGTTTGGGGAAGAAAATCTGGCCGCCCGACGCGTAGGTATCGATTTGGGTGGGTAAACTCGCCCGCCTTTCCGCCGAGTCGATCATGGAACCGACGGAGACGGAGAGTGACGATGCCAGCCATCCACACCTCAACGCATACCACGATGCGGACAGAACCGTCGGTTGTGTTCGTCTGTCGGGATCGCGGACCCGGGGTGAACACCCGAACGTCCGCCCAGTCGCCGCACGGCCGGCCCCGGCGGCGCGTGGAGGCCTCTTCGACTTACCGGGCTGCGGGCATGTTGCCGTCGCGCCAGTCGTTCACGCGCTTGCGAAGGGAGGGCCCGGTTATTCCAGCTGCCCTACGTCGACGACGTCTTCAGATGATGGGGCGGTCGCCGAAACGGGCTGGCCGTAGTCGGTCAGCGTGAGATCGCCGGGCTCGTCCCCACCCTGCGTGACGATCCTGAGGATGTAGGGCTTGTTCTCCGTGGCGACGTAGGTATCCGTGGTGGCCCCGTCCTCTTCCTTGGTCAACGTGATCGCTGGTCTGCCGTCGACCTCGGTTTCCCTCCCCTTGCTCACCCCGTCCCTGACGTACGGCTCGAGCTCCTGGACCAGGGCATTGATGTCGCAGAACTCGGCCGCATCACCAGCACCCTCTGCTCCAGGAGGCACCTTGAGCCAACGGCCATCGAGCAAATTGATCAGCTCTTGCGCGTCGACCCCTTCCTCTTCCGCGATCTTGGTCCAGAAGGCGTCGTCACCGTTCACGTACGTGATATCCCCGGTGATGATGAGCCGACCAGTTCCACCGTTGATGCCCATCGTGCCTGCGCAGTCACCTTCCTTGTCCACGGCGAAATCGATGCGGATCTCCTCCTGGTGGCTGCGCCCCGAGCCCTTTATCCGGAGGGAGTCCGCGCCCTTGGTGGCGTCGATCGCTTTTTCCGCGATCTCTTCAGGGGGGAGATCCTCGACGTTGTTCGGGTCCTGCTGGGTGCTGACGGCCGTGAGTCCAGCCATCACAAGCACGGTGCTGCAGGCTGCTGCCGCGACTCTCGACAGACGCCGATGCTGGGGAGCCATGGCTGTCTCCTGTCGTCGATCTGCCCCTTACTCCACGATGTGACCGGCCTCCGTACGGGTGCAACAGGAGGTGTGGAAGGTACCGAAGGAGCGGCAGCGGCGAGCGTCGGGTGTGAGGTGTCGAGCACCGGCCGTTACAGGTGGCCGAGAGTTTGAGCTGCGCAAGTGGCGGATCCTGCCGGTCATCTCCCGCAAGGGCGCCCCGGAGATCCATCGGCCGGGAACTCCTGACACACCCCTGGTGAACTCCCGGACGCCTCTCCACTCGCCGCACTAGGGTGCGGCGGGTGACCGCCGAGAACCCCCAGACCCCCCAGATCCCCGCGACCACCGAGTACGCCGACTTCCTCGCCGCCACCCGTACCTCGTACGACGCCATCGCACCCGCCTACGCGGAGGCCTTCTCCGACTGGCCGGCCGACAGCCACCCCCTGGACCGCTCCCTGGTGACCGCCTTCGCCGACCTCGCCCGCGACCACTTCCCCGCGCCCGTCGCCGACCTCGGCAGCGGGCCCGGGTCCGTCACCGCCCACCTCCACGCCCTCGGCATACCGGTCTTCGGCGTCGACCTCTCGCCGCGGATGGTGGCTCTTGCCCGCCGTGCACACCCCGAACTCCGGTTCCACGTGGGCTCGATGACCTCCCTCGACCTCCCGGACGACACGCTCGGCGGAATCCTCGCCCTCTACTCGATCATCCACATCCCGACCGAGCACCTCGCCGCCACGTTCGCCGAGTTCCACCGCGTCCTGGTCCCCGGCGGTCATGTACTCCTCGCGTTCCAGGCCGGCCGGCCCGACGACGGCGACGAGGAACATCTCCACCTCGCCGAACGCTTCGGTCACGAGATCTCGCTCGACTACTTCTGGCGCACCCCGGACACGGTCGCCGCCCATCTGGCCAAGGCGGACCTCCAGCTCCAGGCTCGTGTCCTTCGCGAACCGGTCGACGCAGAGAAGTACGCACGGGCGTTCGTCCTGGCTCGCAAGCGGCCGTGACCTACGTGGCCAGTTCGCACCACACGTACTTGCCACAGTTGCCGTGCCGGGACAGCGGCTGCCACCCCCACAGGTCGGCGCAGGCCCGGACGAGTGCGAGGCCGCGCCCGTCCTCCAGCTCAGCCGCCTCCTGATCCAACGGCCTTGGCGCTTCCGGCGGTTCGGGATCCGCATCCCAGGCACCGATCCGCAGTACGCCCGCCGCCCAGCGCACCCTCAGGGCGGCGGGCCCCTTCGTGTGGCGTACGGCGTTGGAGACCAGCTCCGTGGCGAGCAGTTCGGCGACGTCGACGAGGTTGATCAGGCCGTGCATGGTGAGGATCAGGCGGAGGGTGCGGCGGCTTACGGTGACGGCGCGTACGTCGTTCGGGATGTACAGGGAGTACTCCCAGGGCTCGGACTCGGGCTTGGACTCGGCTTCGGGCATGGCTCAACTCCTGTTCGGTGGAGTGGGGGTGCGGTCAGCGGGCGGTGGCAGTGCCGCAGCCGTCATGGCAGGACGGAGTGGTGCGCTTCCGGGGATCCCGGCGTTCCGCAGCGTGTGCGTCGCATCACCGACGGTAGACCTTAGATTTAAGAAACGGCAAGCCGATCGCGTAACCTGGCCCCCGAACGAGTCCCGCTTGCAAGCGCGTTGAACCAAGGAGCAGTCGATGGGCACCAAGCGCGAGCCCACAGCGCGACAGATGCGGCTGGCGGTCGAATTGCGCAGACTCCGCGAAGCAGCGGGGCTCAGTGCCCGTGAGGCAGCAGCACTGCTCGGCGTGAACTCCGTCCAGATCAGCCAGATCGAGCTGGGCACGTCAGGCGTGAGCGAGCAGCGGCTGCGTCGACTCGCAGCGCACTACGCCTGCACGAACGAGGAGTTCATCGAGGCCCTGACCGCGATGGCGACCGACCGGACGCGCGGCTGGTGGGAGGAGTACCGGGGTCTGCTGCCCACGTCGTTTCTGGACCTCTCCGAGCTGGAGCACCACGCCACCTACCGCTGGGATGTCGACTTCCTGCACGTCCCCGGCCTTCTCCAGAGCGAGGACTACGCACGAGCGCTCTTCTCGCGCCGAGTTCCCGAACTCCCGCAGAGTGAACTGGAGTTGCGTGTCCGCCATCGCATGCAGCGCCGCGTCATCATCGGGGAGGCACAACCGATCCCGTACGAAGCCCTGGTCCACGAGGCCGCGTTGCGCATCAGAGTCGGCGGTCGCGCCACCTCGCGTGCTCAGCTCGCCCGCATCCTGGAGCTCTCCGAGGCAGACCACATCACTGTGCGCGTCATCCCCTTCGAGCTTGACGAATTCGCCGACGTCACCGCCGACATGGTGTACGCCGGCGGCACCGTTCCGAGGCTGGACACCGTGGTACGTGACGGCCCTCACGGCACGCTCTTCATCGACTCCGAAGCCCAGCTCGGCGTCTTCCGAACACTCTTCCGTAGAGTGGAGGCGGTGTCGCTCGAACCCGAGCGGTCGCGTGACCTCATCCACGGGCTGGCGAAAGAGCTGTGAGGCAACACATGGGCACCCCCGACGTCTGGCGGAAGTCGTCCTACTCCGGCAGTGGCGACGGCAACGCCTGCGTGGAAATCTCAAACCGCCGCACCCACATAGCCATCCGCGACTCAAAGGCCCCGGCCTACGGAACCCTCACCGTCCCGGCCGCGGCCTTCGCCCCCTTCGTCGAAGCCCTGAAGACGCTCACACGGCCGTAACGGCCGACAGCCGGGTCACATCCCGAGCCGTCCCCGTAACCCCCGACAAAAACCCCTGCGCCCGAGGCGAAGCGTTCTCCGTCAGCCACGCCGGGTCGATGTCACACACCGCGACCCGCACCTCCGTGCCGGACAGCGCCAGCGGCAACGTGTGCACGACCGTCGACGGGAAGCTCAGGATCGTCCGGCCGATGGGACCGCGCCGCGCGATCAGCTCCAGCGGCAGGTCCGGCCGTACGACCTCCAGGCCCGTCTCCACCGCCAGCCGGTGCAGCTTCTCCGCGCTCTCGCGGCGGTGGGCGAAGTAGCGGGTGGCGCCGTGGGTCTTGGCGAGGGAGCTGACGGCCTCCAGGTAGCGGTCGCCGTCCACGACGCCCGTCTCGACCAGCGACGTGCCGACCATGTCCGCGCCCTTGGTGATGCGGGGCGGGCCGAAGCGGTCGCGGGTCCAGGCGAAGGTGTTGGCGGTGACCGTGACGCCGTCCGGGGTCTGCTCCATCGGCATGGACGAGAAGATCTCGACCGTCCGCCGCTCGCTCGGCGTGAGGCGCTTGCGGGCCGCCGACGACACCGGCGCGAAGACCAGGTCGCGAGGGCCGGGGCGGCCGCCCTTGCGGTGCCAGCGGACCAGGCGTTCGCCGCGGGCGAGTTGGGCGACGAACTCCATGGTGGCCGTGCCGTCGTCGACCACGACCAGGTCGCGGGCCTTGGTGATGGTCAGGAGGAGTTGTACGTAGCGGGAGAAGGGGTCGCCCAGGACTATCCGGGCGGCACGGCGGAGCAGGCCCGCGAGGCCGCCGATCGTCTGGAACGGGGCCGCCGCGCCGCCCCGCGCCTCCTCCCAGCGGACCTCGTGGCCGTCGTCGCGCGCCAGCTCGGCCATCCGGCGCAGCTGGCCGCGGGTCATGGGGTCGATCGGGGACAGGACGACGAGGGTGAGTCCCGCACCGACGGTGTGCTGGTGGGTGTGCGCCCACTCCAGCACGTTCAGGAGCTGTACCGGGCTCTCGACGAAGGCGAGAGTGTGGGGGCCGGTGTTCCCGGCGCGGGTGCTCATCGACGTACGACCGTCCCGTCGTAAGGCGCTCATGCGGCGCTCGTATTCAGAAGTCGCTGGAACCGGCTCCGAGTCCGAGCGCCCGCACTGGGAGCACTCGGACCCGGATTCAGCAAGGTCTGTCAGGTCTGTCTCAGACCGAGACCGGCTCGCCCGCCGCCGCGGCGATCTCCGCCTCGGCGACCACACCGGCGACGCGGCGCAGCTTCTTCATCGGGCCGAGCTCCGAGTCGTAGACCTGCTTGACGCCGTCACCGAGGGAGGCCTCGATGGTGCGGATGTCGCGGACGAGGCGCGTCAGGCCCTGCGGCTCGACCGAGGCGGCCTGGTCCGAACCCCACATCGCGCGGTCCAGGGTGATGTGACGCTCGACGAAGGTCGCCCCGAGCGCGACCGCGGCGAGGGTGGTCTGCAGGCCCGTCTCGTGGCCGGAGTAGCCGATCGGGACGTTCGGGAACTCCTTCTCCAGCGTGTTGATCACGCGGAGGTTGAGCTCCTCGGCCTTCGCGGGGTACGTCGAGGTGGCGTGGCACATGAGGATGTTGTCCGAGCCGAGGACCTCGACCGCGTGGCGGATCTGCTTCGGCGTCGACATGCCGGTCGACAGGATCACGGCCCGACCCGTCGCACGCAGGGCGCGCAGCAGCTCGTCGTCGGTGAGGGAGGCGGAGGCGACCTTGTGGGCGGGGACGTCGAACTTCTCCAGGAAGGCGACGGCCTCGGTGTCCCACGGGGAGGCGAACCAGTCGATGTTCTTGCTCTTGCAGTACTCGTCGATCTGGCGGTACTCGTCCTCACCGAACTCCACACGGTGGCGGTAGTCGATGTAGGTCATCCGGCCCCAGGGGGTGTCGCGCTCGATGTCCCACTGGTCGCGCGGGGTGCAGATCTCGGGGGTGCGCTTCTGGAACTTGACGGCGTCACAGCCGGCCTCGGCGGCCGCGTCGATGAGCTTGAAGGCGTTCTCCAGCTCACCGTTGTGGTTGATGCCGATCTCGCCGCAGATGTAGACGGGCTTGCCGGGGCCGACTTCACGTGAACCGAAGTTGCGCAGGCGGGAGTAGGTGCTCATGGCAGAGATGTCCTTACTTGGTGAGGGAGTCGAGAGAGGGGCCGAGGATCCAGCTGGCGATCTCTCGGATCGCGCCGTCGCCACCGGGGGTGGCGGTGACCGCGCGTGCGGCGCCGCGCACGACGTCGTGGGCGCTCGCGACCGCCACGGGCCAGCCCACGAGGGCGAAGCACGGGAGGTCGTTGACGTCGTTGCCGACGTAGAGCACGCGCTCAGGCGCGATGCCCTGCTCCTCGCACCACTGCTTGAGTGCGAGGTCCTTGCGGTCGATGCCGTGCAGCACGGGAATCTGCAGCTTCCGCGCGCGGGCGGCGACGACCGGGTTCTGCTCCGTGGACAGGATCAGCATCTTGAGCCCGCTCTTGCGCAGGGCCGCGATGCCGAGGCCGTCTCCGCGGTGCACGGAGACGAACTCCTTTCCATCGGCATCGATCAGCACCCGGTCATCGGTCTGGGTGCCGTCGAAGTCCAGTACGACCGCGTCGATGTCGTCGACGGTCGGGAGTGCGCCGGGTCGGTCCGCGTCGAACAGCGGCGCCAGCGCGCGGGCGCGGGCCAGGTCGTGCGGATCGTCGATCTCCAGGACCCGGGCGGGGTCGGTGCGCACCAGTTCGGTGCGGCCGAAGAAGCGGTGCTTGTGCTCGCGGAAGCCGCCGGCGGCCATCGCGTAGGCGGCGCCGGTCTCCAGGAAGTCCTGGGGGCGGTCCTGGCGGCGCGGGCGGAAGGTCTTGTCGTGGTTGACGCCGTAGCCGCCGGTGGTGGCCGCGCGCTCGGACTCCGCGGCGGTCGCGTCGTCGTCGCCGTGGCGCCACACGAAGCCGTGGAAGGGCGCGACGGTCAGGGAGGTGTCGGCGCCGTTGGCGACGATGGCCTTGACGACGGCGTCGATGTCCTCGCGGACGATGAACGGGCTGGTGCACTGCACGAGCAGGACCACGTCCACCGGCGCGCCGTGCAGCGCCTCGTGGGCGTCCATGGCGTGCAGCACGGCCGCCTCGGAGGTGGCGGTGTCACCGGCGATGGCGGCGGGGCGCAGCACGACCTCGGCGCCGGCCTGCCGGGCCGCGGCGGCGATGCCCTGGTCGTCGGTGGAGACGACGACGTCCGTGACGAGTCTGGAAGCCCGGCACTCACGGACCGCCCGCGCCACCAGCGGCACGCCGCCGACGGGCATGAGGTTCTTCGCGGGCACGCCCTTGGAGCCGCCGCGCGCGGGGATCACGGCGAGCACGCGGGGCACCGAAGTGCCTTGACCTGCTTCCGGGTTGGACATGGGCATTACTCCTTGGGCTCCTTGGAAAGGCTTCGGGGCGCGTCCCGGCGCCCCGGTCGGGTCGCTCACAGCTCCCCCATCCGCCGGATGACCGGGGCCACGCGCTGCACGCCGTGGCGGTAGGCGCCGCGTGCCGCCCGGCGCACTATCTGGCGGACCGGGCCGGGCTCCTTGTCATGGGCGGGGGCGCCGGGCAGCGGGCTGCCGTCCGGGCCGAGGTGGTGGCGGGCGAGGATGCCGGGCAGATAGCCGGGCGCGGTGGCCGGCGTGTAGTACGGCGTGAGGGCGGGCCGCCCGCCGGGCCGGTCCAGCAGCTTGGCGATGCGCTGGCGTGCCGCGTCGAAGGCGGTGGCGTAGGAGCCGTCGGCGCAGACGCCCTGCCGGGACACCCACTCCTCGTCGGCCGTCGGGCTGTGCCCCTCGTCGAGCTGGTCCCAGGAGGCGAGGCAGCCGGAGCCCACGAAGTGGTGGTTGCCGAGCACCTCGCGCACGCCGAGGTCGCTGAGGACGACGGTGGGGATACGGCGGTGCAGCGACTCGAGGGCCGCCGTGGAGCTGATGGTGACCAGCAGGTCGGTGCGGTCGAGGACCTCGCCCATGTTCCCGTAGACCAGCTTGAAGTTGGCCGGCGGGTCGAGCGACTGCACCAGCTTCTGGTACGGCAGCTCCTCGATGTGCGTGGTGTGCTCGCCCGGCTTGGAGCGCAGCTTGAGCAGGACCTCGCGCTCGGGGTGCTTACGGGCGTGCTGGATCAGCCGGTTCAGCAGGTACGTACGGTCCTTGCGGCTGTCCGGCACGGAGGGCTGGGCGGCGAAGACGACCGTGTACGGGTCGTGCTCGCCGGCGTAGGGCTCCCCGCCGAGGAACGGCAGCGCCACCTCGGTCACCGAGGAGGCGTCGGCGCCGACCCCCTCGTACACCGCGCGGAATCGCTCGGCGTCCTGACGGGAGTTGGCGAGGACGAGGTCCGCGCCGTGCCGCAGCAGCAGGCCGTCCGCGAGCTTCTCGTAGACGACACCGACATAGCCGGTGACGACGACGGGCCGCTCCGGGCGCTCTTCCCAGACCCGTTTCAGGCCGTGCAGCATGGCCTGCACTCCCCCGCCGACGAGCGAGAGGACCAGGACGTCGTACGACTCCTGCGCCATGGTCCGCAGGAACTCGACGGCGGTCACCTCACGGAGGGAGTCGGCGTGGACGCCGACTTCCTGGAGCTGACGGGCTGTGGGGGTGGCCCGGCCACGCAGGAGATAGCCGTCCAGACGGATGTCCGAATTCTCCGGAGCGATACGGTTCGCGGTGAGCGCGCCCCATTTCCACCGGGTGTCGGAATCCGCGAGTACGGCCACTCGCCGGGTCTTCGTCACACTTGCTGGCACGTCGACGACGCTAGGAAGCGATTTCAAGGTTCCGCCCAACCAGAATGCAACAAACGGTTAACAGCACATCGACTAACGACGAATCGAGGCCAGAAGTCGTTGAAAAACAGCCTGGTTCACTGCATCGCCACGCGTCGTTCACCTGACATCAAGCTGCGAGTAAAGACGGATGCCGGACCGAGCCCTAACGTCCCTCACGTGGTCAAGCTCTCCGTCATCGTGCCGTTCTACAACGTGCAGCAATACGCGCCAGACACCCTGAAGAGCCTGCGTGCGAACACACGTGGGGATTTCGAGTTCATCCTCGTCGACGACTGCTCGACGGACGGGACTCCGGACATCCTCGCGCGCGCGGAGCGCGAGCTGCCGGGCGCGGTGCTCGTCAGACACGAGCAGAACGGAGGGCTGGCCACCGCGCGGAACACGGGCATCGACAAGGCGCGTGGCGAGTACCTGACGTTCCTGGACGGCGACGACTGGCTGGCGCCCGGGTACTTCCCGCAACTCCTGGCCGCCATCGAGGAGTTGGGCTGCGATTTCGTCCGTACGGACCATGTGCAGTGCACGGGTCGGGCGCGCAGCATCCACCGGGTGCCGCACGGCCGGCGCTGGACGGTGATGAACCCGCGCGAGGCGATCCTGCCCGCCGACCGGTCGACGTCCGTGGACTACGCGTACGCATGGGCCGGCATCTACCACCGCCGTCTGGTCGACCGCGGGATCCTGCACTTCACGCACGGGTTGCGCACCGCCGAGGACCGGCCGTGGATCTGGAAGCTGCACCGGGAGGCGGAATCCTTCGCCGCGGTGGGGCTGCTCGGCGTCTACTACCGGCGCGGCGTGGCGTCCTCACTCACCCAGATCGGTGACGTACGGCAGCTGGATTTCATTCGCGCGTTCGACCAGGTAATCGAGGAAACTGCGGCTGACCCCCAGGCCGATAAACTGCTTCCGAAAGCCGTGCGTACCTATTGCGCGATCATGGCTCATCATCTCGGACAAATCGAGAGGTTCGAACCCGCCGTGGCTCGAAAACTGCGCTCAATGAGCGCCGCCGCCCTGAAGAGAATGCCGCAGGACGTGCTCGCGGAGGTCATGGACTCGATGGACGCGCAGCGAGCGGGCCGGCTGCGGCGGGTGCGCCGCAGGGCGGTCGGGGCCCGGACGGTGGCCGCCTGATGCCTCGCACCACCCAGATCTTCTGCGCCTCGACGCTGTACGGCGCCGCGACCCTGGCCGCCGCGCTGGACGCCGGGCTCTTCGAACCGGCCGACCGCCGGCTGCTGCTGGTCACCAACAACGCGACCAACCCGGAGATCACCCCGTCCGTCGACGCGATGCCGGGCTTCGCCCAACTGCGCGAACGCTTCGACGAGGTGCTGTCCTGGAACGAGACCATCTCCCCGTTCCATCCCAGCGGCTGGTCCCCGCGCGAGAACGACATCCCCATGTGGGAGCGGTACGTACGGCTGCTGTGGAACCTCGGCGACGACGAGATCCAGCTGGCCGTCGAGTCCGTCCAGGTCAACCCGGCCCTCGCGCTGTGCCAGCTGTTCACCGGCGCTCCCATCGACGTCTACGCGGACGGCCTCATAAGCTATGGCCCCACGCGCGACAAGATCGACCCGCTGGTCGGCACCCGTGTCGGCCGCCTGCTGCACCTCGATCTCGTCCCGGGCCTCACCCCGCTGCTGCTCACCGAGTTCGGCGTCCCCTCCGAACTGGTGCCGTCCGAGGCGTTCCTGAAGGTGCTCGGCGAACTCTCCGAGGCGGAGACCGGGTTGCCCGCCACCACCGCGGACGCCGACGACCGGCCCGCCCTGCTGCTCGGCCAGTACCTCTCCGCGCTCGGCATCCTCACCGACGCCGAGGAGGAGGACCTGCACCTCAAGATGGTGCGCGGCGCCGTCGCGCTCGGCCATCGCCGGCTCGTGTTCAAGCCGCACCCCGTCGCGCCGGCCCGCTGGTCGAAGCTGCTGGAGGACGAGGCGAGCAAGCTGGGCGCCGAACTCACCCTCCTCGACCGGCCCGTACTCGCCGAGGTCGCCTTCCAGCGGCTGCGGCCCGCGCTGGTCGTCGGCTGCTTCTCGACCGGGCTGTTCACGGCCGCCGGTCTGTACGGCCTCCCGGTCGCGCGGGTCGGCACCGACACCGTGCTGGCCCACCTCACGCCGTACCAGAACAGCAACCGCGTGCCGCTGACCATCGTCGACGCGCTGCTGCCGGACATCGTGGACGCCGCCGCGGTGAACGCCTGGGCGATGCCCTCGCGCGCGCGGGTGGACGAACTGGCCGCGCTGCTGCGGGCGGTCGGCTTCGCGATGCAGCCCAAGATCTACCCGGGGCTGCGCGGCCCGGCCGAGGCCTACCTCACCAAGCACCTGAACCCGCACACCTGGCGCTACTTCAAGCGCAAGCGCCTGACCTCGCTGGCCCTGCCCGGCGCCGTACCCGCCCAGCTCTCCTTCATCCCGCGTAACGCGACCGTACGCCGACTGGCGCGCCGGGCGCGGGCGTTGAAGCAGGTCGCCGGCCGAAAGTAACCAGAAACAAGGGGTGGTTGTTCATCCGTGTGACACCTTTGCGCTCCCTGAGCGTCAGCCGTCACTCACCTTTCACCCGTCCGAGGGACTTAGCGTTCAGTCATCGTATGAAATGGCAACAGCCGTCACGTACGACTGAACGCACCTCGAGACCCCCAGTGGAAGGGCCCCACGATGAGCGCGGCTGACCAGGCCACGGCCGAACAAGCCATGGCCGACCAGGCCACGGCACCGCCGGTACCGGCGAAACCCCGGCTGAACCAGGTCCTTGCCGCGCGGCAGCCCGTCCGGCCGCGCAGAGAGAACCGGCTGCGCGCCCTGGACGGTCTGCGGCTCATGGCCGCGCTGATGGTGTGCATGTACCACTTCACCGGCAAGAACGGTGAGGTCGAGTCCTCCTGGCACCAGTCCCCCGGGGTCATGTTCCCGACGCTGTCGCAGTTCTCCACCTACGGCAGCCTGGGTGTGCAGTTCTTCTTCGTCATCAGCGGGTTCGTGATCTGCATGAGCAGCTGGGGCCGCAGCCTCGGCGACTTCTTCCGCTCCCGGATCTCCCGCCTGTACCCGGCGTACTGGGTGGCCATCGTCATGGTCACCGGCGCCGCTGTGCTGTTGCCGGTCGTCGTCCACCCGGTCCGGCCGGACGAGCTCCTGGTCAACCTCACGATGATGCAGCAGCCGCTGGGCGTGCCGCGGGTCCTGGGCGTGTGCTGGACGCTCTGGGTGGAGCTGAAGTTCTACGTCCTCTTCGCGCTGTTCGTCATCTGGAAGGGCGTCACCTACAAGCGGGTCGTCACCTTCTGCATCCTGTGGACGCTGGCCGGTGCCTTCGCCCGGGTCGCCGACAACCCGCTCACCGACGAGCTGGTGATGCGCGACCACGCCCCGTTCTTCATCGGCGGTCTCGCGCTGTACCTGATCCACCGCTTCGGCAGCGACCTGCTGCTGTGGGGGATCGTCGGCATGTCCTTCCTGCTGGGCCAGCGCTACTCGGTCACGGCGCTGTGGCACCCCGGCGCGCAGGGCGACTTCCACCGCTCGCCGTACGTCATCCAGGCCATCGTCTTCCTCGCCTTCGCCGCCGTCGCGGTGGTGGCGCTGGGCTGGGCAAGCTGGGCCAACTGGCGCTGGCTGACGGTGGCGGGGGCGCTGACGTACCCCTTCTACCTGATCCACGAGCACCTGGGCTGGTTCTTCATCCGGGTGCTGCACCGGGGCCTCGGGCTGGGCTCCTACACGACGCTCGCCCTGTCCGTGCTGAGCCTGCTGGGGCTGGCCTATCTGATGAACCGGTTCGTGGAGAAGCCGTTCGGGCCACGGCTGAAGAAGGCGTTGCCCGCCGTGCCGCTCCGTTAGGAGGGCCGTAGTTCGGCTGCGGGCCGGTGGGGGCTGGTCGCGCAGTTCCCCGCGCCCCTGACGCGTTCGGCGCGTCTCCCCGGTGGGGAGACGCGCCGAACGCGCTTTTCGGAACTGTCCGCTACTTCCGCGTCGTCTGCCGCAGCTGCCGCACGGCCTTCCGTACCGCCGGGTGCCTGCGCAGGGCCTCCGCGCGGACCGCGCTGCCGCCGGGGAGGCGGAGGCTGGTGAGGCGGCGGCGCTTGAAGTAGCCCTGGTACTGGGCCAGGTTGGCGCCGAGCCAGGCGGTCACCTCGTCGCGCAGGGCGTGGTGCTTGCGGGACTGCATGCAGTAGCCGACGCTGCGCACCAGCGGGGCGAGGTCCTCGGCCATCCCGGCGAGTTCGAGCGGGGAGCCGAGCTCGGCGTTCTCCGCGTCGGGCAGCGCCGCGTCGATGATGGTCAGCGGGATGCGGTTGCTGTTCTCGTACGGGGTGATGCGTTCGAGGAGCAGGTCGGTGCCGACGCGGGCGACCGGGATGCCGTAGAAGGCGGCGGCCGTCATCAGGGCCGTCGAGAAGCAGCCGATGACGAGCTTCGGCTTCAGGAAGGCGAAGACGGTCTCGGCGAGGACGGGCTCGTTGAGCACCGTGAGCCGCACGTCGAGTTCCTCGGCCACCGCCTCAAGGGACTCGTTGAAGACGGCCGGTGCGCTGGGGTGCGGCTTGAACAGGACATCCCGGTGGCCGGCCCTGGCTGCGGCCCGCAGGAAGCGGATGTGGAGCTGCTCCTCCTCGTCCTGGGTGATCAGGTCGATGGCCGAGAGGTACTGGCCGAGGAGGACGGCGGTGGGCGGGTTGTCGGCCGGGAGGCGCTCGGTGAGGATTCCGGCGCCGGACTCGCCGATCTGCGCGAGGACGTCGACGATCTCCTCGTTCGGAACGGCCTCGGGCGGGACGCCGTACTCGGCCAGGAGCATGGGCTCAAGGCCCCGCACCAGGTCGAGGTGCAGGACGCGCTTGATGCGGCTGCTCATGCCGTGCGGGATGCGGTTGCGGGTGGGGCCGTAGCTCATCAGGCCGTCCGCGTACACATGGATCGGGCTGTCCGCGAAGATGTCCGCGACCGCGCGGGAGGGGTTGGCCTGGATGGACTCGCAGGCGATCTCGACGGGCTCGTCGCCCAGGTTCCAGGCGAGGCGTACGGCCTTCTCCCACAGCAGGGTGTCCTGGCCCCGGGGGGACCAGCCGGCCGGGTGGTGCGGGGAGATGAACTCGTTCCAGGAGCGCACCTCGTCGAACTCGGGGCGCAGCTTCTCGAAGCCGGCCATCCGGTCCAGCGGGGTGCCGACCTCGGGGATGGCGGCGGTGTTGCTGACGACGAGGATGCGGCGGACGCCCTCGCGGGGGCCGAACTGGCCGGCCCGGATGGCGGCGGTGACGGTCGCGGCCGCGTACTGCGTGGCCGAGAAGAAGAGCTGGATCATGCCGCCACTCCCTTCATGCCGCCCCGTATCCGGCGCAGCATGTACACGCGCTCCTCGCCCATCCCGACGAGGGCCTCTTCCAGTTCGTCCTCCGACATCCTGCCCAGCGCCTCGGCGGCCATCTGCTTCAGCCTGGCGGCGATGCTGCGTTCGAACCGGCCCCGGCTGAGCAGCTGGTGGGCGATGACGACGCAGTAGTTGCGCAGCGCCTTCTTGCGCAGCCTGCCCACCTCGGGGTCGTCGGCGAGCTCGGCGAGGACGAGGTCGAAGGAGCGGAAGAAGTCCAGCTGGCGGACGTCACCGATCTGAGTGAGCGAGCTGGCCACGCCCCGGCGGTAGAAGACGCCGCGCAGGCTGGCGACGGCGTAGGACTCGGCCTTGCGGTGCAGGTCCCAGATCCAGGGGCGGTCCTCGGCGGTCTTCAGTCCGTCGTGGAAGCGCAGCATGCCCTTGTCGAGGAGGCGACGGTGGTAGACGCCGGCCCAGGCGTAGGGGTAGTCGACCATGGTCGTGTCGTCGACCGGGAGGATCGAGGTGCGCGGGTCGAGGGGGGTGTGGCGACGGCCCTCGGGGGCCCGGTGCACGGCACGTTCGATGCCGGTCACCTGCACGTGGTCGGTGCGTACGAAGTCGACGTCGAACCGCTCGATGGCGTCCACCAGATCCGCGAGATAGCCCGGGGCCAGCCAGTCGTCGCCGTCGAGGAAGGTGAGGTAGCGGCCCTCCGAGGCGTCGATGCCGGTGTTGCGCGCGGTGGCAAGGCCGCCGTTCTGCTCGTGCCGTATCACCCGGCTGTTCTTGAGTCTCTTCGTCAGCGTCAGCAGCGCTTCGTACGTCTTGTCCTTGGTGGACCGGTCCTCGACGAAGATGAACTCGAAGTCGTCCCGTTCGTTGTTGACCAGGCTGGTCACGGTCTCGGGCACATACGACTCGATGTTGTAGCACGGGACGATCACGGACAGTGTCGGGGGGCGGTTGGTCACGCGTACACCTGGGCTCTCTCCGGGGCGGATCCCTGCGACCGTAGGAGATGTTCGACGCCGGATCTCAACTCCCTGCCAACTACCAGGTGAACGAAAGGTAACCGGACGGCGCCCCCTTTCTCGCGGCCACCCGACCGCCATCTGAAGCGCTTATGATCCCCGATCGGGTGTTCGATACGACTCGACGAACCCGGGGGGAATGTGTGCACACGACCGTTTTCCACAGCGCGGACCTGCCGCAGAGCGAGCGACTGGCCCGCTTCGACGACTTCCTGCTCCACAGCGACCATCCGATGCGGATCACGGACCCGGACCCGGACCCCTTCCAGGCCACGGCACGGGCGCTCGACCTCGGTCCGGTGAACATCGTGGAGCTGACCTGCTCGCCGTCCCTCGTGCGGCGCACCCCGGCGATGATCCGGCAGGCGGACCCGGACCTGTGCTCGGTCGTCTTCCCACGGCAGGGGGCGCTGGTGGTGGCCCAGGCCGGGCGCGAGGCCCTGCTGGGCGAGCGGGATCTCGCGCTCTACGACAGCTCGCGGCCGTTCAGCGTACGGATGACCGGCCGGGGACCGGTCACCCTGGTGCGCGCGCACGTACCCCGCGCACTGCTGCCGCTGTCCGCCCGCCACACCGACCGGCTGCTCGGGACCCGCTTACCCGGCCAGGAGGGCGTGGGCGCGCTGCTCACCCACTTCCTCGGCGACCTGGCCGCCGACCGGATCCCCCGCACCGGCGCCGACATCGACCGCCTGAGCACGGTGACCCTGGACCTGCTGGCCGCCACGCTCGCCCACCACCTGGACACCCGCCCGCCGCTGCCGGACGAGTCCCGCCGAAGAACCCTGCTGCTGAGCATCGAGACGTTCGTCCGGGACCACCTGTCCGACCCGGACCTCTCACCCCGGGCCATCGCCGCCGCCCACCACATCTCCGTCAGCTATCTGCACCGCCTCTTCCGGAGCCGGGACACCACCGTCACGGAGCTGATCCGCCAGCGGCGCCTGGAGCGGGCCCGCAGTGCGCTCACCGACCCCGGGCTGCGGGATGTGCCACTGCACCGCATCGCGGCCGACTGCGGATTCCGGGAGCACGCGGCGTTCACCCGCGCCTTCAACGCCGCGTACGGCATGCCGCCACGGGACTGGCGCCGCCAGGCACTCCGGGCGTCTCGTGGCTGAGGTCCGGGACACCGTGGGAGGACTCACCCGGGGCTACGGCCGACCTGCCGTCTCCATCCGGCAACACGTCCGGCTCGTCGAACTCGGGCCGGCATCGGTGTGGTCCGTGACCTGCCCGCCACTGTTCTCCCGGGCCCTCGCGCCGGTCCGGCGGACCGCCACCCGCCAGTTCCACCTGGTCCTGCTCCTGGAGGGCGAGGCCGCGATCGTCCGCGACGGGCGCGAAACGCCCCTGCGCGCGGGCGACTTCCACTTCGACGACCACTTACGACCGCTGCGGCTGCGCTCCGGCCCGATCCGGGCCGTCGGCGTCGGGATCCCCGAGGCGCTGCTCCCCCTGCCCCCTGGCGAGGCGGACCGGATGCCGGGCCGCCTGATCACGGGCCGTACGGGGGCGGGCGCCCTCCTGGCCCGGCTGCTCACCCAGCTGACGGAGGACACCGGCACGTTCCGGCCCGCGGACGGACCGCGTCTGGGAACGGTCCTGGGCAACATGGTGGCGGCACTGCTGGCCCCCTCCCCCGGCGACGGCCTCTGCGCCCCGCCGCAGACCCCGAGCCGGACGCTGACCCCACGCATCCGGGCGTTCATCCAACGCCGCCTCGCCGACCCGGAGTTGACGCCGCGCGCCGTCGCCGCCGCGCACGGCATCTCGCTCAGCTATCTGCACCGCCTCTTCGAGGACGAGAGCGAGACCGTCGCCGCGTACATCCGCCGCCGACGCCTGGAACGCGCCCGCTTCGACCTCGCCGACCCGGCCCAGGCGGCCACCCCGGTCCATGCCATCGCCGCGCGCTGGGGCTTCGCCCGCGCCACCGACTTCACCCGGGCCTTCCGGGCGGCGTACGGCATCCCGCCGACGGACTTCCGGCGGCAGGCCGGTGTCCTGAGTGGACGGAATGCCACATGAGTGTGTTCTGAGCGCCAATGCCTCAACTGCCCCAGCCAGCAATGCTGTTGCTCGGTTCACTTCCCGCTCCTGAGAGAGAGGTTTGTAGTGAAGAAGCTGCGACTCGCCACCGTCACCGCGCTCAGCACGCTGGCTGTGGGCGCGGGCATGATTCTCCCGTCGTCCGCGCAGGCGGCGCCCACCTACTGGCAGTTCCAGAACGAGCGGTTCGGCACCTGCCTGACCGGCGGAGCCGGGTCCGCGTTCGCGACTACCTGCAACGGAGGCGACCGCCAGGACTGGGACTGGGTGGGCAGCGGCACCTGGAAGCAACTCAAGAACCGGGAGACCGGGCTCTGTCTGATGACCGACAACAAGACGGACGTCAACGCCGTCTGGACGAGTACCTGCAACAGCGGCGAGAACGGCCAGCTGTTCTACTACACCGCCGACATCAAGAGGCTCCAGGGCCTGCTGGGCACCGGGAGCGAGTCGATCCTGAGGACGAGCGACGTCAGGGACGCCGTCTACTCCACAGACGCCGGCCAGGTCGCCGCCTCCTACTACCGGTGGACAGGCACCCAGACCTGATCCGCGAGCCTCACCTGACCCCGTACCGCACCCCGATCCCGGCGATCACCACCGCCAGGCCCTCTTCGAAGTGCCGGTCGTAGTCAGCGAAGATCTCCGCGCCCGCCTGAGCCGACAAGGGAAAGTCGGCCATCAGGCGGGCGCGTTCGTGTACGTCGTACCCTTCCCGGCGCTCGCCCGCCACGGGCTCGACGCCCTGTTCCTCGGTGACGAAGCCGAGGGTGTAGAAGTACGTCGTCGAGGTCGCGCGGACCGCGTCCGCGAGGGTGAAGCCGGCGGCCGTGAAGAGGCGCAGGTTGGCCTCCATCTGCTCGGCGTGCTCGATGCCGGTGAAGCGTGAGCCGCTGAAGACCTTCGCGCCGTCGCGGTAGCCGAGCAGCGCCGCGCGCAGCCCGCGGTTGGACGTGAGCAGCCGCTCCTGCCAGGTGTCGCCGGGGTCGAGGGGCGTCCCGGCGACCATCCGGCGGTACATCTCGGTCGCCATCTCGTCGAGCAGCGCCTGTTTGTCCTTGAAGTGCCAGTACAAGGCCGGCGCCTTGACGTCCAGTTCCTTGGCGATGGCGCGCAGCGTCAGGCCGTCCAGGCCGACCTCGTTCAGCAGCTTGAGGGCGGTGTCGGCGACCCGGTTGCGGTCGAGGGGCGCTCGGCGTTCCGTGTTCACGCTTGACAGCTTAACGGCGTTAAGGGCACTCTCGTAGCCATCGGAACTTAACAACGTTAAGGAGTATCGCCCGATGCATCGCCTACACGCCGATCACACGGATCGCACCGATATCGACGTCCTCATCGTGGGCGCGGGCCCGACCGGCCTCGCCCTCGGTGTCGACCTGGCCCGGCGCGGAGTGGACGCGCTGGTCGTGGAGCGGGCCGAGGGGCTGTTCCCGGGCTCTCGCGGCAAGGGCATCCAGCCGCGCACGATGGAGGTATTCGACGACCTGGGCGTACTGGACGCGATCCGCGCGGCCGGGGGCAGCTACCCGGTCGGCATGATCTGGCAGGACGGCGAGCGGGCGGGCGCGCACCAGATGTTCGACCCGGCCGAGGCGACGGACGACTCGCCGTACACCGAGCCGTGGATGGTGCCGCAGTGGCGGACCCAGCAGATCCTGTTCGCGCGGCTGACCGAGCTGGGCGGCAAGGTCGCCTTCGGCCGGGAGGCGGTGGGGATCACCCAGGACGAGGCCGGAGTGACGGTGAGCTTCGCGGCCGGCGAGAGCACCCACGCTCAGTACGTGGTCGCGGCCGACGGGGGCCGTTCGGCGGTACGGCGAGGTCTCGGCATCGGCATGACCGGGGAGACGGTCGACCCGCACCCGATGCTGGTCGCGGACGTACGCCTGACCGGCCTGGACCGCGACCACTGGCACGTCTTCCCGCCGCACGGTGAGACCGACGGCTTCATGGCGATCTGCCCGCTCGCGGGCACGCGGGACTTCCAGATCGCCGCCCAGTTCCCGGAGGGCACGGCGGTGGATCTGTCCCTGGACGGCATCCGCAAGGTCGTCGCCGCCCGCTCGCACCTCGATGCCGACGCCGTGACCGAGGTCAGCTGGGCCTCGGACTTCCGCCCCCGGGCGGCCCTGGCGGACCGGTTCCGGGACGGGCGGGTCTTCCTCGCCGGGGACGCGGCGCATGTCCACTCACCGGCCGGGGGCCAGGGGCTGAACACCAGCGTCCAGGACGCGTACAACCTGGGCTGGAAGCTGGGGTCGGTGCTGACGGGCGGCGCACCGGCGGCGCTCCTCGACACCTACGAGGAGGAACGGCGCCCGATCGCCGCCGACATGCTCGGCCTGTCGACCAGCGTCCACCGCGGGGAAACCCGGCGCGGCGAGGCGACGCGCCAACTGGGCCTGGGATACCGGGAGTCGTCCCTCACGGAGGAGACGCGTTCGACGCCGGGTCCGGTACGAGCGGGCGACCGCGCACCTGACGGGACGCTGGGCGAGGTACGGCTGTTCGACGCGTTCCGGGGGCCGCACTGGACGCTGGTGGCGGTGGAGGTGGAGGCGCCCGAGGTGCCGGAGACGGTAGGGGTGGTCCGAGGGCGGGCGCAGGAGTCGTACGGCTCCGGGCTGTTCCTGGTACGACCGGACGGCTACGTGGGGTGGGCCGCGGACCGGGCAACCGGGCTCATGGACTACCTGGGCCGGTTCGGACTTCGCTAGTCGTCGCCGTCGAGGAGGGTGTCGACGGAGAGGTCGAGGGTGACGCCGACGGATTCGGGGACGGGGACGGTCTGGCCTCGCTTGAAGCGGGCGGGGTCGGGGTATTTGCCGTCGGCGGGGTCGGTGTAGAGGAGGACCTCATCGTGGCGGCGGTCGGCCACAAGGTAGACGGGGATGCCGGCCTCGGCATAGACCTCGACCTTGAGGGCCGTGTCGTCTGCCCAGTTGTAAGAAGTCACCTCCAACACCATGCGAAAGACACGCGGGGCGTAGCAGTTCTTCTGCACGAGTGCGTCGGCGATATCGGCCTCGACAACGGCCAGGTCCGGAATCGCATAGTCCGCCGAACCAGTCGTCAGCCACAGGCCGATGCCAGGACGAACCTTGAGCCCGGCCTCCCTGGCCCCGGCCCGCCGGATCTCGTAACCGACTTCGAACACCGTTCCCTGATGCTGCTCATCCAGCGGAGGCGACACGATAAGGCTCCCTCGAAGAATCTCCGCGCGGTGTCTGGGCAGCCAGCTGGAGACACGGTCGGCGGCTTCGGCGATCGTCATCTTGCGCTCTGTCACAGCCACGGCAACCTCCTTTTCGGGAGGACTCTTCAGGAGGACAACCGAGAACGGGCCGGTTCCGCCCGTGATCACTCGTACGAAGTAATCGCCCAGCTCAGAAGGCATCCGACGGCACGTAAGTCCCCCAAACCTCCCGCAACGCGCCGCACACCTCCCCCACCGTCGCCCGAGCCCGCAGCGCCTCCCTCATCGGGTACAGGACGTTGTCCTCCCCCTCGGCGGCCTTCCGCAGGGCGGCCAGGGACGCGTCCACCGCCGGTTGGTCGCGGCCGGCGCGGAGCTCGGCCAGCCGCTCCGCCTGCCGGGCCTCGATCGCCGGGTCCACCCGCAGCGGCTCGTACGGCTCCTCCTCGTCCAGCTGGAAGCGGTTGACGCCGACCACGACCCGCTCGCCGGAGTCGGTCTCCTGGGCGATCCGGTACGCGCTGCGCTCGATCTCGCCCTTCTGGAAGCCGTGCTCGATGGCCGACACCGCGCCGCCGAGGTCCTCGACCCGCCGCATCAGCGCGACAGCCGCCGCCTCGACGTCGTCGGTCATCCTCTCGATGACGTAGGAGCCCGCGAAGGGGTCGACCGTCGCGGTCACGTCCGTCTCGTACGCCAGCACCTGCTGGGTGCGCAACGCCAGCCGCGCGCTCTTGTCGGTCGGGAGCGCGATCGCCTCGTCGAAGGAGTTGGTGTGCAGGGACTGGGTGCCGCCGAGCACCGCCGCCAGGCCCTGGACGGCGACCCGGACCAGGTTCACCTCCGGCTGCTGGGCGGTCAGCTGGACGCCGGCCGTCTGGGTGTGGAAGCGGAGCATCAGGGACTTGGGGTTCTGCGCGCCGAACTCGTCCCGCATCACCCGGGCCCAGATCCTGCGCGCCGCACGGAACTTGGCGACCTCCTCCAGGAGTGTCGTACGGGCCACGAAGAAGAAGGAGAGGCGGGGCGCGAAGTCGTCGACGTCCATGCCCGCCGCCACCGCCGTACGGACGTACTCGATGCCGTCGGCGAGGGTGAAGGCGATCTCCTGCGCGGGGGACGCGCCCGCTTCGGCCATGTGGTAGCCGGAGATCGAGATCGTGTTCCACTTCGGGATCTCGGTCCGGCAGTACTTGAAGATGTCGGCGATGAGACGGAGCGAGGGCTTGGGCGGGAAGATGTACGTCCCGCGCGCGATGTACTCCTTCAGCACGTCGTTCTGGATCGTGCCGGTGAGCCGGTCGGCGCTGACGCCCTGCTCCTCCGCGACCAGCTGGTAGAGGAGCAGGAGCAGGGCCGCGGGGGCGTTGATCGTCATCGACGTCGAGACCTTGTCGAGCGGGATCCCGTCGAACAGCACCCTCATGTCGTCGATCGAGTCGATGGCCACGCCCACCTTGCCGACCTCGCCGTGCGCGATCGGTGCGTCGGAGTCGTGGCCCATCTGGGTGGGCAGGTCGAAGGCGACGGAGAGGCCCGTCGTGCCGTGGGCGATGAGCTGCCGGTAGCGGGCGTTGGACTCCGTCGCCGTGCCGAAGCCGGCGTACTGGCGCATGGTCCAGGGGCGGCCGGTGTACATCGTGGGGTAGACGCCGCGGGTGAAGGGGTACGAGCCGGGCTCGCCCAGCTGCTCGGAGGCGTCCCAGCCGGTCAGCGCGTCCGGCCCGTAGACCGGCTCGATGGGCAGTCCGGACTCCGACTCGCGCGTCATGGTGTGTGCCTCCGCATGGTGTGCCTCCGCGGTGCTGTGCTTGCCGCCCGCCTGATGTGCCCTCGCCTCCAACCATGCCCCGTGGTTCGCAACCGGTCACGCGCGGGGAAACATCTCAGGTGATGTCCGTGCGGTCGGGGGGCCGCGATGAGACGACGGGGGTCAGGATGCGTACCAAGGGCATGCGGAGATCAGCTGCGGTACTCGCCTCGGGCGCCGTGCTGGCGGTGCTGTGCGGGTGCACCGTGCAGGCCTCGGGCGAGGAGCAGCGCTCACCCGTGCGGATAGAGCTGCCGAGCGGCACGCCGTCCGCGAAGTCCGCCCCGCCCGACGACAAGCCGAGCACCGAGCCTACGCCTGCGGCGCCCGCCGTGCTGTGGCAGCGGGGCGACGAGGGCCGGGACATACGCGAGCTGCAGGCCCGCCTGCGGCAGATCGCCTGGCTCTTCGACGGGCCGACCGGGACGTACGACGATCTCACCGAGCAGGCGGTCCGGGGCTTCCAGGGCAAGCGAGGGCTGCCGAAGACCGGGAAGACCGACGAGGTCACCTGGCAGCGGCTGCTGAAGATGACGCGCGAGCCCGGCAAGTGGGACCTGTACCTGATGGGCGGGCAGCCGGCCGACCAGCCAGACGCGCGGTGCCTGACCGGCCGCGCGCTGTGCATCAGCAAGTCGAGCCGGACGCTGCGCTGGATGATCGACGGGCGGTCGGTCCTGACGGTGCCGGTGCGGTTCGGATCGCAGTACACACCGACGCGGGAAGGTGTGTTCAGCGTCTACTGGAAGTCACGGCACCATGTGTCGACCCTCTATGACTCGCCGATGCCGTACGCGATGTTCTTCAGCGGCGGCCAGGCGGTGCACTACTCGTCCGACTTCGCGGCCACGGGTTACGCGGGGGCCTCGCACGGCTGCGTCAACGTGGCGGACGAGCGGGCGATCGCGGAGATGTTCGCCCAGGTGAGGACCGGCGACAAGGTCGTCGTCCACTGGTGAGGGCCTCTGGCCCGAGGTGCGGAAGTGGGGCGCGGGCGGGACCGGGGGAACGTGTCCCGCCCGCGCCGATGCACGAGCCGCAGGTACGGGGGGAACCCCGGCTCTGTGCGACGGCCGATGACCAGTCGGCTCACTCAGTTCAGCGCCACGACGGCCGAAAACGTCACTCGTAGCGCCAAGAATTTCTGCGCGATTTTCTCCGGGGTGCAAAACCGCAGGTCAGAGGCGTGGTCGCGGCGTGTGACAGGAGTGAAGAGGCTGGGCCGCGGGTCCGCTCAGAGCGCGCTGAACGCGGGGCTCGGCAGCAGGGGCGTGGGGAGCTGGACGCGGTCCGGCAGGAGGCCGGCCACGACGGTGGACGGGGCTTGGGTGGCGCCGTTCGTGCGGTGGCCGTCGTCGCGGCTCCTGTCGCGCGAGCGGTCCTTGTCGTCCTGGCCCTTGTCTCTGCCGTTGTCTCTGTCCTGGCCGCCGTCCTGGCCGTCGTCGTCGCCCTGGCTTCGGCCCTGGCCGTCGTCCTCGTCCTGGCCGTCGTCGCCCTTGCGCTCGTCCGTCTGGGCACGGGTGCTCTCGCCGGCGCCGGTCAGCACGGTCTTGCAGTACTTCCACAGGCGTTTGGAACTGCCCGCCGCGCCCTCCAGGGCTCGGCGACGGTCGCGGGACAGCTCCTGGCCGTCGCGCAGGTCGCGGCAGGCCCTGACGACCTTCCGCAAGCGGTCGGCCGGCCTGTCCCGGTCCGCACCGGCGGTCTCGCGGTCAGCGGCGGGGCCACCGGGTGCGGTGTCCTGGGTGGTGCCGGGGGCCGTGGGGGCCTTCGAGGTGCCGTCGGGGCTGGGCCGGTCCTTCGCACCGATCTCCGGTGAGGGCGAGACGAGGGGACGCTCCGGTGGCCCCGCCTCCGAGACCGTGGCGGCGGGGCGGCCCGGCTCGTCCGAGCCGAACGGCGTCCGCAGCACTCCGGTTCCGGCCGCGACCGCGACGCCGCCGACCATGCCGACGGCCAGCGCGGCGGCGAGGCCGAGCCGCAGGGGACGGCCCCAGCGGGGGCGCCGGGCGGCGTGGCCGGGGACGCCGATCCGGACCAGCCCGGCGTCGGTGACCTGGGCGGCAGCGGCAGCGGAGCCTTCGCCGACGGTCGCGCAGGCGTCGCCCCGGTTCGCGCGCGCCGCGCGGAACGCCGCCAACGCGGCGTCTTCTCCGGGGAGTTCCGCGCTGGTCAGCGGGGGTTCGGCGGTCAGCGCCTCAAGTGTCTTGGCGAGCTGTTCGGCCTGGTCGCGATGGGCCGCGTCGACAGCTTCGAGTGACTCTCCGCGCAGCAATCGCTCCGCCGTTTCGCGGTCCAGCCACCTGTACTGCTCGTCGGCCATCACACATCCTTCTGCGTCCGCGAACGCATATGCGTCACACTCGCGGACGTCACCGCACGGTCGCGGGGGTCTCGCTGGGGAGGCAGGGCGTCGAGCACCCCGGCCGATTCCGGATCGTCGCCGAGCAGCTCGGCGAGCCGCTTCAGACCCCGGTGCGCGGCGGTCCGTACGGCACCCGGCCGCTTGCCGAGCGTCTCCGCGGCCGTCTTGGCGTCGAGCCCCACCACCACACGCAGGACGACCGCCTCGGCCTGGTCCTGCGGCAGCCGTGCGATGAGGGAGAGGGTGCCGTCCGTGGCCAGGGCCTCCATGGCCTCGCCCGCGGTGTCGGACTCGGCGGCCTTCCCGGTCAGCTCCGTCTCGTCGCCGCCGATCGCGGGGCGGCGGCCGCGCATGCGTATGTGGTCCAGGGCACGGTTGCGGGCTATCCGGGCGGCCCAGCCGCGGAAGCGGTCCGCGTCCCCGCTGAACCGCTCCAGGTCACGCGCTATCTGCAGCCACGCCTCCGAGGCGACGTCCTCGGCGTCGGGATCACCGACCAGCGTCCGTACGTACCCGAGCAGCCGCGGGTGCACGGAGCGGTACACAGTCCGGAACGCGGTCTCGTCCCCGTCCTGTGCAGCAAGCACCGCGGCGGTCAGCTCCGCGTCGTCCCCCAGCACTGGATGCCCCTTTTTGCGCCTAAACCGGCGCCGCTCTCGCGGACCGGGTGCTCGCCGTCGTGGTTCCTCAATTGATGGTTGCGGCTTCGAGGCCGCTGGTCATTGCGGTGGTCTCGTCTCCTCCGCCGTCGGCGCGAAAGGCACGTTACGGCCTGAAACCGCTGCTCGTCCATGTCCGTACAACATGCAACTACCCGGGAATCCGCCAAGTGTCCGCCCGGGTGTGACAGAAAACGCAGTCATGACGCTGTAGAAAGTACGGGCCGCCGCGCGACCCGTGCCGCGCGACGGCCGAGGCCTCTCCTGTGGGGGGTGGCGGCCTCGGCCGTCTCCGCGGTTCACCATTCCTGCCGCCTCGGCGCCCCCGCACGCAACCCGTCCATGACGATGTCCAGAAGCCGGGTGGCCCTGGCGCGCCAGTCCCCCGCGGGGTCGAGCTGGAAGAGGCCGGCGATGGCGAGGATGAAGTCGTCGGCGGTCACCCCCGGGCGGATGGCGCCGGCCTCATGGTTGGCGTCGAGCAGCAGCTCGATCGCGCCGACGACGAGCGAGTAGCCCGGTTTGGCCGGGCCGCCCGTCGCGCCGGTGGCCTGGCGCAGCGCGTCCGCCAGGCCGACGTTGGTGGCGGCGTAACGGGCCACGCTGTCCATCCACGCGCGCAGGGCGTCGTCGGGCTCCCGGGTCTTGAGCAGCTCCTCCGCACTGTCCACGAGTTGCCGCACCTCGTGGCGGTGCACCTCCAGGACCAGCGCCTCACGGTCGGGAAAGTTGCGGTAGAAGGTGCCCTGCCCGACACCCGCCTTCTTCGCGATCGCGCTGAGCGGGACGTCCGGGGAGCGCGAGAGTTCGGCCAGCGCGACCTCCAGGATGCGTTCGCGGTTGCGCTGGGCGTCCGAGCGCTGCGGCGCGCCACCGCCCGGCCCTACGCGCCCTCCTGCCCAGCCCATGCCCGCACCTCCATGGCGGATCGGACAGCCGACCGCCGCATTTCGGCAGCACCGCAGTACCGGACTACTGTCCGTTTGGCCACTCACCCTACCGGGCGCGTACGGCTGGAGTGAGAGGCCGATGGCGCCGAGCCGATGACCCGGTCGGCATCAGGGCATCGCGTCTCGGGCCGTCGCCTCGGTGCGGAGGCGGTGGCCGTTGCCTCAGTTCTTCTTCTCGGTGTTCCCGGCGTTGTCGGTGTTCCCGGCGTTCTCGGTGTTCCCGGCGTTGTCGGTGTCCTCGGTGTTCTCGGCGCCCTTGCCAGACCCGCTCTTGCCGCTCCGGTCCTGACCGTTCTCGGCCGGACCGCTCTCGGCCGGACCGTTCTCGGCCACACCCTCCTCGACCGCCCCGCTCCCGTCGGCCTTCCCGTCCGGTCCGCTCTTCGCCTCCGCCAGCCGCCCGGCGCAGTACGCGGCCACCTTGTCGGCACCGCCCGCCTCCGTGACCAGCCGCTGCCAGGCCGTCGAGTCCAGCGCCTGGCCGCTGCCTGCCACCTGGTCGTAGGCGCGGCACTTGGCCTCGGTGTCCTGGGCGGTCGCCGGGTGGCCGGGCTTCCCGGATGGGGCGCCGGACACTCCGGCGGAGGGGTCGGTGGCCGGTCGGCCGGTGGTGCCGGCCGTCGGGGTGGGCCTGTCCTTGTCGTCGCGGGAGGCGTCCGGCGTGTCCGACGAGCCGATCGCCGCGTACGCCACGCCGCCCAGCGTGAGGCTCGCAACGAACAGGGAGAGCGCCGTCTTCACGGAGTGGGACGGTCGCCGTCGCCCACGGGGTCGCCAGTCGTCCCGGCGCCGGGTGCGCGCCCGGTGCGCCCCGGCGTCCCGGGCGGCCCTGAACGCCGCCACGGCACGCTGCTCGCCCTCGGTGTCCACGGGGTGCCCGCGCAGCACGGCGGCGGATAGCAGCTCCTCCAGCCCACCACCGCTCCGCTGTTCACCCATGTCCGTTTCCCGCTCCTGTCCGACCTGATCTTTGATCTGTATGGGGGCTTTGATCTGTATGAGGCTTGCGTGATGCACATGTCGTACGTGATCTACGTAACCCGCGTGACGGCTGCGCCCGCTTCGGCTCGCCTGCTCGTAGAGCCTGTACGTCTCTCAGGCCCCGTATGACTCACCGCTCACACCGCCTCGCCTCATCGAGGCGCCGATGTGCCGCCCTCGCCGCCCTCGCCGCCGCCGTCGCCGCCCTCGCCCGCACTGTTCATTTCGATTCCCCCAGCGTCCGGGGGCCGTTATCCGTCACACCAGGGACGCCCAGCTGCTTGGCCAGCCGCTTCAGTCCCCGGTGCGCGGCCGTCCGCACCGCGCCCGGGCGCTTGCCCAGGACACGTGCCGCGGTGGGGCCGTCGAGGCCGACGACCACCCGGAGCAGCACGGCCTCGGCCTGGTCCGGCGGCAGTCCGCGGACCAGTTCCAGGGCCTGCTCGGTGGACATCGACTCCAGCGCCTGGTCGTGCGTGCTGTGCGGGCCGGGCAGCTCAAGTACGTCCTGTTCCAGCGCCGACGACCGGGGCCGTACCCGCTGCCGGCGCAGATGGTCCAGCGCCCGGTGCCGGGCGATGGTCGCGGTCCAGCCCCGGAACCCGGCGCCGTCGCCCTTGAACCGGCCGAGGTCCCGGGCGATCTCCAGCCAGGCGTCGGACGCCACGTCCTCCGCGTCGTCCCCGACCAGCCCGCGCAGGTATCCGAGCAGTCCCGGTTGCACCAGCCGGTACGCGGTCGCGAAGGCGGCCTCGTCACCTTCCTGGGCCCGCGCGACGGCCGCGCCCAGTTCCCCGTCGTACGCGTGCGCGCGACGGGGCTCCCCTCCGTGACCCAAGAACTGTCCTCGTCCGTACCGGTTCGTGACGAATCCGCACCTTGCGGCACGCCCACCCTTGCCGACATCCCTCCACGCTCAACAGCGCCCGGCCTCACAGAAGTGTCACAGCGAGGGCCGTACGACACCCGGACCCCGGCCCGCACCGGCACCGGCACCGGGGCGCACCCGCGGCGACCGCCTACAACCATTGCGCCCCATCGGGAGTCATCGAGGGTCAGAAGCGCCGCGACCTGCGCACAGCCCCGCCACAGGAATGGCATACGATGCGCGCGTTCCGCATAAAGTTTGCATAAGGGGATGTACACGTCATGTCTAATGGCAGCCCATACCGCTCTGTTCGCGGCATATCCACCGTCGTCGCCCTGCTCGCGATCGGCGCGGTCGGGTGCTCGGATGTCACTGACGCCGTCGACAGCGCCGCGGACGGTGCGAAGAAGGTGGCCCGCCAGCGTTCGGTGTTCTCGCTGGCCATCGGGGACTGCTACAACCCGAACAACAAGGGCGAGGGCACGGAGATCACCGTCGAGATCGTGCCCTGCGCCGAGGCGCACACGGGTCAGGTCGTCGGCGAGTTCAAGATCGACGAGGGGTCCAAGTACCCCGGCGACGACGCGATTTCGGCCATCGCCGACGAGCGCTGCCCGGCCGAGGCGGAGAAGCTCGCCCCGGACACCTGGGCGCTCCCCAAGGGCGTCGCCGTCTTCTACTACACCCCGACCCAGGAGAGCTGGGCGACCGGCGACCGCGCCGTGAGCTGCACCTACACCAAGGAATCGGGCACGTTCACCGGCGAGTTGAACGCGAAGTCCTTCAAGGCCGAGCAGACCGCGTACCTGGAGGGATCGAACGCCGTCTACGAGGCGCTGTGGGTGAACCAGCCCGAGAAGGACACCGTCGAGGACGACCTGCCCGGCTACAAGGCACAGGCCAAGGCCGTCGCCGCCGCCCTCGACACGCACCTCAAGGGCCTGAAGGGCATCGAGGGCGCGGAGGTCGGCAAGCTCCGCGACCAGCTGACGAAGACGGCCGGGCACTGGAAGACGGCCGCGAACGCCGCCGACGCCGACGCGTTCTACATCGCCTACGACTCTGCCTTCACCGGCATCGACCCGAACAAGACGGTCGCCGCCCGCAAGGAACTGGGCCTGGCCACCACCGTCCCGGCGGACGAGGCCGAGGTCTGGGCGGGCTGACGCCCTCCGGCCCCGCGGGGCCACGCTCCTTCCGGCAGGTGGGGCCGGGTCCGCCAAGGACCCGGCCCCACCGCCTTGTTGGGTGACAGTGCCCGGCACTTGTGCGCTGTCTGTAGGTGCCACCTGTGTGACAGGTGATGCGACCGTGACCATTTCCTAGGGGTGGGACAGTTGAGTCCTCGCAGGACCCATGCGTACAAACCGCTCGGCCTCAAGAGACGTGCGTGGCTGACCGTCGGCGCCGTCGTGCTGAGCGCCGCGGGCGTCGTGACGTACGCCATCGCGGACCCGTCCGCACCGGCCGACGCCGAGCCGGACGGCCGCAAGCCGTCGATCCACACGCTCAAACTGAAGGACCGCGGCTCCGGCCGCAGGGGCCTGACCAGGCAGGAGACAAATCGTTTCAGCGCGGTCGTGCTGACCTGGAACGATCCCGAGGCGAAGGCCAAGGGCACGCCCGAGGTGCGCACCCGGGACATCGAGACCGGCGAGTGGTCCGGCTGGCATGAGGTGACGGTCGAGCCGAGCCAGGCGGACGGCGCCGAGGGCGAACGGGCGGCCCTGCGCGGCGGTACGGAGTCGGTGTGGACCGGCGACTCCGACGGCATCGAGGTGCGCGTCGTGAACGCGGACGGCACCGAAGTGGGCGGCCAGCCGGCCGGCATGGACGTCAAGCTGCTCGACCCGGGCACGGACCCGGAGGGCGCGATACGCCCGGCCGCGTTCGTGGCGGAGGAGACCACGACGCCGGCCACGGAGCCCCCGGTACCGACGGAGACCGGCACGCCGACGGAGACGGTCACACCGACCGACACGTCCGCACCGACCGACTCCCCGACGCCCACGGACACCCCGACGGTCACCGGGACGCCCACCGCGTCCACGTCCCCGACCGCCTCGCCGACCACCTCCCCCACCCCGACCCCCACGGTCCCCGCACCCCGGCCCTCGACGGTCGTCAAGCCGCCGGTCATCACGCAGGCCGAGTGGGGCGCGTCCACTGACTACGACGGCACCCCGGAGTACGGCACCGAGATCAAGGCCGCCGTCGTCCACCACACCGGCGTCGACAGCGACAACGGCCTGTCCTGCGCCGAGTCCGCGGCCCGGCTGCGCACCATCCAGCAAGCGCACATCAGCCAGGGCTACTTCGACATCGGCTACAACTTCGTCGTAGACCGGTGCGGCCAGATCTTCGAGGGCCGCAGCGGCGGCACGGACCTGCCGGTGATCGGCGCCCATGACGCCGGGTTCAACACCAACACGGTCGGCATCTCGTACATCGGCAACTTCGAGAAGGCCACGCCCAGCCGCGCCGGCCTGGACGCCATCGCGCGGATCGTGGCCTGGAAGTTCGGGATGTACGGCGTCGACCCGACCGGCAAGGTCACGCTGACCTCCGGCGTGGACCAGGGCTACAGCGGCAACAAGATCCCCAAGGGCACGTCCGTCACGCTGCCCCGGGTCTTCGGCCACCGGGACACCAACTCCACGGCCTGCCCCGGCGCGAGCCTCTACACCAAGCTCAGCCGGATCGCCCAGGTCGCCAAGACCCCGGGCATCTCGCACGCGCTGGCCACCTCGGACGTCAACCGGGACGGCATCACCGACCTGGTCACCGGCACGCCCCGCGCGCTGAGCAACGGCGGCACCGTCACCGTCGTCCCGGGCGGTATCGACGGCCCGGTCACCGCCTCGAAGCGGACGCTCACCCAGAACAGCACCGGCGTCCCCGGCTCCCACGAGTCCGGCGACAACTTCGGCGCGGCCACGGCGTGGGGCGACGTCAACGGCGACGGCTACGCCGACCTCGCGATCGGCGCGCCCGGCGAGGACGACACCAGCGGCAACGCCGACCGCGGCTCGGTCACGGTGCTGTACGGCCCGGGGCTCGACTCCGGCTTCTCGTACACCACTTCGGGCAGCGTCACGGCGGCCGGCGCGGGGCTCGGCTCCACGGTCGCCGTCGGCGACTTCAACGGCGACGGCAAGGCGGACGTGTTCGCGGCCGGCACCGGCAAGGGCGGCAGCTGGAACGCCCGGCTGACCGGCGGCGCCACGGCCACCGGCACGCTCACCACGGCCACCGGCTCGGTCGCCTACCTGGACGCCGCGACCGGCGACTTCAACCGGGACGGCTACGCGGACGTCGCCCTCAACTACCGCGACACGGGCGGCATCGGCCGCGTGCTCCGCTTCGCGGGCTCGGCGACCGGCCTCACCAAGGCCGGGGTCATCTCCGTCAAGGGCGGCCGCTCCATCGCCGCGGGCGACGTCAACGGCAACGGCTACGACGACATCGTCATCGGCCAGCCGGTCGCGTCCGAGTCGGGCGGTCTCTCCGGCGGTCAGATCACCATGGTCCCCGGCACATCGACGGGCTTCACCACCACCGGCATGACGACGATCCACCAGGACACGGCGAATGTCGCCGGCGGCAACGAGTCCGGCGACCTGTTCGGCGCCTCCGTCTCGGTGGGTGACTACAACGCCGACGGTTTCGCCGACGCCCTGACCGGCGTCCCCGGCGAGGACTTCCCGCGCTCCGGCGTGAACCAGTCCAACGCGGGTGACGCACTCCTGGCCAGGGGCACGTCGACCGGCCTGACCGGCACCGGCTCCATCCGCCTCTCGCAGGACACGTCCGGTGTCCCCGGCGCCGCGGAGACCGGCGACCTGTTCGGCTCCGCCGTCTCGCTGACCGACCTGTCGGGCTACGGCCGCGCGGACCTGACGTTCGGCGCGGAGGGCGAGGACGGCACGGACGGCATCGTCCTGTACCTCCCGAGCAACAGCACGGGCCTCGGCTACACCCAGGCGGTCATCTACAGCAAGACCACGCTGGGCACCCCGACCGACGCCCACCTGGGCCAGACGCTGACGCCGTAATCCGGCGGAGCACACCTGACCCGGCCGGGACCCCGCCCATTCACAGGGTCCCGGCCGGATCATGTCTCCTGCGGCGCCCCACCGGCACGCCCTAGCGCCACGACTGTCCGTGCGTCGCGTCCCGGCACAGCAACCGCATCGATCCGTCGCCCGCGAAAGTCCGCCGCGCCTCGTCGATCGGGTCCCACAGCCGGCCGTCGGGCGTACGGATCCAGTGGTCGCCGCCCGACGCCCACCACTCGGCGCCGGCCTGACGGACGATCACCTCACCGGCGTACGCACCGAGACCGCGCAGGGTGGCCTCCACGGCGGCGTACGGCGTTCCCTCGCCGCGCAGACTCTCGATCATCCGGTCGACCCGCCACAGGCTCTGCGCCGAGTAGTCGAGCCGCAGCCGCGCTCCCTCGCGCATCATCGCCACCGCGTCCGCCGCCCACCTCACCGGCTTCGCCGCAGCTGAGGGCCTGGTCTCCGCTTGAGTCGTCACACCCTGGAGAGCGTGGGCGAACGGCTTTTCGTCACCCGGAATCGGCGGCTCCCCGGGACCGGTGCAGGACCACCCCACCTCGCCCCCACGACAGTCACAGGACTCCCGCAGGAACCAGGTTTACGCGGCAGCCCAGGTTGACGCGGGGGTGACACTTCGCCGCTCCCGTGCGCTCCAGTCACTGATGAGCACGTACTTCCATCTCCGCGCGGTGCCGCCCTCGGCACTGCGCAACAGCGCGACCTGGTTCCAGCGCCTGTTCGAGGACGACTGGGACACCGTGCGGGAACGGATCGGCCGGCATCGCGAGGAGGTACTGGACCAGCGGTATGGCGAGGTCGAGCTCCTCTACTGCGGCATCCCCCCGAACCAAGCACCGGACGGCCCCCGCAGCCACGTGGTCCGCGGCGGCCGCCCGGTGATCCACACCGACTCCTCCCGACCCCCGTTCCTGCTGCTCACCGCGTCCCAGGTGACCGGGGTCGCCGGGTTCCTCGGGGCGGCCGACTTCGACGACCTGTGGCGGCACGCGCGCGTGCGGCTGCTCCAGCCGTACGACGTGCCGGACGCGGAACCCGAGGTCCGCGGCCTCTTCGCGGCGACGCACCGCGACCTGACCGCCTTCTACACGCGAACGGCCGAGTACGGCGACGCGGTGGTGAAGTGGCCGGTGCCATGACAGCGAGAGAAGCGCGGGGAGGAGCCCGGGCGTCACGGATGGAGATCCGGGCGTCACGGAAGCAGATCCGCGCGTCACGGAAGCAGATCCGGCCGTCAGCCCTTCCCCCGGGCCCGCCGCGACACCACCGCCCGCAGCACCCGCCGCCCCTCCGTCGACACCTCCAGCGCCCGGCGCAGCCCGCCCACGCCATGTCCGGCGAGGATTTCCAGCACGCTGACCTGGCGGCGCAGTTCGGCGGCGACGAGCGGCGACATGCCCTCCGCACGGCCCGCGACGGGCGCCCCGGCCGCTCGCACGGAGTTGAGCGCCTGGGTCGGTGCGCCCGCCGAGGACGCGTCGCCTTCCGCGGGGTCGAGCAGCCGGTGTATCTGTAGCGAGGCGACCGAGCAGGCGTCGGCCCAGATCCGAGCCTCGGCGGCCGAACGGACGGCCGGGGCGGCGGCCAGCATCCGCCGGGCGAGCAGCGCGGCCTCGTCCTCGATGTCCTCGTCGTCCATGATCTCCGCGATGCCCAGCTTCGAGCGCGCCTGCTCCAGCAGCCCGCCCCAGGCGGCCGGGTCGCCGCCCGCCGCGAGGTTCGCCCACAGCGGCCGCAGCACCTCGTCGTCACCGCCCAGCAGGGGCACACAGCGATCCAAACAAGCCAACCCGCTGGTGGCCAGTCCGCGTTCGTCGGCCTGAGCGATCAGTTCCACCAGGCTCATCCACGCCTCCCCAATCGGGTCATTCACGAGGGTCGGGGTCCCCGCACAGGCCCCTGGCGGGCACCTTCCTAACGGAGCCCGCACTTCCCCTTACTGCGTGCGACGGCCCGTGAGTGTCACAGGGGCACGACTCCGAGCCGGTCGAGCAGCCGGAAGAAGAGGTTTTCGGCCAATGGGTCCGCATCAGCGGTGAGTACGTCGACGACCGACTCAACGTTCACCTCGTGCCCGGCCTCGGCGGCCCAGGCGACGGCCCGCGCGGCGGCGTCAGGGGGTTCGAGGAAGTAGTCCTCCAGCGTGAGCCCCTCGTCCCCGGCGCCGAGGTATCCGGCCATCGCGGCCCGCGCCAGACAGGTCGTCCACGCCCCGCTCTCCGGCGCCGCCGCCTCCACGACCACCGAGGCGCTGTCCATGACGTACCCGAAGAGCGCGGGCGCCCCGGTCTCGCGCGCCAGGTCGTTCATGTTGCCGACCTCGCCGTCCCCGCTCGGGTACTCCCACACCTGCCAGCCGCCCGGCGCGGAGTCGCGCAGGGCCATGCCCTCGGCGCCGGCCAGCGCGTCCAGCTCCGCCAGCGGCCGCTCGGCGCGGCCCACGACGAAGTACCCCCAGTAGCCCATCCCGGTTCCCCCTGGCTGTTCGGTTCGGCTCGGGCCGAATACACCACAGTCGTACGGGGGTTCGCAGCCGTATGGGCCAATCCACAGCCCGGTCCCCGGCTCAGCCCAGCTTGTCCGCGAGTGTCCTGAACTGCGCCCAGGACAGTTCCGGTGTCCCCGGATCCCACAGCTTCTGGGTCAGCGCCCGCAGCGGCATCCGGATGCCCGCCGCGACCTGCGCCTGCGTCTGCGAGTTCGCGAGATCGCACCACACCGCGAAGGACCCGCCCAGGATCTGGTCGTCGTAGGTCGCCGACACGGCCGTCGTCCCGCGGATGACCCGCGGCGTCCACTGCTCGTAGATCCGCTGACCCGTCGGGTAGACGAAGGTCTGCGGCTGCCCGAGCACGTAGTAGAGGAACTCGTCGTTGTAGTTGATCAGCTGCCGCCCCGCGCGCAGGTACTCCACCGGCACCCGGGCGCCGATCTCCTTGCCCGTCCAGTACGCCACCCGGATGTCCTTGTCCGGCTGGACGGACGTGTTCCGGAAGAACCCGTCGTTCCACGCCCGCGGCGTGCGGTCGTGGGCGCGGACGGTGGCGGCGCGGTCGTTGAGCCATCCGGTGGCGAGGTCGGCGACCGTGCCGCCGGAGCCGTAGGCCGCCCGGGCGGCGGTGGCGAGCTGCGGGTAGGAGGCCTCGGGGTTCGAGACGACCAGGGCCTGGTACTCGTCGCCGCCGAGGTGCCACTGGCTCCCCGGGAAGAGGCCGGCGTACTCGTTCAGCAGATCGTCGACGATCTCGGCGGACTCGGCCTTGGAGATGTCGATGGCACCCCGCGTCGCGGCCCCGTTCACGTTGCGCAGCTGCAGATCGGGGTGCGCGGCGATGACCGCCCCCAGATGGCCGGGCGAGTCGATCTCGGGCACGACGGTGATGTGCCGGCTCTCGGCCAGCTGGACGATCTTCCTGACCTGCGCCTTGGTCAGATGCTGCTGCGAGACGATCTCGGGATGCGAGGTGGACTCGATCCGGAACCCCTGGTCATCCGAGAAGTGCAGCCCCAGCTCGTTGAACTTCAGGTCCCCCAGCTCCCGCACCCGGTCCTCGATCCAGTCCGCGGTGAAGTGCTTGCGCGCGATGTCGAGCATGAACCCGCGCACCGGCTTGGCGGGCTCGTCCCGCACGACGCCCTCCGGCGCCGCACCCGCGCCCTGCACCTCCTGCTTCAGCGTCCGCGTCCCGTAGAAGACCCCCGCCTCACCCGGCCCACTGATGGCCACCCGCCCGTCGCGCACGGTCATGGTGTACGACTCCGGGTCCGCGCCCTTGGCGCCGCCCAGGGCCAGCCGCACGTCCCCGGCGCGCGAGTCCTTCTTCTCGCCGGCATACGTCAGCCCCAGCTCACCGGCGATGAGCCGCCCCTCGTCGGCGAGCTTCGCGTCGCTCACGACGACCCGCTCCCCGCTCGCGGGACGCCAGCCGGGCCCACGGGCGGCGGTGTGGGAGCTCACGGCCGGGATCGTCTGGGGAGCCTTTGAGAGCGGATACGACCGAGTGGGTGACGGGGTCGGTGCGACCGGCTCTTTCCGGACGGGCGACGAGGCGGCCTCGGAGGTCCCCGGGGCCGACCGCCGCTGCTCGCTTCCGCCCGCCCCACCGTTGTCGCCGGTGGCCAGGAGACCAAGGCTCACCCCGGCCCCGACAGTGACGACGACCACCGCGATGATCAGGACCCACGTCTGCGTCAGGGCCCGCTTCACCGGTGCCCGGCGCCTGTGCTTGTGCTGGATCACCTCGCCAACGTAACTCCGTTGCCACGTTCGGGCGTCCACAGCATGTTCCGAAACTCTCCCGTTCGGCTGAAATTCGGGCATCCGTCGGACACGTCACGTCCACTCTCGATAACGTGAGCACCACTCCTCTCCCAAAATCCCCTGCCGAAACCCACGTGACGCCCACACACCTTCCTGGCCGAGTCGCCATACCGTCGCTCCCGGAGCAGACGCGCACTCCACCGCCCCCGAACGCGCTGGAGTCCTTCAACACCGCCCCCACCGCCGAGGTCCACCAGACCCTCCTGACCTGCCTGCACAGCCCCCGCTGGGCCACCCGCATCGCGGACCACCGCCCATACCCGGACCTGGACGCCCTCCTGGCGGCCTCGGACGAGGCGGCGTACGACCTGGCTCCCGGGGATCTCGCGGAGGCGCTGGCAGCAGAAACGTTGCCGGTACTGCCGGAGGGGCTCTACGGGGCAGCTCACACCGCCCTGAACGCGGCGAACGCCGCATACGAGGCCAAGTTCGGCCACGCCTTCGTCATCTACGTGGCCGACCTCCCACCGGCAGAGGCCCTGGACCAGGTCCTGCACGCCATCCGATCTCGATTGGCGAACGATCCGGACGAGGAACGCGTGGTCACGGCAGAGGAACTCCGCCGCCTGGCAAAGGGACGATTGACGCACGCCGTAAGGGGCGCGGGGCTGTAGTCGATTTGCGGCTCCGCCGCGCGGGCGCGACCAGCCCAAACGGCGCCGCACCCGGCAACCAACAGGACACCTCACCCCATTAGCCGCCAATCACCCATCCGCGTGCCAGTTTGATCACACCGACCGCCCCCCGCTCAGCCCAGCGGCAGCGCATCGCTACGATGCTGGGGGCCGGTGGACCGTACCCGGCCGGGCCCGACCGACAGCACAAGCCGGCGCGGCCCCAATCCCCGCTCCCGGAGGAACTTCCGTGCCGGCTGGAACGCTGTACCGCGGCCGGGAAGGAATGTGGTCCTGGGTGGCTCACCGAGTCACCGGCGTCCTCATTTTCTTCTTTCTGTTCGTTCACGTGCTGGACACCGCACTCGTCCGCGTCTCTCCCGAGGACTACGACAAGGTCGTAGCCACCTACAAGACGCCGATCGTCGCGTTGCTGGAGTACGGCCTCGTCGCCGCCATCCTCTTCCACGCACTCAACGGGCTCCGCGTCATCGCCGTCGACTTCTGGTCGAAGGGCCCGCGCTATCAGAAGCAGATGCTCTGGTCCGTCGTCGGCCTGTGGGTCGTGCTGATGCTCGGGGCGATCTACCCCGTCCTCGGCCACGCCGCTCGTGAAGTGTTCGGGAGCTGACGCGCATGTCCACCACTGAATCCACCGCGACCGGTATCGGCCCCGTCGAGGGCGAGTCCCTCTACAACGTCGACAACCCGGCCCCCCTCATCGAGGCCCCGCGCAAGCGCACCAAGAAGACCCCCCGGTCCACCCGGGGCAACTTCGAGATGGCCGCCTGGCTGTTCATGCGCCTGTCCGGCATCGTGCTCGTCGTCCTGGTCATCGGCCACCTGCTGATCCAGCTGGTGCTGGACGGCGGCGTGTCGAAGATCGGCTTCGCCTTCGTGGCCGGCCGCTGGGCGAGCCCGTTCTGGCAGGTCTGGGACCTGCTCATGCTGTGGCTCGCGATGCTGCACGGCGCCAACGGCCTGCGCACGGTCATCAACGACTACGCGGAGCGCGCGAACACCCGGCTGTGGCTGAAGGGCCTGCTCTACACCGCCACGGTGTTCACCATCCTGCTGGGCACGCTGGTGATCTTCACCTTCGACCCGAACATCCGCTAGGCACGGGGCTGAGGTACTACTGATGAAGATCCACAAGTACGACACCGTCATCGTCGGCGCCGGTGGCGCGGGCATGCGCGCGGCCATCGAGTCGACGAAGCGCAGCCGCACCGCCGTGCTGACCAAGCTGTACCCCACCCGCTCCCACACGGGCGCCGCGCAGGGCGGCATGGCCGCAGCGCTGGCCAACGTGGAGGAGGACAACTGGGAGTGGCACACCTTCGACACGGTCAAGGGCGGTGACTACCTGGTCGACCAGGATGCCGCCGAGATCCTGGCGAAGGAGGCCATCGACTCCGTTCTCGACCTGGAGAAGATGGGCCTGCCGTTCAACCGCACCCCGAACGGCACGATCGACCAGCGCCGCTTCGGCGGTCACAGCCGTAACCACGGCGAGGCCCCGGTCCGCCGGTCCTGCTACGCCGCGGACCGCACCGGCCACATGATCCTCCAGACGCTGTACCAGAACTGCGTCAAGGAGGGCGTGGAGTTCTTCAACGAGTTCTACGTCCTCGACCAGCTGATCACCGAGGTCGACGGCGTCAAGAAGTCGGCCGGTGTCGTGGCGTACGAGCTCGCGACCGGTGAGATCCACGTCTTCCAGGCGAAGGCCGTGATCTACGCGTCCGGCGGCTGCGGCAAGTTCTTCAAGGTGACGTCGAACGCGCACACGCTGACCGGTGACGGCCAGGCGGCGGTCTACCGTCGCGGGCTGCCGCTTGAGGACATGGAGTTCTTCCAGTTCCACCCGACCGGCATCTGGCGCATGGGCATCCTGCTGACGGAGGGCGCCCGTGGTGAGGGCGGCATCCTCCGCAACAAGGACGGCGAGCGCTTCATGGAGAAGTACGCGCCGGTCATGAAGGACCTCGCGTCCCGTGACGTCGTCTCGCGCTCCATCTACACGGAGATCCGCGAGGGCCGTGGCTGCGGTCCCGAGGGCGACCACGTCTTCCTGGACCTCACGCACCTCCCGCCGGAGCAGCTGGACGCCAAGCTCCCGGACATCACCGAGTTCGCGCGCACCTACCTCGGTATCGAGCCCTACACGGACCCGATCCCGATCCAGCCCACCGCGCACTACGCGATGGGCGGCATCCCGACGAACGTCGAGGGTGAGGTCCTCAGCGACAACACCACGGTCGTCCCGGGCCTGTACGCGGCCGGCGAGGTCGCCTGTGTCTCGGTCCACGGCGCGAACCGTCTCGGCACCAACTCGCTGCTGGACATCAACGTGTTCGGCCGCCGGGCCGGCATCGCGGCGGCGGAGTACAGCCAGAAGGCCGACTACGTGGAGCTGCCGGAGAACCCGGCGGAGCTGGTGATCGACCAGGTGGAGCACCTGCGCTCCTCCACCGGCACCGAGCGCGTGGCGACGCTCCGCAAAGAGCTGCAGGAGACCATGGACGCGAACGTCATGGTGTTCCGCACGGAGCAGACGATCAAGACGGCGGTCGAGAAGATCGCGGAGCTGCGCGAGCGCTACAAGAACGTCTCGATCCAGGACAAGGGCAAGCGGTTCAACACGGACCTGCTGGAGGCCATCGAGCTGGGCAACCTGCTCGACCTGGCCGAGGTCATGGCCGTCTCCGCGCTGGCCCGCAAGGAGTCCCGCGGCGGTCACTACCGCGAGGACTACCCGAACCGCGACGACGTCAACTTCATGCGCCACACCATGGCGTACCGCGAGGTGGGCGACGACGGCACCGAGTCCGTCCGTCTCGACTACAAGCCGGTCGTCCAGACCCGCTACCAGCCGATGGAGCGTAAGTACTGATGGCAACCCCCGTTCTGGACAAGGTGGAGGCCGAGTCCGCCGCGTCTCCGTACATCACGGTCACCTTCCGGGTCCGCCGCTTCAACCCGGAGGTCTCGGCCGAGGCGACCTGGGAAGACTTCCAGCTGGAGATCGACCCGAAGGAGCGCGTCCTCGACGGCCTCCACAAGATCAAGTGGGACGTCGACGGCACGCTGACCTTCCGCCGTTCCTGCGCCCACGGCATCTGCGGCTCGGACGCGATGCGGATCAACGGCAAGAACCGCCTCGCCTGCAAGACGCTGATCAAGGACATCAACCCCGAGAAGCCGATCACGGTCGAGCCCATCAAGGGCCTCACGGTCCTGAAGGACCTCGTGGTCGACATGGAGCCGTTCTTCCAGGCGTACCGGGACGTCATGCCCTTCCTCATCACGAAGGACACGAACGAGCCGACGCGCGAGCGCTTCCAGACCGCCGAGGACCGTGAGCGCTTCGACGACACGACGAAGTGCATCCTCTGCGCCGCCTGCACCTCCTCGTGCCCGGTCTTCTGGAACGACGGCCAGTACTTCGGCCCGGCCGCCATCGTCAACGCGCACCGCTTCATCTTCGACTCGCGCGACGAGGCCGGCGAGCAGCGCCTGGAGATCCTCAACGAGAAGGACGGCGTCTGGCGCTGCCGCACGACCTTCAACTGCACGGACGCCTGCCCGCGCGGTATCGAGGTCACGAAGGCGATCGCCGAGGTCAAGAAGGCGCTGATCACGCGTCGCTTCTGAGGTCGTGTTCGGTACGGCTGTGAGGGCCCCGTTTCCGGTGGAGACGGGGCCCTTTGGCGTGCGGGCACACGTTCGAGTGAACGTGATCGTGAAGGACGGGCGGGTGTTGTCCGGCCTACGATGATGGTCTCGACACCAGCCCACGGGAGGCACGTGATGTCCGCTGCAGCCGTCGAGCGGCCTTATGGAGACCGTCCTCTGATCGCGGAAGCCAACCGGCTCATGGAGCGCAACCCGGGCTACCGCGTTGAGATCATCGGAGGCCAGATCCTCGTGTCCCCGCCGCCGGACGCCGCCCATGCCCGCGCTCTGAGCAGGCTCATGACCCCCTTCATGGCAGCCGGTCTCGCCGATGGCGAGACAGAGGTGCTCCAGGGAGTAGGCCTCTGGCTCCCCAGCGGCACCGAGGATTACGCCATCCCGGATCTGGTGGTCGTCGACGCCGACATCGAGGAACACCTCGTCGAGAACAACTGCTACGACCCCGTCTGTTTCCGCCTGGTCCTGGAAGTCACCTCCAGCAACTATCGGACCGACCTGCGAGACAAGGTGAAGGCGTACGCCGCCGCCAAGATCCCGGTCTACGTGATCATCGACCGCAAGCATCAGCGCCTCCACGTCCTGACCAACCCAGCCGGGGACGATTACGAGAGCCACCGCCCGCACTACCCAGGCGAGATGGTCACCCTGCCCCAATCCATCGGCGCCGAAGTCACCCTGGACGTCGCGGAGATCCTTAAGGCGGGCCGGCGCGCTACAACTGACTCAGGATCGTCGGGTCCGTGATCTTCAAGTCGTCGGCCAGCATCATCGCCTTGCTGAGGATCACCGCCAGCATCCGGTCACCCTCGTACGGCAGGTAACCCGCTTGTGGGGCCGCGGGGTTGGACTTGGGGACGATGCACAGGTACTGGTCGTTCGGGGTCATGAGGATGTTGCCCGAGCCGAGGTGGATCTTGTACGTGTGGCGTGTGCCCTTCACGTGCAGGAAGCGGCCCTCGATCGTGCAGCGGTCGGCGATCGCCAGCCTCGGTATGAGGCGTTCGAGGAGGGCTCGGCGCGTCTCCGCGCTCGCGCCGAGCTCACCGAAGCCGTACGACGTCCAGTACTCGCGGAAGCGGCCACCGGGGCCGCCGTCCTGCCAGGTCGGGTCGTTGCCGACGCTCGCCACGCCGACGAACAGGTCCACGTCGCGCAGGACTTCGGACAGCACCAGGGGCGGGACGTCCGTCAGGGGCAGCGGGTCGACCGGGTCGACTCCGTCGCGCAGCCACATGCGGTACTCACCGCCGCAGCAGTGTGCCGAGTTCTGCGGGGCGTCGAGCGGGTAGAAGCGGACCTGGTCGGTGCGCAGCCGCAGGAAGCTGCCGGAGTCGGTGATGTCCTCGTAGTTCTCGCCGTCGTCGCCCCCGATCCAGTACTCGGCGCGCAGGCCCCACTGGGGCAACTCCCGGACGGCGGGCGGCGCCTCGTCGTCCACGGCCAGGCGCAGCTTGTTGTGCCAGCCACGCATCGCGGCCAGGGAGTGGAACTGGTGCTGGCGCAGCACGTGCGCCGCGAAGCGGTTGGAGTACGTCGCCGTCGTGCGCTCGGCGTCCGTCAGCAGGTACACCTCGCGGTGGGCCTGCTTGAAGGGCTGGGTGATGCCGTGTCGCTCCAGCCAGTCGCGCCACGCGACGATCTGGGCGGGTTCGTGGCCGACCGGGTGCCAGAGTTCGACGTGCGTGCCCTCCGTCACCGGTGCGTCGGCCAGGGTCCGCAGCTCGCCGTCCGTGTACCCCACCGGCGTACCGTCGACCGTCCAGAGCAGGCGGCGGGCGAGGGTGCCGACCAGCGGGTGGTCGAGGTAGCGCTCGCGCCAGGCGGCGTACGGCCAGGTGCGGCGGGCCAGGAACTGGCGGTCCAGGCGCTCGCTCTGCGCCGAGAGCATCTTGTCGATGTCCTTGACCGCGCCCTTGAACTCCTTGAGCTCGTCGGCGTGATCGCGTCGTACGGCGGCGGGCACGCTCTTCACCGCCTTGCCGCTCGCGTTGCGCCAGCTCAACACGGCCTTGGGGCCGCGGACTTCGAGCAACGCCGTGACCTCGCCGAGCCGGTGCTCCACGCGGCCGGCCTCCGTCAGGCCGTACGCCGGCACGGCCAGCTCCTCGATCTCCTCGCGGCTCAGGCCCATCGCCTCCGCCCTGGCGTCCAGGCCGGTGTTCAGCAGCTTGAGCGTGCCCTTGAAGGTGACGCGGGTGGCGAGGCGGGCCAGTTCGGCGAGGGCGGCCTCACCGTCGATACGGGCCAGGGCGTTGACGGCGGCGTTGGCGACCTTGGGGTTCACCGGGCCGAGGCCCGCGACCTTGCGCAGGGCGGTCTCGACGAGGGCGCCCAGGGTGCGGGCGGTCTCGGGGTGCGGGGGAAGGAGGGAGAGCAGCCAGGTGAGGCCGCGTAGCGCGTCGGCGTTGTACGGGTCGAGGGTGGCGTTGGGGTCGGGTCCGTAGCGCGGTTCGAGCAGCGGGCGGGTGCGCGGCCTGCCCACCAGTCGCAGCCAGGGCAGCAGCCGCTCCCGTACCTCGTCGGCGCCGAGCGGCTCGATCAGCGCGCGGCCGGTCTTGTCCCACTTCGCGGATGGTCGGGCGGCGGTCGCGGTGGCCGCGTGGGCGAGCAGCCGCCGCCATTCGTCGCCGAGCTCGGCCACCTCGGCGAGGGCCTGGTCGGACCATGCCTCGCCCGGGTTCACCGCGGGGCCGTCGAGCTGGGCCACCAGTGCTCCCAGCGTCTTCTTGCCGTTCCACAGCGTCAGATACGAGCGGCGGACCACGGCGACGAACTCGCCGGGCAGCTCCCGCCCGTCGGCCTGTTCCAGTTCGGCGAGCCGGATGAGCTGACCGGTGTCGTAGTGCACGTCCTGCTCCGCGGCCAGGTCGATCAACGCGGCCCGGGTGTCGAGCGACTGACCCTCGGTGGCGGGTCGCATCGTCCGAAGGCAGGCGAACACGCTCACGATGTGGCGGCGCGGGTGGGTGCCGGGCTCCAGTGCGTGGTAGCGGGCGGCCAGCCGGTGTACGAGCTCCGTCTGGAACCGGTCGCTCGCGGCGAGGATGGCGTGGAAGACGCTCTGGCGGTCCCCGCTCCAGTGGCCGTCGGTCATCTCGGCGAGCCTGAGCAGTTCCGGGACGAGCTGTTCGATGTCTTCGGCGGCGACGAGGTCGACGACCGCACGGACCTGTTCGGCGCGCTCGGACTTCGAGTAGGGCATCAGCCACCCACCAGCGCCACGAGCTTGAGAAACGTGATCTCGGTGCCGAGCGCGAGTTCGATCTCGTCGTCGAGGTCGGTGACCTGACGGTCCCCCACGAGCACCAGGAAGCCGTTGCCCGCGAAGGCCTTGAGCGCGAGCTCGGTCTGCGCCTCGGGGTCCATCCGGCGGGCCGTGCGCATCGCGTACCCGTTGAGCACGCGCTCGGCGTCCTGCGGCTGCACGAGGCCCTGGAAGACCTCCGGCGTGCGCGCGTTGTACTCGGCGACCTCCTGGAACACCCGGCGCCGGATCAACTCGCACACGGTGAGCCGCTCCTCGGCGATCTCCAGCCCCCAGCCTTCGCTGCGACTCCCGCTTGTCGTCTCGTCGACGAACCTCACGATTCCCATGCCGACGACAGTACGAGCCACCACTGACAATCACCGGATCCGGCCGATCATCCCCTTACCCTGACGGTATGTCAGATGATGAGTCGTACGAGCTGCTCGGGTTCGACAACCTGCTGCTGCCGGTCGGCGACCTCGGCGAGGCCGTCCGGTTCTACGAGCTCGCCGGGTTCGTGGTCGGGTTCCGGCTCGACGAGGCCGGGATCGCGGGGCTGAAGGTCGGGGGCGAGACGCCCGGGATTCTGCTGCGGCACGAGGAGACGCTGGGGCACCGGCCGCCTCCCTGGCTCTGCCCACGGGTCTGGCTGGAGGTGCCGGACGCGCGAGCGGCGGCGCGGGCGTTGGCCGAGGTGGGCATCACGCCGCTCGACGAGCCCTTCTCCATGGCCACCGGATGGACCGTCGAGATCGCCGATCCCTGGGGGAACGTCATCGGACTCACGGACTACTCCAAGCGGCCGGAGCTCGGGCGCAGGCCGTGACGGGGGCCGCGGCAGAGGCGTAAGAGGGGCCGGGACAGAGGCGTGACGGAGGCCTCACCCGATTGAGTTGAACACGTTCAAAGTCAGGGTCTACAGTCATCCCTGTCAGAGTTTTGAACGTGTTCAAGAAGGGGGAGGCCATGGACCGCACGGTCATCGCCTACGTCATCTACCTGGTCGTCAGCATCGCCCTCACCGTCTGGGTGGCCCGCACACTCAGCCGCAACGGACGGATCTTCCTCGCCGACGTGCTGCGCGGGAACGAGAAGCTCGCCGACGCCGTGAACCACCTTCTGGTGGTCGGTTTCTACCTCGTCAACCTCGGCTTCGTCTCGCTGTACCTGAGCGACGACGACACCGTCCTCGACACCCGCGGGGTCTTCGAGGCCCTGTCGACCAAGCTCGGTGTGGTGCTGCTGGTGCTCGGCGTGATGCACCTGGGCAACGTCTACGTACTCAACAAGATCCGCCGGCGCGGCGTGATGGAGCGCGAGCAGGTGCCTCCGGTCGCCCCGCAGGACTGGGTCGCTCCGTCGGCCGGGGCGTGACCCGATGGCCGGCAAGACGGACGCCGCCCCGGTCCGCCGGCTGACGGTCTTCTACGACGCCGGGTGCTCCCTGTGCACCTTCGTGCGCGACTGGCTGGCGAAGCAGCCCCAGTTGGTGCCGCTGGAGCTGGTGCCGGCCGGGTCCGAGGAGGCCCGGCGGCGCCACCCCGGCCTCGACCACGGCGCCACGCTCGACGACATCACCGTCGTCGGCGACGCCGGGCAGGTCTACCGGGGCTCCGCCGCCTGGATCGTCACGCTGTGGGCCCTGCGCGAACACCGGCCGCTCGCCCACCGGCTCAGCACTCCGTCGGGGGCGCGGCTCGCCAAGGGGGCCGCGCTCGCCGCCGCCAAGTGGCGCGGGGCACAAGGGGGCGGGCCGCAGGGGGGATGGCCGCAAGGGGGCGGGCAGGTCTATCGGAGCGCGGACGGGTGGTCGTACGAGCCGAGTCGGGGCTGGACGTACAACCCGCCCGGTTGCGACGGCGGCACCTGTGCCAATCCATCCTGAACAGCCCCGTTTCGGACTCCGTTTCGGTAGGCGCCCTTCCAAAACCGGGCTCGGGTTGGCACGCTGCCTCCCGGTTCTCCACTCCGCACTCGCACCGACTGTCCGTCAGCCGGGCGGCCCATCCGGTCGCCCGGTCCCCCCATCGCAGAAGGAGTACGCGTGAGAGGCATACCCGGCGTCACCCGCATACCCCGTCCCCTCCTCGGCGCCCTCGTCGGCGTCACCGCGCTGCTCACCGCAGGCGCCCTGGCCACTCCCGCGGGCGCCGCGCCGAAGCCCGGCGGCTCGACCGGCATCAGCTCGGTCTCGGCCGGCGCGCAGCAACAGGCCCGTGACTTCTGGACGTCGGAACGGATGCGCGAGGCGACCCCCCTCGACCTCGTGAGCGTCAACGGCCACTACGACGGCGGCTCGGCGCCCCTCAAGGGCACGGCGACCACCGTCGCGCCCACCTCCCCGGCCGAGAAGGTCGGCAAGGCCGTCTCCGACATCGGCCTGCTGGCCTTCCCGAACAGCGGCGGTCAGTGGACCGGCGGCGGCTCGGTCGTGTCCACGGCGGGGCGGGTGTTCTTCAGCTACCAGGGCCGTACGGCGTCCTGTTCCGGCAACGCCGTCACCAGCGCCAACAAGAGCACCGTCATCACGGCGGGCCACTGCGTGAAGCTGGAGGGCGCCTGGCACACCAACTGGGTCTTCGTGCCCGGCTACCACGACGGGCAGGCCCCGTACGGCCGGTGGACCGCGTCGAAGACGCTCTCCACACCGCAGTGGACGGCGAGCGAGGACATCAACTACGACGTCGGCGCCGCCGTCGTCGCCCCGCTGGACGGCAAGCTGCTGACGGACGTAGTCGGCGGGCAGGGGCTGGCCTTCAACACCGGCTACAACCTGCGCATGTACGCGTTCGGCTTCCCGGCCGCCGCCCCGTACGACGGCGAGAAGTTCATCTACTGCAGCGGCACCACCGACCGCGACTTCCTGCTGTCGAACGACCACGGCATGAACTGCAACATGACGGGCGGCTCCAGCGGCGGCCCCTGGTTCACGCAGTTCGACGAGGCCAAGGGCACCGGCCTGCTGTCCTCGGTGAACAGCTTCAAGTACAACTTCCTGCCGAACCGGATGTACGGCCCGTACTTCGGTGCCGACGCCCAGAACCTGTACCAGTCGGCACAGGCCTCCTGACGTTCGGCGCAAACGCCACTCGTTAGGCTCTCTTTCCGTGCCCTCGAAGAACGACAGCCCTGAACAGGGCGATGCCCCCAGCAAGTCCGAGCAGACCCGTGCGCTGATCCTGGAGACCGCCATGCGGCTGTTCCAGGAGCGGGGCTACGACAAGACGACGATGCGGGCGATCGCCCAGGAGGCCGGGGTCTCCGTCGGCAACGCGTACTACTACTTCGAGGGCAAGGAACACCTGATCCAGGGCTTCTACGACCGGATCGCCACCGAGCACAGGGCGGCGATCCGGGACGTCCTGGCCCGGGAGACCGACCTGGAGGTACGGCTCGCGGGTGTGCTGAGGGCGTGGCTGGACATCGCCACGCCGTACCACGAGTTCGCCGTGCAGTTCTTCAAGAACGCCGCGGATCCCGCGAGCCCGCTCAGTCCCTTCTCCGCCGAGTCGGAGCACGCGCGCGTGGAGGCCATCAACATCCACCGGCAGGTCCTGGCGGGCGCGACGAAGACCAAGGTGCCCGAGGAACTCCGGGATGTGCTGCCCGAGATGATGTGGCTCGGCCAGATGGGGCTCGTCCTGTACTGGGTCTACGACCGGACCGAGGGGCGCGAGCGCAGCTACCGGCTCGCCGAGCGAAGCGCCCGGCTGACCGCGCGGGGCGTCTCGCTCGCGCGGTTCCGGGTGCTGCGGCCGCTGGTGCGCGAGGTGCACGACCTGTTCACGGACTTCCTGCCGGGGATGACGAACGCCATTCCGGATCCGGCCAAGCAGAAGGAGAAGGCCGACGGCCAGGGGGCGCCCGCCAAGGACGAGCGCCACTGAAACCGCCTTCGACGGGCGTCAGTTGACCGCGTCCACCTCACCCTCGGCCAGCTCCACGTCGTACACCAGCGGCCCCTCCGTCACGACCACCTGCCCCGCCCGGGAGCCGTACGACTCGGCGCTCGTCGCCAGCAGATACGCCCCCGGCGCCGGCACCGAGACGATGTACGAGCCGTCGGCCAGCGACGTCACCCGGTCCAGCTGGCGCCCGCCCTTCGTCAGCAGTGTCACCGCCGCGCCGTCGATCGGATCGCCGTCGGCGGTGCGGACGAAGCCGTGGACGACCGAGGACCTGCCCGCCACGGCGACCGGCTCCTCCTCGGCCACCGCCGCCACCGGCTCCTCCTTCGGCTCGACCGCCAGATGCGGCACCCGCTTCTCCAGCCAGTCCGGCAGCCACCAGTTGGAGTTGCCGAGCATGTGCATCGCGGCCGGCACCAGGGCCGTACGCAGGATGAAGGCGTCCAGGGCGACGGCCGCCGCGAGGCCGATGCCCGCCATCGCGCCCTCCATGTCACCGCTCAGCACGAACGCGCTGAACACGCAGATCATGATCAGGGCGGCGGAGTTGATGACCCGGCTGGTCTCCGCGAGGCCGACGCGCACCGCGCGCGCGTTGTCCTTCGTGTGCACCCACTCCTCGTGCATCCGGCTCACCAGGAACACCTGGTAGTCCATGGAGAGGCCGAACAGCAGGGACAGCATGATGACCGGCAGGAAGGACGTGATCGGGCCCTCCTTGCCGACACCGATCAGCTCGGTGCCCCAGCCCCACTGGAAGATCGCCACCAGGACGCCGAAGGACGCGGCCGCCGCGATGAGGTTCATCAGGGCGGCCGTCAGCGGCACCACCAGCGAGCGGAAGGCCACCAGCAGGAGCAGGAAGCCGAGCGCGATGATCGTCGCGATGAAGTACGGCAGTCGCTCGCCGGTGACGGAGGCGAAGTCCTTGAAGACCGCCGTCACGCCGCCCACATGGGCCTCGGCGCCCGACTGCGGGATCACGTCGTCGCGCAGGCGGTCGATCAGTTGGTCCGTCTGCTCGGACTGCGGTGATGTCGTCGGTACGACCTGGATGACGGTGACGTCGTTCGCGGGCGGCGCGGCGGCCACCTGGGCGACGCCTTCGGTCGAGCGGATCGTGTCGACCAGGCCGGCGGGGGCGTCGCCCTCGACGACCACCTGGAGCGGGCCGTTGAAGCCGGGGCCGAAGCCCTCGGCGAGCAGGTCGTAAGCCTGGCGGGTGGTCTGCGACTCCTGGTGGTTGCCCTGGTCGGTGGCGCCGAGGCGCAGCGACAGCACGGGGATCGCGAGGAGCGCCATGACGACGACGGCCAGCGCGGCGACCGGGCGCGGGCGCCTTTGGACGTACGACGACCAGCGCGCCGCGAGTCCGCTCTCCTCCGCCGGCTCCGGTCCCGTCGCGGCGAGCCGGCGCCGCTGCCGGCGGCTGAGCACCCGCATGCCGAGCAGACCCAGGAGGGCGGGCAGCAGGGTGATCGCGGCCAGCACGCTCAGGACGACGGTGAGCGAGGTCGCGACGACCACGCCATCCAGGAACCGCATGTTCATCACCAGCATTCCGGCGAGCGCGATGCACACCGTGCCGCCCGCGAACAGCACCGCGCGGCCTGAGGTGTTGAGGGCCGTCACCGCCGACTCCTCCGGCTTCATGCCGCGCAGGATGCCGCGCCGGTGCCGGGTGACGATGAACAGGGCGTAGTCGATGCCGACGCCGAGGCCGATCAGCGAGCCGAGCAGCGGGGCGACCTCGGGCACGTCGGTGACATGGCTGAGCAGCATCGTGCCGATCAGGCCGGTGCCGACGCCGGCGATCGCCACGATGATCGGCAGCAGCATCGCGAACAGCGAGCCGAACGCCAGGAACAGCACGACCGCGGCCGCCAGGATGCCGACCGCCTCCGCCGTGCCCTGCGGCGGCTCCTGGGTGCGGGCGATGGCCTGGCCGCCCAGCTCGACCTGGAGTCCGTCGCGTTCGGCGGCCTGGGCCGTGTCGACGACGTCCTCGATCAGCTCCTTGGGGATGCCGTTCGCCTGCTCCGTGAAGGTGATCTGGGCGTACGCGATCCGCCCGTCCCGGCTGATCTGCGCGGCCCCTTGTTCCGCGTACGGGTCGGTGACCTCGCCGACCCCCTTCATCCGCCCGATCTCCTCAAGCGCGGGTTCGATCCGGGACCGTACGGACTCGTCCCGCACGCTCCCCTCGTCGGCCTTCCACACCACCGTGTCGGTGTCGCCCGCGCGCTCCGGGAAGGCCTTCTCCATCAGGTCGTACGCGGTCGTGGAGTCCGTGTTCGGGAGGGAGAAGACGTTCGCGTAGTTCGTGCCGGCGGCCGAACTCGCCGCGCCCAGGCCGAACAGCGCCCCCACCCACAGCAACAGGACCACCAGCCGGTGCCGATAGCACCACCGTGCCAATGCCGCCACGCTCAACACTCCTTATGCGGTTCGGTTGGTCCCCCAGGTCCTGGGCAACAGGATTGGCGGCGCCGCGCGCGCGTGGCAGTCGACGGCCATGACTCTCAAGGAACTCCAATGCGGACTCTCAAGGAACTCCAAAGCTGCCGGCCCACCCGGCTGTCAGTGGCCCCGCCGATACTGGGGGCATGACGACGGCTTCTGGCACCGTGCTGGTCGTGGAGGACGAGGAGAGCATCGCGGACGTCCTCGCGATCGCCCTGCGCTACCACCGCTTCGAGGTCATGATCGCGGGCACGGTCCGCGAGGCGCTCACCCTCGCCGAGCGCACCCGACCCGACGTGGCGCTGCTCGACGTCATGCTCCCGGACGGCGACGGCCGCGCCCTCGGACGTGAACTGCGCGAGCGGCGCCCCGACCTGGCGCTCGTGTTCCTCACCGCTCGCGACGCGCCCGCCGAGATCGTCGGCGCCCTCGGCTTCGGCGACGACTACATCACCAAGCCGTTCGACGTCGACGTGGTCATCGCCCGGATCACGGCCGTACTGCGCCGCACCCTCCCGGCCGACGTCCTGCCGCAGCGCCCGCCGCTCAGATACGGCGATCTGGAGCTGGACGACACGACGTACTCGGTGCGCCGCGCGGGCCGCACCGTCGAACTCACCCCGACCGAGTACGCGTTGCTGCGCTTCCTGGTGCGCAACGGCGGCCGGATCGTGCCCAAGGAGCAACTCCTGCGCCACGTCTGGCAGTACGAGCACACCCCGCCCGAGTCGACGGTCGTCGAGACCTACATCAGCTATCTGCGGCGCAAGCTGGACGCCCTGGGCCCGCCGGTGATCACCACGCGGCGTGGCGTCGGATACGGGCTGGCATGAGGGCAGCGAGGATCTTCGACATCCGCCGTCGGCGCGGCATCCACTCGCTGCGCGGCAAGCTGACGCTGGCGAACGTGGCGCTGCTGGCGGTCGGCATCGTCGTCGCGACCGCGGTCAGTCTGATGACCGCGCGGTTCTACCTGCTCGACAAGGTCGACAGCGAACTGAAGAGCGCGCGCACCACGCTGGGGAACGCCGGGTTCACGCTGCGGCAGATCGAGTCGCTGAGCGAACTGGGCGTCGCGATGGACAAGTTCACCGGCGGCGGCGCCACGGACACGGATCCGCTGCCGAGCCCTTCCATGGTCTACGTCGCGGTCGACTCCGCCGGGCGTCCGGTGGCCCTGGGCCCGCTGGAGCCGACGGCCCGCCAGCACGCGCTCGCCGCCGCCGCGCAGGACCCACAAGCCCTCGCCTCCGCCGAGGAGCCACGGGACATACGGGTCGAGGGCGACCGCTACCGGACGGTCGGCGCCCGGCTGTCGGACGGCACCATCGTGCTGATCGCCGTCCCCACCGAGGGCCTGCACGAGGGCATGGGCAAGGCACTGAGGATGGACCTGGCCGTCGGAACCCTGCTGCTGGCGCTGCTCGGCTGTCTGACCATGCTGAGCGTGCGCCGCCGGATGCGGCCGCTGGAGGACATGGTGGAGACGTCGTCGGCGATCGCCGAGGGCGATCTGACCCGGCGCGTCCCCTCCAGCCGCGACCCCACCCTGGAGGTCGAACAGCTCCGGGTCGCCCTCAACTCCATGCTCCACCAGGTGGAGTCGGCATATCGCACGCGCGAGCGCAGCGCGGCCCAGCTGCGCCGCTTCGTCGGCGACGCCTCGCACGAGCTGCGCACCCCGCTGTCCGCGATACGCGGCTACCTCCAGCTGTACGACAAGGGGATGCTGACGGAACCGGCCGAGCGCAAGCGGGCCTGGGACCGGATGAACGGCGAGGTCGACCGCATGGGCCGCCTCGTCGACGAGCTGCTCACCCTCGCCCGTCTCGACCAGCGGCCCGAACTGCGCTTCCGCAACGTCGACTTGAGCCGTCTGGTGCGGGACGCCGCCGAGGACCTGCGGGTGCAGCAGCCGGAGCGGCCCCTAACGGTCGGCGCGGAGGGCACGCTGCTCGTGCGGGCCGACGAGTCGGGGCTGCGCCAGGTGCTGGGCAACCTGCTGAGCAACGTCCGCACCCACACACCCGCCGATGTGCCGGTGCGGCTGGGGGTGGAGCGGGCGGACGGCGTCGTACGGCTGTGTGTCGAGGACAAGGGGCCGGGTCTGTGCGAGGAGGACGCGGCACGCGTCTTCGACCGGTTCTTCCGGGCGGGCGGGGGTGCGGGCAGCGGGCTGGGGATGGCGATCGTGCAGGGGGTGGTGGAGGCGCACGGCGGGGAGGTGGCGGTGCGGACGGCGCCGGGCGAGGGCTTGCAGGTGACGGTCACACTGCCCATCTGAGGGGCGCGAGGCCGTATCGATGTGCGGCTCCGCCGCGTGGGCGCGATCAACCACACACGACTCGCAGTCGCGAACCCGGAGATCCGCCCTCCCCGGAGCGTCACGGCCCCCCTGGCGGAGCGACGAGCACCCACACCGTCTTCCCGTGCCGCCCCCGGCTCCACACCCCCCACGCCGCGGCCAGGTGCTCCACCAGGTGCAGGCCGCGGCCGGTCTCCTCCCACTCCTCCACCGCCCGTAATCGCGGCTCGAGTCGGCCCTCGTCCGACACCTCGATCAGGCAGGATCCGTCGGCGAGCGCGGTCACGGCGACCTCGAACTCGTGCTCCAGGAGGGGGCCGTGGCGTACGACGTTGGTGGCCAGCTCCGAGACGAGCAGCACGGCGTCCTCCAGCGCCGGCTCCCGTGGCCCGTGCCCCCAGTCGGCCAAGTGGTCCCGGACTCGGCGCCGGGCGAGACCGACGGACGCCGGGTGCCGGGGCAGCCGAAAAGCGTTGCGTCTCAACACGTTTGCTCCTCACCCCGCGCACACCTTCGTCACATGGTGCAGCGCCGGGCGGCACCCTGGCATCACCGCATGGAATGTCCAGGCCGCGAGATCACGTCAGATCCAGGCCAGGCGCCAGAGCCGGAAGACGCCGGTGCCGTCGGACAGATACTGGCCACCGCCGACGTCCTCACTGGCGACGACGTACTCCTTGGCCTGCCACAGCGGGATGACCGGGACATCGCCTGCGACCGTCTCCTGCACCGAGCGGAAGTCCCGCGTGGCCTCGCTGCGGTCGGCATACTGCTGGCTGGCCGTGATCAGTTGGTCCACGGTCTTGTTGCTGTAGCCGGTGTTCATGGTGCTGCCGGTGCCGACGAGCGGGCCGCCGTAGGTGTCCGGGTCCGGGAAGTCGGCGACCCAGCCGACGGCGTACGCGTCGAGCCTGCCGCCTGCCCAGCGCTGCTGGAAGTCGGTCCACTCGTAGCCCTTGACCGTCACCTTGAACAGTCCGCCCGCCTCCAACTGCCGCTTGAGCTCCGTGGCTTCCTCGGCGCTCGCGGCACCGCGACCTGTTGCGTAGCCGTAGGTGAAGCGGACGGGCAGGCTCACGCCGGCCTTGGTGAGCAGGGCGCGCGCCTTGGCGGTGCTGAGCTTGGGATAGGCGTCGAAGAACGACGTCGTGTGGCCGGTGATGCCGGTCGGGATCAGCGAGTACAACGGGTCGACCGTGCCCTTGTACACCGTGGCCGCCAGCCGCTCGCGGTCGATCAGCCAGGCCGTGGCCCGCCGGACCCGGACGTCGTGCAGGGGCGAGCCCTTACGGGTGTTGAAGTACAGGTTGCGGATCTCGGAGCTGTCGGCCTCGGAGACACGCTGGCCGGGGTCGGCGGCGTTCAGGCCGGCGAGAACCTCGGGCGGCAGCGTGCGGGTGGCGACGTCGACCCGCTTCGCCTTCCAGGCGCTGTCGAGGGCGTCGGCGTCCGAGTAGTAGCGCAGTTCGACGGGGCGGCCGGTGCCGCCGAGGGCGCCCTTGTAGTGCGCGTTGGGGGCGAGAACGGCCTTCTGGTCCTTCGTGTACGTGGTGAGGGTGTACGGGCCGGTGCCGTCGACAGCGTTGTCGGTGCGCAGCCGATTGGCCGGATACTTCTCGCGGTCGACGATGGACCCCGCCCCGGTGGCCACCTTGAGCGGGAACGTGGCGTCGGGCGACGCCAGATGGAAGGTGACCGCACGCCCGCTCACGCTCACCGACCGGAGCGTGTCCAGCAGGGAGGACGGGCCGACCTCCGACTTGATCCGCTTGACCCGGTCGAAGGAGTACTTGACGTCCTGCGCGGTCATGGCGCGCCCGCTCGGGAAGGTGAGCCCGTCGCGCAGCTCGCATCGATAGGTTCTCAGGTCGGTGCCGGAGAAGCCGCAGCTCTTGGCCGCGTCCGGCACGGGCGTGACGCCGCCCGGCTCGAAGGTCAGCAGCGACTGGAAGACGTTGTTGAACAGCGCCCAGGAGCCGGCGTCATAGGCGCCGGCCGGATCGAGCGAGGTGACGGCGTCCGTCGAACCGACCGTGATGGTCCTGTCCTGGTCGTCCCGCGACGGCAACAACTGCCAGCCGCCCACTCCCACGGCCGCCAGGACGAGCAGCGTCGCGAGAATCCGCATGCGAACCGAACGCACGGGTGCCCTCTCCCCAGGCCCTCGAAGGGCCCCCGCATGAGCAATGGATTGCGCCACTCCCCTTAGTGGCGCGCACACCTAATCACACGCGTTTCAGCAGGGGGAAGAGGATTCTGGGGACATGGGAAAGAACTTACCTACGGGCGTTTCCGGCAGGTTTCACAGGTTGTCCACAGCGAGGGCGAGACCTGTACCGGGCCCGTATCGGCGCCTGTCCCGTCAGGCCTGACGGGACGCCAGCTCGATCACCGTGATGTCCGACTCGGCGCCCACGCGCGTCGGCGGGCCCCAGGCGCCCGCGCCCCGGCTGACGTACAACTGGGTGTCGCCGTAGCGCTCCAGCCCGGCCAGGGTCGGGTTCGCCAGGTCCGCGATGAAGTTGCCCGGCCAGAGCTGGCCGCCGTGGGTGTGGCCGGAGAGCTGGAGGTCGACGCCGTGGTCGACGGCGTCATGGATCTGGACCGGCTGGTGGGCGAGGAGCACGCACGCGCGTGCCCTGTCCCGGTCGCCGAGGGCCTTGGCGAAGTCGGGGCCCTGACCCTGGCTCTCACCCGCGACGTCGTTGACACCGGCCAGGTCGAAGTGGGGCAGTTCGGTGCGGGCGTTCTCCAGCGGGCGCAGGCCCAGGCGGCGTACCTCCTCGACCCACTGCTCGGCTCCCGAGAAGTACTCGTGGTTGCCGGTGACGAAGAACGCCCCATGTCTCGCCCGGAGGCCGGCGAGCGGGGCGGCCGCCGGGCCGAGGTCCTTCACACTGCCGTCCACCAGGTCGCCGACCACCGCGATGAGGTCGGGCTGGGTGCCGTTGATCGTGTCGACGACCTTCTGGGCGAAGCCCCGGCCCAGGACCGGGCCCAGGTGGACGTCGCTGACGACCGCGATCCGGTAACCGTGCGCCGCGCGCGGGAGCTTGGCCAGCGGGACGGTGACCCGCTTCACCTTCGGACCGCGCAACACGCCGTACGTGCCGTAGCCGACCGTGCCGACGGCGGCCGCGGCTGCGGCACCGGCGACGACTCGGGAGACGAAGAGGCGGCGGGTGGGGGTGGCGAGGGGGCGGGAGGGGTCGGTGGAGTCAGGGGTGGGGGTGGTGGCGGGCGCCTCTTCGGGTGCGGACGCCGGGGGCGGGTCGGTGGTGAGCGCGGTGGATGAGCCGCCGGTGCGCACCGGGTCCGCGCCCGAGTCGGCCGTACGCGCCGGAGCCGAGCCGAAGGCGGACGGGAGCGTCTGGTGCTCGGCCGACTTGGTGACGGACGTCGTCGGGGTCGAGGCGAGGGATGCCGCAGCGGGGGACGGGCCCGCGGTCACTCCCGCCGGCACCGACTCGTTCACAGCTTCCGCCGCACGTGCCCGCCGTTCGAGCCACCGCCGCAGCAGGGGTCGTACGACCTCGCCCGCCGCCACACCCAGCAGCAGGTATATCGACAGGGCCAGCCACATGAAGCCCGGCCAGGCGAGGACCTGCTGGAGCCAGAAGGGCGCGCCCCCTCGCTCGGCGACCAAGGCCCCGATCGTCAGCGCCCAGCCGCCGGCGATCACCGCCACGCCCGCGCGGCGCCCGAACCCGGGACCACGGGTCGTGTCGCGGAACAGCCGACGCCACAGCCACCAGTTGCCCGCCACCAGCACGGACAGCACGAGCAGTGCGACAAGCACGAAGACGATGACCACGCCGACGTTCCCTTTCCTTTGCGTGCTGAGTGAACGCCCGGCGCCCTGGCCGAGTTCCTATGTCGTCCGGCGCAATGCGCGCACTCCACGCAACCCGATGACCCCGACGACCGTCCCCAATACGAAGGAGACGACAGCCAGCAGCAGGTGCACCCAGAAGTACGCCGTCGGATGCCCGTCGTCGAACGCGAGCCCGCTGCTGTCCTTGATCAGGTTTTTGACGAAAGTGACCCAGATGACCCAGCTCCACACCCCGAAGGCGAGCAGGAACCAGGAGACGGGGCGGCTGAGCTTCATAGGTTCAGTATCACCGTCGCGTCTCCGGTTCTCCGAGCGGGGTGGGGGCGGAAGCGGGACTTCCATGGGAACGGCATGTACGTTCTCGCTCGTGCTCGCACCCAAGAAGACCGCAGGGCGATCCCTGCTGGTCACTTCCGCCGTCCTGTCGTCCCTCGCGCTGACCGCGCCCGTCTCCCACGCGGCCCCCAAGCCGTCACCGAGTACGAGCCCCTCGGCCACTCCCCCGGCGAACATGTCGACCGTGGGCGGCGAGCGGCTCGGGCAGCCCGGTACGCAGGTGAATCTGGCGAGCGGCGTCCCCGTCCTGCCCAAGGACGTGACCGCCCGCTCCTGGGTCGTCGCCGACGCCGAGTCCGGCGAGGTGCTCGCCGCGCACAACGCACACTGGCGGCTGGCGCCCGCGAGCACCATGAAGATGCTGTTCGCCGACACGGTGCTGCCGAAGTTCCCGAAGACCATGGAGCACGAGGTCACCCCCTCCGACCTGGCGGACATCGGTTCCGGCTCCAGCATGGTCGGGATAAAGGAGGGCGAGACGTACTCCGTCCACGACCTGTGGCTCGGGGTCTTCCTGCGCTCCGGCAACGACGCCGTGCACGTCCTGTCGAAGATGAACAAGGGCATCGACAACACCGTCAAGGAGATGAACGAGCACGCCGAGGAGCTCCAGGCGCTCGACACGCACGCGGTGTCCCCCGACGGTTACGACGAACCGGGCCAGGTCTCGTCGGCGTACGACCTCACCCTGATCGCCCGTTCCGGGCTGCAGAAGAAGGACTTCCGCGAGTACTGCTCGACCGTCAGCGCCAAGTTCCCGGGCGAGACGAAGAAGAACAAGAAGGGCAAGTCGGTCCGCGAGACCTTCGAGATCCAGAACACCAACCGGCTACTGGCCGGCGACAGCGACATCCCCGTCTACCAGGGCATCGCGGGCGTCAAGAACGGCAACACCACGAACGCCGGCGCCACCTTCACCGGCGTGGCCGAGCGGGGCGGCAAGGTGCTGCTCGTCACGGTCATGAACCCGGAGAAGAGCGAGCACAACGAGGTCTACAAGGAGACCGCGAAGCTCTTCGACTGGGGCTTCAAGGCAGCCGGCAAGGTCAAGCCGGTGGGTGAGCTGGTCCCGCCGAAGAGCGCGGCGCAGTCCAGCGCACAGCCGGGTGCGAACGACGCCGGGGAGGCCGGTGGCACCGGGGACGGCGACGGGTCCTCGAAGTCGGCGGTGGGTGCCTCGGCCGCGGGCGGTTCGAGCGGCATCGGGGTCGCGCTCGGGATCACCGGCGGGGTGCTGGTGCTGCTCGCGGCGGGCGCGTTCCTGATCAACCGCCGCTGGCCGCTGCCCGACCTGGTGCGTCGTCGGGGCCGTTCCTGACGCCGGGTTTCCCGGAGTCGCCGGTTGACCCTCCGGAGTCGCCGGCCGATTCCCCGGATTCGTCGGCCGAGTCCTCGCCGTCGTCAGCCGATTCCCCGGATTCGTCGGCGAGTTCGGTCTCCTTGCTCTGCGTCGCCGTCCAGGCGGCGCAGAACACCACCAGCTTCGCGGTGAAGTTGATCCACAGCAGCAGGGCGACCGGCACGCCGAACGCGCCGTACATGCTCTTCGTGGCCACGCCCTGCATATAGCCGCTGAGCAGCAGCTTCAGCAGTTCGAACCCGACCGCCCCGATCAGCGCGGCGACCACCAGCCGACGGCGCGGCGGCTCGACGCCGGGCAGCAGGGTCAGGACGTACAGCAGGAGCAGGAAGTCGGCGAGTACGGCGACGAGGAACGCGGCGACGCGCAGCAGGATCCCGCCCCAGCCGCCCTCGTCGATGCCGAGCTGCCGGGTGATCCAGCCGACCATGGCGGAGGCGACCGTGGAGGCCGCGAACGTCACGAGCACGGCGCCACCGAAGCCGACCAGGATGCCCGCGTCCTTGGCCTTGCGCAGGACGGGGTTCTCCTCCTCGTCGGGCAGCTCCCACACGGCGCGCAGACACTCGCGCATGTTGCCGACCCAGCTGACGCCGGTGAACAGCAGGGTGACGCCGGCGATGAGGCCGACGGTGCCGGCGTTCTGGACCAGGGCGTCGATGTTGAGTTGGTCGGCGATGCCGGGTACCTGGTCGGTGAGCTTGTCCTCCAGCTTGTTCTGCTGCTCCTGGCTGAGCGTCGCGGCGGCGATCGAGGCGGCCAGCGTCAGCAGCGGGAAGAGCGCGATGAAGCTGATGAAGGTCATCGCGGCGGCCAGCCGTGTCCACTTCACCCGGTCCGAGCGCTCGTACGACCGCCACGCGTGCGTGGCCATCAGCCGGGTCACCATGGGCCCGACACCGGGGAGTTTTTTCAGCCAGTCCATGATCCGACTCTGCCCTCCGTCCGGAAGACCAATGTCCGAGTGCCCCAAAACCTCAGGACAGTAGCCAGCGCCATACCGATTCCGGCTCCGGAGACGGTGTCCGCGCGCTGGGAGGTGAGGCCGAGCCCGTAGTGACTCACGGTGAGACACAGCAGCTGTACGGCCGCCCCGGCGACGTTCACCGCGAGGAAGACGGCACAGGGGCGCAGGCCCCTCGGGTGCGTGTGGCGATAGGTGCCGAGGGCGTTGCCGGCGTAGGCGACCGCGCACCCGGCGACGAAGGAGAGGGCCTTCGCGGTGAGGGGGTCGAGGGCGGCGGGGCCGCGCAGACAGGTGAAGAGGGCGAGGTCCACGGCGTAGGCGAGCAGACCGACGGCGGCGAAGCCGAGGAGTTCGCGGCGGGTCGTTGTCGGGCCGGTGGATGTCGGGCCCGTGGTTGTCGGGCCCGTGGTTGTCGGGCCGGTGGATGTCGGGCAACTGCTCCCCCGGCTCCGCCACGCGCGCGTGCCGACCCCCTTCCCCCGGCTCCGCCACACGGGCGCGCCTACCAATTGGCCACCGCCAACCCGTACATCGCCAGCCACACCACCCCGATGAGGGCGAGCGCGCGGTCGCGCAGGATGACGTCCTCCGGTTCGCCCGCCGTGCCGCGGTCGGCGAAGACGGCGTAGCGCAGGATCGCGAGGATGAAGGCGACCATGGACAGCTGGCGCCAGGGCAGCACGCCGGTGTGCGGGACTCCGCCCTCCTCCATGGCCCACAGGCAGTACCCGAGGACGGCGACCCCGGCCGCCAGCTGCCAGACGAAGCGCAGGTAGCCGGTGGTGTACTCGGTGAGCAACGCGCGCGTGGCGCCCGCCTTCCCGGCCATCTGCACGGCCTCGGAGTAGCGCTTGGCCGACACCATGAACAGCGCCCCGAACCCGGTCGTGATCAGGAACCAGCGCGACAGCGGGATACCGAGGGCGAACCCGCCGACCATCGCGCGCATCATGAATCCGGTCGTGACGACGGCGAGGTCGACGACCAGGACGTGCTTGAGGCTGACGCAGTACGCCAGTTGCATGCCGATGTACGCCGCGAGCAGGGCCGCGACGGCGGGCGAGGTCAGCCAGGCCGCGGCGGCCGGCGCGAGGACGGCGAGAGCGCCTCCGACGACGTACGCGACGGACACGGGGACCTGTCCGGCGGCGACCGGGCGGCGGCGCTTGGTGGGGTGGGCGCGGTCGGCCTCGGCGTCGCGGGCGTCGTTGATCAGATAGACGGCGGCGGCACAGGCCGTGAAGAGGGCGAAGACGAGCCCGAGTTGGGTCAGGGCGTGGATCGAGAGGAGCCGGCCGGCGGCGGCGGGGGCGGCGATGACCAGGACGTTCTTGACCCACTGCTTGGGGCGCGCCGTCCTGAGGAGGCCCTTCAGAAGTGCGGGGAGGCCGCCTTTGCGGGGTGGTGGCGCGGCCTGCCGTGGAGGCGTGCGCTGCTCGCGGAGCGCAGCCGGCCCGGGGTGTCCGGCACTCGTGAGGGGCGCGATCTCAGGCATGGGCGCCCCCTCTCCTCATCCAGCCCGCCCCTGTGCACGCCGTGAGCGCCCCCAGGGCCGCGCCCGCCGCCACGTCCGAGGGGTAGTGCACGCCGACGACCAGGCGCGACACGCACATCGCGGCGGCGAGCGGCGGGATCGCGTACGCGCCGAGCGCGCCGTAGGCGACGGCCGCCGCTGCGGCGGAGGTCGCGTGGGAGCTCGGGAAGGAGTGTCGGCCGGCGGTGCGCACAAGGGGCTCGACATGCGCCGGGCGTGGGCGGCGCACCACCCTCTTCACCCCCATGCTGACGAGGTGCGCACCCGCGGTGAGCGCCGTGCCCCGCAACCAGGCGCCGCGCCGCCCACCGTCCACGGCGGCCCCCGCGAGCCCCGCCGCCAGCCACAGCGCGCCGTGCTCGCCGGCCCAGGAGAGGGCTCGCGCGGCGGAGGCGACGCGTGGGTCACGGCCGCGGGCATGGAACGCCGAGAGGATGCGGCGGTCCGCGCCCCGAAGGCTTCGGTGGTCCTTGTCGTCGAGGTGGTCCATGTGGACTCACTGTTCACGTCACCGACGCAAGAACTACGGCAATATTGAACGACATCCCATTAATCACCCATTTCGGGGAGAGCGGGGATGTTTCATAACTAACCATCCGTAAATGGGCGCTACGGTCGCCGACATGCCTGCCGACACCGCCTCCGTCACGGGATGGGGCCGCACCGCCCCGACCACCGCCCGCCTGATCCGCCCACGGACGTACGAGGAGGCCGCCGCCGCCGTCCGGGGCTGCGGGGCCCGCGGAGGCATCCCCAGGGGCCTGGGGCGGGCGTACGGGGACGCGGCGCAGAACGCCGGGGGCGCGGTGTTCGACATGACGGGCCTGGACCGCATCCACGCGATCGACGCCGACGGCGGCACCGTGCTGTGCGACGCCGGGGTCTCGCTGCACCGGCTGATGGAGGTGCTGCTCCCGCTCGGCTGGTTCGTGCCGGTGACGCCCGGCACCCGCTATGTGACGGTCGGCGGCGCGATCGGAGCCGACATCCACGGCAAGAACCACCACGTCTCGGGTTCCTTCTCCCGCCATGTCCTGTCGCTGGAACTCCTGACCGCCGACGGCGAGATCCGCAGGGTCCGGCGGGGCACGCCCCTGTTCGACGCGACGACCGGCGGCATGGGCCTGACCGGCGTGATCCTGACCGCGACGGTCCAACTCCAGCCGGTGGAGACCTCGCTGATGTCGGTCGACACGGAGCGCGCGCGGGATCTCGACGACCTGATGGCCCGTCTGGTCGCCACCGACGACCACTACCGCTACTCGGTCGCGTGGATCGACCTGCTGGCGCAGGGCGCGGCGACGGGGCGGGCGGTGCTCACCCGCGGCGACCACGCGCCCCTGGATGCGCTGCGCGAAGGCACGCTCGCGCGTAGAGACCCGCTCGCCTTCCGCCCCTCCCACCTGCCGGCCGCACCCACCTTCCTCCCGGAAGGCCTGCTGAGCCGCCGTACCGTGAGCTGGTTCAACGAGCTCTGGTATCGCAAGGCCCCACGCGCGCGTACCGGCGAACTGCAGAAGCTCGCCACCTTCTTCCACCCGCTGGACGGCGTGCCCCACTGGAACCGGATCTACGGCCGGAGCGGCTTCGTGCAGTACCAGTTCGTCGTCGGACGCGGCCAGGAGGAGACGCTGCGCCGGATCGTGCTGCGCATCTCCGAGCACCGTTGCCCGTCCTTCCTGGCCGTCCTCAAGCGCTTCGGTGACGCCGACCCCGGCTGGCTCTCCTTCCCCGTGCCCGGCTGGACGCTGGCCCTGGACATCCCGGCCGCCCTGCCCGGCCTCGCCGCCCTCCTCGACGTGCTGGACGAGGAGGTGGCCGCGGCGGGCGGACGCGTCTACCTCGCCAAGGACTCCCGGCTGCGGCCCGAGCTGCTCACCGCGATGTACCCGCGCCTGACCGACTTCCGCGCCCTGCGCGCCGAGATCGACCCGCGCGAGGTCTTCGTGTCGGACCTGGCCCGCCGCCTCGGCGTGTAGAACCCAGCCACCTGGCCCCGTAAACCCCAGCCGCCCAGCCCTTAGCCCCCGCCATCAGATTTCTCGGACTCTCAGATCTCCGGACTCTCAGATCTCTAGGAGCTGTCGTGAAGGACGCCTTCGGCATCCCCCAGTCCCTGCTCGTCCTCGGCGGTACGTCCGAGATCGCGCTGGCCACCGCGCGCCGCCTGATCGCGCGCCGTACCCGCACGGTCTGGCTGGCGGGCCGCCCGTCACCCGCCCTGGAGCGGTCCGCGGCCGATCTGCGCGCCCTGGGAGCCGATGTGCGCACCGTGGCGTTCGACGCGCTGGACCCCGAGACCCACGAGACGGTGCTCGGCAAGGTCTTCGCGGAGGGCGACATCGACATGGTGCTGCTCGCCTTCGGAGTCCTCGGCGACCAGGCACGCGACGAGCGCCAGCCGCTGAACGCCGTGCGGGTCGCGCAGACCAACTACACGGGCGCCGTGTCGGCGAGCCTGGTCAGCGCGAGCGCCCTCCAGTCCCAGGGCCACGGCTCGCTCGTCGTCCTCTCCTCCGTCGCCGGCGAGCGGGCCCGCCGCGCCAACTTCATCTACGGCTCCAGCAAGGCAGGCCTCGACGCCTTCTGCCAGGGCCTGGGCGACGCGCTGCACGGCACCGGCGTCCACGTCATGGTCGTACGCCCCGGATTCGTACGGTCGAAGATGACCGTCGGCCTGGAGGAGACCCCACTCGCGACCACCCCCGAGGCGGTCGCGACGGCGATCGAACTGGGCCTGCGACGACGCTCGGAGACGGTGTGGGTGCCGGGCGCACTCAGGCTGGTGATGTCGGCGCTACGGCACGTACCGAGGACGGCGTTCCGCCGCCTACCGATCTAGGCCTGGCGTTGCGGTAGCGCCCCAAAGGGGCGCGGGGAACTGCGCGACCAGCCACAACGGCGCAGCAGACGACGGACCACACCCAGCCGCACCCCCGTAGTCGCCCCCCTCAACAGCGGAGCTAACTCGCAGGGATCGACCCACGCTCCACACGCCCCGGCTGCGGCGGCACCACCGACCCCCCGAAAGCGAAGTCCCTCAGCTTGCGCCACACGCCGTCGGCGCCCTGTTCGTAAAGGGCGAACCCGGTGCAGGGCCAGCCGGCCTCGTAGTCGGCGAGCTCCTCGAAGGCGCGGTCCATCGACGCGTCGTCGATGCCGTGCGCGACCGTGACGTGCGGGTGGTACGGGAACTGCAGTTCGCGCGCCACGGGCCCGGACGCGTCACGGACCTGCTTCTGCAACCAGGTGCAGGCTTCGGCGCCCTCGACGACCTGGACGAAGACGACCGGCGAGAGGGGCCGGAAGGTTCCGGTGCCGGACAGCCGCATCGGGAAGGGGCGGCCGGCCGCCGCGACCTCGACGAGATGCACCTCGATCGCGGGCAGCGACGAGGAGTCGACCTCTGTCGGCGGCAGCAGCGTGACATGCGTGGGAATGCCGTGAGCAGCGGCGTCGCCGAAGCCCGCGCGCCGCTCCTGGAGCAGGCTGCCGTGAGGCTCCGGGACCGCGATCGACACACCGATCGTTACGGTCCCCACGTCGTCTCCTGTCGTCATGTCGGTGAGCTCGTTCTGTGGTGAGCTCGTGCCCGGTTGGTGAGCGTGAGTGACCGCTGATGCGGCCACTCGGCTATCGACTGTACGGCCACGGCCGTGCTGCGGGCAGGCGCAACCGTAGTGATGTGCAGCGCTATGCGGTGGTACGGCCGTTTCCAGCCGTGTGCCGTGGTGCGGGCTCAGTGCTTGGCGGGCAGGAAGCCCACCTTGCCGTACGTCTGGGAGAGCGTCTCCGCGGCGACGGCGCGCGCCTTCTCCGCGCCCTTGGCCAGGATCGAGTCCAGCGTCTCCGGGTCGTCCAGATACTGCTGGGTGCGCTCCCGGAAGGGCGTCACGAACTCGACCACGGCCTCGGCGAGGTCCGTCTTGAGCGCACCGTAGCCCTTGCCCTCGTACTTCTGCTCCAGTTCCGCGATTCCCGTCCCGGTGAGGGTCGAGTAGATGGCGAGCAGGTTGCTGACCCCGGGCTTGTTCTCGACGTCGTAGCGGATGACGGTGTCGGTGTCGGTGACCGCGCTCTTGACCTTCTTGGCGGTGGCCTTGGGCTCGTCGAGCAGGTTGATGAGGCCCTTCGGCGTGGACGCCGACTTGCTCATCTTGATCGACGGGTCCTGGAGGTCGTAGATCTTCGCCGTCTCCTTGAGGATGTACGGCTTCGGGATGGTGAAGGTCTGGCCGAAACGACCGTTGAAGCGCTCGGCGAGATCGCGGGTGAGCTCGATGTGCTGACGTTGGTCCCCGCCGACCGGGACCTCGTTGGCCTGGTACAGCAGGATGTCCGCCACCTGCAGGATCGGGTACGTGAACAGGCCGACCGACGCCCGCTCCGCGCCTTGCTTGGCGGACTTGTCCTTGAACTGGGTCATGCGGGACGCCTCGCCGAAGCCGGTGAGGCAGTTCATGATCCAGGCGAGCTGGGCGTGCTCGGGGACATGGCTCTGGACGAAGAGCGTGCAGCGCTCGGGGTCGAGTCCGGCCGCGAGGAGCTGGGCGGCGGCCAGGCGAGTGTTGGCACGCAGGTCCGCCGGGTCCTGCGGGAGCGTGATCGCGTGCAGGTCGACGACCATGTAGAACGCGTCGTGGGTCTCCTGCAGAGCCACCCACTGGCGGACGGCGCCGAGGTAGTTGCCGAGGTGGAACGAGCCTGCGGTGGGCTGGATTCCGGAGAGCACGCGGGGTCGGTCAGAGGCCATGCCCACCATTCTCTCAGGTCCCGGGGGCCGGTCCGGAACTGGTGGGAAACAGATGGGAACCGATCCGTCTCCGGCGGTGTAACAAAGGTGTGAGGACGCGGGAGGGGGGCCGCATCGTCGATGAGGCCGCGGTGATCGCACGCGTACGCGCCGGAGAGCCGGAGGCGTACGCGCAGCTGGTGCGAGCCCATACGGGCATCGCGCTCAGGGCGGCCGCGGCGCTCGGGGCGGGTGCGGACGCGGAGGACGTGGTGCAGCAGGCCTTCGTCAAGGCGTACTGCTCGCTGGGCCGGTTCAAGGACGGCGCGGCGTTCAAGCCATGGCTGCTGGCCATCGTCGCCAATGAGACGAGGAACACAGTGCGCACGGCGGCCCGCCAGCGCACGCTCGCCGGGCGCGAGGCGGCGTTGGTGGAGGCGGAGCCGCTGATACCGGAATCGGCGGACCCGGCGGTGGCCGCTCTGGAGATAGAGCGCCGCGCCGCACTCCAGGCCGCCCTGGGGAAGCTGAGCGAGGAGCACCGCCTGGTCGTCACCTACCGCTATCTCCTGGAGATGGACGAGTCCGAGACGGCCCAGGCCCTGGGCTGGCCCCGGGGCACGGTGAAGTCCCGGCTGAACCGCGCGCTGCGGAAGCTGGGGCGCTTGCTGCCGGACTTTGAGCCTCGGGAGGGAGGTGAGATGAGCGATGAGCGTGGGTGATGAAGGGATGCCGTACGAGGGCGACGGACACGCGCCGTACGAGGGCGACGGGCTCGGGGCGTACGACGGCGGTGACGGACGGCGTGCATACGAGCGGGACGCCACCGGGGGCGGAGGCGGGACCGGCGATCGCCGTCGGCGTGGAGACGCATCGCGGCTGCCCGAGGAGCTGCGGGCACTCGGCCGCTCGCTGGACACGCCGGGTGCGGTGGACGGCGCCGAGACGATGGTCGAGCGGGTGCTCGGGCAGATACTCGCCGAGCACGCGACGGTTCCGGTGGCCGAGCCGCCGGGCGCCGTGGAGCGGCTGCGGGCGGTGCGGCGCTGGACGCGCCTGCGGTGGCGGTCGCTGACCGCGGCGCTGTGCGGCCTGCTGACCGTGCTCGTGCTCACGCCCCCAGTGCGGGCGGCGGTCTTCGACTGGTTCGGCTTCGCCGGAGTCGAGGTGCGGTACGACCCGTCGGCGGTCCCCTCGCCCGGCGCCGAGGTGCCCGGCTGCGGCCACTCGGTGTCGCTCGCGCAGGCCGAGCGCCGGGCCGGGTTCGAACCGCTGGTGCCGGAGGAACTCGGCATGCCGGACACGGCTGCGGTGACGGGTGAGCCACGGGGCCGGTTCGCGGTGAGCCTGTGCTGGCGCGAGGACGGGCGGACGATACGGCTGGACGAGCGGCAGGCGAGCCTGGACATCGGCTTCGCCAAGACCGTGCGCGAACCGCCGGAATGGATCTCCCTGGGCGCGGACACGGCGGACGGCGGCTCACCCGACCCGGCCCTGTGGTTCGCCCGGCCGCACCTGCTGACGTTCTGGCTGGTTGACGCGAGCGGGGAGCGCTACACGCGTGAGGAGCGCACCGCCGGGCCGACGTTGCTGTGGACCAGCAGGGCCGGGGCCGGGGGCGGGACCGTGACGCTGAGGCTGGAAGGGGTGGCGTCGGAGGAGCGGGCGGTGGAGATCGCGCGGTCGCTTGAGAGGGCGTCCGAGGTGTCATCGGGGTAGTGGGGAGACCCGCGAGATGGTCGGGAGGGGCCTTCGGAACTGCGGGTCTGAATCCCTCGGAACAGCCGGTCCGAACGCCTCCGAAGGGCCGGCCCGGAAGGCCGTCCCAGCAGCCGGCCAGGCGCCCGCCAAGCAGCCGTTCCGGGCCCGCCGAGCAGCCGGCCCGAGGTCCCCGAACAGCCGGTCCGGAAATAGTGGCGCCGGGGTGGGAACCCAGGCGGGTCGGGCGGTGTACCAGAAGTGACACGCGGCTCGGGGACGGGCCGCACGGGGATCGCTCGGCTGGGGGGTGCGGATGGGCGGACATGGGGGTTGGCCCGGGTAGGGCGCGCCGAGTTGCTCGTGGCCGTGGCCGCCGGGACTCGGTGAGCGGGAGGTCGAGGAGGTGGATGGGGGCTGATGAGACGTGGAGGGGGACTGATGGGGACACGAGGCCGAGGGCGGAGCAGTGGCCGGAAGGCACGGCCCACACTGCTCGTGCCGATGTCGACTGCGCTGGTCCTGTGCGGGCTGTCCGGGGTGGTGACAACCGCGGAGGCGGCACCGCCCCAGGGCAGGGACGTCCCGGACGTGGCCGTGATCGTCGCGGGCGGCACGGGACGGACGACGGCGTTGCACTCCGGCGAGCCGGCGTTCGCCCGGCTGTGGCAGCTGTTGCAGCCGACGTACGTCGGGACGGAGCGGGTGTCTGAAAACTGGGTCGAGGGGCGTCATCCGCCGATGCGGATCACGGTGGTCTGGGGGCTGACAGGAGTCGGTGGCTGGCCGCAGACGGACCGGCCTCCGGGAGGGGACGTGGCCATCCAGCGGCAGGACCAGCTGTTCGTGGCCCAGGACGGCACCCCATGGGTGCGGTCGGATCTCGCGCCGGAGGTGGAGGACGACGACATCCGCTGGCACCGGGCGCCGCGCTCGGTCTTCGAGCGGCTGGACCTGGGCGGGCTGCTCGGTGAGACGGAGGACGAGGTCGTCGAGAACGCTGCCACCGGGGCCTGGCCCGGCCTGGCTCTGGATGACGCCGGGTGGGCGATGGCGGGGTTGGCCGCCGGGTTCGCGACAGGCATCGGCGGCACGCTGCTGATACGCCGCGCGGCGGCCCGGCAGGGAGCCGGACCGCCGCGGGAGGAGCCACGACAGGTGTTGATCGACCTGGACCGGTGAGGGCTGCGGGGGCGTCGGCCGGGGTCAGGACCGTCGCTGCGGGGGCGTCGGCCGAGGTCGGAGACCGTCGCTCCAGGGCCCACGGCCGAAAGCCGCGCCCGTCGGCGTCGGGCCCTGGCCTCAGCCTCGGTGTCTGGCCTGAGCCTCGGCGTCTGACCTCAGCCCCGGCGTCTGACCTCAGCCTCGGCGGGCGGGCTCTGGGACCCGGCGGACACCTAGGCGTCAGCCCCCTGACCGAAGCCTCGGCGTCTGACCTCAGCCCCGGCGGCGGGCCTTAGCCTCGGCGGCGGGCCATAGCCTCGGCGGCGGGCCCTAGGCGTCAGTCCCTTGACCGGAGCCTCGGCGTCGGCCCTGCCCCCGGCGCAGACCTGGGTGTCGGCCCTGGCGTCGGCCTCGGCCTCAGCCCAGGTTGACCTCCGGGTACAGCGGGAAGCCGGCCACGAGGTCGGTGGCGCGGTGGGAGATCTCGTCGGCGATCTTCGGGTCGAGGACGTGAGCGGCCTTGGAGGGGGCGCCCGACTTGGTCGTGCCCGCCTCGGTGGTGGTGAGGACGCGGTCGATGAGGGCGGCGACCTCGTCCATCTCGGCGGTGCCCAGGCCACGGGTGGTCAGGGCGGGGGTGCCGATGCGGATGCCGGAGGTGTACCACGCGCCGTTGGGGTCGGCGGGGATGGAGTTGCGGTTGGTGACGATGCCGGAGTCGAGGAGCGCGGCCTCTGCCTGGCGGCCGGTGAGGCCGTAGGAGGAGGCGACGTCGATGAGGTTCAGGTGGTTGTCGGTGCCGCCGGTCACGAGGGTCGCGCCCCGGCGCATCAGGCCCTCGGCCAGCGCGCGGGAGTTGTCGACGATGCGCTGGGCGTAGTCCTGGAAGGAGGGCTGACGGGCCTCGGCCAGGGCGACGGCCTTGGCGGCCATGACGTGCGGGAGCGGGCCGCCGAGGACCATCGGGCAGCCGCGGTCGACCTGATCCTTGAGGGAGTCGTCGCACAGGACCATGCCGCCGCGCGGGCCGCGCAGCGACTTGTGGGTGGTGGTGGTGACGATCTGGGCGTGCGGGACCGGGTCGAAGTCGCCGGTGAGGACCTTGCCGGCGACGAGACCCGCGAAGTGGGCCATGTCGACCATGAGCGTGGCGCCGACCTCGTCGGCGATCTCGCGCATGATCCGGAAGTTCACGAGACGGGGGTATGCGGAGTAGCCGGCGACGATGATGAGCGGCTTGAACTCGCGGGCGGAGGCACGCAGGGCGTCGTAGTCGATGAGGCCGGTGGCCGGGTCGGTGCCGTAGGAGCGCTGGTCGAACATCTTGCCGGAGATGTTCGGGCGGAAGCCGTGGGTGAGGTGGCCACCGGCGTCCAGGGACATGCCGAGCATGCGCTGGTTGCCGAAGGCGCGGCGCAGTTCCGCCCAGTCGGCCTCGGAGAGGTCGTTGACCTGGCGGACGCCCGCCTTCTCCAGGGCGGGGGTCTCGACGCGGGCGGCGAGGACGGCCCAGAAGGCGACGAGGTTGGCGTCGATGCCGGAGTGCGGCTGGACGTAGGCGTGGCGGGCGCCGAAGAGCTCCTTGGCGTGCTCGGCGGCGAGGGACTCGACGGTGTCGACGTTGCGACAGCCGGCGTAGAAGCGGCGACCGACGGTGCCCTCGGCGTACTTGTCGCTGAACCAGTTGCCCATCGCCAGGAGGGTGGCCGGGGAGGCGTAGTTCTCGGAGGCGATCAGCTTGAGCATCTCGCGCTGGTCGGCGACCTCCTGGCCGATGGCGTCGGCCACGCGCGGCTCGACGGCGCGGATCACGTCGAGGGCGGCACGGAAGGCGGTGGACTCGGTGGAGAGGGGCTCGGCAGACATGGGGACCTCCGGACGTGGTGTGCAGCGTTCACGGTACGGCCCAGGCGCACGGCACTCGGTGCTGGACAACAGGGTCCAGTGGGCCGCTCCCCGATGGTCGGTCCCATCCCAGCGCGCCAGTCACGGCCCGTCGATCAGCCTACCGGGCGCGCCGACGGAGCACGGTCCCGCGTCCACCATCCGAGCAACGATAGGAAGGGGCCGCGAAACACTCGATAAGCCAGAAAATGGACAGTGGCCACGAGCCTCGTGACCGGCGGAGCGCGAGCCCTCGTGGTGGCGGAAACGGAGAGCCCCGTGAGTACGTCGAGCACCACCGAATCCCTGATCGCCGCGGCCGACGCGCACAGCGCGCACACCTATCACCCGTTGCCGGTCGTGGTGGCGACGGCGGACGGGGCGTGGATGACGGATGTGGAAGGGCGGCGGTATCTGGATCTGCTGGCCGGGTATTCGGCGCTCAATTTCGGGCACGGCAACCGGCGGATCGTGGAGGCGGCGAAGGCGCAGTTGGAGCGGGTGACGCTGACGTCGCGGGCGTTTCATCACGACCGGTTCGCGGCGTTCTGCGAGCAGCTCGCCGAGCTGTGCGGGATGGAGATGGTGCTGCCGATGAACACGGGGACGGAGGCCGTGGAGACGGCGGTGAAGACCGCGCGGAAGTGGGGGTACCGGGTCAAGGGGGTGCCGGCGGAGATGGCGAAGGTCGTGGTCGCGGGGAACAACTTCCACGGCCGTACGACGACGGTCATCAGCTTCTCCACCGACCCGGAGGCGCGGGCGGACTTCGGGCCGTACACGCCGGGATTCGAGATCGTGCCGTACGGGGACCTGACGGCGATGCGGGAGGCGTTGACGGAGAACACGGTGGCCGTGTTGCTGGAGCCGATCCAGGGCGAGGCGGGGGTTCTCGTCCCTCCGGCGGGCTATCTGCCGGCGGTGCGGGAACTGACGCGGGAGCGGAACGTGCTGTTCGTGGCGGACGAGATCCAGTCGGGTCTTGGGCGCACGGGGCGTACCTTCGCGTGCGAGCACGAGGGTGTGGTGCCGGATGTGTATGTCCTTGGGAAGGCGCTCGGGGGCGGGATCGTGCCGGTGTCGGCGGTGGTGTCCAGCGCCTCGGTGCTCGGCGTGTTCCGGCCCGGGGAGCACGGGTCGACGTTCGGCGGGAATCCACTGGCCTGTGCGGTGGCGCTGGAGGTGATCGCGATGCTGCGGACGGGCGAGTTCCAGGCGCGGGCGGCGGAGCTGGGCGGGCATCTGCACCGGGAGCTGGGGGCGTTGACCGGGACCGGGAGGGTGACGGCGGTGCGCGGGCGTGGGCTGTGGGCGGGGATCGACATCGCCCGGGCGTACGGCACCGGACGGGAGGTGTCCGAGAAGCTGATGGAGCGGGGTGTGCTGGTGAAGGACACCCGTGGGCAAACCATCCGTATCGCGCCGCCCTTGGTGATCGGGAAGGAGGATCTGGACTGGGGGCTCGCCCAGTTGCGGGACGTACTCGGGGTGTGAGCCGGCCGGGAGTGCGTGACCCATGCCGGGGATGTCGACGACCTGGGCGCCATGGATTGCCTGGACCAGATGGTGGACGGGCGGAAGGGTGCGCCTTCCCTGTACGGCCGTTACAGGATCACGTGGGGCAGGAAGCGGGCGTACTCGTCCGTGATCAGGCCGGACGACTCTCGGATGCCGAGGCCCGCCGCCTCGTCCTCGACGACCCACGCGCCGAGGACGACGTGGTTGCCGTCGAAGGCGGGGAGGGGCGCCAACTGCTGGTAGCAGCAGGGCTCTTCGCGCACGGTCGGCTCGGCGCCGGGTTCGTGGATCGTCACGCCGGCGCCCTCCCGGCCCAGCAGGGGCTTGGCGACGTAGCCGGTCGTGCTCGCCAGCTCCCGGGGTCCGTCGAGGTAGGCGGGGAGGAGGTTCGGGTGGTCCGGGTAGAGCTCCCAGAGGATGGCGAGGAGGGCCTTGTTGCTGAGGAGCATCTTCCAGGCCGGTTCGATCCAGAGGGTCGTGCCCGTGCCGCCGCCGTTGTCGAGGGTGTCCAGGACATGGTCGGAGAAGCGGTCGGTGGTGAGCCACTCCCACGGGTAGAGCTTGAAGCAGCTGCGGATGAAGCGGAGTTGGGTGTCGACGAAGCGGCCGGAGAGGCGGTCGTAGCCGATCTCCTCCATGGAGATCCAGCCGGTGTCCAGGCCGGCCTGTTCCGCGGTCTCCTTGAGATAGGCGACCGTCATCATGTCCTCGCCGAGTTCGTCGGCGGAGGAGTACGCGAAGTAGAGGGGGCTGCCGGGCGGGAGCAGGGCGGACTGCTTCTTCCAGGCTGCGATGAGGCGTTCGTGGAGGGAGTTCCACTGGTCGGCGCCGGGGAAGAGTTCCTCCATCCAGAACCACTGAGGGGAGGCGGCCTCGACCAGTGAGGTGGGGGTGTCGGCGTTGTACTCCAGGAGCTTGGCCGGGCCGGTGCCGTCGTAGCGGAGGTCGAAGCGGCCGTAGAGGGAGGGGAGTTCGGCGCGGCGGCGCCAGGCCTCGGCGACCGCGTCCGCGACGCGCGGGTCGGTGATGCCGAGGTCGGCGAAGCGGTTCTCGGCGACGATGTGCCCGGCCGCCGTCAGGCACATGGCGTGGAGTTCCTCGACGACCTCCTCCAGCGACTCGACCTCCGCCAGGGAGAAGACGTAGTGGGCGCTCTCGTCCCAGTACGGGCGCAGGGAGTTGTCGGGGTGGCGGGTGAGGGGGTAGATGAGCCCCTGTTCCTCGACGGTCTGCTGCCAGCCGGGGCGGGGCTCGATCGTGCGGCGCTCCATATGCGGTGTCCTGCGTCCTGCTCAGCCGCCGCTGCTGCCCGAACCCGAGCAGCCGAAGCCGCCTCGGTCGACGGCCTCGCTGCGGCTGAAGGTGCCGTAGTCGGCGCGGCCGTCGTCGATGTCGGCGTCGTAGTACCAGGAGGCGTCGGAGCTGCTGCCGGAGCCGGTCTTCTTGCGGCTCTTGCCGTAGGAGGAGCTGGAGGTGCTGGAGCCGGAACTGCAGTTCTTGTCGGCGATGACCTTGTAGCCCTCGTAGGTGTAGCTGTCGCGGTCCACGCAGCGGCGGTCGGGGTCCGAGCCGCAGGAGGTGAGGGCCGCGGCGATGACTCCCATACCGCCGAGTACGACCGTGCTGGAGCGCAGCCGCCGTCGCGTTTCCGCCATGTGTGTCTCCCCCGATGAGCCGGCTGTCGCCGGTGATCCCGTTCTTGTCCGGCGGACAGCCTAGAGATCGTTGCGAGTGCGGCTGTCGGCGGGGCTGATCTTCTACCCCTCACCTACAGTCGCTTTGTGCTCATTGGGATGGTGTGTGCGCTTGGTGCGGCGGTCTGTTTCGGTACGGCCACCGTCCTGCAGGCGATGGCCGCGCGGGCGGCGAGCGCGCAGGGCGGTCGGGGCGGCGAGGCGGGGGTGTTGCTGCGGGCGCTGCGGCAGTGGCGGTATCTGGCAGGGCTCGCCCTGGACGGGCTCGGCTTTCTGCTGCAGGTCGTAGCCCTGCGGTCGCTGCCCATCTACGCCGTCGGGGCGGCGTTGGCGTCCGCTCTCGCGGTGACCGCGGTGGTCTCGGCGCGGTTGCTGCATGTGCGGTTGCGGCGGGGTGAGTGGGGCGCGGTCGGGGTGGTGTGTGCCGGGCTGGCGATGCTCGGGCTCGCCTCCGGGCCGGAGGGGGATCTGGGCGGGTCGGACGCGCTGAAGTTCTCGATGCTCGGGGTGGCTCTGGTGGTGCTGGGCGTGGGGCTGGCGGGTGGGCGGCTGCCGGAGCGGGGGCGGGGGCTGGTGCTCGGGCTGGCGGCCGGGTTCGGGTTCGGGGTGGTGGAGGTGGCGGTACGGCTGATCGACTCGCTCGCGGTGTCGGAGCTGGTGGCGAATCCGGCGACGTATGCGCTGCTGTTGGGGGGTGGGGCGGCGTTTCTGGCGCTGACGTCGGCGTTGCAGCGGGGGTCGGTGACCACGGCTACGGCGGGGCTGGTGATCGGGGAGACGGTCGGGCCGGCGGTGGTGGGGGTGGTGTGGCTGGGGGATCGCACGCGGGAGGGGTTGGGGTGGTTGGCGGTGATGGGGTTCGGGGTGGCGGTGGCGGGGGCGTTGGCGTTGGCGCGGTTCGGGGAGGCGCCGGTTGCCTCCGGCGGTGAGGGGGGTGGGCGGAGGGCTGCTGTGCGGTGACCGTTGCGTTGTGGTTGCCGGTGGGGCGGGGTTCGCCCCCGCCGGCCCTACCCGTCCCGTCCTCCAGGGGCTCCGCCCCTTCGACCCCGGAGCCTTCCGGGGGCTCCGCCCCCTCAGTGAAGCAGCGGTGCACCGACTGCCACGAGGCGGTGTACGCCTCTGGACGGAAGACCGTGGTGCCGCCGACGCACATCCGCTGCTGCTGATCATGGGCGCGCAAGCATCCGGCCTGGGCTGGCCGGACGAACTGGTGGACATGCTCGCCTCCCGCCATCGCGTGATCCGCTACGACCACCGCGACACCGGGCGCTCCACCTGGGCGTTCGACCAGCGCCCCTATCCCCTCGGTGAACTCGCGGAAGACGCCCTCGCCGTACTGGACGCCCTCGACGTCCAACGCGCCCACATTGTGGGCATGTCCATGGGCGGCATGCTCGCGCAACTCCTCATCGCCGACCATCCCGACCGGTTGCTCAGCGCGACCCTGCTCGGCACGAGCGCGCTCAGCACCATCCCGTACATCCAGCCGGACGAAACCCGGACCCCGCCCGAGGAACTCCCGGGTATCGCACCCCGCCTGCTGGAGATGTGGTCCCGCCCCGTGGTGGACCTCGGACTGGAAGCAGATCCCTACCACCTCGCCCAGGCGATCCAGGGCGCACGCATCGTCGGTATCCCCGGCATGGGGCACGCACTCCCACCTGAGGTGCACGCGCCGCTCGCCGCCGCAGTCCTGGACCACACCACCAGACGCTGATGCGCAGCAGGAACGGGGGACCGCAGGAACCATGGCTCCGTCAATCCGACTGAGACGACTTCTGAGGGGCCCTCACGGCAGCACCCTGCACAACGCCTCCAACGCCCCCGCCCACGCATGATCCGGCGGCGTCCCGTACCCGACCACCAGGGCATCCATGCGCTCCGCCGTCGCGGACTCGTGGCGGAAGGTGCTGAGGCCGTGGAGGGCCAGGCCTTGCCAGGTGGCCGCCTGGACCACGGACTGTTCCGTGCCGGGCGGGAGGCGCAGGAGGACGTGGAGGCCGGCCGCGATGCCGGTGACGTTGAGGTGGGGGGCATGGGTGGCCAGGGCGCGGACCAGGGCGTCGCGTCGGCGGCGGTAGCGCAGGCGGGCGGCGCGGACGTGGCGGTCGTAGGCGCCGGACGTGAGGAACTCCGCCAGCGTCAGCTGATCCAGCGCACCGCACGTGTCCACGTGGCCCTTCTCCGCCGTCACTTCCTCCACCAGCGTCGGCGGCAGCACCATCCAGGCCAGGCGCAGAGCGGGGGCGAGGGACTTGCTGGCCGTGCCCAGGTAGACGACGTGGTCGGGATCCAGGCCCTGGAGCGCGCCGACGGGCTGACGGTCGTAGCGGAACTCGCCGTCGTAGTCGTCCTCCAGGACCAGGCCGCCGGTGCGGCTCGCCCAGTCCACCACCGTCGCCCGGCGGTCACGGTGCAGGGGCATGCCCATGGGGAACTGGTGGGCGGGGGTGAGGAGGACCGCCGATTCGTCCGTCAACTCCCCTGGGTTCGTGCCGAGTTCGTCGAAGGGGAGGGGGGTGGTGGTCAGGTCCGCCGCCGTCAGTTGGTTCCAGTGCGGCGGGAGGCCGTACGACTCCACCGCCACCGTCTGCGCCCCGCGCGCCCGCAGCACCCTGCCGAGCAGTTGCAGACCGTGCCCGAACCCCGCGCACACCACGATCCGCTCGGGGTCGGCGCGCACGCCCCGCGCGCGGGAGAGGTAGCCGGCGAGGGCGGCGCGCAGTTCGGCACGGCCGCGCGGGTCGCCGTAGCCGAGGACCTCGTGCGGGGCGGCGAGGAGGGCGCGGCGCGCCGCCTTGAGCCACTCCGTGCGGGGGAAGGAGGCGAGGTCCGGGGTGCCGGGGAGCAGGTCGTAGGCGGGGCGGGGGCGGGGCCGGGGGTGGTGCGGGCGGGGTGGGGCGGTGACGTAGGGGGTGGCGGAGACAGTGGTGGAGGTGCGGGGTGAGCCGCCGCCTCCGCCCGTCCCCCTCTCCGCCACCCGCGTCCCCGACCCCGGGCGCGCCGTGAGCCAGCCCTCGGCGACCAGGTCGGTGTAGGCCTCGGCGACCGTGTTGCGGGCGATGCCCAGGTCGGTGGCGAGGGAGCGGGAGGACGGGAGTCGGGTGCCGGGGGCGAGGCGGCCGGTGCGGACCGCGTCGCGCAGGGCGTCGGTCAGGCCCCGGCGCAGGCCCGGACCGGCCGGTTCCAGGTGGAGGTCGATGCCCAAAGTGGCCCAAGGTTTCGGCATGAAAGTGGACCATACTCCTGGGCTGCTTCACTCCTAGGGTCGGGATCATGACGACTACAGAGACCACCACCGCAGTGGAGTACGCCCCCGAACACCCCGCCCGGCTGAACTGGGCCGCGCACGCCCCCGAGGTCTACCGGGCGATGATCCGGCTCGACGCGGCCGCCCGGAAGGGGCTGGAGCCCAAGCTGTACGAGCTGGTGAAGATCCGTGCCTCGCAGCTCAACCACTGCGCGTTCTGCCTCGACATGCACACCAAGGACGCGCTCGCGGCGGGCGAGAGCGTCGAGCGGATCGTGCAGCTCAGCGCCTGGGAGGAGTCCGCGCACTTCTACACCCCCAAGGAGCTCGCGGCGATCGAGCTGACGGAGGCCGTGACCGTGCTGACGGACGGGTTCGTGCCCGACGAGGTGTACGCGAAGGCAGCCAAGCACTTCGAGGAGGCCGAGCTGGCGCAGCTCATCGCCGCGATCACGGTGATCAACGCGTGGAACCGGTTCGGTGTGACCTGCCGTATGGCACCGGGCCACTACCAGCCGGGGCAGCACGCGTGACGGTCCGCACCCGGCGGCTCGACCCGGCGGTCGCGCGGGCCATGTCCGCGCTCAGCGCGACCGCCAAGCAGGGCCTCGGCGACCCGGCCCTCGCCGAGCTCGTGGTGATCCGGGCCTCGCAGCTCAACCACTGCGCGTTCTGCCTCGACATGCATCTCGCCCTCGCCCGCGAGCACGGCGTCAGCGAGGAGCAGCTCGACCTGGTGGCCGCCTGGGAGGAGGCCGAGGACCGCTTCGACGAGCGGGAACGGGCCGCGCTCGCGCTGACCGAAGCGGTTACCGTGCTCACGGACGGGTTCGTGCCCGACGAGGTGTACGCGCATGCCGCCGCGCACTTCGGCGCCGCCCGACTCGCCCATCTCATCGGGCTGATCGTCGCCATCAACAGCTGGAATCGGGTGATGGTCAGCCGCCGTATTCCACCAGGGGGACATACCGCGTGACCGAGAACGGGACCAAGAGCGGGGCCAGGAGCGGGGCCAAGAACGGGGACAAGGTCGAGATCCTCCGCTCACTCCACCGGCGCCGCTCCCCCGCCGACCCGCTCGTCCTCCCCGGACCCTGGGACGCCGCCAGCGCCCGCGTCTTCGTCGAGGCCGGGTTCCCGGCGCTCGCCACGCCCAGCGCGGGGGTCGCGGCCTGTCTCGGGTACGAGGACGGGCAGACCCCGGCCGACGAGATGTTCGCGGCGGTCACGCGGATCGTACGGGCCGTCGACGTGCCGGTGTCCGCGGACATCGAGGGCGGGTACGGGATCGCGCCCAAGGAGCTCGTGGAGCGGCTGCTGGAGACGGGCGCCGTGGGGTGCAATCTCGAAGACTCCGAGGGCGGGGTCCTCAAGGAGCCGCGCGGGCACGCCGAGTGGCTGGCCGAGGTGCGTCAGGCCGCCGGTGACCGGCTCGTCGTCAACGCCCGTATCGACACCTTCGTCCGGGACGGCTCCGCACCCAAGCGGGCCGCCGAACAGGCCATCGAGCGGGCCGCGTTGTACGTCGCCGCGGGCGCCGACTGCGTGTACCCGATCGGCGCCCCCGTCGACGTACTGCCGCTGCTGCGGTCCGGGATCCAGGGGCCGATCAATGTGCACGGCACGGTCGCGGGCGGCCCCTCGCCCACCGAACTCGGTGAACTCGGGGCCACCCGGGTCACGTTCGGGCCGCAGCTCCAGCGCGGCGCCGCTCAGGCGCTACGGGAGATCGCGGCCGACCTCGCGAAGTGACCGTCAGGACAGCCACGCCTTCCATGTGGACTCGTGGCTGTCCACCCACTTCTTCGCCGCCTCGTCGGGCGACAGCTTCTGCTCGGCGATCATCAAGGAGACCTCGTTCTGGTCCTCGGTCGTCCACTTGAAGTTCTTCAGCAGGGCCGCCGCCTCGCCGCCGTTCTTGGCGAAGTCCGCGTTGAGGTACTTCTGCAGCGGGGTGTGCGGGTAGGCGCAGGCGACCTTCTCGGGGTCGGCGTCGCAGCCCTCCTTGTACTCCGGCAGCTTCACCTCGGTCATCGGGACCTTCTTGAACAGCCACTGCGGCTCGTACCAGTACGTCAGGAAGGGCTTCTGCTCCTTGGCGAACTGCTTGATCTGCGTGATCTGCGCCGCCTCCGAACCGGCGAACACCACCTGGTAGTTCAGGTCCAGGTTGCTCACCAGCGCCTTGTCGTTGGTGACGTAGGAGGGCGAGCCGTCCATCAGCTGGCCCTTGCCGCCGCTCTCCGCGGTGCGCATCTGGTCGGCGTACTTGTTGAGGTTCTTCCAGTCGGTGACGTCCGGGTGCTTCTTGGCGAAGTACGTCGGGACGAACCAGCCGATGTGCCCGGTGACCCCGAGGTCACCGCCGGGCACGATCGTCTTCTTGTCCTTGACGTACCGCTGCTCCTCCTCCGGGTGGCCCCAGTCCTCCAGGAGAGCGTCGACACGGCCCTGACTGAGCGCGTCCCAGGCGGGCACCTCGTCGATCTGGACGGTGTCGACGCGGTAGCCGAGCTCCTTCTCCAGCAGGTACTGGGTGACGGCCACGTTGGCCTGCGCGCCGACCCAGGACTGCACGGACAGGGTCACGGTCTTGGCGCCCTGGGCGTTCGCGAACGGCGAGGCCTGCTTGGTCATGTCGGCGGCGCCGCAGCCGGTCAGCGCCAGCAGGGCCAGCGAGGACACGCCGGCCACTACGGCAGTCGTACGGACACGGGTACGCATGCGCATACGAACTCGCATGTCACGCTCCCTTCTTCGCGCGGCGTTCCGTCGGTTGCGTCACCCGGTCCAGCATCAGGCCCAGGCAGACGATCGCGGCGCCGGCCACCAGACCGGTAGCCAGGTCGCCCTGCGCGAGGCCGAAGACGACCTCGTAGCCGAGCGCGCCGCCGCCGACCAGGCCGCCGATGATGACGACGGCGAGGACCAGGACCACGCCCTGGTTGACCGCGAGCAGCAACGCCGGGCGGGCGAGCGGGAGTTGGACCTGGCGCAGCTGCTGGGCGGGGGTCGCGCCGAGCGAGCGGGACGACTCCAGGGCGGCCGGGTCGACCTGGCGCAGGCCCTGGGTGGTGATGCGGACGACGGCGGGCAGCGCGTAGACGACGGCCGCGGCGACCGCGGGCGCGCGGCCCACGCCGAACAGGGCCACCACCGGGATCAGGTACACGAACTGCGGCATCGTCTGGAAGACGTCCAGGACGGGGCGCAGCAGGCGTTCGCAGCGGTCGCTGCGGGCGGCGGCGATGCCGATCGCGAGGCCCAGGACCAGGGTGACGGCCACGGCCGCCAGGACCTGGGAGAGCGTGTCGAGCGACGGGTTCCACACGCCGAGTACGCCGATCGCGGCCATGGCGAGGACGGCGGTCAGGGCCGTGCGCCAGGTGCCGATCAGCCAGGCGAGCGTGGCGACGATCAGCAGCACCGACCACCAGGGAAGCCACTGCAGGCCGTCGCGCACGGGGTCGAGGACCCAGGTGGTGAAGTGGCCCGCCCAGTCGGCGGTGCCGCCGATGACGGGGACACCGGAGTAGAGGTGGGCGGTCATCCAGTCGACGGCGCTGTTCACCGGCTCGGCGATGTTCAGCGCCAAGGCGTCGGGCCAGTCGAGGCGGCCCGCGAGGCGCGCGGCGACGGCGACGGCCACGGTGGCGGCCAGGGCGTACAGCCAGCGCGCCCGGCCGTTGGGATGCGGCTCCTCGCCGAGGCCTTCGCCGGCCGCGCCGGTCACGCGGTCCAGGACGACGGCGAGCAGCACGATCGGGATGCCGGCCGCGAGCGCGGCGCCCACGTCGACCGAGGCCAGGGCCTGGTAGACGCGGTCACCGAGGCCGCCCGCGCCGATCACCGACGCGATGACCGCCATCGACAGCGCCATCATGATCGTCTGGTTGAGGCCGAGGAGGAGTTCCTTGCTGGCCAGGGGGATACGGGCGGTCAGCAGGCGCTGGCGCGCGGTGGTGCCGAGCGACTCGACGGCCTCCAGCACCTCCTTGTCGGCGCCGCGCAGGCCGAGGGCGGTGAGGCGGGCCATCGGCGGGGCGGCGTAGACGACGGTGGCCAGGACGGCGGCGGGGACGCCGATGCCGAAGACCAGGACGACCGGGAGCAGGTAGGCGAAGGCCGGGAGCACCTGCATGGTGTCCAGGACGGGGCGCAGCATCCGGTCCATACGGTCGGACAGCCCGGCGGCGAGGCCCAGCACCGCGCCCACGACGACCGAGGCGAGGACCGCCACGATCATCAGCGCGAGGGTCTGCATGGTCGGGATCCACATGCCGAGGAACCCGCAGGCCAGGAACGCGGCGGCCGTACCGGCGGCGAGCCGCCAGCCGGCGACGCGCCAGGCGATCAGGGACGCGGCCGCGGTGACGCCGGCCCATCCGGCCGCGAGCAGCACCAGGTAGACGGCGCGTACGGAGATCACGACCGCGTTGCTGATGTGGCCGAAGAAGTAGAGGAACAGCGGGTGGCTGTCCCGGTTGTCGATGATCCAGGTGCTGACGTTGGTGAGCGGCTCGGAGACGTCGACGGTCAGCGCGGCCGGCCAGGTGCCGCTCGCCCAGCGGGCGTTGGCCAGCGGGACGAGGATCGCGGCGACGAGGGCGAGCAGCAGGAGCTTGCGGGCGGCCGGGCGCTTGAGGAAGCCGGGCAGGGCGACGCGCGGGGCGGCTGCGGTGACGGTGGCCATCACGCGACCTCCTTGGGCTGCTCCGTCCCCGCTATGACTGGCTGCTCCGTCCCCGCCACGACGCCGAGCAGCCGCTCGTGGTCGACCACCCCGAGACAGCGCCCGCCCTCCATGACCCGGGCCGGGGCCCCGGTACGCGCCACGGCCTCGATCGCCTCGGACACCGTCGCGTCCGGCGCGAGCGCGGGGCCGCTGCCCGCCTCCTCCGCCGACGCGGCGCGCATCGCCGTACGCACCGTCATGACCTGCTCACGCGGCACGTCCCGGACGAACTCGCGGACGTAGTCGTCGGCCGGGGAGCCCACGATCTCCTCCGGGGTGCCCAGCTGGACCACGGCGCCGTCGCGCATCAGGGCGATGCGGTCGCCGAGCTTGAGGGCCTCGCTGAGGTCATGGGTGATGAAGACCATCGTGCGGCCCTCCTCGCGGTGCAGGCGGACGACCTCCTCCTGCATGTCGCGCCGGATCAGCGGGTCGAGCGCGCTGAACGGCTCGTCGAAGAGCAGGACCTCGGGGTCCACCGCCAGCGCCCGCGCGAGGCCGACGCGCTGGCGCTGACCGCCGGACAGCTGGCCGGGCCTGCGGTGCTCCATGCCCTCCAGGCCGACCTTGGCGACGACCTTGGCTGCCCGCTCACGGCGCTCCGCCTTGCCGACGCCCTGGATCTCCAGGCCGTACGCCACGTTGTCGAGGACCGTGCGGTGCGGGAGCAGGCCGAAGTGCTGGAAGACCATCGCGGCGCGGTGGCGGCGCAGTTCGCGCAGGCGGGTCTTGTCCATGGCGCGGACGTCCTCGCCGTCGATGGCGATGGTGCCCGCCGTCGGCTCGATCAGCCGGGTCAGACAGCGCACCAGCGTGGACTTGCCGGAGCCGGACAGGCCCATCACGACGAAGACCTCGCCCTTGCGGACGTCGAAGGACACGTCACGGACGGCCGCCGTGCAGCCGGTGCGGGTGCGCAGTTCGGCGGGGGTGAGCGCGGTCAGCTCGGGGTCGGCGGGTATGCGGTCCGCCTTGGGGCCGAAGACCTTCCACAGGCCCTCGACGGAGAAGACCGGGGCGGTCGGGGGCTTGCGGGTCTCGGGCGTAGTGCTGTCGGTCGTCGTGCTGTCGTTCTTCGTGCTGTCGGTCGTCATGGTCTTGGGGGTCGTACTCATCACGCCTCACCTCCGATCAGTTCGACGGCCTTCTCCCCGACCATGAGCACCCCGATCATCGGGTTCACTGCGGTCATCGTCGGGAAGACGGAGGCGTCGGCTATGCGTATGCCGTCCAGTCCGCGGATCCGCAACTGCGGGTCCACGACGGCCATTTGGTCGTCGGCGGCGCCCATACGACAGGTGCCCGCCGGGTGGTACACGGTGTGCGCGACCTTGCGCGCGTACTCGCTCAGCTCCTCGTCGCCGGTGACTTCCGGACCTGGGCACACCTCGCGCTTCAGCCAGCTCGCCAACGGTTCGGTCGCGGCGATCTCGCGGGCGATCCTGATCCCGTCGACGAGGGTGCGGCCGTCGTAGTCGTCCTCGTCGGTGAAGTACCGGAAGTCGAGCGCGGGCTTCACGGACGGGTCGGCGCTGGTCAGGTACAGGCGGCCGCGGCTCTTCGGCTTGGGGATGTTCGGGGTCATCGAGACGCCGAACTCCGGCCGCTGGTAGCCCAGTCGCTCCGGGTTGTCCGTGAACGGGATCTGGTAGAAGTGGAACATCAGGTCGGGGCCCTGGTGTTCGGGGTCGCGGCGGACGAACAGGCCCGCGTCGGAGTCCATCGCGGAGTTCTCGGGGATCGGGCCGTGGGTCTCCCAGACGATCACCGACTCCGGGTGGTCGAGGAGGTTCTCGCCGACGCCCGGCAGGTCGTGCACGACGGGGATGCCGAGCGCTTCGAGGTCGGCGCTGGGGCCGATGCCGGAGTGCAGCAGCAGACGGGGCGAGTCGACGGCGCCCGCGCACAGGACCACCTCGCGCCGGGCGCGGATCAGCTGTTCCTCGCCGTCCTTGGTGCGCACGTGCACGCCCTCGGCGTGCGTGCCGTTCAGCTCCAGCCGGTACGCCCAGGTCTCCAGCAGGATCGTGAGGTTCTCGCGCTCGTCCATCACGGGGTGCAGATACGCCACCGACGCCGAGGAGCGCTTGTTGTTCTCGGGGTGGTAGGCGAGGTCGAAGAAGCCGACGCCCTCGGTGAAGGGCTGCTTGTTGAAGCCCTCGACGCGCGGGACGTCGAGCGCGCTCTGTGCCGCGTCGACGAAGTCACGGGCGATGGCGTTCCGGTCCTGCTCGTCGACGGGGACGACGTTGTTCTTCAGCCGGGCGTAGTACGCCTCCATCGGCACCGCACCCCAGCCCTTGGCGCCGGCCTCCTCCCACTCGTCCCAGTCGGACGGCAGCGGCTTGAAGGCGATCAGGGTGTTGTGCGAGGAGCAGCCGCCCAGGACGCGGGCGCGGCTGTGCCGGATGTGCGAGTTGCCGCGTGGCTGCTCGGTCGTCGGGTAGTCGTAGTCCAGCTCACCGCCGAGCAGGCCCATCCAGCGGCGCAGGGTCAGCACGTCGTCGCGGCCCACATCGCTCGGGCCGCCCTCGATGACGGCGACGGTGACGTCGGGGTTCTCGGTGAGACGGGAGGCGATGACGGAGCCTGCGGTGCCGCCGCCTATGACGACGTAGTCGTACTCGTGGGTCTTCTCGGGCATGGGTGAGGTACTCCAAGGGGGGGTGATCTGGGCTGACTTGGGCGGACGGGGCCCGGTGGTCGGTGGGGTCAGCCCGCGAACCAACGCACCGGCTGCGGCGCGAGGTTCTGGTAGACGTGCTTGGTCTCGCGGTACTCGGCGAGTCCGGCGGGGCCGAGTTCGCGGCCCACTCCGCTCTTGCCGAAACCGCCCCACTCCGCCTGCGGGAGGTAGGGGTGGAAGTCGTTGATCCAGACGGTGCCGTGCCGCAGGCGGCCGGCGACCCGGCGGGCCCGGCCCGCGTCGGCGGTCCAGACGGCGCCCGCGAGGCCGTACTCGGTGTCGTTGGCGAGGGCGATCGCCTCGTCCTCGGTGCGGAAGGTCTCGACCGTGAGGACCGGGCCGAAGACCTCCTCGCGTACGACCCTCATCTCGCGGTGGCAGCGGTCGAGGAGGGTCGGCTCGTAGAAGTAGCCGCTCTCCGGTCGGTCCTCGGACGGCTCGGGGCGCTTGCCGCCGGAGCGCAGCACCGCGCCCTCCTGGAGCGCGGATTCGACGTACGCCTCGACCTTCGCGCGCTGCTGCTCGGAGACGAGGGGGCCGCACTCGACGCCGTCGGCGGTGCCGCGGCCGAGGCGGATCTTCTGGGCCCGGCGGGCGAGTTCGGAGACGAAGCGGTCCCGGACCGACTCCTCGATGATGAGGCGGGCGCCCGCCGAGCAGACCTGGCCGCTGTGGATGAAGGCGGCATTGAGGGCCTGGTCGACGGCGGTGTCGAAGGCCTCGTCGGTGGAGCAGGCGTCGGCGAAGACGACGTTGGGGTTCTTACCGCCGAGTTCGAGCGCGACCTTCTTGACGCCGGGCGCGGCCGCCTGGGCCACCTTGGTGCCGCTGACCAGGCCGCCGGTGAAGGAGACGAGGTCGACGTCGGGGTGCTCGGAGAGGCGGGCGCCGACGGAGTGGCCGGGGCCGGTGACGATGTTGGCGACGCCGGCCGGGAGGCCCGCCTCGACGAGCAGCTCGATCAGGGCGACGGTCGTCAGCGGGGTGATCTCGCTCGGCTTGACGACGAAGGTGTTCCCGGCGGCGAGGGCCGGGGCGATCTTCCAACTGGCCTGGAGGAGCGGGTAGTTCCAGGGCGTGATCAGCGCGCACACGCCGACCGGCTCATGGACGACGACGCTGTGGATGTCGGTCGAGCCCGCGTCGACGACCCGGCCCGGGCCCTCGGCGGCGACGAGGTCGGCGAAGTAGCGGAAGGCGTCCGCGACGCAGTCGATGTCGACCCGGCCCTCCTCCACGGTCTTGCCGGCGTCGCGGCTCTCCAGCAGACCGAGCGGCTCGCGGTCGCGCACGAGCAGGTCGGCGACACGGCGCAGCAGGGCGGCGCGCTCGGCGACGGGCGTCAGGGGCCACTCGCCCTGGCCGCCGTCGAAGGCGCGGCGGGCGGCCGCCACGGCCAGATCGGTGTCCTTCTCGTCACCCTCCGCGATCACGGCGAAGGGCAGGGCGTCCGCGGGATCGAGGATCTCGCGCGTGGCGCCGGAGACGGCCGTGCGCCACTCTCCGCCCGCGTGAATCGTCTGCTCTGCCTGCCTTGCCTGCTGTCCGGTCATGATCGGTGTTGCCTTCCGTTCCTGTTCAGCGCCCCTGAGTCACACAGGTGTCACTCATGAGGACCGTCACCGCCTGCCCCGGCCTCCGGATTGCATGCGCGTTCACTGCCGGAAAGTGCGGTGCGTCACTGAAAATCTGGCCAAACAGTAACAAAAGGGGCACCCAACGCCGGTCGGTGGCGGATCCGCCCCCTTGACTAAAGCGAGTGGCGAACCTTTGACTAAAGTCAAAGAAATATGGAGCCCGCATCAACGGAGCACGTGATGGAGCCAGTGTCGACGGAGCACGTGACGGCCTTGCGCCGCTTCAACCGCTACTTCACGCGCCGTATCGGCGTACTGGACGACCACTACCTCGGCCAGAACCGCCCGCTCGGAGAGGCCCGGCTGCTGTTCGAGATCGGGGACGGTGCGTCCCTGCGCGAGCTCAGGAGCCGGCTCGGCCTGGACGCCGGGTATCTGAGCCGGATGGCGAAGGCGCTCGAAGCGCAGGGCATGGTCCGGCTGACCGCGCACCCTCGGGACAGCCGACTGCGCATGATCGAGTTGACCACCGCCGGGCGGGCCGAGGTGAAGGAGCAGAACCTGCGGTCGAGCGCCGTCGCCACCGGGCTCCTCGAAGGCCTCAGCGAACCGCAGCGCGCCCGGCTGACCGAGGCCCTGGCCACCACCCAGCGCCTGCTGCGCCTCGCGGTCATCACCGTCGACCTCGTCGACGGCGCCGCACCGGACGCCCGTCACTGCCTGGACGCGTACGCGGCCGACATCGACGAGCGGTTCCCCGAGGGGTTCGACAAGAGCGACCTCGTACGGCCGCAGGAGGTGTCCGGCGACTCCGGCGCGTTCTTCGTCGCCCGTGAGGAGGGCCGCCCCGTGGGCTGCGGGGCGCTACGGCGCCTGGAACCCGGCGTCGGGGAGATCCGCCACGTCTGGGTGCACCCCGACGCCCGCCGCCTGGGCCTCGCACGGCGCCTCCTCGACGCCCTCGAAGGCGAGGCCGCCGCACGGGGACTGACCGTCGTACGCCTCGACACCCACGCCGCGCTCACCGAGGCGCAGTCGATGTACCGGGCCTGCGGATACACGGAGATCCCCCGGTACGACGACAACGTCTACGCCGCGCACTGGTTCGAGAAGCGACTGCCCCCGGCCTCCTGAAGCGCGCCCGGCCGGTGCGCCCCCGCTCTCAGCCCGTCCCCGTACCCGTCCCCATCCCCTTCCCCGTCCCCTTCCGCTTCTTGCGCCGCTCCCACTCGGCCTCCCAGAGCCGCTGCAGCTCCAGCGTCCGTTCGTCGAGCTCGATCGGCTCGTCCTCGTCCTCGTCCTCCTTCCACAGTCCCTGTTCCTTCAGTTGGCGGGTCTGGACGTCGATCGGCGGTTCGGGGTCCCAGTCGGAGGGACGGGGGCCCTCGGGGCCGTCGGGGCCGATGCGGACGAGGCGTTCGACGCGGGTGACGCGGTAACGGACACCCGCGACCGTGGTGACGTTGGAGCGGGTCTCGTCGAGGCGGTCGGCGATACGGGCGTACTCCGCGCGCTTGTCGTCGTCGAGGCGGAGGGTGAACGGGGCCATCACCCGCAGCCAGGAGGCCAGGGAGTCACGGGCCGCCTGGGGGGTGCTGTGGTTGGCGCCCGGGTCGAAGGCCCGCCATCTGCCGTCCACGCGCTCGGAGATCATGAAGACCGCCGGGAGCAGCACCCCGCCCGGATACTCCAGCCGGGCCCGCCGCGCGTCCTCGGTGACCTCCGGCGGCGAGTCGGGCGTCACTCCGACGAAGTCCACCAGCTCCAGCTTCAGGATGCCGTTGGACAGTCCGGTGCCGGTGAACGGGTCGACCACGAAGCCCTTCGCGGTCGGGCCGAGCCGGTAGGCCTCGCCCACCTCCGCCGTGTCGGGGTCGGACGGGCGGGGCGGCTCGGGGCCGTTGGGGCCCATGCGGACGAAGCGCCCGGCGCGGATGATCCGGAAGCGTTCGCCGCGCACCCGGACGTCGTCGACCACCTCCCGGTCCATCCGCCGCGCCGCCGCCATCCACTTGCGCCGGGCCGTCTCGTCACCCGCGTCCTCGGCGTTCTTCGCCGCCAGCCGGAAGTGCGATCCGAGCGAGTCCCGGGAGCCCTGCGGAGCATCGGTGCCGGTGCCCAGCAACTCCCAGCCGCCCGTCTCGCATTCGCGCGCGTGGAAGAACTCCGGGAGACCCACCCCCATCAGCTCCGGGTACCGCGTCGTCGCCTCCCACGCCTCCTGTTCGGCGAAGGCCGCGATCGGCCCCTCCTGCTGAGTGACGCGGATCGTCAGATAGGCAGGTGTCTCATCTCGGTAGTCACTCACACACCGAGAGTGCCCATCGATCACCGGTCGGCACACGGGATTTGACATATTCGATTCCGGCGGAACGGGTGTCCTGTAGGGCTGCCTCCCTGAACGCACCGGTCCCCGGCCGCTGTTGCAGCGACCGGGGACCGGGAAGTGGATGCGGGTCGGCTCAGATGAGGCCGAGGGCGCGGACCGCCTCGCGCTCCTCCTCGAGCTCCTTGACGGAGGCGTCGATACGGGCGCGGGAGAACTCGTTGATCTCCAGGCCCTGGACGATGTCGTACGTGCCGTCCTTCGTGGTGACCGGGAAGGAGGAGATGAGCCCCTCCGGGACGCCGTACGAACCGTCGGACGGGATGCCCATGGAGACCCAGTCGCCGTCGGCGGTGCCGTTGACCCAGGTGTGGACGTGGTCGATGGCGGCGTTGGCGGCCGAGGCGGCCGAGGAGGCGCCGCGGGCCTCGATGATCGCCGCACCGCGCTTGGCGACGGTCGGGATGAAGTCCTCCGCGAGCCACTTCTCGTCGTTCACGACCTCGGCGGCGTTCTTGCCGGCGACGCTGGCGTGGAAGATGTCCGGGTACTGGGTGGCGGAGTGGTTGCCCCAGATGGTGAGCCGCTTGATGTCGGCGACCGTGGAGCCTGTCTTCTTCGCGAGCTGGGTGAGCGCGCGGTTGTGGTCGAGGCGGGTCATAGCGGTGAACCGCTCGGCCGGTACGTCGGGGGCGGCGGCCTGCGCGATGAGCGCGTTGGTGTTGGCCGGGTTACCGACGACCAGGACCTTGATGTCGTCCGCGGCGTGGGCGTTGATGGCCTGGCCCTGCGGCTTGAAGATGCCGCCGTTGGCCTCCAGGAGGTCACCGCGCTCCATGCCCTTGGTGCGGGGGCGGGCGCCGACGAGGAGGGCGACGTTGGTGCCGTCGAAGGCGACGTTCGGGTCGTCGGAGATGTCGATGCCCTGGAGCAGCGGGAACGCGCAGTCGTCCAGCTCCATGGCCGTGCCCTCGGCGGCCTTCAGCGCGGGGGTGATCTCAAGGAGCCGCAGCTTGACCGGCACGTCCGCGCCGAGCAGCTGGCCGGAGGCGATGCGGAAGAGCAGGGCGTAACCGATCTGGCCGGCCGCGCCGGTGACGGTGACGTTCACGGGAGTGCGGGTCATGGCGTTCTCCGTAGGACAGCTGGCGGTGAGGCATCCCTGCCCCGGGGTGCGGGGCGAAGAGATGATCGATCTCTTGGCGTCGAGAGATCCACCGGTCAGGCTATCGCGCATCCGGGATCTCGCACGGCCGGGTCCATGTGGCCCGGCCCACAGAATGTCGATCAACGGGGGAAACGGGCGGAAAAGAGCGGCCGCCCGGTCCGGGAGAGGGGGACGCGGGCGGCCGCTTGGTGGGGGTACCGGTTGCCGGACTCCCGTGGGGGTACGGTGCGCGTGCCCACTTTGCCGACGGGCATTCCTGCCCCACCGAATTCTTTTCCTACTGCGTGCACCCCTCCTGCCCGACCGCCAGCGTCGCGCACGCCGTCGCGTCGCCCGCGTCCTTCACGGCCACCATCGGGGTGTACGCGATCGTGTCCCCGGCGACGGTGATCGTGCCGGTCTGCTTCGTCTTGCCGACCGTCACCGCCACCTCGTCTCCCTGCGCGGCCTGCGTGATGCGTCCCCACGCCGCGCCGCACGTCTCGCTGTAGCGCACCTCGACCACGGCCGCGCCGACGGTCGCGGTCTTGGCGGTGGTCACGAGGTCGCCGCTGCAGCCCATGCTCTCCGCGTCCTTGCCGGTGCAGGAGTCACCGCTGCACTTCACCCCGGCCGGCAGATCGGGATCGGTCGTCACGGACGGCGAGGGCGACTTGCCGGCCTCGTCGTTCTTGTTCTTGTCGCCGCCGTCGGTCAGGAAGAACACCGCGGCGATCACGACCAGCACACCGACGACCCCCGCGAGGAACATCGTCAGCCGCCGCTTGCCACCCCCGCCCCCGGTGGACCCGCCTCCCGGACGAGGCCCCTGCGGAGGCTCGCCGTAGGGATTGGGCGTCGCCGGGGACCACCCCGACGCCGCGCCGGACGTTCCGGAGGCCTCGGATGCGGCCGACACCGGGGAACCCGGAGATGCCGAGGATCCCCCCGACGGCGGCGGAGCAGCCGTACGGCCGCCACCCGTCGGCGCCGGACCTCGATAGCCCGCCAGGCCCCACGAGTTGGCCCCGGAGGAACCGTCCTCCCGGACGTCACCCCCGCTGCCGCCCCGTACGGGCGAGTCCTGGACCGGGGCGTCCCGAACCGCCGAGTCCCGCACCTCCGGTGCCGTGGGCTGCGCCGGCACCGTGGGCGGAACGGTCGGGGCCACCCCCGCCGGCCCCGCCACTCCGGGCGTGGGCGCGGCCGTGGCGCTCCCGCCCCTGCGTGCGGTCTTCCCGGCCTTCGCGCCCCCCTTGGCGTTCGGCGGCGGCGCCCCGAACTCGCTCAGCGCGGCGCGCGCCTGAGAGATCCGGATCGCTTCCATGGTCATGTCGTGGCGCATCTCCGAACGGCTCCACGCCCGTTCGGCCAGCTCCCACATCGTGGTCAGGTGGATCGGATTGGTGCCGGTGACTTCGGCGAGCGCCACGATCGCGCCCTTGGGCGCGAGCAGCCGCCCGTTCAGATACCGCTCCCAGGACGTCTTGCTGTATCCCGTGCGGTCGGCCAGCGCCGCGATGCTCAGACCGCTGCGGTCCACGAGCCGCCGCAACTGGCTCGCGAACTCCCTGACCTGCGGATCGAGTTCATCCGGCAAGGCCCTCCAACGAGGCATTGCTTCCCCCCTCTTCCCCCCGGTTGTGCTGGTGTTTCTCGCGTTTCCCCCGCGCGTGGTGCCCTCTGCCGAGTCCCCGTTCTGGCTACCCACAGGGATGCGCCCAGTAAGGATCTCAGTTCCCGGGGTGGGGGCGCACGGGAGCATTGCGGCCGTGGGCATGCACCGTTGCACGCCCTCCGGACGGGGTCCAGTGTTCCACCGGCTTCCCTCCCCGGCGACGCAACCCTGGTAGTAAGCCCTTGCGACATACGGGACGCCCCGGACCCGTCCCGATCGCCCACGCTAGCCCGCTTACCGAACGACTTCCTTGCAAATCCGCGAACTTGTCAACACATCGCCACACAGAAAGCACATAAACGATCACGCACGTCACATGCGATGCATTCGGACAAGTCCGGCGCAGTCGTCCCGTCCGGCTCAGCCCAGCGCAACGGCCCCGATCACCGCGGTCACCGCCAGAGCCACGACGAGCACCACCGCGATCACCAGCAACCGACGCGAGGGCGGCTCCGGTTCCTTCGGCGGTGCGTCCCACCAGGGCAGGGTGGGGTCGTCCTCGTACCCCTCGGCCCCCTCGGCCCGCTCAGAACCTTCGGACTCCCCATGCGCCTCGTCCGCGCCGCCCGGATGCCCCGGCGACTGCACCGCCACCGGCTTCGGCCACGCCTGCACGGCCAGTTCCCACCGCGCCCCGAAGCGTTCCGCCTCCTCCTTGCCGGTCTCCGCCACCCGGCACAGCGCGATGACCGCCTGTCGGGGCGGGGGCTGGGTGGCGTTGAGGTAGCGCTGCCAGGAGGACTTGCTGTACGCGGTGCGCGCGCCCAGCGCGACCAGGCTCAGGCCCGTGCGGTCCTTGAGCTGCCGCAAGTGCTCCACGAAGTGCCGCACCTCCGGCGGCAGATCGTCGGGCAGCGGCTGCCAGAAACCCATCGCTCACCTCCGAACCAGAACCCGATCGGGTGACGACACGGAACGGCGCCTTGGTTCCCCGCCGGACCCGACGTAGCGGAACGGTCACCTCCGTGCCACAGCGCGCTGACAGGCGTTGAACAGCCCCTTCGCCGTACCCGAGGGTGGACGCAGACGGCGGTCCGTCCTCGCCCGGGGGAAAGGACGGACCGCCGTCCCGCACAGGGCGTCAGCTGTCCACGGTGAAGTGCAGCGCGTCCTTCAGGAACGGCACCTTCAGCAACGGATCCGGCTGCGCCATCAGCGCCAGCAGCACGATCACGAGGCCCAGCACGCCGTACGTCGCGATGTCCGTGAAGCGGGACCGTACGGCGAGCATGCCGACACTCGGCAGGAACCACCGCAGCACCGCGCCGGCCAGCAGGGCGCCGCCGATCACCAGCGTTCCGACGCGGAACACGTCGAGCGCGGTGATCAGCAGGCCGACCCCGACCAGGCCGAGGACGAGCAGGACGGGCCACTGCCGGGCGGGTGCCGGCGCGTCACCGCCGGCGGCCCGGCCGCCGCCCTCGGGGCGGGCCGTGTCCCGGGTGAACAGCGGGAAGCGGCGGGTGGTGCGCCGGGGCACGCCCTGCGCGTCCGGGGCGCTCACCGGGTCCCGGACCTCGATCTCCTCCGCCTGGGCGGCGTCCTCGGCCTTGGCGGTGTCCTCGGCCTGGGCAGCGTCATCCGCGCCGGCTGTGGTCTCTGCCGTGGCCGTGTCCTCTGCCCTGGCGGTGGTCTCCGCCCTGGCCATGTCCTCCGCCCTTCCGGCGGCTCCCTCAACCGACACTGCGCTCCGCCGCCTCGACCACGTTGACGAGCAGCTGCGCCCGGGTCATCGGGCCCACGCCGCCGGGGTTCGGGGAGATCCAGCCGGCCACCTCGGCGACTCCAGGGTGGACGTCGCCCACGATCTTGCCCTCGGCGTTGCGCGAGACACCGACGTCGAGGACGGCCGCGCCCGGCTTCACGTCCTCGGGGCGGACCAGGTGGGCGGAGCCCGCGGCCGCGACGATGATGTCCGCGCGGCGCAGGTGGGACGCCAGGTCACGGGTGCCGGTGTGGCACTGGGTCACGGTGGCGTTCTCGCTGCGCCGGGTCAGCAGCAGCGGCATCGGGCGGCCGATGGTGACGCCACGGCCGACGACCACGACCTCGGCCCCCTTGATCTCGACGCCGTGCTGCCGGAGCAGGGTGAGAACGCCGTTGGGGGTGCAGGGCAGCGGAGCCGGCTCGTTCAGGACCAGGCGGCCCAGGTTCATCGGGTGCAGGCCGTCCGCGTCCTTGGCCGGGTCCATCAGCTCCAGGATGCGGTTCTCGTCGATGCCCTTGGGCAGCGGCAGCTGGACGATGTAGCCGGTGCAGGCCGGGTCCTCGTTCAGCTCGCGGACGACCGCCTCGATCTCCTCCTGGGTCGCCGTGGCCGGCAGCTCGCGCTGGATGGAGGAGATGCCGACCTGGGCGCAGTCGCGGTGCTTGCCGGCGACGTACTTCTGGCTGCCGGGGTCGTCCCCGACCAGGATCGTGCCGAGGCCGGGCGTGACGCCCTTCTCCTTCAGCACCGCCACGCGGGCGGTCAGATCGGACTTGATCGCGGCTGCGGTGGCCTTGCCATCGAGAATCTGGGCGGTCATGGTCCCCATCCTCCTTGATGACGCCCTCTCGGTTCCAATCCGGGTCCGCTCTGGGTCATCCGTGACCTCGGCGGCCGTATCTCCACCCGTATCCACTCATGATCAATGATGTTGCACTTGCACAACACATACGGAATGCGGCTGGACAAGTAAGAGCAGACTAAAGAACGATGTGACGGCAGTACCGCGGGCAGTACCGGGGGGACGACCGCATCCGAAGACCTTCCTCCGAACACAGTGCCGCGCGTCCCCGCACTCGGACAACGGAGGAAAGACCGCCATGAGTTTCGGCGACCCGAACAACCCTTACGGCCCGCCTCCCCAGGGCCAGCCCGGCTACCCGCCGCAGCAGCCGCAGCAGCAGCCCCAGGGCCAGCCCGGTTACGGCTACCCGCAGCAGCAGCCCCAGGCCCCCGGTTACGGCTACCCGCAGGGCGCTCCGCAGCAGCCCGCCTACCCCGGCTACCCGGGCGGCAACATGATGCCGGTGGAGATGCCCGGCCTGATGAAGACGGCCCGTGTGCTGCTCTTCATTCTCTCCGGCTTCCAGCTCCTGTTCGGCATCATCGCCGGCATCGCCATCGGCGCCGCCCAGGACGTCTCCAACGGCGTCGGCTCCGGTGACGACACCGACGCGCTGGCCGGCCTCGGCTTCCTGTTCGCCGCCCTCCTGGTGGGCCTCGGCGCTCTCTCCATCTTCCTGGGCGTCAAGTTCAAGAACGGCGGCAGCGGCATCCGCATCACGACGATCGTGTACGCGTCGCTGATGATCCTCGGCGGCATCGTCAACATCGTGAACGGAGCGAACGGCTCCGCCACCTTCGGCGGGCTCATCTCCCTCGCCATCGCGGGCGTCATCCTCGCCTCGATGGTGAACAGCGCCGCCACGGCCTGGTTCAGCCGCCCGCGCTACTGAGCGCCTACGGAAATCTCCGTAGCCAGGGCTCAGTTCACGCCAATAGCAGCCGAGGGCCGTGTCTCACCCGTATGAGGGGGGGCACGGCCCGGCTGCGTCGCCCTACTCTGACGTGGGTAGCCGTCAGGCACGGGGAGACGCACCTTGTACAGCATCATCGTGGTACCTCCGCCGACCCCGGAGGACGACAACCACCGCACCCAGATCCGTATGGCGCCCGGCGAGCGGCTGAGCTTCGGGCGTTCCGACTCCGACAACGACCTCACCATCGCGCACGACGGCGTGTCCCGCAGAGCGGGTCAGATCACCGCCCAGGGCGCCTTCTGGATACTCAGCAACCTCAGCCGGGAGCAGACGTACGTCGTCGAGAACCCGGAGGGCGCGGGCGAGCACATCAAGGTCGGGCCGGGGCGGCTTGACGCACCGGTCCCCTTCGAGTTCTCGCGGATCGTGCTGCCCGCGGCCGGCGATCTGCTGCCGATCGAGGTGTGGGCGCCGCGGCACGACTACCGCAGCGAGGACGGCCTGGACGGCGCCACCACCGCGCCCGCCTTCTCCGTCGACCGCACCAAGCGGTACTTCGCGGTCCTGGCCGCCCTGTGCGAGCCCCGTCTGCGCGGCGAACCGCACGCCGCGCTGCCCACCGTCGACCAGGTCGTCGACCGGCTGCGCCCCGCCTGGCCGGCCGCGTCGCGCACCTCGGTGCAGTGGAACATCGACTACCTCGCCGTGAAACTGCGCCTCAAGCCCGCCCCGGAGACGGCGGACACGGGCCCGCGGCTCAACGGCAAGAAGGAGTCGCTGGTGTCACTGGCGCTGCGGTTCGATCTCGTACGGGAGGACGATCTCGTCGTGCTGACGGATGCGGCGCCGGGCCGGGTGGCGCGGTGACCGAGCCCTACGCCGTGCCGGTGCCGAAGGGGTACCGGGCGGGCGTGTGGGAGGTGCGGGAGCCGATCGCCACGGGGGCGTTCGGGAGTGTGTACGAGGCACGGCGCGTCGCGGCCGGCGAGGGCCGCCCGGCGGACGAGGACCTCCCTAAGTCGGCGGCACTGAAGTTCCTGCCCACCGGCACCGGAACCCCCCGCCAACTCACCCACCTGCGCGAACTCGTCGACCGCGAGGTCGAGTTGCACCGCCGGCTGAAGCAGCCGCGGCTGATCCGGATGTACGACACCCTCGTCGTCGACGACCCGGCCCACCCCGCTCTCGACGGCGCCACCGTCCTCGTACTGGAGAAGGCCGAGGGCTCCCTGTCCGCGCTCGTCGCGGCCGAGCCGCGCCCCGCCGCCGCGCCCGCCCTGCTCGCGCAGATCTGCGAGGGGCTGGCGCAGCTGCACCACGCCGGCTGGGTGCACGGTGACCTGAAACCGGCCAACGTGCTGCTGATGGCGGACGGTTCGGCCCGGCTCGCCGACTTCAACATGGCGGCGGAGCTGGAGGGCACGCACGCGTACACGCCCGCCTTCTCCACGCCCGACTACACACCGCCGGAGCTGCTCTGGTCGGAGATCGGCGAGCGGGGCCGCCGGATCCGCCCCTCGGCGGACGTCTGGGCCTTCGGTGTCCTGGCGCATCTGCTGCTCACCGACTCCTTCCCGCTGCCCGGCGCCACCCCGACGGCCCGCCGTGACGCCGCCGCCGCGTACGCCCGCGGCACCGACGAGCTGCGTCTGTCGCCCCAACTCCCGGACGCCTGGCGGGAGATCGTGCGGGACTGCCTGACCCGCACGCACGCCGACCGGATCGGCACCCAGGACCTGCTGCGCCGGGTGGAGGCGACGGCCGGCACCGGCCGCTCCCCGCGTCTGCCACGGGCCCTCCTCCCGCGTCGCCGCTCCCGCCGTACGACGGTGCTGGCCACCGTGACCGCCGTGGTGGCGGTGGCCTCGCTCGGCTACGGCGTCAACAACTGGACGGACACCGGCAAAGACGGGGGTGGGAGCGGGGTCGGGGCCTCGGGCGCCGAGACCGCGAAGGTCAGGGCCGCCGACTACGGCGCCTCCGAACTCCGCACGGACAAGGGCGTGCCCGTGGCCTACCGCCGGCTGATCGTCGATGCGGCCCACGACTGCGTCCGGCCTGAGGTCACGCCCGCGCTGATCGCCGCCCTGCTGAAGGCGGAGAGCGACTTCGACCCGGACCTGTCCGATCCGGGCGCGGGGCGCGAGGGCGAGTACGGCATCGCCCGCTGGACGCCGAGCCTGCTGCGCTGGTGGATTCGCGCGGACGGCGTCCCCGCGACGGAAACTCCCAAGCCGCCCCTCTCCCCCGCCGATTCCATCCCGGCCGTGGGCCGCTACCTCTGCTACATGGAACCTCTCCTCGATCGGACCGGCCTGTCCGGCGACCGCCAGGTGCTGCTGGCGGCCGCGTACCGAACGTCGACCAAGGTGGTGAACAACGCGGGCGGCGTTCCCCCGAAGTACCGCGACTACGCCACCCGCGTCGGCCACTACCTCAAGGAGTACACGGCGCCGGGCGAGAAGTGACCCTGAGAGGTCTGAGGTACCGGCCGGCGGGCGCCACTGGGACGTTGGACACCGCTCCACCACAGCGAAGTGACCACCAGCGTTCACACCATTCTTGGGGGAACAAGAGTGAACATCGCCAAGCCCGCCGCGCTGCTCGTCGCGGCCACCGCTCTGATCGCCGGCCCCACGGTCACGGCATCCGCCGCCACCGCCCCGGACGGCACACGGGTGACCAGCACCCAGCAGGTCGCCGAGGAGGTTCTCGCCGGTGACCCGAAGCCGCTCCGGGTCACCGACGGCAAGGTCACGTACGACGGCCTGACCGTCACCGCCGCGCCCAAGGGCCAGATCGGCACCCGGGACCTGGCCTGTGGCTACGGCCACCTGTGCATGATCGTCAAGGGTCAGAAGTTCGACTTCTACAAGTGCCAGACCTGGACGCTCAGCAACTGGACCGGCGACGGCCCGTTCACCAACAACCAGACGCCCGGCACGGTCGCCAAGTTCTACAACAAGGACGGCAGCGTCCGCTGGACGTCCACGGCGTACCAGGCCGGCACGGCGACGTGGGACCCGATCTGGTCGCTGCGTCCCTGCTGACGGGCCTGCACACCCGCGGCCTCCGGTCCCCTCGGGGGAGGGCCGGAGGCCGCCCTTGCGTACGCACAGCCCCCGGTCGACCGGGTGTCGACCGGGGGCGCGTCACTCGACTGCGGTCGGCTAGCGGAGCCCGTTCGGTCCGGCGACACCGGCACCGGCCGCGGCGGAGAACTTCTTGAACGAGGCCCGTGTGTTCGCTCCGGCGTCACCGTCGATGTCGTCGGCGTAGCCGTAGCCCTTCTTCAGCAGGCGCTGCAGGGCCTTCACCGTGTCGGTGCCGGGGTCTCCGTCGATCGCGCCGGTGTAGCCCCAGTGCTTCTTGAGGCAATCCTGGAAGGCCTTCCAGCTGTTGGTACCGAGCAGCCCGTCGGGCGAGCCGTCGTAGCCCCAGTACTTCGCCAGCCAGCGCTGGACGTACCTGGCCTGCACCCCGCTCAGGCCGAAGTTGTTCGTCGCGAGCGTGGAGATCTCCCCGGAACCCCCGGCCGGCTTCGTGACCGTCTCGGACGCCGCGAAGCCGGTACCCGCGGTCGCCAGGCTCCCGGCGGCGATACCGACGACGGTGACGGCGCTGACCAGCGTCCTTGCCAGAATGCGCGAGCGCATGCGCTTCCCCCTTCAACTCAGTGGTCGTGACACGGATGAGTCTCGGGGGGCATGCACGGGAGCGGTACCTGGAGAGTTCCAGGCCCTCCTTGGGCCGCTTCGCACGCTATGAGTACGTGGATATTGCAGTGAACTCGGGCGCGGTCAGAGGGAAGATGCACAGGGTTCCGGAGATCCAGGATCTCCAGGCACCGAAGTGCTCAACTCCCCACCCCACAAGGAAGGTTCCTACGTGAGACCGACCCGCATGGCCCTGACCCTCGCGGCAACCGCCCTGACCCCGGCGCTCCTGCTGGCCTCCCCGGCCTTCGCCGCCGAGTCGGCCCCGTCGTCCACCACCACCGTGGCGACCGCGTCCGACACGGCCGACTCGCCCGTCGACGAGATGTCCGACGACGACGTCCGCGTCGCGATCATGCGCATCATCGCCGACCCCGCCACCGGCAAGGCCGTCTACGCCGCCGCACAGCGGGCCATGGACGGCACCATCGAGGACCAGCGGTACTTCCTGGAGACGGGCCGCTGGACAGCCCAGGCCGAGGACGACCGCGTCGCCATCGCCCGTATCCTCGCCTCCGCCGACCCGAAGACCGACAAGGCGGTCATCAGGGAGGCCAACGAGGCCCTCGACGCCAACACCCCGGAGGCCCTGCGCGCCTTCCTGGAGACCGGCTACCGCCTGGCCTGGGCCGAGGACGACCGCGTCCGCATCGCCCGCATCCTCGCCGACCCGACGATCAGCGCCGCCCTGCGCGCGGCGGCGGAAGAGGCCATCGACGGCACGCCGGAGGAACTGCGGTACTTCCTCGAGGTGGGTCAGTACGAGGTGGACGGCTAGGGTCTGCCCCTTTGGCCGGCGTCGGTCGATTCCCCTCGGACCGTGCGGCTCCTGGGATACGATCACGCCGGCTGTTGGTCGTTGACGGGTCGCCGTCATACCGAAGAGGGAACCATGTGGCGAAGACTGGCCAGCGCGGTGGCCGGTTTGCTCGTGCTGTTCGTCGGCAGTCTCGCCTTCAACGCCGCGTCGGGTCAGGGCCGTTGGCCGGGGCCTCTCGACTTTGTGCGGGTCCACCCGTGGGTGGTGCTCCTCGCCCTGATACCCCTGGCGTCGATCGGACTGTGGCAGGCGCCGCGCCGCGACCGTGCGCAGGCCCTGCCCGCGCCCACGGCGTACCGGCTGCCGCCGCGCAACACCAACTTCACCGGCCGTGACGCCGCTCTGCTGGCGGTGCGGCAGCGCCTCACCTCGATGGACGAGGTCGCGACGCTGGCCCTGCACGGGCTGGGCGGCGTCGGCAAGACCCAGCTCGCGGTCGAGTACGCGTACCGCCACCTGTCGAAGTACCGGTTCGTCGCGTTCGTGGACGCGGAGCAACCCGAGCTGGTGGCACGGCAGTTCGTCGTGCTGGCCGGCGAGCTGGGACTGACGGACGTGAACTCCCCCCAGGCCATTCCACGGGTGTACGGCAAGCTGCGGGACCGCAGGCCCTGGCTGATCATCTTCGACAACGGGGAGAAACCCGGCACACTCACGCACGCGCTGCCGTCGGGCGGCCTGGCGGGCAACGGCCATGTCATCGTCACGACCAGGGTGAGCGGCTGGTCGAGCAGGGCCGACGTCCTCGACCTGGACGTGTTCACCAGGCAGGAGTCGGTGGACTTGCTGACCCGGCGGGTGCCCGGCACGACCGCGGAGGTGGCGGACCGGATCGCCGGGCAACTGGGGGATCTGCCCCTGGCGTTGGAGCAGGCGGTCGGGTACATGGCCTACAACGACACGGCGCCCGAGGAATACCTGTCCCTGCTGACGTCGCGGCTGGAGGACATGATCGGGCAGGGCGAACTGACCGACCGGCCCGCGGTGGTCGTCGCGACCCTGTGGGAGCTCAGCGTGCTGAGGCTGGCGGCGGAGCAGCCCCACGCGGTGCGGCTGCTGCGGTTGTGCGCCCTGCTGGCGCCGGAGCCGATCCCGCTGAACCTGTTCACCGGCAGCCCCGACCTGCTGGACGTCCCCGCGGCCGACCCGCTGGCCTGGGACATGACGGTCGGCGCCCTGGCCGGTCTGGGTCTCGCCAGGCGCGGAAACGCGTCCCTGGTGCTGCACCGGCTGGTCCAGGCCGCCATCCGGGCCGGGATGTCGGACTCGGAGCACACGGAGACCCGGGTCCGGCTGTGCCGTGCGCTGCTCGCGGCCGTGCCGCAGGACATCCACGCCGACCCGGACGCCCGGCCGCGATGGCAGGAGCTGCTCCCGCACGTCATCACCGTGACCAAGGACGATCCGCCGGCCGAGTGCGCCGCGGAGACCGCGGTGCTGCTGAGGCGGGCGTCGGAGTTCCTCATCCAGCTCGGGGACTGCTCGGTCGCGCTGCCCCTGTGCGAACGCGCCCTCGCGATCGACGAGTCGCTCGACGGACGGGACGCGGAGGCGGGCTTCGACCTGATCACCCTGGCGCAGATCCACCGGGACCTCGGCGCGCCGGAGAGGGCACTCCCGCTGGCGGAACGCGCCCTGCGCCTGCATGATGCCTCCCTGCCGCCGGACAGTCCCGCCATCGCGACGGACCTGGCCACGCTGGCGCGGATCCTGTGCATTCTCGGCGAGCACGAGGCGGCGCGGCCACTGGCCGAGCGGGCGCTGCGGATCGACGAGGCGGCATACGGACCGGACGACCCGTACGTGAGCTTCGACCTGGTGGCGCTGGCGAACGTCCACGTCGACCTCGGCGACCACGCCACGGCCCTGCCGCTGATCTCGCGGGCGCTGCGGATCCGCGAGGCCAAGTACGCGCCGGACCACCTGTACATCGGGTACGTCCTGCTGTTCAAAGCCCAAGTCCTGGACACGTTGAACGACCCGGCCGCGGTGGACTTCGCGCGCCGGGGTGCCCAGATCCTGCACACCCGGCTGGGCCAGACCCACCCCAAGACCGAGGATGCGTTCGCGCTGGTCGACCGGCTGGGGTGACGACGCCGTCCTGAGGCAGGCCGGCGCGACGCCGTTGCGTGCCGCCGCTCCATGGCCCGCCCACCGACCGACGGGCCGTCGGCTCATCGCACGGTGCTCGTGACGCCCCCGTCGCCCGTGCGCGTGGATGCTCGTAGGACGGACGCCCCCGCGGGCGTGAGGGTGTGCAGGACGCTCTGGCCGTTGCGGATGCTGGTGATGAGTCCGGCGTCCCGCAGCGCGGTGGCGTGTCTGCTGGCGGCGGAGGCCGACACACCGGCGGCGCGGGCGATCTCGCCGGTCGTGGCACCGGCGGACGCGGCGCACAGGGCGACCGCTCGGGCGCGCCCGAGCAGGGCCGTCAAGGGCTTCCCGGGATCGTCGGCGACGCCCGCGGAGCCATGCGCGGCGTCCCGGGCGTCCGGCTCATGGAGCAGCGAGTACCAGAGCACGGGCGGCAGTTCCGGGTCTGCGAAGGCGACCGGCTCGCCCCAGTTGAAGTACGACGGAACGAGCGTGAGCCCGCGACCGTTGAGAAACAGGTCCCGGTCACGGGCCTGCTTGGGATACGTGACCTCCAGGACGGGAGGGCGCCAGCGCAGCAGCGGTCCGAGCCCCGAGAGCATGCCCTCCACGCCACCGCTGAGGAGCCCACGGTAGCGTGCCGCCCGCTCGGACTCGATACGCGCCTGCACCTGGTCCTCGTGCGGGACGACCACGGCCTCGTAGTACGCGCGCAGCATCCCCACGAACTCCTTGCGGGCTTCCAGCCCGGCCAGCTGCCCGGCCCACGAGGGAGCGGCGACGGTCCGGTCAAGGATGGCCAGTTCCTTCAGAACCCGTTGCGGAGGCGTGGCCAGCATCGACTCCACACCCGCGTCCCAGACTCCCACCTCATGGGCGGGCGTCAGAAAGTCCGGAAAGTAAGCGGCCCTTGGATACAAAGGCAGGAGAACGCCGCGTACGAGTCGTTCCAGCCCTTTCTCCCGCAGCTGCTGCCGTGCCATGCGATACCAGCCGGCGTGGGCCCACCGGCCCTTGCGGGACTGGAATCGGTGCAGACTCGCGGCGATCTCCATGAACGGATCCGGAGCGGCGGCGAGCTTGGTTCTGGCCAGGTCCACGTCACTGAAATGAATGCGGAGCATCTCGTTCTCCCCCGTCGAACTGAGCTTTTGCCCTGCGGAGCAACAGTGTTGGTTGGGCACCGTCCAATGGGCGATCGTAAGGCGCACGCATCAAGACGCGATAAACGTGGGCTCAACGGGCCCGAGGCGCACGTTTAGGCTGTCCGTGCAGAGAAGACCTGGGACAAGGCGGACGGCCGCCTGTACTGGGACGGCATCAAATGGCAGGAAGCAGCCTTCTGGTCTGGCGTCCTGGCGCAGGTCAGGAGTCTGTCACCAGGAGTCGATAGCCGACGTCGATGGTGTCGCGTGCGATCAGGTCGGCGTGACGGTGACGCCAACGGCCGGTCGCGAGGTCATCGGTGAGCGTTGCCAGGCCGGGAGCGAGGACGTCTTCTCCGGTCTGGGCGAGCATGGAGATTCCGGCGCGCACCTGTGGGTCGAGGTAGGCGTGGGGGCGGCGCCAGTATGCGGCGCCGAACCCGTCCGTGCAGTCGTGCGGGACAGGGACGGGCTCCTGATGTGCCCCGCCGAGCAGAGTGGCCAGCCGGTCCGTGGGGATGGCGCGGGTGTCGTCGAAGGCGGCTGCCTGTGGGAGGTACTCGCGCACGAGCCAGAACTGCTCGCGGAAGATCTGCTGGTCCCAGGTCAGGATGACGATGCGGCGGCGCGCTACCCGGCGGAGTTCGGCGATGCCGGCCGCAAGGTCACTCCAGTGATGGACGGTCAGCAGTGCCATGACGGCGTCGGCAGCGTTGTCGCGCAGCGGAAGGTGCTCGGCGACGGCGCGCACGGCGGATGCGGACCCGGGTGGACGCTGGGCGAGCATGACTTGGCTGGGCTCAACGGCGAGAACCGTCTGCGGTGGCTCGTAGGAGCCGGTGCCCGCTCCTACGTTGATCACGTCCGCGGCGTTGCCGAGCGCGGCGTGAATCTGCGCGGCGATCCGCGGATCGGGTTGCCGGGTCCGGCCGTACGTCGCGCCGAGCGTGTCATAGATGGCCATGCCTCTCAGTATGCGAAGAGGCATGGCGCGTGGCGGTCACAGGGAGGCGACGAAGGTTGCCCAGGCGGGGGCGGGGAACACGAGGGCGGGGCCGTCGGGGTTCTTGGAGTCGCGGACGGGGATGATGCCGGGGAGGTGGTCGGCGACCTCGACGCACTCACCGCCGGTTCCGCTGCTGTAGCTGCTCTTGCGCCACTGCACGGACCTAAGGTCGGTGTTGCTGTTGGGCTTCATTCCGGTAGTCCTCCGCTGCTGCCTCGATCACGGCAAGGGACGCCTCTGGCGGCAGAGCGGCGGCCCTGAGCAGATCGTACGACTCGCGGTACTCCATCACGAGGGCCGGATAGTCGATGACTTGGCCGCTGTGCAGACCTTCGGTGTACACGAGCGGTGGAGCGTCGAAGAAGGTCATGATGCGTGTCAGTCCCATCATGAACGGGTGGGCAGCGGCGGTTTCCGGGACGATCTGCACAATGGACCGCGTGGCCCTGACCACCTCGGCGATGTGGTCCAGCAGTTCGGCCATCCCTGCAGGCGGCAGCACCCGTCGCCGGATGACCGACTCGTCGAGAACCGCCCAGAGCTTCGGCGGCGACTCCCCTGCGAAGAGCCTCGCTCGGTCCAGACGAGCACTCACGACGGCCTCGACGTCGGCGTCCGACGCTCGCGGCATCGCCGATCGAGCAATCGCCGCGGCGTACGCCCTGGTCTGCAACAGCCCGGGCACCAGGATGGGAGCCCAGTCCTCGATGGTCCGCGCCAGCGTCTCCAGTTCGGCTACATCCGCGAAGTGCTCGGCGATTCCAGCCTTCCGCGCCTTGGCCGCATCTGCACACCGCCGCTGGAAAAACCCGTCCGTCCCCAGCCGCTCATCGACATGCTTGGCGAGATCCTCCGGCATCCGCCGCTCACCCCGCTCGATCTGGCTGAGGAACGAGATCCCCCGAAAGCTCCCCTCCGCCAGCTGCTCCAGCGTCAGTCCCGCCTGCTCCCTCTTGTAGCGCAACTCGGCGCCGTAGAAACAGGGAACGCTCACCGAAGCGTCGGGATCCTTACGTGCGGGCACCACTCACCACCACCGTTTGCCAGTTACCGTGCGCAACTCAAACGCCTTTCACCGTACGCCCGTTCACGCCACTCTGTGACCGATTCACCACACAGCGCGCACAGAAAGGCGTACGGCGATGACTGTCCCCCACCCCCACGAGGCAGACGCCCACCTCGCACAACTCCGCGCAGCCCTCGCGGCGAACGGCATCGCGCTCCCCTCCCTGCGCGTCGACCCGCCCTCGTCACCGCCGCTCCGTACGCCCGCCCGCTCATCACACTCGGCAACTGCAACCTCCTCACGGCCCAGGCCCTGACCGCCGCCCTGCGCAAGGCGGCCGAACGGTGAGCGGACCACTCGTCCTCGAACTGCTCGCGCTCCCGAAGGCCGTACCGGAGGTACGTCGCGCTGTCCGTGAGCACCTAGGCGCACCCTGCTCCGAAGTCCAGGTCTGCGTAAGTGAGTTACTGACGAACGTGATCGCCCACGTCGGCGAGGCGACACCGGTGACCGTCCGTCTGTTCCGCGCCCCGGACGGCTGTACGCGGCTGGAGGTCACCGACCCCGACGCGCATGCGTGGCTCATCGCACGTCGCCCGGGCGAGGACGACGAGACCGGCCGTGGGCTTCTGCTGCTGGACGCGATCACACGGCGGTGGGGGGTGTGGCTGACCCCGGCGGGCAAGACGGTGTGGTGCGAACTGCCTCCGTGACTCGGCTGCGGGCAGCTCGCAGCATGGCCGCCCCCACGGGTGTGAGGGTGTGCAGCACGGTCTGACCGTTACGGATGCTGGTGAGGAGCCCCGCGTCACGCAGCGCCGTGGCGTCTCTGCTGGCGGCGGAAGCCGACACACCCGCGGCGCGGGCAATCTCGCCGGTCGTGGCGCCGGTGGACGCGGCGTACAGGGCAACCGCTCGGGCCCGCCCGAGCAGGGCCGTCAAGGGCTTGCTCGGATCGCCCGCACCGTCAGCAAAGGCATGCACCGCATCCCTTGCGTCCGGCTCGTGGAGCAGCGAGTACCAGAGCACGGGCGGCAGTTCGGGGTCGGCGAAGGCGACCGGCTCGGCCCAGTTGAAGTAGGAGGGGACGAGGTTGAGCCCACGACCGTTCAGGAACAGGTCCCGGTCAGAGATCTGTTTGGGGTAGGTGACCTCCAGGACCGGATGACGCCAGCGCATCATCGGGCCGAGTCCCGCGAGCATGCCTTCGACTGCGCCGTCCAGGACCCCGCGGACACGCACCGCGCGCTCGGCCTCGATCCGCGCCCCCACCTGTTCCTTGTAGGGGTCGACAACGGCCTCGTGGTACGCGCGCAGGATGCGGACGAGTTCCTTGCGCGCGTCCGGCCGGGCCAGTTGTCCGGCCCATGGCGGGGCGCCGACGGTCCGGTCGAGGATGGCCATTTCCCCCAGGACCCGCTGCGGAGAGGTGGCCAGAATCGACTCGACGCCCGCGTCCCATCCGTCGGCGGCATGGCCCGGCGTCAGAAAGTCGGGAAAGTACGCGGCTCTTGGATACAGGGGCAGAAGAACAGTGCGCACAGCACGCTCCAGCCCCTTTTCCCGTAGCCGCTGCCGCGCCATGCGATACCAACCGGCGTACGCCCACCGCCCTATACGCGACTGGAGCCGGTGCAGGCTTGCGGCGACCTCCCAGAGTGGATCAGGCGTGGCGGAAACCCTGGTCCTGGCCAGATCTGCATCGCTGAAATGAATGCGGAGCATCCCGTTCACCCCCGTTGCGCTGAGCTTTTGCTCTGCAGCGCAACAGCATGGCCGGGCTCGTCACCGCTGGGCAAAGCTTGTCGCGGCCGGGCGTGAGGCGGCACGGACCCGTCGTGGGCCCGGCCGACACCGTGCGCCCGTACCCCGACGACCTGGAAGGATTCACATGAAGCACAAGCTCGCGTTACTGGGAGCCGCCGCCGTCCTGCTCGGCAGCCTGGGTGCCGCGGCCCCCGCCACGGCGACGCCGGAGCACACCGGCGCGGTCGCGGCGGCGGCGAGCTGCCCCGAGCCCACCGCCGGCCACCCGGAGATCAGCAGGGGCGACACCGGCACGCCGGTGAAGCACGCGCAGTGCATTCTGCGCAACGGCATGGGCTATACGGCCGTGGTCGTCGACGGGATCTTCGGCGAGATCACCGAAAAGGCCGTGGTAAGCGCGCAGAAGAGGTGTGAGATCGCCACGGACGGCATCGTGGGGCCGAACACCTGGGCGTGCCTGCACAAGTTCAACTGAGCATCCGCACAGCAAACAACGGGGAAGGAACACCATGAACTTCCGTAGCACTCAGGCCCGTCTGGCCGCCGCCACCGTCGGTGCCGTCGTGGCGGGCACGCTGGCGTTCGGCGCCGCACCGGCCTCGGCCGCCGCCTCCAACGGATACGTCAGCGGCTCCGGCTACACCTACGACGACTGGAACGACGAGGGCACCGTCTCCACCGCCTCGCACACCAAGTCCAACGTGAGCTGCCTGTGGCAGAAGATCCTGTGGGCGGAGGGGGCCACCGAGTCGAACGGATCCACGTACGACGAGGCGGACGTCGACGGCGTCTTCGGCGCGAACACGAAGTACGCCACCAAGAAGCTTCAGTCCCGCTGGGGTCTGACCGCTGACGGCATCGCGGGCAAGAAGTCCTTCACGAAGGCCGGCTCCAAGCTGACGAACTCCCGGTACGTGAACTACGACTCCAACCGGGTGTACATCCTGACGTACAAGGGCAGCAAGCACAGCTTCCCTGTCTACCGCGGCAGTTCCGGCAAGTGGAGCTTCTACGAGAACAACAAGCTCCGGCTCGCGGGGTACGACTACCGGTCCTGTGTCTGACACACGCCCGCAACGGCGTCGGGGAGTACGCGATTCGCGGGCGAGGCCGATGTCTCGGCGGACGCAGGCGAGGATCTCCTCGGTGCCGTCGGCCAGCACCTAGGGCAGGGCGGGCGGCGCGGTCCACCCCCGCGTCGCCCGCCCTGCCCACGTATTCCTGCGACGCCACCGGGCCCCCTGGCGCCCCGGCAGGGGCCGACCCGTTCCCGGCGTCTTCCGGAGCCTCGGAGCGTCTTTGGGCGACTCCCCCGCCCAGGCACGATAGCCTCGCGTCAACCGGCGTGACACAAAGGCGCGTTGGTGAAGAGAAGGTACTCGGGGGAGTCATGAGCGACCAGCGGCAGCCCGGGCCGCCGTACGGACCGGCGTCCGGTGACACAGGCCTGGAGCAGCTGAAGGACGCGGGCGCGCAGCCGCTGCGCCCCGCCGATCCGCAGCAGATCGGCCCGTACCTGCCGCTGGGCCTCCTAGGCAGCGGTGGCATGGGCCACGTCTACCTGGCCCGCCCCACCGACAGCACCCCCGGCCTCGCCGCCGTCAAGGTGATCCGCCCCGAGTACGCCGAGGACGTCCGGTTCCGGCGGCGCTTCGAGCGCGAGGCCGCCGTGCACGGGCAGGTGCACACGCCCCGCACACCGGACCTGCTCGGCACCGGGTTCGACGACTCGCTGCTGTGGATGGCGACGCAGTACCTGCCCGGTCTCAACCTCGCCGAAGCCGTCCGCGAGTGCGGCAAGCTGGAGCGCGCCGGGGTGTGGCGGCTGATCGGGGAGCTCGGGCAGGCCCTGTCGGCGCTGGCCGCGGCCGACGTCGTCCACCGGGATCTCAAGCCGTCCAACGTGATCCTGTCCCTGCGGGGCGCGCACGTCATCGACTTCGGCATCGCGCAGGCCGCCGACAGCAGCGCCATCACCACGACGGGCAACCGGGTCGGCACGCCCGCCTTCATGGCGCCCGAGTATCTGCGCGAGGCACGCTGCGACACCGCCTCCGACGTCTTCTCGCTCGCCGGAAGCCTGATCTACGCCGCCACCGGGCACGCCCCGTTCGGCGACGGCACGGGCGTCGACGTGATGCACCGGGTCGCGTTCGAGGAGCCCAAGCCGGAGATCATGGCAGAACTCGCGGACGTGGACCCGGAGTTGGCCGCCCTCCTGGCCGCCTGCCTCTCCAAGGACCCCGCCGGCCGCCCCACCCCGCGGCAACTCCTCGACGCCGGCACGGCCGCCGGTCACGGCCGCCCCGTCTCCTGGCACGAGCCGCTGAACGCCCGGCTGCTCGCCCGGAAGGAGGCCTGCGAACTGCTGGAACGGGTCGCCGTACAGGAGACCGTCCAGCTGCGCCCGCCGACGCAGTCGCCTACGCCGGCCCCGTCACCTACGCAGCCCCCGTCGCACACGCCGACCCAGACCCCGGCGTTCCCCGCCCCCGGCCCGGCGTTCCCCGCCTCCGGCCCGGCCTTCGCCCCCACGGTCGGCCCGCCCACGCCGCCCGGGCAGTACGCCACCTCCACGCAGACCCCCGCCCCGCAGGACGGCGGCAGTCGGCGTAAGCGCAAGGTCTACCTCGCCGTCGCCGCAAGCCTCGCCGTGTGCGCCGTAGCCGCGAGCGCCTTCTTCCTCACCCGCCCGTCCCTCGACGAAACGGCCTCGACCGCGCCGACGGCGACCGCCAGCGTCGGCCCCGGCGAAGGGCAGGCCTCCCCCCTCCCCAGCTCCTCCGCCTCGCCCTCCGGCGACAAGGACACGGACAAGGAGAAGGGCGAGGGGAAGGCGACAGCCTCGCCGACCGACACGGCGGAGGCATCGGAGAGCCCGAACTCCTCCGGAGGCGGCGCGGGCGGGACTCAGGCCACGCCCACCGACGAGCCCTCCGACCCGTCCGGCGGCAACGCGGGCGACGCTGGCGGAGGCGGCGGCGCCCCGACCGTCACCCCCACCAAGACCGCCACAGCGCCTGCCACCCCACCCTGGATCTCCGACTGCACCGCCTACTCCGGCACCGAACTCACCCAGCGCGGCGACAAGGGCCAACGCGTCGTCCAGGTGCAGTGCATGCTCACCAAGCGCGGCTACAGCGTCGGCGGCGCGGGCGTCGACGGCGAGTTCGGCGCGGACACCGAGTCCGCGGTCAGGCTGTTCCAGAGCGACAAGGGCCTGGCCGTCGACGGCCAGGTCGGGCCCAACACATGGGCGGCGCTGCGCAGTTCGACGTAGCGGCGACGGCACTGTCTCCGAGTGTTTGCGTTCTGCCGCAAAGGTGTACGCCTCTCCCCCCACCCCGCTCTAACCTTCGGCTAGTTCATCCACGGGGGAGGAATCGCACATGCACAGCATCATCGTCGTGCCCGACGCGGGCGCACGCACCGGCGACCAGTTCCGGCTGGCGCCCGGTGAGATCCTGTCGTTCGGGCGCAGTGGCCGTACCGGTCTCACCATCGAGCATGAGGGCGTCTCCCGCGAGGCCGGGCAGATCACGGCCGTCGACGCCCACTGGACGATCAGCAACCTCAGCGGCGCGCAGACGTACGTCGTCGAGAACCCGGAAGGCGCCGGCGAGCACATCAAGGTCGCGCCGGGACGGCTCGAAGCGCCGATCCCCTTCGAGTTCTCGCGGGTGGTCCTGCCCGCCGGCAGCGAGCTGCTGAGCTTCGACGTCTGGGCCCCGCGCCACGACTACCTCGACAACCCGGGCCCGCGGGTCGGGGCTCCCACCGCGTCGGCGTTCCCGCTCGACCGCGGCAAGCGCTACTTCCAGGTCCTGGTCGCGTTGTGCGCCGCCCGCCTGCGCGGCGAACCGCACGCCCCGCTGCCCACCGCCGAGGAACTGACCGACCTGCTGCGGCCCAGCTGGCCCGCGGTGTCCCGCACATCGGTGCAGTGGAACCTCGACTACCTGTCCGTGAAGCTGCGCCTGAAGCCGGCCCCGGAATCCTCGGAAAGCGGGCCCCGGCTCAACGGCCGCAAGGAACGGCTGGTCTCCCTCGCCCTGCGCTTCGACCTCGTACGAGAGGACGACCTGTCCCTGCTGAGCGGCGAGGCGGCGTGATGAGCGTGGACACACCGCCGTACACCGTTTCGGTGCCGAACGGGTATCGCGTCGGCGGGTGGGAGGTGCGCGAGCACATCGCCTGCGGGTCCTTCTCCAGTGTGTACGCCGCCCGGCGCGTGGATCCCGATGCCGACGGCCCCTCCGAGGCCGCCCTGAAGTTCCTGGCCACCGGCACCCGCACGCCACGCCAGCTGAGCCATCTTCAGGAACTCGCCGAGCGCGAGACCGAGTTGCTGCGCCGGCTCCAGCGCCCGCGCCTCATCCGCATGTACGACGCCCTGACCGTGGACGACGCGGACCTGCCCCATCTCGACGGCGCCACCGTCCTCGCCCTGGAGAGGGCGGAGGGCTCCCTTGACCAACTCCTGCAGCGGCCCGGTGAGCGGCGGTCGCCGGGCGGCCGTGCCGTCGCCGTCCCCGGAGGGCCCTCGCTGCTCGCCCAGATCTGCGAGGGCATCGCCCACCTCCACCACGCGGGCTGGGTGCACGGCGACCTCAAGCCCGCCAACGTCCTGCTGATGGCCGACGGCTCGGTCCGGCTCGCGGACTTCAACGTCGCCTCCGAACTGGAGGGCACCCACGCCTACGCACCCGCGTTCGCGAGCACCGACTACTCCCCACCGGAACTGCTGTGGGCCGAGGTCGAGGAGCACGGCCACCGCATCCGGCCGACCGTCGACATCTGGGCGTTCGGCGTCCTGGCCCACGTCGTTCTCACCGGCGGCCCGCCGCTGCCCGGAGCGACACCGGGTGCCCGCCGGGACGCGGCCGTGCGCTACGCCGACGGCCGTGCGGAGCTGCGTCTGTCGCCCGAACTCCCGGACGCCTGGCGGCAGATCGTCACCGACTGCCTCGCCCCCACCCATCTCGCCCGCGCCCCGCACACCGCCCAGGCCCTGCTCCGCCGGGTGGAGGCCGCGGCAGGAGCCGCCCGCTCCCCGCGCCTGCCCCGGCTGCGGCCACGCCGCGGCCCGCATCCGGCCGTCCTCGGCTCGCTCGCCGCCCTCGCGGTCGGGGCGCTGGCGACGGCAGGCGTCCTCGCCCTGCGGGAGCCGGCGCCCCAGGGGTACGCCCGCTGTGACCGCGGCGACGTCTGCTTCTTCACGGAGCCGGACGGGCGGGGCGAGATGTGCGCCTGGTACGACAACGAAGACGACTGGACGGGCGGGATCATCATCTGCGACTGGGCCGAGAAAACCCTGCCGAGGTCGGTCTTCAACAACGGCTACAGCGGCGACTCGTACAACGACGTCGAGCTTTTCGCCAGGACCGGTCAGCAGGAGACGATCGGCTGCGTCCAGGCGGACGCCAAGGTCAATTTCAAGGGCCGCGGCCTACCCGTCCGTTCGCACGAGTGGGTTCGCAGTTGTTGATGCCCTACACCTTTCCAGGTTCCGGGGCGGCGCGGTTCCCCGCATGATCGATACGTCCGGTCATGGCAGGCCCATGACAGCAATCACCAACGGGGGAAAGACTCATGGAGACCCGCACACTCGGCCGCCGTAGCACGGCCAAGGCCCTCGCGGCGACCGTACTGACGCTCGCAGTCGGCGCCGGGCTCGGCACAGGGACGTCGTACGCCGGAGGGGAGTACGAGGCCGCCGCCGCCAAGCCCAAGTTCCAGATGCCGTTCAAGTGCAACACGCACTGGCGGATCGACACCTGGGGCCACAGCCCGGCCGTGGACATCGTGGTGAAGGACAACACCGGCTCCAGCGGCAAGCCGGTCTACCCGGGCTACAAGGGCAAGGTCGCCAAGACCTTCTGGGACCGGGGCGCCGGCAACGTGATCATCATCAACCACGGCGGCGGCTGGTACACGGCGTACTACCACCTGAAGGAAAAGCACGACGAGTACGTCCAGAAGGGCGACAGCGTCAAGGCGAAGACGCTGATCGGCCACATCGGCAAGACCGGCAGCAACAGCGGCGACTGGGCGCACCTGCACTACGAGCAGCGCTACAAGACGAACGGCATCCCCAACGAGAGCGACCGCGAGGCCGTGCACTTCAACGGCAAGAAGTACACGGGCAACGGCAACACCTGGAAGGACGTCGTCAGCAAGAACTGCTGAGCCGGGGACCCCGGGGGGGAACCGCAGAAGGAGGGGCGCGCCGTTTCGTACGGCGCGCCCCTCAGGCTTCTCGGCTCACAGCCCTGTGCTCAGTGCTCAGTGGAAGAAGTGCCGCGTCCCCGTGAAGTACATCGTGATGCCGGCCTTCTTCGCCGCTTCGACCACCAGCTCGTCGCGGACCGAACCGCCGGGCTGGACGATCGCCTTGACCCCGGCCTCGCCCAGGACGTCGATGTTGTCCGGGAACGGGAAGAACGCGTCCGAGGCGACGTACGAGCCACGCGCGCGCTCCTGACCAGCCCGCTCCACGGCGAGCTTGCAGGAGTCGACGCGGTTGACCTGCCCCATGCCGACGCCGACCGAGGCGCCATCCTTGGCGAGCAGGATGGCGTTGGACTTGACGGCCCGGCAGGCCTTCCAGGCGAAGGCCAGCTCGGCGAGTTCGGCGGCGGACAGGGCCTCGCCGGTGGCCAGCGTCCAGTTGGCCGGGTCGTCACCCTCGGCCTGGAACACGTCGGTGATCTGGGCGAGCCCGCCGCCGTCGATCGGCTTGAACTCCGCGATCAGCTCGGGCGCCTCGGGGCAGCGCAGTACGCGGATGTTCTTCTTCTTCGCGAGGGCGTCGACGGCACCCGGCTCGTAGTCGGGGGCGACGATGACCTCGGTGAAGATCTCGGCGACCTGCTCGGCCATCTCCTTGCTGACCGGCCGGTTGACCGCGATCACGCCACCGAACGCGGACAGCGGGTCGCAGGCGTGGGCCTTGCGGTGCGCCTCGGCGACATCGGCGCCGATCGCGATGCCGCACGGATTGGCGTGCTTGATGATCGCGACGCAGGGCTCGTCATGGTCGTACGCGGCACGGCGGGCGGCGTCCGTGTCCGTGTAGTTGTTGTACGACATCTCCTTGCCGTGCAGCTGCTCGGCCTGGGCCAGACCACCGCAGCCGCCGGTGTAGAGGGCGGCGGGCTGATGCGGGTTCTCGCCGTAGCGAAGGACCTGCTTGCGCTCGTACGTCACGCCGAGGAAGTCGGGGAACTCCGCGCCGTCGCCCGCGTAGTCAGCGGCGAACCAGCCGGCGACCGCCACGTCGTACTCGGCGGTGTGCCGGAACGCCTCTGCGGCGAGCTTCTTGCGGGCGCCCAGGTCGAACCCGCCGGAGGCGACCGCGGTGAGGACGTCGGCGTACCGGGCGGGGCTGGTGACGACCGCCACGGACGGGTGATTCTTGGCGGCGGCGCGGACCATCGAGGGGCCGCCGATGTCGATCTGCTCGACGCACTCGTCGGGCGAGGCACCGGAGGCGACGGTCTCCGCGAACGGATAGAGGTTGACCACGACCAGGTCGAAGGGCTCGACCCCGAGCTCGGCGAGCTGCCGCTGGTGGTCCTCGAGGCGCAGGTCGGCGAGGATGCCGGCGTGGACCTTCGGGTGCAGCGTCTTGACGCGGCCGTCCAGGCACTCGGGGAAACCGGTGAGCTCCTCGACCTTGGTGACGGGGACACCGGCCGCGGCGATACGGCCGGCCGTGGAGCCGGTCGACACCAGCTCGACGCCGGCCTCGTGCAGCCCGCGCGCGAGGTCCTCCAGGCCCGTCTTGTCGTAGACGCTGACGAGCGCCCGTCGAATGGCCCGCTTGTTGCTCTCGGCGGTCACTGGATAACTACCTTTCGTCCCTCAATGCGATAGCCGTTGCGGGCGAGCCGCCCCACGACCTCGACGAGCAGCCTTCGCTCGACTTCCTTGATGCGCTCGTGCAGAGCGCTCTCGTCGTCCTCGTCCCGGATCTCCACCACGCCCTGAGCGATGATCGGTCCGGTGTCGACGCCGTCGTCGACGAAGTGGACGGTGCAGCCCGTGACCCTGGCTCCGTACGCGAGGGCGTCGCGGACGCCGTGGGCGCCGGGAAAACTGGGGAGCAGCGCCGGGTGGGTGTTCACGAACCGCCCGCCGTAGCGCGCCAGGAACTCCTTGCCGACGATCTTCATGAAGCCGGCGGAGACGACGAGGTCCGGCTCGTGGGCGGCGACGGCCTCCGCGAGCGCCGCGTCCCACTCCTCACGGCTGTCGTGGTCCCTGACCTTGCACACGAAGGTCGGCAGCCCGGCACGCTCGGCCCGCGCCAGCCCCTCGATGTTGTCCCGGTCGGCGCCTACGGCCACGATCTCGGCGCCGTACGCGTCGGGTCCGACGGCGACGATCTCGTCGAGGAGCGCCTGCAGATTGGTGCCGGATCCGGAGACCAGCACGACGAGGCGCTTGGCACGCTCGGCCACGGGCTTGGCGGCCACGGTGGGGCCCTTTCTCGGGGGTGCGTTCTTCGTGCGGCCGGCACCGCACGTTTGTATATTCGTACGAATGCATCGCGCCCCGGGATACGGGGAAGTCTACGAAGCAGCCGACCGTCAGCAACGATACCGGCACTCCGGACAGCCCCCACGGGACGGGGGCGTGGCCGGAAGGTAGCGTCTGGGGGGAGCTGGCCCGGGAACGCGATGGTGGTGCGGTGCGTTCACCAAGCGACAGCTCATGTCGGATCAGTCGTTCACCAAGGGGAAGACGCTCACTTGATGTCGGACCGCAGCCTGCGACTCCTCACACTCCCTCCGCAGTCCGCGCAGGGAGGGAAGCGTGGCGCCGTCCTGCTGCGAGAGCGGCCCGCCTCGCCTCCCGACGCGCCCTCGGACAAGAAGTCCGGCGACGAACAGAGCAGTGGCGAACACAGCGGTGGCGCCCAGGACGACAACCCCTTCGCGCCGCCGGCCGAGGGCGCGCCGGACCGCCCGTGGCAGCCGCGGCGCCCCTCGGGCGAGGATGGCTCGCAGGGGTCGGGCGAGGGCAACTCGCCGTGGGGCAACCAGTGGAGCGACCGCCAGCCGGGCCGCTCCCCCGACGGCTTCGGCGACCGGCCCCGCGGCGGCCAGGACGGCCCTGGAAGCGGTGGCCCCGGCACGGGCCTGCGCTGGGATCCCACCGACCCCACCCAGCGCCGCGCGCGGTTCGCCCTGCTCTCCGGCATGTGGGCCTTCTTCTTCGCCCTGTTCAGCTGGCCGTACGTGGCCCTGCTGCTGGGCGCGCTGGCCCTGCACTGGGGCATCAGCAGCCTCCGCGCCAAGCCCCGCACCCCCGACCCGAACACCCCGGCCCCCCAGCAGACGGGCCGCCCCCAGACGACGGCGGCGGTGAGCGGGCTGGTCACGGCGTCCCTCGCGATCGCGGTGGTGGCCGCCGGGTTCACGGCGCAGATGGTCTACAGCGACTACTACACGTGCACGAATGACGCGCTGACCAACGAGGCCAAGCAGTCGTGCAACCAGCTGCTGCCCGAGGAGTTGCGAGGGGTGCTGGGCAGCACGGAGTGAGGCCGCTCGGCCAGGGTGGCGTTCACTGTGCGGCCGTGTCCTCAGGGGCAGGGGCGTCAGGTGGCTCCGGGGCCGGGGCGGTGTCCGGTGCGGTCGCGTCCTCGGCGATGTCGTTGCGCCAGGGCCCGGGTGAGGGTGGCGGCTCCGGGGGTGGGGCGTCGGACGGGAAGCCGTCCGGCTCGAAGGTGGTGTCGTGGTCGTACTCCACGTACGGGATGTCCTGGTCGTGAGCCTCGCTCGATGAGCCCTGGCCGGCCTCCGCGGACCGGGCGTCCTGGTCCTCGCCCTGCTGCGGAACTGCTTGTTCCGGCTCGAACGCCGTGAACAGCGCGTCCTGGTCGTACACCGAGCGCCCCGTCCTCGATGCCGTGGCCGCGCCATCGCCTTCTCCCGACGCCGCCCTCCGCGAGAGCCACCTTCCGACCAACGGCAGTCGCTCCCGGAATCGGCGCTCGCCGGCATCGGGACCCCTCACAGCCGGGCCGCTCTCCCCTACCGCCTCCAACGTCTCCACCCGAGGCGTCCCGATCCGCGCCCCCGGCGTCCCACTCGCCTGATCTGCCGCCAGGCCCCGCCCTGACAGGCACCGCCACGCCCGCACCAGCACGGCCACGGGAACCGCCACCACCACGACCCACCCCAGCGTCGCAGCCCCCACCTGCCACCACACGGGCCCGAACCGCGCGAGCGCGCCCACCCCCAGGGGCCCGCCCGACAGCGCGGCCAGCACCGCGAACACGACCCCGCAGAGCACGGAAGCCTGTGCGGCAACCGCCCCGGTCCGCCCGCTCGACCAGACCACGGCAGGCACCTGTCCGGCCTGATACCCGTCCGTCGACGGCGCCGCCCCGCCCTTGGCCCGCCCCTCCTTGGACGCCCGCCCGCCCCCTTCGGTCGCTCCCCCGCCCCGACTGCGACCCTCAGTGGAAGCCTCCCGTCCCCCGGACCGACCCCCCGCCGGCACCGCCACCCGCCCCACAAAGCACCCCACCACCACCCCTGCCACAACCGGTAGCGCCGCCATCCCCCACTGCACCGGTCCCCCGACCCCCGCACCGGGCACCGCCTCCAGCAACGGAAACGGCGGCAGCAACGGCGCCGGTGCCGAGGACATCGGCCCCACCACATGCCCCACCCCGAGCACGAACCCCGGCCCGAGGGCATACGAGGCCGCCCACACCGCCGCGTTCGGCACGAGTGCCGCGCACAGCAGCAGCACCGCGAACCGCCCCGACCACCCCTCCGTCAGCTGCAGAAAGGACGTCCGCGCCGCCGCGCCGTGCCACACCAGCGAGCAGCCCACCAGCACCGCCCCACCCCCGACGAGCACCGCCGCCCCGGCCCCCGCGGCCCGCCCGGCGGCGCCGAGCCGGGCGCGTGCCGCCACCCCGGGCACCAGCCGCCGTACCCGTCTCGGCAGGGCGAGCATCGCGTTCTCCACCACCTCTGGCGGCCGTCCGCACGCCGTCCACACCCCCACCCCCGCCGCCACCGTCACGACCAGCGGCACCCACATCCCGGTCCAGATCCACTCCGGCCGCAGTTCGCCCCCCGCCGCGTACATCGCGGCCGCCGCCCCGACCCCGAGGTACCCGAGCACAACACCGGCCCACGCCGTGCGCCCCGGCACCAGCGGCGTCCCGTCGCCCTCGTCCGCCGCCGCGTCGCGTCCCGCCCGGTGCACCAGCCACACCGGCAGCAGGAACAGCAGCAGCGGTGTCACCCCGACCGGCGCGGGGACGCCGGTGAGGGTGTCGGCGCGGACCAGTTCGGCGCCGTGCGCCAGCAGCCACAGCACGGCGGCGATCCGCAGCGCACCCCCCGGGCCGCTGTCCGGATACGGCGAACTGACCCACAGCACCATCACCAGCACCGCGAGCCCGCCCAGCCCCAGCGCCGCCGCCACCGCACCGCTCAGCAGGCTGGCGGCCAGCCCGGGCGTTCGGTCGTGCATGCGCGTGCGCGAGGACGACGAGGTCGTTCGACGAGCGGTCATTTCGATCACGCTCGCCATGCTCCCAACGACACGCGCTTTCCCGTCGTAACAGGCAAAGCCCGGAAGTGTCGCTCAATATATGTTTATGTACTTTTTCGTACGAAAGGGTGCCCCGTGACCCAGCGACCCGCAGCCCCACTGCCCCCGCCCAACGAACGCCGACGCCTGCGCGAGGCCGCTTCATTGACGCAGGCTCAGGTCGCGGATCTGGTGGGCGTCACCCGCGAGACGGTACGCGCGTGGGAGAACGGCCGTACGTCACCGCGTGGCCAGAGAAGAGAGGCGTACGCACAACTGCTCGACACTCTCGTGGAAGAGACGGTGGCTCAGGAATGGCCGGGCGAGCCCGAGGTGACGGAGCATCACCATCCGCCGCCCGAACGCCCCCTCACCCCCGCCCAGGCCTTCGACGCGCTCTACGCCTTCTGCGCCCCCGCCCTCGCACGGCAGACCTACCTGCTCACCGGGCGCCGCGAACTCGCGCGGGAATCGGTGGAGCGGTCCTTCCAACTCGCCTGGGAACGTTGGCCGGAGGTGGCCCGCGACCGGGACCCGGCGGGCTGGGTGCGGGCGACGGCGTACGACTTCGCCCTCTCCCCCTGGCACCGGTTCCGCCCCCGCTACCGGCACCCCGAACCCCCGCCCGCCGACGCGTGCGACCGCGCCCTGCTCGACGTACTCCTCACACTCCCGCCGCCACAGCGCCGCACACTGCTCCTGTACGACGGTGTGGGCCTCGACCTGCCCGAAACGGCGGCCGAGTCGGAGGCCAGCACTCCGGCGGCCGCGCGGCGCCTCCTGCACGCCCGCGCCACGATCGCCGACCGCCTCCCGGCCCTGTCCGACCCCGCCGAACTCCACCGCCGCCTGATCGAAGTGGCCTCCGCGGAACGCCTCCGCGCCGCCAAGCCCCCCATGGTCCGCAGCGGCAGCGAACGCCGGGCCCGCTTCTGGACCCGAGCCGCGATCGCGTTCACGGTGACCCTCATCGGCACGACGGCCCTGACCGTACGAACGGCCCCGACCCACTACGAGCCACCGGTACCGCCGGGGGCGACGGTGCGCGGGGTTCCCCCGAGGGTGGCACCGGGGCCGTTGTCGGCGGCGGAGCTGAAGCTGCGGGCCAAACTGCGCGCGGAGATGCAGCACGGCCCGCAGCGACTGGCGCCGCAGCCGCAGTGACCCTTGCGCTCGCCCTGCCAGCCCGCACGGCGGCCTTCACGGCGAGCGGAAACGCCGGTGGGCCCGCCCCCACGCAGGGAACGGGCCCACCGGCGTTCAGCCAAGTGCCGTAGCTACGGCGTTCAGCCGCCCAGGATCTCCCGGGCCAGCTTGGCGGTCTCGGTCGGCGTCTTGCCGACCTTCACGCCCGCGGCCTCCAGGGCCTCCTTCTTCGCCTGGGCCGTGCCCGACGAACCGGAGACGATGGCGCCCGCGTGACCCATGGTCTTGCCCTCGGGCGCGGTGAAGCCCGCGACGTAGCCGACGACCGGCTTGGTCACGTTCTCCTGGATGTACGCCGCGGCCCGCTCCTCGGCGTCGCCGCCGATCTCACCGATCATGACGATCAGGTCGGTGTCGGGGTCGGCCTCGAAGGCGGCCAGGGCGTCGATGTGGGTGGTGCCGATGACCGGGTCACCGCCGATGCCCACGGCCGAGGAGAAGCCGATGTCACGCAGCTCGTACATCATCTGGTACGTCAGCGTGCCGGACTTCGAGACCAGACCGATGCGGCCCGGCTTGGTGATGTCGCCCGGGATGATGCCGGCGTTCGACTGGCCCGGGGTGATGAGACCGGGGCAGTTCGGGCCGATGATCCGGGTCTTGTTGCCCTGCGACACGGCGTACGCGTAGAACGCGGCCGAGTCGTGGACGGCGATGCCCTCGGTGATGACGACCGCGAGCGGGATCTCGGCGTCGATGGCCTCGACGACGGCGGCCTTGGCGAACGCCGGCGGCACGAAGAGGACGGACACGTTCGCGCCCGTCTTCTCCATGGCCTCGGCCACGGTGCCGAAGACCGGGATCTCGTTGCCGTCGATGTCGACCGACGTGCCCGCCTTGCGGGGGTTCACGCCACCGACGATGTTCGTGCCGTCGGCCAGCATGAGCTTGGTGTGCTTCATGCCCGTGGCACCGGTCATGCCCTGGACGATGACCTTGGAGTCCTTGTTGAGGAAGATAGCCATGGCTGTCTGAGTCCCTCTTCCTTACTTCGCAGCCGCGAGCTCGGCGGCCTTGTCGGCCGCGCCGTCCATGGTGTCCACGCGCTGGACCAGCGGGTGGTTGGCGTCGGAGAGGATCTGACGACCCAGCTCGGCGTTGTTGCCGTCCAGCCGGACGACGAGCGGCTTGGTGACGTCCTCGCCGCGGTCCTCCAGGAGCTTCAGCGCCTGGACGATGCCGTTGGCGACCTCGTCGCACGCGGTGATGCCGCCGAAGACGTTGACGAACACGGACTTGACGTCCGGGTCGCCGAGGATGATCTCCAGGCCGTTCGCCATGACGGAGGCGGAAGCGCCACCGCCGATGTCGAGGAAGTTGGCGGGCTTGACGCCACCGTGGTTCTCACCGGCGTACGCGACGACGTCCAGGGTGCTCATGACGAGACCCGCGCCGTTGCCGATGATGCCGACCTCGCCGTCGAGCTTGACGTAGTTGAGGTTCTTCTCCTTGGCGGCGGCCTCGAGCGGGTTGGCCGCGTCCTTGTCCTGGAGGGCCTCGTGCTCGGGCTGACGGAACTCGGCGTTCTCGTCCAGGGAGACCTTGCCGTCCAGGGCGATGACGTCACCGGAGGCGACCTTGGCCAGCGGGTTGACCTCGACGAGGAGAGCGTCCTCCTCGATGAAGGTCTTCCACAGGGTGACAAGGACGTTCTCGACCTTGTCGGCGACCTCGGCCGGGAAGTTCGCGGCCTCGACGATCTGGCGGGCGACCTCGGGGGTCACGCCCACGTTGGCGTCGATGGGCGTCTTGGCGACGGCCTCGGGGCGGGTCTCCGCCACCTCCTCGATCTCCATGCCGCCCTCGACCGAGGCGATGGAGAGGAAGGTGCGGTTGGCACGGTCGAGGAGGAAGGAGACGTAGTACTCCTCCAGGATCTCCGGGGCCGTCTCGGCGATCATCACCTTGTGGACCGTGTGGCCCTTGATGTCCATGCCGAGGATGTCCGTCGCGCGGGCGACGGCCTCGTCCGGGGTGGCGGCGAGCTTCACGCCACCGGCCTTGCCACGGCCGCCGACCTTCACCTGGGCCTTGACGACAGACTTGCCACCGAGGCGCTCGGTGGCTGCGCGGGCCGCCTCAGGCGTGTCGATGACTTCACCGGCCAGCACCGGTACATCGTGCTTGGCGAAGAGGTCCCTCGCCTGGTACTCGAACAGGTCCACGCGCTTCCGTCCCTATCAGTGATCTCGCGGTTCGTTGGATGCGTGGGCGTGCCGCGAAGGGCAACGTGACGTCCGCTGTCACAAGGGAGGCGCACACGGTGTCCGAGCGCGCGGCATGTCCGTCTCGCAGGTTATCGCTGGTTGCGGAGGGCCCCTAAATCGAGGGTCACACCTGAGCGGTGATACCTGTCACATGATGCCGCGATCAGCGCGGATCACTGGCACGGCGTGCCGACTGTGAGGAAACGGGAACATGCCCGGGGCAGGACCTCACCGGGTTGGGGTTGACCCGGTGAGGTCCCTTGAACAGCCCGAAGGGGCACGAATGGGCCGCCCCTGTGGGCTCTGGGCCGGAGATCCCCACCCCAAATGGGGGTCACCCGGCCCTTCCGCGGGGTTCCGGAGGGAACAGCCGACGGATTTCGGCCGTCCGGGGCCGTCTGCCCCGCGGAGTCGGTTGGTCGCCACGGCCATGTGCCACCTGGGTGGTCGCACTCGCCGTGGCGGCGGATGCGTCGTACATGGCCCCGCCGGGCGTCGTACGACATCTGGGGGCGGTGCGTCAGATGCGGTACACGCCGCCGTCGTGGAGGTCCTGCACGTAGCCCGGCGTGATCGAGTCGGCGACACCCTGCACGCCGCCGACGGCGTTGCCGGCCAGCGGGCCGGCCGAGTCCAGGGCGGTGCCGGTCAGGTCCCCGGCGAAGGGTGCGACCTGGCCCGCGACCCCGTGGGCGAAGGGGTCGACCTGTCCGACCACCCCGCCCGCGAAGGGCTGCACATCGCCGACGACGCCGTACGCCAGAGTCGTGGCACTGCCGCCGACGCCCCCCACGACCGGACTGACGGTGTCCACGACCTGGTCCACGACGGGCTGCACGGCGCCGGTGACGCCGTACGCGAACGGCTGCACCTCCCCGGTGACGCCCTCGGCGAAGGGGACGGCCTGTCCGGCCACCCCGTACACGAAGGGGTCGACCTCGCCGACGACACCGCCCGCGAACGGCTGGACGTCGCCGACCACGCCGTACGCCAGCGCACCCGCGTCCCCGACGGCCTGCCCGGCGACCGGCACGACGCCGTGCACGGCGGTGTCGGCGACGGGCGGCAGGACCGTGCCCGTGCCGTCCGTGGTGACCTGGCCGACCAGACCGGTGGCGTACGGGGGTACGTCGTGGGCGACGCCCTGCACGACCGGCTGGACGTCGGAGACGGCGCCGGAGGCGATGGGCCGGACGTCGGAGACGGTGCCGTACGCGAGGTGCTGTACGTCACCGACCGCGCCGTGGGCCACCGGCGGCACGCCCTGGACGACCCCGCCGACGACCGGCTGGACCCCCTGGACGGCACCGGCGACGACCGGCTGCACGCCGTTCACGGCCTGGCCGGCGACCGGCTGGACCTCGGCGACCACGCCGTACGCCAGCGCGGTCGCGGCGTCGACCGTGTGCCCGGCGGTCCGGGCGACCCCGGCCACCGCGCCGTGGGCGATCGGCACGACGCCGTCCACGGCCTGGCCGACGACCGGCCGCACCCCGGTCACCGCACCGCCGGCCACGGACTGGACGCTGTCCACCGCGCTGGTGGCGACCGGGGTCACTCCGCCCATGGTGTGGGTGGCGGCGGGGACGACGCCGTCGACGGCGTGGTGGGCGGCCGGGACGACTCCGCCGACGGCGCGCCCGGCTACGGGCAGCACGCCGTTCACGGCCTGGCCCGCGACCGGCGGGACGACCGCGTCGGCGGTCTGCTCGACGACCGGGGTGACCGTGCCGGGGACGGCACTGACCGTGCCGACGACCCGGTGCTCGACGCCGCCGACCGTGCCGGTGACATGGCCCGGGACGGCGGAGACGGAGGCCTCGGCGGCCGCCTTGACGGCGGTGGCCCTGCCGGTGGCGGTGCCCGTCGCGTCCGCTGCCGTGCCCGTGACCTGGCCCTTGGCGTGGGTGACGGCGGCCTGGGCGACGTCCTGCGCACCCGCTCCGGTGCGGCCCGCGCCCGCGACGGCGTACTGCGCCTTCGTCCGTACGACGCCCTCGACACCCTGCGCCTGCGCACGGGCCGCCGCCTGGGTGCCCTGGAGCTTCGTCTGCGTGGCGGCGAGCGCCTGCTCCAGCTCGGGGGCGAAGGCGGCGAGGGGGCCGAAGAGGTAGTCGATGGTGCCGGGAGTGCCGGGGATGTTGGGCGAGTCGGGGAGCTGCGGGGCGTCGGCGTTGCCGAGGCCGGCGACACCTGCGGAGACGGAGGCCTCGGCGTGGGCTGTGGCGTGCGCCGCCTGGTCCGCGCGGGCGGCCTTGGCGCCCTTGATGGCCTGGGCGGCGGCCTTTGCCTTGGTGGGGGTGGCGGCGGACGGGACCGTGACCTTGGCGTCGACGTAACGGCGGGCCTGATCGGCGGCGCTCGCGGGCGTCGTCCTAGCGGCGTCCGTAGCCGTGTCGGCCGCGTCGGAGACCGTGCTGCCGGCGCCGTCGGTGACGCCGGAGACGGTGTCCGTCACGCTGGAGACGACGCCGTTGACGGTGTCGGTGACCCCGCCGAGCAGGCCGGGGACGTCGGCGCTGTCGGCAGCGCCGGTCACGTCGGCTGCGTCGGTCGCGTCGGTGGTCGTGTCCGGTACGGAGAGTGTGGAGGCGGGCAGCTCGTCCGCGCTGGCGACGGTCGAGCCCAGCGCCCAGGCACCGGTGACGCCGGCGGCTATGACGATCGAACGGCGGATGTTCTTGTTCATGCTTGCGTCGGATCCCTAGATCTTGGGGCTCCGAAGGCCCTCGGGTAACGGAGATCGGAAAGAACTCCGAACTCTGAACTCCGGGGCTTCGGACGGTTTTGGGGACATTCCGGCGCCGGTTCGGGTCGCGGTCCGGGGAGTTGGGGACCGGCGGGACCGGGTACGGCTCCGGTGGCTTTCGTCCGGGGGATGCCGGGATGTCAGGTGGACATCCGGGAACTGGGGTCCGGACGGTCGGGCAGACCTGTTTCCGCCCCCGCACGGCAGGTCTACGGCGGGGAGGGGCGGCCTACTGGCCTACCTGGCCTACGCGGGGGAAACCGGTATGTCCCCGTGCCTGTCCTGGATCTCGTCCACGTCGGCACGGGCGGCGGCGCCGGGCACCAGCCGCAACGGCGCCCGCTGGCTCAGCGAGACGGCGTGCGCGTCCCCGTGCCGGGGCGTGTTGTTGTCGCCCGCCGAACGGCTGCCGCCGACACCACCGGGGTGTTCGGCAGGCGCCTGCTGGACGGGCGCGAATCCGGAGGGCGCGATGCGGTGCGCGTCGCCGCGTACCGAGGCGTTGGGCACTGCGGCATCGGCGACGAACCACGGACCGTAGGTGACGGGGACAGGTGCGGCGGTGCCGGCACGGCCCGCGTCGTCGCGTCCGTCATCCGAGCTGGGCGCTTCCGATCCCGGCTGCGGCGTCGTGGTGACGGGCGCGGGCAGGATCTGGCCGGGAACAGCGGGGAGGGTCGGCAGGCCTGGGACGCCGGGGAAGCCAGGGAAACTGGGCATGCTGGGCACTTCGAACCCCGGCAGGCCCGGCCAACTCGGCGACTCCGGCAGCACCGGCAACGAAGGCAACGAGGCCAGCGGCGGCACCTCGGCCAACCCCTCGGTCACCGAGTCGACGACGTCCCCCACCGGCTGGACGACGCGATCGGCGACGCCCTGGATCGGGTGGTCGGTCACGGGGTGGAGGGGGTGGCGGTCGGTGCGGTCCTTGATGTCGGTGCCGCTGGCGCCGTCGGTGTCGTGGGTGTTGTCGGTGGGGTGCGGGGCCCGCGCGATGGGGGCTGCAGGCTGGGGAGTTGCCGGGTTGGCCGGGTTGGCCGGGGCCTGCGGACGGGACTTGGCCGGGGCATGCGCACCCTTCCTGGCCGGCTCGCCCACCAACCGCTCGACCGCACTCCCCGCCGAAACCGCGGAGGGCGCCGAAACCGAGGACGTCGGGGTGCCCGTGCCCACCGACACCCCGTCCGCCGCATACGCCCGCTCCCCGCAGAGGAACCCGAGCGCGAACAGACCGCCCACCAGCAATGCCACCTGCAGCGCACGCCACCCGGCCGCCATGCGCAGGACGCGCAGAGCGGTGACAGGCAGAGCGGCTGGCCAGGTCAAGACGAGGTGGGTCCTCCCGTGCGGCGGAACGGAGTACACGTGACGAGCGTCGCGTCAGCGCGACACGGTGCGGGCAAGCGGGGCGCGGCGCACCGCCTGAAGAGGCGCTTCGATCCTCGCACGCCCCTCCCGAGGTCGCGCAAGCCCCCCGCTACCGATGGGCACACATGTCCGTTTTACTGGCCCAAGTCGGTCGTCACCAGGTCGACAAATCGCCGGTAAATCACCGGCAAATCCTCGCCATTGCCCTCCGTGTTCCTCTCCTCGTTCCGCTCCTCGCTCCTCTCCTCATGCTGCGTCCGGCACCGGAATCGGTCGCTTCTCGATGGCCGCCGCCATCACCTCAGGAAACAGGTCTGGCGTGCACGCGAAGGCCGGTGCGCCCAGCGCCGCGAGAGAGGCCGCGTGTTCCCGGTCGTACGCGGGCGCCCCCTCGTCCGAGAGCGCCAGCAACGCCACGAACTGCACGCCCGACGCCTTCATCGCGGCGACCCGCTTGAGCATCTCGTTCCGTATGCCTCCCTCGTACAGGTCGCTGATCAGCACGACCACCGTCTCCGCGGGCCGGGTGATCTGCGACTGGCAGTACGCGAGCGCCCGGTTGATGTCCGTGCCGCCACCGAGCTGCGTACCGAAGAGGACGTCGACCGGATCGTCGAGCTGGTCGGTGAGGTCGACGACGGAGGTGTCGAAGACGACGAGCCGAGTACTGATGGACCGCATCGACGCCAACACGGCCCCGAACACCGACGCGTACACCACCGACGCCGCCATCGACCCCGACTGGTCGATGCAGAGGATGACCTCCTTCTTCACGGACTGCGACGCCCGCCCGTAACCGATGAGCCGCTCCGGCACGACGGTCCCGTACTCCGGGAGGTAGTGCTTGAGGTTGGCCGCGATCGTGCGGTTCCAGTCGATGTCGTGGTGGCGTGGCCGGCTGATACGGGCGCTGCGATCCAGGGCGCCGGTGAGCGTGGCCCGGGTGCGGGTGGCGAGCCGCTTCTCCAGGTCCTCGACGACCTTGCGCACAACGGCCCGCGCCGTCTCCTTCGTGGTCTCCGGCATCGCCCTGTTCAGCGAGAGCAGCGTGCCCACGAGGTGCACGTCCGCCTCCACCGCCTCCAGCATCTCGGGCTCCAGCAGCAACGTGGAGAGCCCGAGCCGGTCGATGGCGTCCCGCTGCATGACCTGGACGACGGACGACGGGAAGTACGTCCGGATGTCCCCGAGCCAGCGCGCCACCGAGGGCGCCGACGCCCCGAGCCCCGCCGAACGGTCCTTCCCCGACTGCGCCTTGTCCCCCCTGCCGTAGAGCGCCCCCAGCGCCCCGTCCATCGCGGCGTCCCGCCCGGAGAGCGCGCACCCGGTGCCGTCGGCGTCGTCCCCGCCCAGCACCATCCGCCACCGTCGCAGTCGCTCCCGCGCCGGATCCATCGCCTCGCTCGTCGAACTCGTCATCGGCGCGCTCCCTCACAAGGCCGTTCCCACCGTTCCCACAACGGGATCACCGGCACGGTCGTCGTCGCAGGCCGACCCAGCGACGACGCCCACGCCCCATGCGGTTGCCTGACGGCGCCCATCGCCACGCCCCGCGCCCTCGGCTCCAACACTCCGCCATTCGTCATCCCGTCGCCCCCACAAGGTTGTTCTCACCTGAGTTGTTGCCGCCAAGGCGGTCCCCGACGTCCTCTGCCGCCCGCTCCAGCCCCAGCCCCAGCCCCAGCCCCAGCCCCAGCCCCAGCAGCAACCGCACCACCGGCACCACGGCATCCGCCCGCTCGACGTCGAGTTCGGCGGCGAAGCCGGGTATGCCGGGACCACCGACTCCCGCACGCCCCCGCTCCCCGGGCCCACGCCGGACCAGCTCACCCAGGGTCCGCCGCACCCCCGGCTCATACGCCGAGAAGGTGCGCCTCAGCAGCGGCAGCACGTCCGTGAACGCGTCCGCCGGGACCCCCGTCAGCCACGCGTCGACCAACCCGAGCAGCCGCTCGTCGTGCACGAGCAGCATCCCGCCGCCGGCTCCCCCGCCGACGAACCCCTCGATCCACGAGGCCGCGTCCGCCGGCGGCGTCCCCGGCGACAACGCGAGCCCCATCAGCCGCGCCGCCTCCTCCTGCACCAACTCCCCGTCGTCCAGCAGCAACCGCACACCCCGCCCCCGGATGACGCCGGGCACGGTGTCCCGCAGGGACAGCACCCGCAGCACCCCATGCCAACGGTTGCGCAGGTCCCCGTGGCCGAGGGCGCGCGATGGGTTGCCCGGCACGGAGCCCTCGCGCCCCGCGGCACCGCCCCCGCCCGATCCGGATGCCGAGCGCGGTGTGCCGTCGTCAGCCCCGACCGATCCGGGTGCCGAGGCCAGCGTGTCTTCGTCACCCCCAACCGATCCGGATGCCGAGCCCGGTGCGCCCCTGTCGCCCCCAACCGATCCGGATGCCGAGCCCGGTGCGCCCCTGTCGCCCCCAACCGATCCGGATGCCGAAGCCCGAGGGCGGCCCCCTCTCGAACCCACCGCGTCGCCCAGCAACCCCACCGCTCCATGCACCGCGTCCACATGGCGCCGCATCTCCTCGGCCGCGTCCGCGTCCAGGGCGGCGCAGGCCGGGGGCAGGCCGACGAAGACGCGCTCGGCGAGACCCGCGGCGACCTCCGCCAACGCGCCGATGTCGGTGCCCCGAACATCGCCGTACCGCAGGGAGCGCACCAGCGCGGGCAGGGCCTGGGCGAGATGGCCGACGTCGGCGTCCAGGGCGGCCCGGTCCGCGAGGATCCGCATCACCACGGGCAACGCGTCCGGCAGCTCGGCCAGCAGGCAGCGCTCGGCGAGTGCGGTGACATCGGCGAGGCCCTGCGCGGCAACGGCATCCGTCTCCGCCTTGGCGGTCGCCGCGGCGAACACGGTGGTCCCCCACACCCCGGCCTCCGCGACCCGCACGGACAGCTCGGGCTCCCACCGCAGCCGCCACGTCTCCCGGAACGTCCCCGTACTGCCCCGCGACGCGACCGGCTCCCCCCACTCCACGCCCAGCAGCCGCAGCCGGTGCAGCAGCCTGCTGCGCTCGGCATCGTTCTCCTTGCGCAGGTCGAGCTCCAACTCCCGCTCCAGCGCCTCCGGTTTGAGCCGCAGCCGACGCTGGATCCGGTCGAGGTCCCGCTGCAACGGCACCGCCGGCGCCGACGACGGCACCTCCCCCAGCACGTCCCCCACGACCAGCCGGTCAAGCACCAGCGCCAACGGCACGTCCGAGCCGTCGCACATCACCGCGCGCACCGCGTCGGTCGTCTCGCTCAGGCCCGGCAACGGGCGCCCACGCATCACCGCCAGCGTCTCGGCCAGCCGTACCGCCTCGATGACATGCGCCGAGGACACGATCCGGTCCTCGGCCCGCAGCAGCCCGGCCACCTTGGTCATCCACCGCTCGACCGGCCGGTCCGGCGCGCCGAAGAGATGCCCGTACCACCCCGGCGAGTCGATCCCCGCCCCGTACCCGCTGACCCGGGCCAACCGGCGATACGTCCACGGCACCCAGGTCATGTCCGCCTTGACCTTGGGCAGCCCCTTCAGCAACGCCTTGTCCGCTGCCACGGTGCTCTTCTGCCGCAGCGCGGGCACATGCCACGCCCCGCACACGACGGCCACGTCGTCCGCGAACTCCCGCTGAGCGGCCCGCACTTGGAGCCGCATATACGCCTCCCGCACGAGATCCCGCTCATGCCCACCGCTCCCGTACGCCTCCCGCAACGCCCCCATGGCCTCCTCAAGCCCCAGAAACGGCGCGAACGCGTCCCCCTCCCCCGGGCCCCGGTGCTCTACGACGTCCTCCCACCACCGCTCGGGATCGTCGTAACCAGCGGCATCGGCAAGCACGGCGAGTGGGTCGACCCGGACATCGGCACCGGAGCCATCCCCTTCGCCCCGCTCCCCGACAGGCTCCCCGAGCGACTCCCCTGCCTGCCCTCCGGCAGCCTCACCAACCTGCTCCCCACCGGTCTCCCCGTCCCGTCCTCCGCCGGGCCCACCAACCCGCTCGTCGACGTGCTCCCCGGCCCGCTCTCCCGCACTCCTTCCGGCGCGCTCACCGGCGCGCTCAGCAGCAGGTTCCCCGACCCGCTCTCCCACGCTCGCTCCGCCAGGCTCACCGGCACCCTCTGCGGCAGGTTCGCCGACCCGCTCTTCGGCAGGCTCACCAGCCCGGTCTCCCGCACTCCTTCCAGCAGGCTCACCGGCACCCTCTGCGGCAGGCTCACCGACCCGCTCGTCGGAAGACTCACTTGCCTGGACTCCGGCAGGCTCTCCGGCCCGCCCTCCCACATTCGCTCCGCCAGGCTCACCGCCCTGCTTGTCGGCGGCAGGCACCGGCTCCCCGTCCTTGCCCCACGCCAGGGTGTGCGTGGCCGGCAGGTCGATGAAGCGGGCCGGGACCCCGTGTTCCAGGGCCCAGCGGATCGCCACCCACTCCGGGGAGAACTCGGCCAGCGGCCAGAAGGCCGAGCGCCCGGGCTCGTCCACGGCGTGGGCGAGGAGGGCGACCGGCGGCCGCATGGCCTCGTCGGCTGCGAGCGGGATCAGGGCATCCGCCTCGGGCGGTCCCTCGATCAGCACGACCCGCGGCCGGGCCGCCTCCAACGCCGCCCGCACGGCCCGCGCCGACCCGGGCCCGTGGTGCCGTACACCCAGGAGCAGCGGCCCCGGCGGCTTCGATGCCGGAGCAGGTGCGCCCAAGGCGTCCGAGCATCCCGCCGGCACGTCACTCGCCCGGTGGGCACCCTCCTCCAGGCCCTCGCTCCCAGCCCTGTAGATGCCCGTCACTCCGTCCCCCTCGATCCCAATCCCAACTGTCCGACGACGCAGCCGATCACTCCGTCACCCTCGCCCCGCAGTCGACGCATCCCGTCACCCCTCACAGCCCACTCCCCCGCCCCTCCGCATCCTCCGCATGCACCCGACGGCGTCATCGGCCACGCCCTCCTGATCTCGCCCATGACCAGCAGGGCATCGCCACCACTCACCGTCCCGACCTCATCCGTCCGTCACGGTCGTCTCACCGCCAGGACTCACCCATCCCCGGCGGGCCGCCCACCGCCGGGCTCGTCCATCCCCGGCCGACCACTGACCACCGGCCTCACCCATCCCCCGCCGACCACTGACCACCGGCCTCACCCATCCCCCGCCGACCACTGACCACCGGCCTCACCCATCCCCCGCCGACCGCCAACCACCGACCTCACCCATCCCTCAAGGGCCCCCACCGGGCCCCTGCCGCCCGCCCTCGTCGCCCAACCTCACGACCACCCCGGACCCGGCCCCGGCCCTGGCCTCGTCCCCCGCCTTACCCCATGACCACCCCGCCCGCCACAGCCCCACCCGCCTTCGATCCCCCACTCGGCCGCCCCCACCCCAGGTCATCGCTCTCGCCGTTCACGCGCTCACCTCCCGGCACGCCCGGTAGAAGTCCGTCCAGCCGTCCCGCTCGCGCACGACCGCCTCCAGGTACTCCTGCCAGATGACCCGGTCGGCCGCCGGGTCGCGGACGACGGCGCCGAGGATGCCCGCGGCGATGTCGCCGGGCCGCAGCACCCCGTCGCCGAAGTGGGCGGCGAGGGCAAGGCCGTTGGTGACGACGGAGATCGCTTCGGCCGTCGACAGCGTGCCGCTCGGCGACTTCAGCTTCGTGCGGCCGTCGGACGTCACCCCGTCGCGCAGCTCGCGGAAGACCGTGACGACGCGGCGGATCTCGTCGATGCCGTCGGGCGCGGCCGGCAGGTCGAGGGAGCGGCCCATCTGATCGACCCGGCGGGAGACGATGTCCACCTCGATCTCGACGCTCTCCGGCAGCGGCAGCACGACCGTGTTGAAGCGGCGGCGCAGGGCGCTGGAGAGGTCGTTGACCCCACGGTCCCGGTCGTTGGCCGTGGCGATGAGGTTGAAGCCGCGGACCGCCTGCACCTCCTGCCCCAACTCCGGTATCGGCAGCGTCTTCTCCGACAGGATCGTGATCAGCGTGTCCTGCACGTCGGCCGGAATACGGGTCAGCTCCTCGACGCGGGCCGTCATCCCCTCCGCCATGGCCCGCATGACCGGGCTGGGCACGAGGGCGTCCCGGCTCGGCCCGTGCGCGAGCAGCTGCGCGTAGTTCCAGCCGTACCGGATCGCTTCCTCCGGCGTGCCCGCCGTGCCCTGCACGAGCAGAGTCGAGTCGCCGCTGACCGCCGCGGCCAGGTGCTCGGAGACCCACGTCTTCGCGGTGCCGGGCACGCCCAGCAGGAGCAGGGCGCGGTCGGTGGCGAGCGTGGTGACGGCGACCTCGACGATGCGGCGCGGGCCGACGTACTTCGGTGTGATCACCGTGCCGTCCGACAGCGTGCCGCCGAGCAGATACGTGGCCACGGCCCACGGCGACAGTTTCCAGCGGGCCGGACGCGGACGGTCGTCCTGCGCGGCCAGCTCGGCGAGTTCATGGGCGAAGGCGTCCTCGGCATGCGGACGCAACGCCTCGGTCGGTTCCGTCTCCCCCGCTTCGACGGATGTCGGGCTTACGGACACAGGCATGGCGAAGTCCCCCTCAAGCTCGGCTGGTTCAGCCGGTTTCGGATCTGGTGTCCACCGTGCACCACGCCACTGACAACGCGTTCCGACCTGCGAAAACGTGCTCACGAGACCGTCGGCGTGGCCTTCGCCCCGACCGATTGTCAGTGGTGGGACCTACCTTCGATGACATGACTCAGCAGGGGGTGCGCTGGACCGCGGACCAGGTGCTGGCACTGGCACCTGACGCGGCATCACGCAAAGCGGGAAGCAAACTCGGCGCGGCCGGACCGTGGTCCGAGGCGGGGAGTTCCGACGAGGGGACGGTGTGGGGACTGTGCAAGGGCAGCGGCAGCAAGCCGTATCAGACGGTCATCGACATCGCGGACGCATCCGGGCCCGCGTACAAGTGCAGTTGCCCGAGCCGGAAGTTCCCGTGCAAACACGCGCTCGGGCTGCTGCTGCTCTGGGCGGAAGGCGACGGCGCGGTGCCGTCCGAGCCGCCGCCGGACTGGGCGGAGCAGTGGATAAAGGGGAGAAGGCAGCGCACGGAGGAAAAGGGGACAGCGGGCACGTCCGGTTCCGGTGACCCGGACGCGGCGCGGCGCAGGGCGGAGCGCCGGGCCGTGCGGGTCACCGCGGGGGCGACGGAGCTGGAGCAGCGCCTGGCGGACCTGCTGCGCGGCGGCCTGGCCGGCGCGGAACAGGCGGGGTACGGCCTGTGGGAGGAGACGGCGGCCCGCATGGTGGACGCCCAGGCCCCCGGACTGGCCGCGCGGGTGCGGGAACTGGGGGCGATCCCGGCGTCCGGCCCCGGCTGGCCGGTGCGCCTGCTGGAGGAGTGCGCCCTCCTTCACCTCCTCGACCAGGGCTGGCTGGGCCGCGAGCGGCTGCCCGGCGGTCTGGCCGACACGGTCCGCTCCCGCATCGGCCTGCCCGCGTCGGCTGACGGCCCACCGGTCCGGGACCGCTGGCTGGTCCTCGCCCAGTACGACACGGCGGACGTGAAGCTGACGACCCGCCGGATATGGCTGTACGGCGCCGACTCGGGCCGTACGGCGCTGCTCCTCTCCTACGGCGCCGCCGGCCGCGCCCCGGAGCTGGCGCTGCCGGTGGGGCTGACCCTGGAGGCGGAGGTGTCGGCGTATCCGGGCGCCGGGCAACTGCGGGCGGCCCTGGGCGAGCAGTTCGCACCACCCGCACCTGCGGCGATACGGCCACCGGGTGTGACCACGACCGAGGCGACCGCCCGCTACGGCGAGGCGCTGCGCGACGACCCGTGGCTGGACTCCGTCCCGGTGACCCTGGACCGGGTCGTGCCGACCCCGGACGGCGGCTCGTGGCAGCTGGCGGACGCCGCCGGAGACTCGGCCCTGCCGCTCACCCCGGCCGCCCGTGCCCGCCCGGGCCTGTGGCGCCTCGTCGCGCTGTCGGGTGGCGCCCCGGTCACGGTGTTCGGCGAGTGCGGCCACCGCGGCTTCACTCCGCTGACGGCCTGGCCGGAGGACGCGGGCGAGCCGGTGCAGCTGTGCTGAGCGGGGCTCCTCGCAACGCCCGTGCGAAGGACCCGCTGCAAGGCACCCAGCACGAAGACAGAAAGGAAGGAACCCCATGAACAGCCCCTCCGTTCCTGTGGACTCGCCTCCTGTGGAACCGCCTCCCGTGCATTCGCCCGCGCCGGGCGCCTGGGAGGAACTCGTCACCGCGGCACTGCTCGGGACGGACCGCCGCACGCCCCCGGGCTGCGAGCCGGGCCGCGAGGCGCCGGTGGCGCTGCTGGACGCGGCGGCCATGGAGACCGTACGACGGAGGGCCGGGCTGCGCCCGACGCGAGCGGCGCAGCGCCCGCAATCGGCCCCCGAGGACCCGCGCCCAGCCCTGCCCTCGGCGGCGGCCCGCAGGCTCGCGATGCTGCTGGCCGACCGCCCCGGCGTGGCCGGCGGCGGCCGGAGAGGCACGGCACCGGACCTCATGGAGCTGCTGCCCCAGTGGCTGGCGACGGCGAACGACCATGGTTACGCGCCGCCCCCGCAGTCCCTGCCCGCCCTGCTGGACGCGGCGCGGGGACGTACGGATCTGCGGCCGTCGGCGCTGGCCTTCGCCGGCCCGCGGGCGGTGTGGCTCGCCCGGCTGAACCCGGACTGGCGCTTCGCCCTGCGCGCGACACCCGGCGGCGGCGCGTCGCTCCCGCACCTCGATGACACGGCTGCGGTCCAACAGCTGTGGCAGGAGGGGTTGTTCGCCGAACGGGTCGCCCTGCTCTCCGCGATTCGGGCGCACGAGCCCGTCGCCGCGCGCGAGCTGCTGACCACGACATGGGCGACGGAACGGGCCGAGGACCGGCTGATGTTCCTCGACTCGCTACGGGCCGGGCTGGGCGCGCGGGACGAGCCGTTCCTGGAACAGGCGCTGGCCGACCGGAGCCGCAATGTCCGGGCGACGGCGGCGGAGTTGCTCTCCGCGCTGCCGGGTTCGGCGCTCGCCGCACGCATGGCGGCACGTGCCGGGGCGTGCGTGGCGCTGGACCACACGCGGACGACGCCGACGATCGGTGTCGAGGCACCGCACCTGTGCGATGCGGGCATGGAGCGCGACGGGGTCGTATCCAAGGCACCGGCGGGGCGGGGTGAACGGTCCTGGTGGTTCGGCCAGTTGGTGGAGGCGGCCCCGCTCAGCACATGGCCGGGGCGGCTCGGGGGACGCCCGCCCGGAGAGATCGTGGCACTGCCGGTGGCGGACGACTGGCAGTGCGAGCTGCACGCGGCGTGGTGCCGGGCGGCGGTGCGGCAGCGGGACGCCGAGTGGGCGCGGGCACTCCTCGGGTCGCCCTCGGCTGCGGAGGCTGGCGGCCCGGGTGCGGTGTCCCTGGCCGAGCGGGCGAAGCTGCTCGCCACCTTGGGCGCCGCCGAACGGGCCGAGTGGGTCGCCGGGTTCATCGCGACGCACGGTCTGTCCGAGGCGTTTCAGCTGCTCGGGGTGTGCGCGGTGCCGTGGGCTCCGCCGCTCGGGCGGGCGGTGGTCGACGCGCTCAACATCGCTCGGGACGCGGGGAGTTATCCATGGAGTTTCAGTGGAGTGATGGGCCTGGCCGAGCGCTGCCTCGACCCGTCCGAGGCAAGCCGCCTCGACGGCCTGCTGGCAGTACCGGACGAGCCGGAGGACGCGTCGCCGGGGGCCGGAGGGTACTGGGCGGAGGCGTTCCAGCGACTGGTCACGACGCTGCGATTGCGGGCAGCCATGATCGAGGAGCTGGACACCACCAGCCCAGCTCCCCCGCACCGCACAACGACCTACGCCCCCGCCGGCTGACGCACGTTCGTACGGACCCAGTCCACGATCGACTGCGTCGTCGCCCCGGGCGTGAAGATCTCCGCGACGCCCTTCTCCTTCAGCGGGGGAATGTCCGCCTCGGGGATGATCCCGCCCCCGAAGACGAGGATGTCCTCCGCGTCGCGCTCCTTGAGGAGGTCGATCACCGCGGCGAAGAGCGTGTTGTGGGCGCCGGAGAGGATGGAGAGGCCGATCGCGTCGGCGTCCTCCTGGATCGCGGTGCCGACGATCTGCTCGGGTGTCTGGTGGAGGCCGGTGTAGATGACCTCCATGCCGGCGTCGCGCAGCGCCCGCGCGATCACCTTGGCTCCCCGATCGTGGCCGTCGAGCCCCGGCTTGGCCACCACCACGCGGATCGGACCGGCTGCCACACCCATCACTGCCTCCATGAAGCGACTACATCCATCCGTACCGACGACTACCACTCACATATGAGTTATGCCGTACACAGCACACATGTCATACATGGTGCGCGTATCGCACATTTCCGCCGCTCACCGCACCGGACGCGCCACCACGGCACGGACGCCCGGGCCACACCGCCCGGGGAAGTGAACGAACGTTATCTCCAGCATCCCGCAACCGGCAGTTTCGCGGCATAGACCGAGGGGGAAATCACACGATGGGACACGTTCGCCGCGCACCGTTCCACATCACTGCGGCACACGGGCCGCAGTGGATTGCGGCACACGTCGCAGCGGGACCACGCGCAACGGGAGCCGCAACGAGGTAGCCGCACCACCGCGCCGCAGGGCCGCGCGACGTGGCGGTGCGGCGCATCGACGGTGGTACGAAGGGCACGTAGGGCAGGTAAGGCACGACAGCGGGGAGCCTCGTCGCCACACCGGCAGGGAGCCTCGTCGGGTCACCGGTGCACCAGGACCGACCGGACCGACTCACGTCACGCGCCTCGCTTGCCCCATGCGTCCTCCGCTCGCCCCGCCGGCCACCTCCGCCGCGACTTCCCACGAGGGCACACGGGGGCCGGAGCCGTCCTCCCGCGTGCCGCAAGGAGGTCGGCCATGAAGGTCACCGGGGCAGCACTCCCCCTTCTTCCGCTCTGTCGGCGCCTGCTCCCGAGCAGACTCGCCGGCCTCTCCCTGGCCCTGCTGAAGGCGACCGCCCTGGAGCTCGCGATCCTCGCCGGACACCTACTGCTCTATCCCTCCGGCATCACCCAGGAGCGCCGGACCACCCCCGCGCTCCCCGCACCGGACTCCCCTGACTCCCGGGGGACCACCCACCTGCCGACGGAGACGAACCCCCCGGTCGTCCTGCTGCACGGCTTCATAGACAACCGCTCGGTCTTCGTCCTGCTGCGCCGCAACCTCGCCCAGCACGGCAGGCACCAGGTCGAATCGCTCAACTACTCCCCGCTGACCTGCGACATCCGCACCGCCGCGGAGCTGCTCGGCCGGCACATAGAGGAGATCTGCGAGCGCACCGGCAGCCGGCAGGTCGACATCGTCGGGCACAGCCTCGGCGGGCTCATAGCGCGTTACTACGTGCAGTGCCTCGGCGGCGACCTCAGGGTCCGTACGCTCGTCACGCTGGGCACACCGCACTCCGGCACCAGCGTCGCCCCGCTGGCGAACGCGCACCCCATCGTGCGTCAGATGCGCCCCGGTTCACCGGTCCTCGAGGAACTCGCCCGTCCGGCACCCGGCTGCCGTACGCACTTCGTGAGCTTCTGGAGCGACCTCGACCACCTGATGGTCCCGCTGGAGACGGCCTGCATCGACCACCCGGACCTGACGGCGCAGAACGTCCGCGTGAGCGGCATCGGCCACCTCGCCCTGCCGGTGCACCCCGCCGTGGCGACCGGAATACGGCAGGCCCTCGACTCGGCGGGGACAGGAGCCGAAACCGCCACCCGCTCCGGCGGCCTGACCGTGGCATAACCGTCGTCCTTCAAACGCTCCGCACAGCCTCGGGACAGCCGAGCGACATCGAACAATCCTCGAACACAAGGCCAAACTCGCGCCCGCAGTCCGCCAAAACACGGCCGAATGCCCGTTTCCTGCGGCCACGAAACCTGCCGAAGATTGTCGTGCCCGCATACCGCCGGGTACAGTCGCCGCACTGCTCTGGCAGCCCCTGTTGTCGAGGCGAGAGAGAAGTTGGTGAACGATCGTCACCCGTCGGGGACCATGACCTCCCCGGCTTCGGCTTCCGATGCCGCCTCGGCGCACTACGCGTCGTACGGCGCCCAGGAAGCCCCCTACGGTGACTCCACCACGTACGGCTCGTACGACGCCACCGGATTTGACGCCACCGGCCACACCACCGCGACCTTCGACGCGGACCCGCTGTTCGGCAGCCTCCCCGGTGAGAACACAGGCGCGTACGACAACACGCAGTGGTCCACGGGCAGCCAACACACCCTGAACTACGACGCGTACGCGGCACAGCACCACGCCGCCTACGACTCCGGCGCGTACGACACCACCGCCTGGACGACCGGCCACCAGCAGCTCCCCTTCGTCCCGCAGCAGGCCACCGGTCACGACACCTCCGGGCACTGGGACGCGAGCGCTTGGCTCCAGCCGGACCAGTCCGGCGCCCCGGCCGACCATACCCAGCAGTGGGAATGGGGCACGCAGACCTTCGAGACCGGCACCTACGACGCCACGCAGTGGAACTCCGACGGCGGGACCACGCAGGCGGCCGACGGGTACGAGCAGTCAGCAGAATCCTTCGACCACCAGGCGACCGCGCACTTCGAGCAGATCGAGCACGGCGCCCCCACGGCGTACGACGACCCCTCGACGTACACCGACCCGACCGGCTACGACAGCCCCGGCCGGCACGACGCCGAGCTGACCGCCCCCGGCGAACTCCCCGACGCGGCCCCGCTCCTCGACGACCAGGAGGAGGCCGCCCCGGCCCCCTCCCCGCGGGCCGCCTCCCGCAGCGGAGCCCGCTCCCGCCGCCGTACGCCCCCCAAGCGCTCGGCGCTGCTGACGGTCGCCGTGCCCTCGGCGTGTGTGATGGGTGTCGCGGGCATCGCCGCCGCCTCGGTCGGCAGCCTGACCGACGACAAGGACACGACGACGACCGCGTCCGACGCGACGACCTCCGTCAAGCCGTCCACCGCGAACAACAAGCTGGACTCCCAGCTCGAGAGCCTCTCCGCCGGCGCCGACGACTTCGCCGACCGGGCCAGCCGCACGCAGGAGCGCATCGACCTCAAGGCCCAGCAGGCGGCCGAGAAGAAGAAGGCGGCGGAGGAAGCGGCCCGCAAGGAGCGGCTGCGCCCGAAGTTCGCGATCCCGGTCGCCAACCACGGCCTCAGCGCCTACTTCGGCCAGTCCGGCATCAACTGGATGTCCGTGCACACCGGCATCGACTTCCCCGTGTCGTACGGCACGACGGTGATGGCCGCGACCGACGGCACCGTCCGCACGCAGTGGAACAGCGCCTACGGCAACATGATGATCGTGACCGCGAAGGACGGCACAGAGACGTGGTACTGCCACCTCTCCAGCTACCGCGTCGCCTCGGGCACGACGGTCAAGGCCGGCGACCCCATCGCGTACTCGGGCAACTCCGGCAACTCCACCGGCCCGCACCTGCACTTCGAGGTCCGGCCGGGCGGCGGCGACGCGATAGACCCGCTCGCCTGGCTGCGCAGCCACGGCCTCGACCCGACGTAAGCCGGGCAAGCAACTTCCTTGTGCGCCCCCGCTCTTCAGCGGGGGCGCACATGTGCAAGCGCTACAGCTTCTCCACCGGCGCATACCGCAGCAGCAGCCGCTTCGGCTTGGCCTCCCCGAAGTCGACCGTCGCCTCGGCGTTCGCGCCCGTGCCCTTGACCGCCATCACGGTGCCGAGCCCGAACTGGTCATGCGTGACCCGGTCCCCGACGGCCAGCGCGACGACCGGCTTCTCGGAACCCCGTCGGGTCGCGAACCCGGACGCGCCCGACGCCGACGACCGCGAGCGCGACGACGACAGCGAGGCCGCCACACCGGCCGCGGGACCGGAGGACACGGGCGCGGTCGCCCCCGTCCGCTTCCAGTCCACGTGCGCCGCCGGGATCTCCTCCAGGAAGCGGGAGGGCGGGTTGTACGACGGCTGCCCCCACGCGCTCCGCATCGACGAGCGCGTCAGATACAGCCGTTCACGCGCGCGCGTGATGCCGACGTAGGCCAGCCGCCGCTCCTCCTCCAGCTCCTTGGTCTGGCCGAGGGAGCGCATGTGCGGGAAGACGCCGTCCTCCATGCCGGTGAGGAAGACGACCGGGAACTCCAGGCCCTTGGCGGTGTGCAGGGTCATCAGGGTGATGACACCGGAGCCGTCCTCGTCCTCGTCGGGGATCTGGTCGGAGTCGGCGACCAGGGCGACCCGCTCCAGGAAGTCGGCGAGTCCTCCGGAGGCCTCGCCCTCGCCGGACTCCTGCTCGAACTCCAGGGCCACGGCCGCGAGCTCCTGGAGGTTCTCGATACGGGTCTCGTCCTGCGGGTCGGTGGAGGCCTGCAACTCGGCGAGGTAGCCGGTGCGTTCGAGCACCGCCTCCAGGACCGTCGCCGGTCCCACTCCGGACTCGACGATCGTACGGAGCTCCTCCATCAGCGTGTTGAACCGCTTGACGGCGTTGGTCGACCGCGCGGCCATGCCGTACGCCTCGTCGACCCGCTTCAGCGCCTGCGGGAAGCTGATCTTCTCCCGCTGGGACAGGGCGTCGATCATCGCCTCGGCGCGGTCGCCGATGCCCCGCTTGGGGACGTTGAGGATCCGGCGCAGCGGCACCGAGTCCTCCGGGTTGGCCAGCACCCGCAGGTAGGCCAGGACGTCCCGGACCTCCTTGCGCTCGTAGAACCGGACCCCGCCGACGACCTTGTAGGGCAGGCCGACGCGGATGAAGATCTCTTCGAAGACACGGGACTGGGCGTTCGTCCGGTAGAAGACGGCGACATCGCCGACCTTCGCGTCGCCCGCGTCCGTCAGTCGGTCTATCTCCTCGGCGACGAACTGCGCCTCGTCGTGCTCGGTGTCCGCGACATAACCGGTGATGCGCGCGCCCGCGCCCGCGTTGGTCCACAGGTTCTTGGGGCGGCGGGACTCGTTGCGCTCGATGACCGCGTTGGCAGCCGAGAGGATCGTCTGGGTGGACCGGTAGTTCTGCTCCAGCAGAATCGTGGTCGCATCCGGGTAGTCCTCCTCGAACTGGAGGATGTTGCGGATGGTGGCGCCCCGGAAGGCGTAGATCGACTGGTCGGCGTCACCCACCACGCACAGCTCGGCGGGCGGGATGTCGTACTCGCTCGGCGGCACGTCGACGGGGTGCTCACTGGTACCCACGAGCTCGCGCACGAGGGCGTACTGCGCGTGGTTGGTGTCCTGGTACTCGTCCACCAGCACATGGCGGAAACGGCGGCGGTAGTGCTCGGCGACGTCCGGGAAGGCGCGCAGCAGATTGACCGTCGTCATGATCAGGTCGTCGAAGTCGAGGGCGTTGGCCTCCCGCAACCGCGACTGGTACAGGACATACGCCTGAGCGAGGGTCTTCTCGAAGCCGTCCGTGGCCTGGGCGGCGAAGTCCTCCTCGTCGATCAGCTCGTTCTTCAGATTGCTGATCTTGGCGCTGAAGGACTTGGGCGGGAACCGCTTGGGATCGAGATCCAGATCACGGCACACGAGTGCCATCAGCCGCTTACTGTCGGCGGCGTCGTAGATCGAGAACGACGACGTGAACCCGAGCTTCTTGCTCTCCCTCCGCAGGATGCGCACGCACGCGCTGTGGAAGGTCATCACCCACATCGCGTTCGCGCGCGGGCCGACGAGCTGCTCGACCCGCTCCTTCATCTCGCCCGCGGCCTTGTTGGTGAAGGTGATCGCGAGGATCTGCCCCGGATGCACATTCCGCTCGGCCAGCAGGTGGGCGATGCGATGGGTGAGCACACGCGTCTTGCCGGACCCGGCACCGGCCACGATGAGCAGCGGAGTGTCCGAGTGGACGACGGCCGCCCGCTGGTTCTCGTTCAGCCCCTCCAGCAGCGCGGCCGCGTCGAGGGCCGGGCGCGGGGCGCCGTCGCGGTAATACGCGTCCCGGTCCGGAGGCACGTCGAACTTCCCGCCGAACAGATCGTCCGGAACCGGCTCCGGAGCGTGATCGTCGTCGGGCGGCGGCGGGGGTTCTTCCTCATGGGCCCGTGGGGCCTGGAGGTCCGCCAGGAAGCTGTCATCAAAGAGGCTGCTCATCGCTCTCCGAGTCTAGGGCGCCCCACTGACAGCCCGCCGCCGCCCCGAGAACATCTCCCGCTCCAAAACTCGATGATCTTCCACCACCACCCACCCGACCAGCCCCTCACCCTCCACGACCACCTCGTCACGGTCCGCATTCGAACACGGACAGGCGACGCGCACACCCCAAACAAGACCAATCCACCCCAGACACTCCCCAACCAACCGCCGTTCGCGGCAAACCGCGCCAAGGTCACGAAAATGTATCGGGCATATCGAACATCAACCTTCACAGGGGCCACACCAGTTGGCTACCGTGCCGGACAGGCCGCACGACCCCCACCGGCGAACGTCGCCGGGCCGCGCGGCCTCCGCCGAGTCCGGAACGCCGCCGCGCAGCCGGAGCCGGGGACCCACCGAACTTGGGGTGAATCGGCCCGACTTCCCTCCTGGGGACGGCCGTAGGGCAACCCTTCCGAACCACCCGCCCGAACCCGACAGCTAACTCGGTAGGCGGAGCATGGAAGGAGTCGCCTCCCTTGGCGTCGCACCGCAAGTCGCGTCCCGCTGGTACGCGCGTAGCAGGCATACGGACCCCCGCCCTCGCCACGGCGGCCCTCACCTCCGTGGCCCTGCTGTCCCAGACGGCCACCGCGAGCCCCTCGACCGACGACAAGCCGAGCCTCGAAGAGGTCGAGAAGAAGGTCGACGACCTCTACCGCCAGGCGGAGTCGGCGACCGAGAAGTACAACGCGGCCAAGGAGAAGACCGCGAAGCAGCGCAAGCGCGTCGACACCCTCCTCGACGACGTCGCCGAGCGCACCCAGAAGCTCAACGAAGCCCGCGAGGAACTAGGCCGCAACGCCGCAGCCCAGTACCGCACCGGAGCGGCCGCCCCCGACACGGCGACCTTCCTCCTCGCGGACACCCCGCAGGACTACTTCGACCAGACCCAGCTGATGGACCGCATGACGGGCCGTCAGAAAGAGTCGGTCGACGAGTACTTCACACAACAGTCCGCGACGATGAAGAAGCGCGAGGAGGCCACCCAGAGCCTCGAAACGCTCACCGAGTCGCAGAACGACCTCCAGACCGCCAAGACCACCGTCCAGACGAAGCTCTCCGACGCACGCGAACTCCTCTCCAAGCTGACGGCGGAGGAGAAGGCGCGCCTCGCCGCGATCGAGAAGCGCAAGCAGGAGGAAGCCGCCCGCAAGGCCGCCGAGCTGGCCCGGCAGCAAGCGGAGGCAGAGGCCGAGCGCCAGCGCCAAGAGGCGGCACAACAGCAGGAGAGCAACGAGTCCTCGTCCGACTCATCCTCCTCGGACTCCTCCGCGTCGGACTCCTCGTACGCCACCAAGGCCGAGAAGGCCCTGGCCTTCGCCCGCTCCCAGATAGGCAAGCCGTACGTCTGGGGCGCCACCGGCCCCGACTCCTACGACTGCTCCGGCCTCACCCAGGGCGCATGGAAGGCCGCCGGCGTGGACATCCCCCGCGTCACCTACGACCAGGTCAACGCCGGCACCACGGTCTCCCTCGCCAACGCCCAGCCCGGCGACCTGGTCTTCTTCTACGACGACGTCACCCACGTGGGCATCTACATCGGCAACGGCATGATGATCCACGCCCCGAAGCCCGGCGCGTACGTCCGCGAGGAGTCGATCTACTACGACGGAGAGTCCTCGATCCACAGCGTGGTCCGCCCGGCCTGACGCACACACGCGCGCGTGGGGAACTTTCTCCGCACGCGCGCGTGACGCAATTTCCGGCACACGCACACAGGCGGTCCCTGGATGTACCCCACGGAGCCGCAGTCGCGTACGGCGACAAGGCGATCCAGTGATGGCGCAGCGCGTACCCCCGCGGCGCCGCAGTCGCCCACGGCGGCAAGGGGACGCGTCGGGGGGTGTCCGCCCGCAGTGGCCGGCGTCAACACGCAGCACCACTTGGCATAAGTCCAGCCGCCGGTCCGAGG
>NZ_JBITCM010000010.1:31144-173441 GCF_044453205.1 Streptomyces sp. NPDC051738 | reverse complement strand
GGTGGGGGCGGCCCACAACCGCTACCCCCTTTTGAATCACGCCCCGCCCCCCCCCGGGGGCCCCCCCCCCCCCGACGCGGCCCCGACCCACCCACCGAACCCCAGGCGCTACGCGAACCCCCACCAAACCCCCACAGGCCGCCGCAGGCATCAACGCGCACCCCCATCCACCGGAGGGCAAATTTCACCCCCGTCGTGCGCGTGCCCCACCAGCAACCAACACCCCGCTCCCTAGCATCGGCCCCATGCCCGCCGCCCCCACATCCCCCCTGTACACCTGGTGGTCGCAACGTCCCCCCACAGCCGGCGCAGCCGTCATGGCGACCGGCATCCTCTCGGTGGCCCTCCACCAGACGCACCACGAGACGCTGTCCCGCATCACCCTCGCCCTCGCCTGCGCGGCCTGGCTGGCGCTCGCCGGCGACTTCGTCGCACGGCTCCTGTGGGACCGCACCAGATGGGCGAAGGAGGCGGCCACCCCCGCCGCCCTGACCGCCATCGCGGCAACGACGGTCCTGGGCACCCGCTTCACCACCCTCGGCTGGCACACCCTCGCCAAGGCCCTCCTCGCCCTGTCCGCCCTCCTCTGGCCCGGCCTGCTCGTCGCCGTCGTACGCCACTGGCACCGCCGCATGCCCGGCGCGGTGTTCCTCGGCTGCGTGGCCACACAGGGCCTGGCCGTCCTGGCCGCGACACTCGCCGCGACCGAGTCCACGGCATGGCTCGCCCACACGGCACTCGCGCTCTTCTGGCTCGGCCTGCTGCTCTACGCCGTCGCCCTGACCTGCTTCGACCTACGCCAAGTCGCCCACGGCGCCGGCGACCAGTGGGTGGCGGGCGGCGCCCTCGCCATCTCCGCACTCGCCGGATCGAAGCTCATCGCCGCCGACAGCGCCGAGCTCTACCTCTGGAACGAGGACGACAGCGGCGTCCTGCGCACCGTGACCGTCGCTCTCCTCGTACTCGACCTGGCCTGGTACGCCGTCCTGCTCATCGCCGAGATCGCCTGGCCACGGCCGCACTACGACGTACGCCGCTGGGCAACCGTGTTCCCGATGGGCATGACGGCGGCGGCGACCCTCTCCGTCGCGACAGCCGTGGACGTCCCGTGGCTCGAAACCCCCGGCGAGGTCCTGCTGTGGATCGCGGTGGCGGCATGGCTGGCGGTCACCGCGGGCGCGGGGCTGGCCTACGCCGGCCCCTGGTCCGGCAGGGTCACGTCCACAACACGGCGATGAAGACGTTCGCCGTGGTCAGCAGCCCCACCACGCCGAACAGACTCTTGTCCACCTTCTCCTCGTCCCGCTTCACGTACACGAGCCCGAGGATCACGATCAGCAGCGCCAGCTTCACGCCGATCTTGATGTTGTTGACGGGCTGATCGTCCGCCTGGTTGAGGCCGACGAGGATCACACCGGTGACCAGCATGGTCAGCGCGCCGTGCAGCATCGCGGGGACGAAACGGGCGGTGCCCTGGCCCATCGCCTTCATCTGGGTGAAGAAACCACCGAGCAGCGCGGCGATACCGATGATGTGCAGGCCGACGAAGAGGTGGATGAGTACGTCCATGGAGCCGGAGCCTAATCAAAGCCGAAAAACCACCCGACACCGCCCCACTCCACTCACACTTCGCCCTCCCGCGCCTCCCCTCCTCCCCGGCTCCACCCCACCCGATCTTGCATATATGCGCCCCATAGCAGCCCACCACCGCCCCGAACCCCGAAACCGCCACTTCGGTCATCACTCCGCGTGAACCAGACGCTCGCATCCCGGGATCACGGTCACTTACGGTCATCCCCCGGTCCGCTTCCGGCACTTCCGCACAACGCGTTACCGACCCGACACACGGAGGTTTAGCGTCCTCCACCAGGTGACCGGCTCCCCACCGCCGCCCGGGCCAGGGGCGGCAGTCGGACACCACCGCCGAGAAAGTCCGGCGGCGGCCCGCTCCCCCTGTGTGGGCCGCCGCCGGATGCGCACCCCGCCCCGATGCGGTCGTACGTCCGCTCCCCCAGGCGCTCATACGTCCGCCGCTCTCCGGGTCAGTCATACGCCAGCCACCCCGGCACGCCGGCGGACGTGGCAGGACGAGGCGGTCGTACGAAAGGACGTGCAGTCCACGTGGCAGCGCACCGAAGGCCCCGTCAGCGCTCGGTCGGCGGCAACACGGCCCGCACGGCATGGACGATCGCCCTGGCGGGCGCCGCGAGCGCGACCGGCCTCGACGGGACCGGACACGCCGAGCCGCGGCTGACACCGGCGCAGGTCAAGGCGAAGGTGGACAAGCTGTATCAGGAGGCAGAGGTCGCCACCGAGAAGTACAACGGCGCGAAGGAGCAGGCGGACACGGCCGAGCGGCGGATCAGAACCCTCCAGGACGAGGCCGCGCGCAGGACGGAGAAGCTCAACTCGGCGCGCGAGGAGCTGGGTTCGATGGCCGCGGCGCAGTACCGCGACGGCGGCCTCGACCCGGCCCTTCAGCTCGCGCTCTCGAACGATCCCGACCGCTACCTCGACGGAGCCGAGTTCGCCGAACGCGCCGGCAACCGGCAGGCCACGTCCGTCGCCGGCGTCCGCCGACAGCTACGGGAGATCGAGCAGCTGCGGGGGGCCGCACGCGTCGAACTGACCTCGCTGAAGTCCCGCCAGGCCGAACTGCGTCGGCACAAGGACACGATCACCGACAAGCTGGACACGGCCCGAGGCCTGCTCGCCCGACTGACCGCCGAGGAGCGCGCCCGGCTCCAGGGGGAGGCGGGCCGCGCCGCACGCTCCTGGACGGGCGCCCGCGACGCCCTGACGCCCGGTTCCGCCCTAGCCCAAGCCCCCAACTCCCGGGCCGCAGCGGCCATTTCGTACGCCCACTCCAAGCTCGGCAGCCCCTACGTCTGGGGCGCGACCGGCCCGGACGCCTTCGACTGCTCCGGCCTCACCCAGGCCGCCTTCCGCTCGGCGGGCCTCTCCCTGCCCCGCACCACCTACGCCCAGATCGACGCGGGCCGCCGCGTCTCCCGCTCCGAACTACTCCCGGGCGACCTGGTGTTCTTCTACTCCAGCATCAGCCATGTGGGCCTCTACATCGGCAACGGCCAGATGATCCACGCCCCCAACCCGTCGGCACCGGTCCGGGTGGCCCCGCTCGACGAGATGCCGTTCGCGGGGGCCACGCGGGTGGTGTGAGCGAGGGAGCCGGGGCGAGGCGGGATCGAGACCCTGAGCCCTTGAGCCTTTGAGCCCCTGGCCTCAGACCAGGCGCCGTGCCGTCGCCCACCGCGTCAGCTCGTGCCGGTTGGACAGCTGGAGCTTCCTCAGCACCGCCGAGACATGGGACTCGACCGTCTTCACGGAGATGAAGAGCTGCTTGGCGATCTCCTTGTACGCGTACCCCCGTGCGATCAGCCGCAGCACCTCCCGCTCGCGCTGGGTGAGTCGGTCGAGGTCCTCGTCGACCGGCGGCGCGTCCGTCGACGCGAACGCGTCCAGGACGAACCCGGCGAGGCGCGGCGAGAACACCGCGTCGCCTTCCTGGACCCGGAAGATGGAGTCGACCAGGTCCGTGCCGGTGATCGTCTTCGTCACGTACCCGCGCGCGCCGCCCCGGATCACGCCGATCACATCCTCCGCGGCGTCCGAGACGGACAGCGCTAGGAAGCGGACGGGCTGCTCGGCGTCCGCCATCAACGGGGCGCAGCGGCGCAGGACTTCGACCCCGCCGCCACCGGGCAGGTGCACATCGAGGAGGACGACCTCGGGCCGGGTCGCGGTGATGACCGTGACCGCCTGGTCGACGTCCGCGGCCTCACCGACCACCTCGACGCCGGTCTGCTCGGTTCGTCCGATCTCGGCCTGGACTCCCGTACGGAACATGCGGTGGTCGTCGACGAGGACCACGCGCACGTGTCGCTCGTCCGCGCTCCCGCCGGTCGACTCCACAGGTTCGTTCGCCTCGGTCGGGTCGCTCATGACGTCTTCTCCGCCCTCTCCATCTCCAGCTCGACCTCCGTGCCGCCGCCGGGTACCGCCCGGAGCCGGGCCGTACCGCCGTTGCGCTCCATACGGCCGATGATCGATTCTCTGACGCCCATGCGGTCGGCGGGTATCGAGTCGAGGTCGAAGCCCGGACCGCGGTCCCGGACGGACACGAAGACGGTCTTCCCCTCCACCTCGGCGTAGACCTGCACGGCGCCGCCCTCGCCACCGTACTTCGCGGCGTTCACCATAGCCTCGCGCGCGGCCTGCATCTGTGCGGCGATTTTCTCGTCGAGCGGGCAGTCGCCGACGACCACGACCTCTATGGGGACGCCGTGCTTGTCCTCGATCTCGGCGGCGTTGCGCCGCACCGCGTCGGCGAGGTCGGTGGGTTCGTCGGCCTCGTCCTTGCCGGTGCCCTCGGGTTTGTAGAGCCAGGTGCGCAGGTCGCGCTCCTGGGCGCGGGCGAGGCGGCGGACCTCGTTCGCGTTCTCCGCGTTGCGCTGTATCAGGGTCAGGGTGTGCAGCACCGAGTCATGGACGTGCGCGGCGACCTCGGCGCGCTCCTGGGCGCGGATACGCATCAGGCGCTCCTCGGAGAGGTCCTGGGTCATCCGCACCAGATACGGACCGGCGAGCAGAGTTATCCCGACGAGGACCGCCAGGGCCGCCTGCAGGACGGAGCCGAGGTGGGCGGCGGAGCCCTGCAGGACGAAGATGCCGGAGACGCCGGCCGTGACCAGGACGACGCCTCCGGCGGCGCGCAGCAGAGTAAGGGTGCGCCTGCGCCGGCCGACCTCCATCCAGCGGGCCCGGCGGGAATTGTCCGCCTGCCGCCAGACCAGGGCGACGCCCGCGCCGACGAGCACGGAGGGCAGCAGGTAGGCCTTGGCGCCATTGCCCAGATCAACGCTGCCGACGAAGACCATCGCCACGACGACCATGAGGAGCAGCGCGACGATCTGCCCTTTGTCCGGCTTGCGGGCGACGAGTCTGCGGCGGCCGTCGGCGGCGGTTTCGGTGGCGAAGGGAGACGGCCGCTGCGCGTCGACACCGCCGACGCCGAGCGGCACGAAGAACCAGAACGCGGCATACAGCAGCGCGCCCAGGCCGTCCGCCATGAACAGCCCGACGAAGACGAGCCGCACCCAGATGACGGGCAGCCCGAGATGTCCGGCGAGCCCCCGCGCCACGCCCCCGAGCCAGCGTCCGTCACTGCTGCGGTAGAGCTTGCGCGGCGGCCGCGGTTCGACGAGTGGCGCTGCTGCGGCTTCCGGCATGCCATCGATGGTCACACGCCCGGCCGACCGGAGCATCAGGGTCGACCCCCGAGACTCCCCTGATCTTCGGAGTCCGCCGACTCGAACGCTTCCCCCGCACCGGCCTCGGGGCGGATATCAGGGTCCGACCAGGGTCATTCCGACTCCCGTCACGCCGACCCGCCCGTCACCATGGACACATGACAGATCACCAGCACGCCGCGGACTCCGTGCCCGAGCCGGACACCGTGCCCTCCGCGGGCACTCCGTCCGGCGCGGCACCCGCGAGCGCCGCGGGTGAGGAACCGCGCGCACACGCGGGCGCGGAAACAGAAGCGTCCGCGGCAGCGGGCGTACTCGCCCCACCCCACAAGTTCCGGCGCGACCGGCGGCACAAGATGCTGGCCGGTGTGTGCGCCGGGCTCGGGCGGCGGTGCGACATGGACCCGGTGATCTTCCGGATCACCCTCGCGGTGCTCTCCGCGACCGGCGGCATCGGCCTCATCTTCTACGGCTTCGCCTGGCTCTTCGTCCCGTACGCCGACGAGGACGAGAACGAGGTGCGCAAACTGCTGACCGGCCGCGTGGACGGCCAGGCGCTGACGGCCGTGCTGTTCGCCCTGGTCGGCTGCGGCGTCTTCCTGACACTGCTGAACAACGGCGGCGTGCTGGCCTTCGCCGTCGTCGTGTCCCTCCTCCTCGCGGGCGCCGGCTACTGGTCCCGGCACCGCGGCGCCCCCGACCCCGACCCGCTCGCCGCCCAGGCCGTGGCCGACGCTCCACCGGAGGCCCAGGCACCACCGGTCCCCACCGCCTACCCCTCCTGGTGGCGCGACCCCATCGTCAAGGACGGCACCCACGAGGGCGGCACGGGCTATCTCTGGGGCCCCCGCGACTCCCGCGACCGCGATATCGAGGCGGCCGTCAACATCAGCCTCGGCAACCGGTGGAGCAGCCGCGAGGACCTACGCGCCAGAAGCCCCCGTCCACCGAAGCAGCGCGGTCCGCGTTGGATCGGCGGCTGGGTGTTCCTGCTGGCCCTGCTCGCGGGCGCCGTGGGCATGGGCGCGACCTGGGAGGACCACGCCCTCGGCACCAGCCTGCAGACAGGCCTGGCCTGCGCGCTGCTCGTCCTGGGCCTGGGCATAGCGGTGAGCGCGTTCCTGGGCCGTACGGGAGCGGGCTCCATATTCCTGGCGATCATCACGGCGGGCCTGCTGGCAGCCTCGGCAGCACTGCCCAAGGACATCAGCACCCACTGGATCGAAAGAAACTGGCGCCCGGCGGCAGTGGCCGACATCCAACCGCAGTACGACCTGGGCACCGGCGTCGGCACCCTGGACCTGACCCGCGTGCAGTTCACCGAGGGCCAGACCGTGACCACCAGGGCCGACGTGGGCGTGGGCCAGCTGAAGGTGATCGTCCCCAAGGACGTGACCGTGAAGGCGAGCATCGACGTAGGGGTGGGAGACATCCAGTTGCCGGGCGACGACAAACGGGACGTGGACGTGGCACCGGGCAAGCACAAGGAGCTGACACTGACACCCCCCGCAGGCACCAAATCAGCGGGCACGCTGGACCTCGACCTCAGCGTCGGCGTGGGACAGGCGGAGGTGAGCCGTGCTACGTCATGAGTTCCAGCCCGGCAGGCTGGTCGCCGGCACCTTCCTGGCCCTCGCGGGCATCATCTACGTCGGCGACGCGGGCGACGCCTGGCAGACACCGTGGTTGGTGGTGATCCCGCTCGTCGTGGGGGGCCTGTTCCTCGCAGGCGTGGCAGGGGCGGTGACCCGAGGCATACGCAGACGCCGCCGATCAGCCCCCGGCCCCAACCACGACACCCCCGCCCCCACAACCGGAGGCACCCCACCGGCCCCCTGACTCACCCGCCGACCGGAACTACCGGTAGCCGCCCAACCGCTGCCGTCGCCGCGCGCGGATCGCGGCGTCCACGGAGAACATCGGGGCACCCGCGAGCACGAGGGGCAGCCAGGCCATCAGATAAGGCAGGTCATTGCCGTAGTAGTACGGATCGGAGGCCCAGCTCACCGTCAACCACAGGCTCAGCGAGATGAGCGCACCGCCGAGTGCCGCCAGACGGGCGAGCAGCCCGAGGAGCGTGCCGATCCCGACGGCCAGCTCACCGAAGGCAATCGCATACCCAAAACCGACGGGGCTCTCCAGAGCCATGTCGACCATCTGAGGGATGGCCGCGGAGTCACGCACGGCGCGCATCATGTCGCCGACCGACCCCGAACCGGAGTCCTTCAGGAAGGCGCTGTCGGTGAGTTTGTCCAGCCCGGCGTAGATGAAGGTGACGCCGAGGAAGACGCGGAGCGGGAGGAGTGCGTAACGGGTGGCGCTGTCCCGCCAGTCCCGGTCGCCGTCGAGGTAAGGGGGGTGCGTGTCCGTGTGCATACCGTGAGTCATCGCCCGTAGCCGCCTCTCGCCCGCCGCCGTGACCCCTCAAAAAACGATACGTACGCAGTGGCTGCGCCGCTCAATCCAGTACCGCCCCGTATTTTCCGACCCACCCCGCCGTAAGGAAAGGCCTCCGGCGAGCAAGGTCCCACCACACACCTCTCGATTCCAGTGCCCCGGCGTTGGCGCTGACCCGCTGGGGGCTTGCGGCCCCCAGACCCCCGCTGTCGGCCCTGAAGGGGCCTCGTCCTCAAACGCCGGACGGGCTGAAATGCCGGGACTGGCGCCGAGAAGCCGCCGCAACTCAACCTCCGGCGGGCGGCGATGACGCGTACCCCCGCGACGCGGCAGTCGCGTACGGCGACAAGGCGATCCGGCGATGGCGCGGCGCGTACCCCTACGGGCCTGCTGTCCTTTGACAGCGAAGTTAGTCCGGCTGAAGTCGCTGACCTGCGCGGACTAACTTCGCTGTCAACGCAGTCGAGTGACGCTTCCTTCGGCCCGGGCGCTCTGGCCTGCGTCGGCTGGGTTGGATGGCAAGGAACTCATATGGAAGACCAACCTCTTGCGGTGACCGGCGTCGGCCTCCCGCACCACGGTGTGGGCCTTCGCTCTCCGCCACCGCGCCGGCCCCCTGCTGGCAGCAGGAATCCCGCGCGGCAGAAGGCTCACTCGGCGCTACGAGGTTTACGGCGCCGGTACGGCACCGATCTGCTGCATCACCCCGAGGAGATCGGGCTGGCCCCGTTCGCCGACGATCCGGCCGTCGGCCAGGTAGTAGAAGTTCATGGCCTGCACCGAGATCTTGTTGCCGCTCGCCGGGATCCCGAAGAACTCACCGTCGTGGGTTCCCCGCATGGTGAACCGCGCGGCCACGGTGTCGCCTTCGGTGACCGTCTCCTCCAGCGTCCACTGGACGTCGGGGAAGGCGCTGCGCATCATCCCGATGACTTCCATGTACCCATCGGGCCCCCGCAGTGGTTCCGAGTGGCTTGGCGCGTGGAACACCGCGTCCGGGGAAATGACCTCGCGGGCGAGATCCTCGCTGCCCGTGTTGATGAACTCGACGAAGCGGTTCATCACTGACTCGGTGGACTGCGATGGCATCTTGCTGTGCCTCTCCAGAGACGTTCGGGCGGGTACCGGTGCGAGACTAACATCGAATCGATGTTCACATCGATTCGATGTTCGCGTGCGAAGATGGACTCATGCTGGAACTCGCGATACTCGGCTTCCTCGCCGAGGGGCCCCTGCCTGGACACGAGCTGCGCCGCCGCGTCTCACAGCTGACCGGCTATACGCGGCCGGTCAGTGACGGCAGCCTGTATCCGGCGATCAACCGCCTGACCAGGGCGGGCTTGATCGAGCGGCGCGCCGACCCTGCCGCGGGGGCGTCCCGATACGTGCTCAGCCTGACCGCGGCCGGGCGGGCCGACATGCTTCAGCGCCTGCGCGAGCCCGCCGACCACGAGATCACCGACTTCACCCGGTTCTACGTCGTCCTGGCGTTCCTCTCCCACCTGCCCGACGTGGCCGAACAGCACGCGGTGCTGCGCAGACGGCTGGAGTTCCTGGAAGAACCGGCGAGCTTCTTCTACGACAACGAGCGGCCCCTGCGTGCCGAGGAGATCGCCGACCCCTACCGGCGGGGCATGCTGCTCACCGCCCGCGCCACCAGCCGCGCCGAGCGGACCTGGCTGCGCGAGACCCTCGGAGAGAAGCCGCCCGCATTCGACACTGTGTGTACCGACAGCGATCCGCATGCGCCCGCCGCTCCCGCGAGCTGACTGTCCACGGAGGTACCCCCATGCTTGCTTCCTGGTACGACGAACAGGGCCCCGCCGCCGATGTCCTGCACGTCGGCGAACTCCCTGATCCCGTCCCCGGCCCCGGCGAGGTCCGCGTCCGCGTCACCGTCTCGGGCGTCAACCCCGGCGACACCAAGAAACGGCGCGGCTGGCTCGGCTCGTCCATGCCCTTCCCACGGGTGGTCCCGCACAGCGACGCCGCCGGAGTCATCGACGCGGTGGGCGCCAGAGTCGACGCCCACCGCGCCGGACAACGGGTCTGGGTATACGGCGCCCAGTCCTACCGCCCCTTCGGCACCGCCGCCCAGTACACCGTCGTACCCGACCACCAGGCCGCACCCCTGCCCGACCACCTCAGTGACGAGCTGGGGGCGAGCCTCGGCATCCCCGGCATCACCGCCCACCGCACCGTCTTCGCCGACGGCCCGGTCGACGGCCAACTGGTCCTGGTCCACGGCGTCCTCGGCGGCGTCGGCTCCCTGGCCGCCCAGCTCGCCCACTGGGCCGGCGCCACCGTGATCGCCACCGTCCGCCGCACCCCGGACCTCGACCACATCGACCCGACCGTCGTCTCCCACGCCATCGCCCTGGACACCGGCGACCCCGCCGCTGCCATCCGCTCGTACGCGCCGCGGGGCGTCGACCGGATCATCGAGGTCGCGCTGTCCGACAACGCCGACCTCGACAACGCCGTCGCCGCCGACAACGCCGTCATCGCCGCCTACGCCACCCGCACGGACCGCACCGAGATCCCCTTCTGGCCCCTGCTGTTCAACAACGTCACCCTCCGTCTGCTCGGCAGCGACGACTTCCCCGCCGAGGCCAAGCGGCAGGCCGCCCGAGACCTCACCTCCGCAGCCGCCGTCGGCGCCCTCACCGTCGACGTCGCCGACCGCTACCCGCTGGATGACATCGCCAAGGCCCACGACCACGTCGACACCGGCGGTGTCCACGGCCGCATCCTGCTCACCATCCCCCAATAGCGCGGACTTGGAGCACCGGCCCGTCACCGGTATCCCTACCGGCTCTGAGGTCGGAGTGCTGCCGGTATACGTACTCCGCACGCTTCCCGGTCTGGCGGACGTGCCTTGGCCCTGGTGAGACCGGTCATCTGGGCGGCGCCTTCGTGACCTGCCCGGGCTGTTCCCGTTGGGCAGGCAACATGGCGCGTGCACCTGCGTGTGGAGCCCGGCTTGCTTCCTGCTGTTGGGCCAGGCAGGGCAGACGTCCCCTTGGCCTCCCCGGCCCGGCAGCAGGCCAAGGGGCGGCGCAGGGCCACGCCTGTTCTTCTCCCGGTCACGCATATCGGAATGAGTTTGGCAAGATGCGCGGTATGCGGCAGTTGCTGACGTGGCCAGCAGCGCAAGACTGGACGGGGTCGGCTGGCGGCTGCTTCCGGCTCGGGGCCAGAGGGGAGGCCACCGACTGAGTTGGACGTCAGCGGGAAGGCCGATCCGTTGGCCATCGGACCGGCAGGGGCGCAAACCGGGGCGGCGGCGCAGCGGGTTCAACTCCGGGCTGTCGTAGGTGCGGTGCTTGATCCGGATGCCGTAGGCATTGATCGCGTGCCACCGCTCCGGCAGCAACTCGACGTAGTCCTCACCGCTCAACGGGGCCGGAACGTAGCCGCACGACTCCAGCAGCATCGCGTACTTCTCGTTCGGCGAGAACATCCGCTTCGGCGCGCAGGGATCTCGCAGCGCGTCGTGCGGCCGGTTCTGCCAGACCGTGACGATCCACTCGTCCAGCAGGTCCTGCAGCTCGGTGCGTCGGGAGTGTCCGCCCGCAGTGGCCGGCGTCAAGACGCGGCACCTCCCGGCATAAGTCCAGCCGCCGGTCCGAGGACGGACACCCCCCGACGCGGCCCCGCCCCACCCACCGCGCCCCAGGCGCTACGCGAACCCCCACCCCACCCGCACAGGCCGCCGCAGGCATCCCACCCACAACCGCCAGAGGCAACCGTCACTCAGTCACATCAATCACGTACCGATTGGTCTCCACCCCCGCCGCAGTAACCACCTGCACCTCCACCCGCCCCGGCTCCACATCCGCAGGCACCGGCACCGTAAGCACCGCATCCGTCGGATTGCTGAACCCCCCGGCCACCGGCACCAACGGCACCCGCACATGCACCGCCCCGACCCGCACCACCATCCGCGACAATCGGTCCGCCCCCTGCGCACCCGGCGGCACAAACCCGGCCCCCCGGATCTCGACGTCGTCCCCCGTACGGATCGGCGCGTCCAGATCCCCGGCCTCCCGCGCCCGCACCACGGAGAGGATCACCGGCCGACCCCCCTCCGCGTACTTCCCGGCGAGATACGTCGCCGCAGAGATCAACACCACCACCGCCAACCCCCACGGCAGATCCGGCAACTGATCCGGCCGCCGAGCCAACCGCACCGCCGCGAACAGCAGCGCGACCCCGCCGATCACGACGTACTGGATGTCCGCGAACGTCCCCCGCCCCGCGTCATCCGTCAGCAGATCCGCCGCCCGAGGCCGATCCGCCCGCACCTTCTGCAGCCGCTGCCCGAGCACCCGCACCCGGACCACCCGCCGCACCAGCACCGCGATCGCACACACCACGGCGAGCACGGTCACCACACCCGCGCCCCGCCCGAGTTCGAGCCCGGCGATCAGCGCATCGCGCTCCCCGGGCCCGGACGCCGCCGCGAGCCGCCCCACCAGTACGAGCACGGCGTACGCCACGAACAGCACCCACACCCCGGCCACCGCACGCGACGTGGACAGCCGGTTGTCCTCACCGATGACCGGCGCCAGCGCTCCACCCCGAGCCCGGTGGAACCACGACGCCGCGGTGAGCGCCCCGGCCGTCAGAAGCGCCGCCAGCAGTCCGGCCGTACGCGCCGACGTCCACCCCGCCCCGATCGCCGTGAGCGCCTGCACGAGCAGCAGCGTCACGACCAGAGTCCAGACCGCCCTCGCCGTACGAAGCCACAGCCGCGCCAGCCACGCCTCGCTCTCGGCACGCCCCCGCTCGGCGACCAGTTCCGCGGACTGCGTCAACTCCTCGGAGACCCACTGCCGGGAGGCCGAGGCCGAATGGGCCACGGCAGCCGGAAGCCCTTGGCCGGCCGCGAACGCGTCCCGCTTCAGCAGGAATTCGGCGACCGCTCGCCGATGCCCCGCCCGCGCCCCGTGCGGGCAGTCCCCACAGGTACAGCCACCCCCGTGCACACCCGCTGCCGAGCCGCCTTGCCCAGCCTCCTGCACCGCCACGCCCGACGCCCGCCTTCCCTACGACCTCACGCCCCACCGGCCGCACGACCAGTGACCCGAACAACCAGTGACCCGAACGACCAGTAGCCCATGACCAGCGGCCCGAAATGACCAGCGGCCCGATGACCAAATCACCTCATGGCCTTATGGCCTTATGGCCTTATAGCCTCACGGCCCCCTTGTCGGCAGCCCGTCTCAGATACCGGCCACCACAGATTTCGGCCACCCGTCGGACCCGGCACCCGCACAACCCACCGCAACCCAGCAACTTCCTTGCAACGACAGCGAATTGTGCCCTACGCCACCCGACACCACCCGACACCACCCGCCCCGCACCCCGCAGGCCCGGTCGGCGCGGGTGACGAGCGGCCCCCCGAGTTGACCCCCCTGCGAGAATTCCCCTATGGCCGAGATCATCCAGCGCGACGGGACCTGGGCCTTCGACGGCACAACGGTCCGGATCACGCCGGGACTCCACCGCTCCGTGCCACTGCTCCGGCAGACGTACGGGGAGATCGCCGTACCCCTCGAAGCCGTGGCAAGCATCGTCTTCGAACCCGAACGCAAGCGCGGACGCCTGCGCATACGGCTGCGTGAGGGCGCCGACCCGCTGCTCCAGGCGACGGGCGGCCGGCTGCCCGACACCGCGGATCCGTACCGGCTGGCGGTGGACATCGACCGTGCCGGGGTCGCCGAGTACGTCGCCGAGGAGATCCGCCACGCACTGCTCCTGGACCAGATCCCCAAGGAGCCGACCAAGACCTACCTCCTCCCCGGGCCACCGGTCCCGGTCTCCGTCCGCTCCTCCGACGGGACGGTCTCCTTCGACGGCACCGAGGTGCGGATCGACTGGTCGGACACCTCGGACCGGGTCAAACGGGCGACCGGCCCGCGGATCATCAACGTCGGCGACCTCGTCCAGGTCGAGTGGCTGCCCAACTCCGGCTACGAGGACGGCTTCCTGCGCTTCGTGACCCGCGAGACCGTGTTCTCCAAACTGCCGCCGGAGAAGGACCCGTACGCCCTGGACCTGTGGGGCAGCGCCCGCCGCGACCTGCTCACCGCTCTGGTCGCCACCGCCGTCACCGCCCGCCTGCCGCACCCGTCCACCCGCACCGGCGTCGACTACGCCGACCGCCCCCAACTGGCCGCGTCCGTCCCGCCCCCGGCCGACCGCCACGACGTACTGCTGCGCAGGCTGCGGGAGTTGGGCGAACTGCACCGGGACGGAATCCTCACGGACGAGGAGTTCGCGAGGACGAAGGCGGTGGTCCTGCGAGGTTTCTGAGGTCCAGGGTCCGCGTCCGAACCGCCTTCGAATCGCGTCCGAACCGCGTCCGAATCGCGTCCGAATCGTCAACTCAGCAGATCCGGCTCACTCCGGCTGACGTCCTGCCACAGGGGTTGGTAGTTGATCCACGCCACCAGATCCACTCCCAGTTGCTCCCGCGTCGCCACCGCCAACCTGTGCTCGATGAGGACCGGACGCCCCGCCGCCCGGGCCGTCAGCTGCACCTGAGAGGACCGTTCCATCGACAGGAACCACCAGGCCGCCGCGTCCACCGAGTCTCCGACGGTCAGAAGTCCGTGGTTGCGCAGGACGAGGGCCTTGTGCGAGCCGAGCGCGCCCGCGATGCGGCGGCCCTCCACCGCGTCGACGGCCACCCCCGAGTACGCGTCGTAGAGCGCGTGGTCCTCGTAGAAGGCGCAGCTCTCCTGAGTGATCGGATCCAGCAGCTCGCCCAGCGCCGCGAGTGCGCGCCCGTGCACCGAGTGGCAGTGGGCGACCGCGACGACGTCGGGGCGGGCGGCGTGGACCTGGGAGTGCACGGTGAAGGCGGCCTGGTTCACGTGGTAGCGGCCGTCGATCACCTGCCCCTCGGAGTTGGCGAGCACCAGGTCGCTGACGGTGACGTGCTTGAACGGCATCCCGAACGGGTTCACCCAGAAGCAGTCGCTGAACTCGGGATCGCGCGCGGTGATGTGCCCCGAGACGCCGTCCTCGAACCCGAGCCGCCCGAAGATCCGCAACGCGCCCGCGAGCCGTTCCTTGCGATGCCTGCGCTCGTCCTCGACGGACTCGTGCATCGGCGGCATCGCGAACTGCAACTGGTCGGTCGGCAGCGGCGAGGGCGGAGTCGAGGGTGGAGTGGACCCGAGGGGCGTCCCGTGCATGTGTCCTCCAGCACTGGGTGGCTTACGGGGCGGAAGTTACCGTCGGTCAGCGCAGGAGAACAGAGATGTTCTGTAAAGATCCGGCACTCAGGCTCCCCGAAACCAGACAGCAGATGTCCGATATCGGCGCCACACTCGCCGTATGACAGCGAACTGGGCAACTTTCACCGAGGCGGAACCGGAACTCGCCCGCCGCGCGGAGGATCGCTTCGGCGTCTTCACCCACCACATCCTCGCCACCCTCCGCAAGGACGGCTCCCCCCGCACCACCGGCCTGGAGGTCCGCTTCCTGAACGGCGAGCTGTGGCTCGGCATGATGCCGGACTCGCTCAAGGCCCTCGACCTGCGCCGCGACCCGCGTTTCGCACTCCAGGCGAACCCCGGGGAGGGGCAGTCCATGGGCGGGGGCGACGTGCGCATCGCCGGGCGGGCGATCGAGGTCGAGGACCCGCAGGTGAAGGCCGCATACAGCGAAGAGGTGGAACCGCCGGAGCCGTTCCACCTCTTCCGCACCGAGCTGACGGAGGTCGTGCGGACCTACGTCGAGGACGACAAGTACCTCGTCGTCCAGATCTGGAAGCCCGGAGAGCCGGTGCGCACCCTCAAACGGACCTGAAGAGACCTACTCCCACTCGATCGTCCCCGGCGGCTTCGACGTCACGTCGAGGACGACGCGGTTGACGTCACTCACCTCGTTGGTGATCCGGGTCGAGATCCGCGCCAGGACGTCGTACGGCAGCCTCGACCAGTCGGCGGTCATCGCGTCCTCGGAGGAGACCGGGCGAAGGACGATCGGGTGGCCGTACGTCCGCCCGTCACCCTGCACGCCCACGCTGCGGACGTCCGCGAGCAGCACCACCGGGCACTGCCAGATGTCACGGTCGAGGCCGGCCGCCGTGAGCTCCTCACGGGCGATGGCGTCGGCCTCGCGCAGCAGGTCGAGACGCTCCTTGTTCACCTCGCCGACGATCCGGATGCCAAGGCCGGGACCCGGGAAGGGCTGACGCTGGACGATCTCGTCCGGGAGCCCGAGCTCCTGGCCGACCATCCGCACCTCGTCCTTGAACAGCTTGCGGAGCGGCTCGATCAGCTTGAACTCGAGGTCTTCCGGCAGACCGCCGACGTTGTGGTGGGATTTGATGTTGGCGGTGCCGGTGCCGCCACCGGACTCGACCACGTCGGGGTACAGGGTGCCCTGGACGAGGAACTCCACCGCCGGACCCTCGTCCGCGATGATCTCGGCCTGCGCCTGCTCGAAGACCCGGATGAACTCCCGGCCGATGATCTTCCGCTTCTCCTCGGGGTCCGAGACCCCGGCGAGCGCCTTGAGGAACCGCTCCTCCGCGTCCACGACCTTCAGCTGTACGCCGGTCGCGGCCACGAAGTCCTTCTCGACCTGCTCGGTCTCGCCCTTGCGCATCAGTCCGTGGTCGACGTACACGCAGGTCAGCTGGGCGCCGATGGCCTTCTGGACGAGGGCGGCGGCCACGGCGGAGTCCACGCCGCCGGACAGCCCGCAGATGGCGCGCTTGTCGCCGACCTGCTCACGGATGGCCGCGACCTGCTCCTCGATGACGTTGCCGGTGGTCCAGTCCGGCTTCAGGCCCGCGCCCCGGTACAGGAAGTGCTCCAGCACCTGCTGGCCGTGCGTGGAGTGCATGACCTCGGGGTGGTACTGGACGCCGTACAGCTTCTTGTCGTCGTTCTCGAAGGCGGCGACCGGGACGACGTCCGTGGAGGCCGTCACGGAGAAGCCCTCGGGGGCGGCGGAGCAGGCGTCGCCGTGCGACATCCAGACGGCCTGCTCGGCGGGGGTGCCCTCGAAGAGGGTGGAGGACGACTTCGATACGTGGAGATCCGTACGGCCGTACTCGCGGGCGCCGGTGTTGTCGACGGTGCCGCCGAGGGACCGGGCCATCAGCTGGAAGCCGTAGCACATGCCGAAGACGGGGACGCCGGCCTCGAAGATCGCGCGGTCGAGGCTGGGGGCGCCCTCCTCGTACACGGACGAGGGGCCGCCTGAGAGGATGATCGCTGCCGGGTTCTTGGCGAGCATCTCCGCGACGGGCATGGTGCTCGGCACGATCTCGCTGTAGACCCGGGCCTCGCGGACGCGGCGGGCGATGAGCTGGGCGTACTGCGCACCGAAGTCGACGACCAGGACGGTGTCGGGGGCGGCGGCAGCGGGGGTCGCTGGTGACACGGGTTGCCTTCCGGCGGCTGGGCTGGGGTCTGTGCTGCCGATTCTACCGGGGTGGCCGCGGGGACGGTCCCGGCTGCTGGGGGCTGCCGCCCCCAGACCCCCGCTTCGGCCCTGAAGGGGCATCGTCCTCAAACGCCGGACGGGCTGAGATTGCCGGGACCGGCGCTGAAAGGTCACGTTCCGTCTCAGGATGCGAACCGGGTTGGACGTCCCCGGCCGGCCCGGCATACTGACCCCATGCTCACGCACCCGACCTTCGTCTTTACCTATGGCACCCGGCCCGCCGGCTGCCATGGTCGTGCTGCTTGAGCAACTGACAAGCGACTTCCCAGGCGCCCCGGGCCGACAAGGTCCGGGGCGTCTGGCGTTTCCGGGTCCTGTCGGCCGGGGGCACCGCCACCGCCCACGAGGAGCCCCGAAATGACCGCCATCGACGTGACCGGCGCCCGCACCACCGAAGCAGCGGACGTGATCACCGGTGCCCGTGAACGCATCGACGCCCTGGACGACCGGATCATCGGGCTGATCCAGGAACGCATGGCCGTCTCGGCCGTCATCCAGGAGGCGCGGATCAATTCCGGCGGGCGGCGGGTGAACCTCTCCCGCGAGATGGACGTCCTCACCCACTACAGCGAGGCGCTGGGCAAGCCGGGCACGTCCCTCGCCATGACCCTGCTCGAACTGTGCCGCGGTCGCATCTGAGTTCGGGGCCCCTCTCACCCGGACGGAGCGTGACGCCTCCCGGAGCCCTTCGTTGGTACCGATGTCCGTGCCAGCCAGGGGCGGGCCCGAAAGAACCACGCGTGGCTCACTGGAGCGATGAGGGGTACGGATCACGCCGTACGCCGTGGGACCTCGCTCCAGGTAAGTGACCGGACGGCAGGGGACAGCAGCCCGGTCACCCAAGAGGGTCGGCTCCGGGGACGCCCGGGGCCGACCGGCGGATGTACAGCAGTTGCGGTGGCCGCGTCCATCCAGCACGATGCGGATGAACCACCCGTTCTCGCCACGGACAACCGCATTGCCGACGGCCGAGACCATTCTGACCAGCGGCGCAACCCCCCGGCGCCGCTTCTCAGGCACCGACGCTGCCCTGACGTCGGTGCTGACGGAAGAAGGGCCCCGCAGCTACTGCCTGCGGGGCCCTTCTCATGCCGTTCGCACCAAGGCCCGTGACGTGTGAAGGCCCGTCATGTGCGGGAGAGGGTGCCGCACTCCCTCGTCCCCGCCGCCCCGTCCAGCACCCTGCTCCGGTCGTACGGATCCACCACGTCTCCGGACGGCTCGGGATCGGCGGACAGGTCGGCCTGGAACCTCGGATGGATGAAGCCGTCACCCTGTCGGCAGCTGTCGTTGCCGATTTCGCTGCTGAGGTCGCGCAACCAGATGCGGCCCTCCGTCGCCTGGTACCTGACGGGGTCGACGACCTCCACCTCGACGGCCCGGCGGACGATCGTGCGCGTGACCTCCTCGCCGCCGGCGGCCCTCGCCACCGGGTACACGAAGGTGTAGTCGGCCCGGATCAGCGCTCTTCCGCCCTTGCCCTCGCCGGGTTCGACCGTCATCCGGCCGCGCACCTTCACGTCGGTGCCGACGAGCTCGATCTCGTCCGGGTCGAAGCGGGTGAAGTTCCACTTGGGGTCGTTCTCGACGGTGGGTCGGCGCAGGCCCGCGCGCAGGCGGGCGACGAAGTCCTTCGACAGCGGGTCGAGGAGCGCCAGTGCCGTCTTCGGCTCGGCGCCGTACAGCACGTCGCGGTCGAGGTTGGCGGCGACGAGGAACTCCTTCGTGCGCCGCAGGGCCGTCTCGATCCGCGCGGCGGAGACTCCGCTGACCGTCTTGGCCTTCGGCACCTCGATGGCGTCCGCGCCCGCGGACCAGCGCTCGGCCGGGGAGCCGGCGAACGGCCGCTTCCGGGTGGGCTGACCTGCCGCGTCGGCGGGCGCGGCGCTGGGCCGGGTCGACTCCGCCGCCAGCGGTGACGCCGACGGCACTGCGGCGTCGGTGCCCGAGCCGCCGAGCAGCAAGTTCAGCGCGGCGGACGGCTTGAGGGCGATCACGGCCACCGCGACGGCGAGCAGCACGCCGAGCGCGCTCCACACCTTGCGCCGGCGCGCGGAGGGGCCGTTCCTCTCCTGCAAGGCGGGGCCGGTGCGCCAGCCGGCGGGCAGTTCCCCGCGGGCGTCCTGTTGGCGCAGGCGTTCGGTGACCATGCGGGCTCGGGCGGAGGGTTCCTTCGGGGCGGCGGAGGCCTGGTCGCGCTCGGCGTCCCGGACGAACTTCTCCCATTCCTCGTCCGGTATGGACGAGCCCTCGGACGGCTTGTCGGTCACGGCAGTGTGCGCTTCCTCTCAGTGGGCTTGTCGGCGGCTGAGCGTACGTCAGCTCCGGACCGCCCCGCAGAGCCTCCCGGGCGTGACGGGGGTGTGACGTGAACCACATAAGAAATCCGTTAGTGAAGGCACAACCATTCACAGCAGTCACGGATCAAACCCTGCGAACCACCGGCCACACCCGCGCCCCACACGCGGAGGCCTCCCTGCCATTCGCGTGTTGCGAGGTCGCAGCACTCCGGACTTTCGAGGTCTTCATGAAGCTTCGCCGTGCACTGGCCGCCGCGGCCACGACAGCTGTCATAGCGCCGATCGCGCTGCTGTCCGCGCCGGTCGCGTTCGCCACGGACGAGACCAACCCGTCGCCGACGACGACGGAGAGCACGCCGGCCACCGAGGAGCCGACGCCCACCGAGGACGCGACCACGCCGGCCACCGAAGAGCCGACGCCCACCGAGGACGCGACCACGCCGGCCACCGAAGAGCCGACCCCGACCGAGGACGCGACCACGCCGGCCACCGAAGAGCCGACGCCCACCGAAGAGGCCACGACCTCCGCCTCGCCGTCCCCCTCGGAGAGCGCCCCTGAGGACGACGAGTGGAACCCGTACGAGGACTGCGAGACCTTCGACCTCGACGACAACCTCTCGGCCGAGATCTCCGGTCTGCCGAGCAAGATCGTCGCGGGTTCGGGCTGGCACAACTTCGAGTTCGTCGCCACGAACAACTCCGACAAGGACCTGGAGAACGTCTGGATCGAGGCGTTCACCGAGTACGCGGACGAGGTCAACGACGAGTCCTCGCTGTACCTGGACCTGGCCGAGATCCAGGTCAAGGAGGACGGCAAGTGGACCAGCAGCTACCAGGACTTCTACAAGGACGAGGACGGCAAGGTCGTCTTCACCGGTAGCTTCGTCGCCTCCCTCGACAAGCTGGAGGCGAACTCCTCCTCCTCGCTGGACCTCCGTGTCCGCGTGAAGTCCTCCGCCCCGGCCGGCGCGTCCTTCGCGCTGAGCCAGGCGATCTACGCCGGTGAGGACGCCGCCTGCTACGGCAACGGCGAGTTCTATGAGTTCACCGTGCTCGCCGCGGGCAGCAACCCGGGTGACGTCGACCCCGCCGACCCGACCGGCGAGAAGCCCTCGGGCATCGACGGCAAGAAGCCGCAGGGTGAGGTCCAGGAGATCGCGGGCAACCTGGCCGAGACCGGTTCCAGTTCCCAGCTCCCGGTCATCGCGACCGTCGGTGGCGTCGCCATCCTCGCCGGTGCGGGCGTCGTGTTCGCCATGAAGCGCCGCCGGGTCGGTGCGGAGGCCTGAGCCTCACCGAGGCCTGAGCCTCACCAATAGCTCTACGCAAGACAGAGAAGGACCTGCGCTCGGAGGGGGGTGCAGGTCCTTCTCTTGTGTCTCTACTTCTTCCTCTTGTGTCTCTACTTCTTCGGCGGCACCGCCGGCATCCCCAGGAACGGCAGCCTGAGCGACCCGAACGCCTCGGCCGGGACCGCCGGGGACTGCGGCTCGACCGGCTTCAGGCGTTCGTAGGCCGCTCCCTGCGCCGGACGCGGGTCGGTCTCGCCGTTGTTGGGCCAGTACGACATCGCCCGTTCGGCCTGGGCGGTGATCGTCAGGGACGGGTTCACCCCCAGGTTGGCCGAGACCGCCGCCCCGTCGACGACCGAGATGCCGGGGTGGCCGTAGAGGCGGTGGTACGGGTCGATGACGCCGGTCTCCGGCGAGTCGCCGATCGGGCAGCCGCCGAGGAAGTGGGCGGTCAGCGGGGTGCCCATCAGCTCGCCGACGTTGGAGCCGGCGAAGCCGTTGATGTCGGCCGCGATGGCCGACGCGGCCTGAGAGGCGGCCTTGATCTGCTTGGGGTTGGGGGCGCCATGGCCCTGGCGGGCGGTCAGCAGGCCCTTGCCGACGCCGTCCGGCTTCAGATACGTCGTCAGCGAGTTGTCCAGCGACTGCATGACCAGGCCGATGATGGTCCGCTCCGACCAGCGACGGTTGGACAGGGACCGCAGGACCAGGAGGGGGTGGCGGGCCGCGTTCGCCAACCAGGCCGCGACCCTCGACGAGCCCTCCGCGTAGGGGACCTGGAGGATCGACAGGCCGCCCATCGAGTTGGAGCCCTTGCCGTAGCGGACCGGCTCGATATGGGTGTTCTCGTCCGGGTGGATCGAGGACGTGATGGCGACTCCGCGCGTGAAGTCGACCTTCGCCTCGCCCGTGACCTTGCGATAGCGCCGGTTGACGGTCTGCGCGCCGACCAGGGCTTCGGAGTTGGTGCGGGTCAGCTCGCCCAGCTTCGGGGAGAGGTACGGCAGTTGGCCGCCCGCCTTCATGCGGTGCAGGAGGGTCTGGGTGCCGTAGGTACCGGCCGCCACCACCACCCGGCGGGCCTTGAACAGCCTGCCCTCGCCCTTGGCCCGGGCCGCCTTCCCCTTGCGGTCGGTCGGCAGCGTCGCGACCGCGTAGCCGCCCTGGGAGTCGTCCGTGATCGAGACGACCGTCGTCAGGGGGTGGACGACAGCGCCCGCCTTCTCGGCCAGGTAGAGGTAGTTCTCGTTGAGGGTGTTCTTCGCGCCGTGCCGGCAGCCCGTCATGCACTCGCCGCACTCCGTGCACGCCTTGCGCGCCGGTCCCGCCCCGCCGAAGTACGGGTCGGCGACCTCCTGGCCCGGCTTGGCCTCGGACTCCCCCTCGGCGTCCTTGCCGTCGCCGAAGAAGACGCCGACCGGCGCCATGTGGAAGGTGTCGCCGACGCCCATCCGCTCGGCGGCCGCCTTCAGATGGACGTCGGAGGGGGTCATCGTCGGGTTGAGCCGGACGCCGAGCATGCGCTGGGCCTGGTCGTAGTACGGCTTCAACTCCTCCTGCCAGTCGGTGATGTCACGCCACTGGGGGTCGTCGAAGAAGGGCTTCGGCGGTACGTAGAGGGTGTTGGCGTAGTTGAGGGAGCCGCCGCCGACGCCCGCGCCCGCCAGCACCATGACGTTGCCCAGCAGGTGGATGCGCTGGATGCCGTACATGCCGAGCTTGGGGGCCCAGAGGTAGTTCTTCAGGTCCCAGGAGTTCTTGGGGAGGGTCTCGCGGGTCCAGCGGCGGCCGGCCTCCAGAACGCCTACGCGGTAGCCCTTCTCGGTCAGGCGGAGCGCCGTGACGGACCCGCCGAACCCCGACCCGACGACGATGACGTCATAGTCGTATCCGGAGCCGTCGTCCTGTTTGTGGGCAGAGTTCTCCTGTGACACGTGCTCTCCTCATTGAAAGCGGCAAAGCGGCGGTGCGGCCTCTGGCCGAGGCAGTGCGGTCCAGCCGATCCAGCCGGACTAGCGGAAACGGAACGCCTTCATCAGCCGCAGGCTCCGGCTCATGAACTGCGCGTACTTCTCGTCGTCCATGCCCAGCGACGGCGCCATCGGCAGCAGTCGCTGCTGGGCGACCGTCTGGGCCTCCGTGTACTTGAGGATGCCCTCGGAGCCGTGGCGGCGGCCGAGGCCGGAGTCCTTCATGCCGCCCATGGGCGACTGGACGCTGCCGTAGGCGGGGGCGTAGCCCTCGTTGACGTTGACCGTGCCGGTGCGCAGGCGGGCGGCGACCGCGCGGCCGCGGCCGCCGTCCTTCGTCCAGACCGAGGAATTCAGGCCGTACGCCGTGGAGTTGGCCTGCTCAATGGCCTCGTCCTCGGACTTGAAGCGGTAGATCGAGACGACCGGGCCGAAGGTCTCCTCGGCGCAGACGGCCATCGGCGCCTCGACGCCGTCGAGGATGGTCGGCTCGAAGAAGTACGGGCCGATGTCGGGGCGGGCCGAGCCACCGGCGACGACCTTCGCGCCCTTGGCGACGGCCTCCTCCACATGCCGGGTGACCGTCTCCAGCTGGCGCTCGCCGACCAGGGAGCCCATGTCGGCGCCGTAGGCGAGGGACCTGCCCAGCCGCATCGCCTTGGTGCGGGCGGCGAAGCGCTCCACGAAGGCGTCGGCGATCGACTCGTGGACGTACAACCGCTCGATGGAGATGCACAGTTGGCCCGCGGAGGAGAAGCAGGCGCGGACGGCGCCCGCGGCGGCCTTCTCGATGTCGGCGTCCTCCAGCACCAGCATGGCGTTCTTGCCGCCGAGTTCGAGGGAGACGCCGACCAGCCGGGCGGCGGCGCCCTGGGCGACCTCGCGGCCGGTGCGGGTGGAGCCGGTGAAGGAGACGTAGTCGGCGTGCTTGACGACCTCGGGGCCGACGACCGGGCCCTCGCCGAGGACGACCTGGAAGACGTCGGCGGGCAGACCGGCCTCGATGAGCAGGTCACGGGCCCACAGCGCGGTGAGGCAGGTCTCCGTGTCGGGCTTCATGACGACCGCGTTGCCCGCGACGAACGCCGGGATCGCGTCGCCGACGGACAGCTCCAGGGGGTAGTTCCAGGGGGCTATCTGGCCGATGACACCGCGCGGGTGGCGCAGTTCGGTGACCTTCGTCAGCGTGGGCATGGCGCCCGCGTGCCGCTTCGGCTTCAGGTAGGCGGGGGCCTTACGGCCGTAATGGCGGGCCGCGACGGCTACGGCCTGCACCTCCTCGTGGGCGTGCAGACGAGCCTTGCCGGTCTCCAGCTGGATGAGGTCGAGGACCTCGGCCTGGCGTTCGAGCACCAGGTCGTGGAAGCGGAGCAGGACGGCGGCGCGCTGCCGCACGGGGACCTGGGCCCAGACGGCCTGCGCCTTACGGGCCGACTCGAAGGCCTTCTGCACGTCCTCGGGCGTGGACTCGGGCAGGTCGGCCAGCTTCTCGCCGGTGAACGGCGTGTGGTTGGCCGTACGACCGGAGCCGACCACGCCCTTGGTGAGCTGGGCGACCAGCTCGGGGGTGACCACGTCGGCGGCGGTACGGGCGCCCTCCGGTGCGGGGGCGAGGGGGTTCGTGCCGGTCTTGGCCGGGGCCTGCGCGTCCGTCATGAGGCGCAGGGTATGCCGGAGCGGGGCCTTTGTGTACCCGTCGGTAACGCGGATTCACCGAGTGCTCACATGACGCCAGTGTCCACTGGCAACAAACACGCTGATCAGGGCGTTGCCGGATCGGCGCCGAGTCACTCGATCTCGAGTCGGTCACGGGCTCCCTTGAAGACCGCGGTGCCCTTCTTCTCCGAGGGCGTGCCCTTGGGCATGTCGACGCGCAGCTCGAACATGCGGTCGTCCTCGGTGACGATCAGCAGCTGCATGACGCGGCTCGGGGACTCCTCCATGTCGTAGGTGGTGTCGACGAGGACGGCGTCGTAGCCCTTGAAGCTGGTGCGGGTGTAGTGGCCGCTCGCATCGTTGTTGTAGCTGTTCCAGGTTTCCTGCGCCTCCTCCGCCTGGTCCAGCAACGGGCGGGGCGACTTGTCCCACTGGGTGAGGCGGACCTGGACGAGGCCGATGTCGTAGACGACGAGCCGGGGTGGGTCGGTGGCGCTGCCCTCCCGCGCCATCTCCTTGTACTCGGCGGGGAGGGAGAGGACGGCGTTCATGTCCTTCTCCTCGTGCGCGATCCAGGTGCCGGCTGTGGGGGTGGAAGTGGGGCGAGGGCTGGGCGTCTTGGCCGGGGTCAGGGGAGCCGAGCTGTAGGTGGGGTTCATCTCCTTGACGTCGTCGCCCTTGTCGACGAGGAAGGCGAAGGCGGTGAACCAGGTGCCGGCCACGAGGGCGACTCCGAGGACGGCCAGCGGAAGGGGGCGCAGCCAGGAGCGGGGGCCCTTGGGCTGCGAGGGTGCCGTCGAGGCGGTGGCGGGTTCGGAGGCCCCGGTCGCAGGTCCGGAGTCCCCTTCGTTGGTCGACTCGTTGGTCGACTCGTTGGTCGACTCGTTGGTCGACTCGTTGATCGACTCGTTGGTCGATTCGGGACCCGGCCCACCCGCCGGTCCGCCGGCCGCCGCACCCCTCAGCCGTACCGTCCCGGCATCCTCCGCGAACTCCCGCAGCCCCGAGGCGTCCTGCGGCCCCGCCCCCGCCGAACCCCCGGAGGGATCCGGCACCGGCCACCCCTCCGCCACCGCCTCCAGAACCGCGCCGGCCTCCTGCGCGTCCGGCCGCCCGTCGGGATCCTTCTCCAGCAACCGGACGATCAACGACCCCAGCGGCCCCGCCTGTTTCGGCTCGGGCGGGTCGGCGGCGAGGATCGCGGCGAGCGTGGACTCCAGGGTCGTACGGCGAAAGGGCGACCAGCCCTCCACGGCGGCGTACAGCAGCACCCCCAGCGACCACAGGTCGGAGGCGGGACCGGCGCCGCGGCCGGACATGCGCTCGGGGGCGATGAACTCCAGGGAGCCGATGAACTCGCCGCTGACGGTGAGGGATTCCTCGCCCTGGATGTGGGCGATGCCGAAGTCGGTGAGGACGACGCGGCGGTGGGGGCCGAGCAGGACGTTGGCGGGCTTGACGTCCCGGTGCACGATGCCGACGTCGTGGGCGGCGCGCAGGGCACCGAGGACAGCGAGGCCGATGCGGGCCGTCTCCGCGGGCTGGAGCGGGCCGCGTTGGAGTACCTCGTGCAGGGACTCGCCGCGGACCAGCTCCATGACGATCCAGGGCAGTCCGTCCTCGACGACGACGTCATGGATGGAGACGGCGGCCGGGTGGTCGACGCGGGCGGCGGCGCGGGCCTCGCGGTAGAGCCGGTGGGCGGCCCGCTGATGGGACGCGTCCTCCGGGTCGCCGGGCAACCTCGGCTGTTTGACGGCGACTTCGCGCTCCACGAGCTGGTCCAGCGCCCGCCAGACGGTGCCCATGCCACCCGAACCGATGCGCTCGACCAGACGGTAACGCCCGCCGATCACACGCTCCTTGTGGCCGGTGGCGCCCCCGTCGTTGGTCATGTCCCATGCCTACCTTGCGGGGTGGGTGCTTGGCCAGTTCAGAGCTTGTCGATGTCCAGGTTCGCGATGGTCGTCCGGGCCACCTCTCGGCCGCGGTCGGTGAAGTCGCCCTTGCCGGGGTAGTTGATGGTGAGCTTGTACATGTCTCCCGCAGAGGTCTTGTAGTAGAAGATCCTCATCTCGCGCGGGCGCGGGTTCTGGCTGTCGTTGGTGGTGTAGATGACGGAGTTCTCGGCGGCCGGCTTGTCCTGGTACGTGGTTTCGCCATCGGTTCTGGTTTTCGCACCCTCGGCCATGCTGAGCTCGTAGTTGCTGCCTTCCTTGAAGTCGCTGTTGTCGTCGTACATCTCGGCGGCCGCGGAGTCGGCGATGCTGTTGCCGGTGTCCTCGGCCTTCTTGTCGAGCCGCAGGCCGATCCAGATGGCGCCGCTCTCGTCGGTGTACGTCACCCAGTGGTCGTCGTCCGTCTCCTCGGGCACGCCCCGCTTGTAGCCGTCGGGCACCGCGAGGGAAGCGGCGAGGGTCTTCTCCTCACGGACCTTCCAACCGTCCGGCAAGGGCCCCGCGAACGGATCCGCGATCACCAGATACGCCGCCACCGCCGCCGCGACGACAGCCGCACCTATACCGAGCAACGCCTTGCGCCCCAGCCGGACACCGCCCTTGCCGCCCTCGGCGATCCGCACGACCTGTGTGGTGGCCGGCGTCGGCGGGTTGGCCGCCTGTTCCAGCAGCGCACGCGTCTGCGCGGCGTTCGGGCGGCGCGCGGGGTCCTTCTGGAGCAGGCCGTTGATGGCCTCGGCGAGCGGGCCCTGCGCGGCGGCGGGCGGTGAGGGTACGGCGTTGAGGACCGACTGGAGGGTCGCGGGGGTGTTGCTGCGGCGGAACGGCGAGACGCCCTCCGTCGCCGCGTACAGGACGACACCCAGGGACCACAGGTCGCTCGACGGGCCTGGCCGCTGGCCCAGCACCCGCTCCGGCGCGATGTACTCGGGCGAGCCGACGAAGCCGCCGGTGTCGGTGAGGTTGGTCTCGCCCTCGATCTGGGCGATGCCGAAGTCGGTGAGGACGACGCGGTCATGGCGGCCGAGAAGGACGTTGTCCGGCTTCACGTCGCGGTGCAGGATGCCCGCCGCGTGGGCGGCCTCCAGCGCGCCGAGCACGTCGAGGCCGATTCTCGCCGCCTCCCGGGCCCCGAGGGTGCCCTCCTGCAGCGCGCTGCCCATCGAACGGCCCTGCACCAGCTCCATCACGATCCACGGCCGGCCGTCCACGACGGCCACGTCATGCACGTTCACGACCGCCGGATGGTCGAGCCTGGCCGCGGCGCGGGCCTCGCGGCGCATCCGCTCGAAGGCCTTGGCACGTTCGCGTTCGGGAAGATGGTCCGGTACGCGCGGCTCCTTGACGGCGACCTCGCGGTCCACGGTCTCGTCCTTGGCCCGCCAGACCGTGCCCATACCGCCGTGCCCGAGCTTGGCGAGCAGCCGGTAACGGCCCGCGATCAGACGCCCGGTGCCGGGGTCCGGCTCCGGGGGCTGGGCGGGCGTGGCCGGGCGGGACGGCGCCGGGGGCGGGGTCGGAGCGGCGGGCTGGGCGGGCGCGGCGGGCGCTCCCTGGTGCGATACGACCTCGGTGGGCGCCGCGTACGGGTTGCCCGGGTGCGGCACAGGTGCCGACGGGTTCGGCTGCGGTGGTTGCAGGCCGAAACTCGTCGGTTCGTCGGGCCGGTAAGGGGCTCCCCCGTTGCTGCTCATGCGTCCATCCATATCGCGGCAAGCGCTTCGGCATCCAGCGGGAATGCTTTCCGGTCACAGAGCCGTGACTCAGGCCGCAACTTATCTCCGCTTTATCCAGGGTTGGCGGGCGGGGTGGGCGTGAGGGGTGTGGTGGGCGTCGGGGCGCGGGTGGGCGAGGGGGAGGTGGTGGAGGTGCCGGGTTTGCTGGAGGGGCGGGCCGTACTGGGTCTGCTGGAAGGGTCGGCCGTACTGGGTCCGCTGGACGCACCCGGCGTACCTCCCCCGCCGCCGGAACTCGTCGCCCCCGGCGTCGAACTGGTCGGCACGACACCCCCGTCCCCGTCGCCGTTCACCAGCAGCGCCGCGGCCGACACCCCCGCCACCGCCATCGCGGCGACCAGCATCGCCGTGGCCAGCACACTGCGCGTCGAGTACTGCCCCTCCGCCCTGCTGAACCGTTTCGGCACAGGCGCGCGAACGGACACGGCCCCCGTCTCCAGAAACTCCCCCAGCATCCGCTCGGCCCCCGCCGCATCCAGCCGCCGCCCCGGATCGCGCTCCAACAGCCCCTGGACGACGGGCAGGATCGGCGCCGCCTGCGCGGGCGGACGTATCTCGTCGGACACGACGGCATGCACGACGCCGCTCAACGAGTCGCGCCGGAACGGCGATTCACCACTCAGGGCCGCACACAGCAGCGCGCCCAGTGACCACAGGTCGGAGGCGGGGCCGGTCCCGGAGCCGGACATCCGCTCGGGCGCGGTGTACTCGGGCGAGCCGACGAAGGACCCGGACTCGGTGAGCGTGCTGGCACCCGGCACCTGGGCGATGCCGAAGTCGGTGAGGACGACGCGGTCGGTGCCGTACTCGATGAGCACGTTGTCCGGCTTGATGTCCCGGTGCAGCACCCCGGCCGCGTGCGCCGTGCCCAGCGCGCTCAGCAGATCGACGCCGATCCGGGCGGCCTCCGACGGGTCGACGGGCCCGTGCGCCGCGATCCGGTCCGCGAGGGAGACGCCGTCGATCAACTCCATGACGATGTACGGGCGTTCGTCGTCCTCCACGACGTCGTGCACGACGATGACATGCGGATGGCTGAGCTGCGCGACCGCCTGGGCCTCGCGAAACGTGCGCTCGCGCTGGCGCCGGGCCTCGGCAGCGGAGAGCGTCTCGTCGAGGGGCAGCTCCTTGACGGCCACGCGACGGCCGAGCAACTGGTCGGTCGCCCGCCATACGACGCCCATGCCACCGCGACCGAGCCTCGCTTCGAGGCGGTAACGCCCCGCGATCACACGGAAGTTGGCGCCCTCGGTCCCCATGCGCCCCATCATGCCGCACCGGACTGATCGACTCCGGGGCGGCGATCGGCCAACTATGCAAAGCCGCAAAGGCTCCGCAACACGGCAAAGGAGGTCACGAGCCGTTCGGCTGCCAGCCCTTCAGCACGGCCGTGAACTGCTCGCTCGTGGTGGCCCAGTCCGACGCGGGCGAGGACATGAGGATCGCGTACTCCGTGCCGTCCCGGTCGAAGTACGCCTGATCGATGGCGCGGCGCGGCCCGGGGAAGGGCGTGTCCTTGGCCTGCGCGGTATAGGTGTACTCCCACAGCGAGCCGTCGCGGTCGCGGTAGAGGTCCTCCTTGAGGGACACCGTCCGGTAGTCGACCAGCCGCTCGCTCACCTGCTGCTCCAGGTCGACCTGGTGGTCGTAGGCGTTCGCGAAGTCGGGCGAGGTGTCGACGGCGATGCGGACGAAGTGCTCGCCGCCGTCGGGCGTGTAGTCGACCTGCTGGAGGCCGTCGACCTCCTTGCCGACCACCTCCCGCTTCCAGCCCTTGGGCAGATAGAGGCTGAAGCCGAGCGGGTCGTCGACACGGACCCAGGACGCGGGCACCCCGCCCGCCGGGCCCTGGTCGTCCGTGGCGGAAGGGCTCGGCGAGGGCGAGGGAGGGGGCGTGGTCGTCGAGGCGGACGCGCCGGGGCTGTCCGGCCCCCACTTCTGCAGCACCACCGCGGTGCCCCCGCCGACGATCGCGGCGAGCGCGATGACGAGGGCGAACATGCGCAGCCGACGGCGCTTGGACGGCCGGGCGGCGCCGGTGCCTGTGCCACTGCCGGTGCCAGTCGTGTCGTACGGCCGCCCGAGCGCCGTGGGACCGGCCATCGGGGGATACGGCGTGCCCGTCGGCGTCGCCTGCCCGGTGTACGGCGTTCCTCCGGTGTGCGGTGTCTGCCGCCCGGTGTAGGGCGTTCCCCCGGTGTGCGGCGTCTGCTGCCCGGAGTACGGCGCTCCCCCGGTGTACTCGGGCCCGGTGCGCGCCTCCGGCTCGTACCGGGTGTGCTGTGTGGGCACGTATGCCTGCGCCGTGTTCGGCCTGCGGCCCTCCGCCGCCTCGGCGAGCATCTGCTCGGCCTCGGCCGCGTCGGGCCGGGTGGCCGGATCCTTGCGCAGCAGGGCGGTGATCACGGGCGTGAGCGGGCCGGCGTGCCGCAGCTCGGCGGCGTCCTCCTCGACCACCGCCTGCATGGTGCTCAGCGGCGAGGTCCGGCGGAACGGCGAGCGGCCCTCCACCGCGGTGTACAGCGTCGCGCCGAGCGCCCACAGGTCCGAGGAGGGGCCCGGGTCATGGCCGCGGACGCGCTCGGGGGCGAGGTAGTCGACCGAGCCGACGACCTCTCCGGTGCGGGTGATGGTGGTGTCGCCCTCGATCTGGGCGATGCCGAAGTCGGTCAGCAGGACGCGGCCGTCCTCGGCGGAGATCAGGACGTTGCCGGGCTTGATGTCGCGGTGCAGGACGCCGGCGGAGTGCGCGGCGCGCAGGGCCCGCAGTACCCACAGGCCGATGCGGGCGGCCTCGGTCGGCTCGATCCGCCCGCGCTCCTTGACCGCGTCGGCGAGCGAGTACCCCTCGACCAGCTCCATCACGATCCACGGCCGGCCGTCGTGCTCCAGCACGTCGTGCACGGTGACCACGGCGGAGTGGTTGATGCGCGCGGCGGCGCGCGCCTCGGCGCGGGTGCGGGCGAGCAGCCGCTCCTGGTCGCTCTCGGAGACGTAGAGCGCGGCGGTCAGTTCCTTGATGGCGACGGCCCGATGCAGCACCTCGTCGTGCGCACGCCAGACTCGGCCCATACCGCCGCTGCCGATCGCGTCGGCGAGCCGGTAGCGCCCCGAAACGAGCTGGCCCTGCATCTGATTCACGTTGCCCCGCAATGCTCTTGACAGGCTCAGACTAAGGACCGGCCGACGTGACCGGAACCAGGGGGGCACCAAGGAGACCCCACTGTGATGGTTGTCGCTTTCGAGAGAGCGAAGCAACCGTCACGCAGGGTTCGCGCACGGCGCCGGCAGGTGAGGTGACGGCCGCCGAAGGCAAGGAACAGGGCTCGTTGCCCGGGATCAACCGGTGACCTGTCCCCCGTATCACCCGGTGACCTGATAGGTCGTCGAGGCCTGCTCGAACAGCCGCGTCACCTCGTCCCGCTCGGCCTCCGGTCCGCGCAGCTGCACCACGTGGTACCGCCCGTCGATCAGGATCGCGAGATTCCGCACGAACAGCTCGCGTCCCTGGTCGTCGGTCCAGGTGAACTGCCCCTCGGCCATGGTCCGCTCACCGACCTGGATCGTCTTCAGCCCACTGGAGGAGGCCCAGCTGGAGTCGCGGTACGGCTGCAGCTCCCGCTCGTGCTCCCGCTGGTAGACCATCGGGTCGCTGCCGTACTCGTCCGCGGTGTCCCGCCCCGGTACGACGATGAGGTCGAAGTCGCCGTGCGCGTACACGACCTGCCCGCGTCCGTTCTCCGGCGTGCGGTTCCACCCGTTGGCCACGGCGACCTGGAAGCCGGCCGCGTCCTCACGCAGGGTGAACCCGTCGGGGACCTCGGGGTCGTTGGACTGTGCCTCGGTGGAACCGGCCGACTCCGAGGGGCTGTTGCCGGACTCCGGGGAGGTCTGGTCGGGCCGGGGCTCACTGCTCGCATCGGCGGACTGCTCGGGCGCGGTCGGATCGGCCTGGCCCGCGGCGCCGGTGCGATCGGCGTCGGCCGTGGCGCCGCCGCCCTGGTCGGCCTTCGGCATGAACAACATGGCGTACGCGATCGCCGCTGCCATGCCCAGCAGGACGAGCACCAGCAACGTACGCCCGAGCCTGCGTGGCGAAGGCGCCGCCTCCTGCTTGGCCCGCTTGTGCCGCCCGTGATGCGCGGGCAGACCGGCCCGCCGCCGGCGCACCAGCTCGCCCCGCCGCCGGACGATCGGCAGCCGGTTCGGGTCGGCCGGCGGTACGGCGACGACATGCGCACCGGCTTCCGGCTCGGGCGCCGACCGCACGAGGGAGCGCAGCCAGCCCCTCAACTCCTCGTAGTCGAGGCGCTCGGTGGGGTCCTGACGCAGCAGCGACTCCACGACCGGCCTGAGCGGCCCGCACTCCTCGGCGAAGGCGGGCGGCTCCGCGCACACCAGCTGCACCAGCTCGGCAGTCGACTCCTCCGGATACGGCGCATGCCCCTGCACGGCCCGGAAGAGCAACGCCCCCAGCGCCCACAGATCGGTCGCGGGCCCGATCGGCGCGGCCAACTGCCAGTTCTCATGCACCGGCCCGGCCTGCTCCGGCGCCCACCGCTCGGTCACGGGCCCGACCACAGCCATCCGCGCCTGCCGCGCCCGCTCCGCGGCGAGTGCGGTGGTGGGACCGCGGTGCGCGGCGGGGGTGCGGGCGACGAGGTCGTCCCAACGGGTCGGGGGGTGGGAGTTTTGGGCGGGGGGTGGAGTGGGGGTGCCATGGGGGGTGGGGGCGGGGATGCCGGGAGCCGAACCCTGCGTAGGGAAGCTGCCGATGCCGGGAGCGGGCAGGCCGCGGGTGGGGAAGCCGTCGGCGTCGGGAGCGGGCAGACCTCGCGTGGGGAAACCGTCGGTGCCCGGAGCGGGGGCACCCGCAGCCGGGGTCGCCCCGGGGGCGGCAGCGGGAGCGCCGCCGAAGGGGGAGCCACCGGCAGCGGGAGCGCCGCCGAAAAGGGAGCCACCGACGCCCGGTGGGGGCTCTTGGCCGGTGCCCGGTACGCCCGTGTCAGCACGTGGGCCGAGGCCGAGCTGGGCACCCGGGCCCGCCGGCGGAAGTGCCGTACGGTCACGGTCCTCGTCCGTCGGCGCACCGCCGACCGCCCCGCTTCGGGGCGCCGCACCGTGCCAGGGCGTGGCCTGGACGCCGTACGGGTCGGCGATCTGGCCCGAGGGCGTGGCGATGCCGTTGCCGGAGGGGTACGGCTGCTGCGCCGATCCGTTGGCCAGCGGGGCCGGGCCGCCTTCGGGCGCCGAGCGGGCCCCGGGCAACGCCGGCCGTCCGTTCTGCTGGGACTCCTGCACCCGGGCCGCCGCACGGGCCCCCGCCCGATACGCGGCGATCGCTCCGGCCCGCGCGGCCCTGATGTCCCCACCGGTATCGAGGGCATCGCCCGGTGCCGCACCGGACCCTCCAGTACCGTTGCCCGCGTCGGCCCCGGGCACCGGCAACCCTCCGGCTGCACGCGCCTCGATGGCGGCCCGCCGGGCAGCCTCGGGATCCGCGCCACCGGCACCGGACCCGCCGAAGCCGCCACCCGAAACCGGCCCGCCACCGAACGTCCCGGCCTCAGGCCCAGACCCGGCCCCGACCCCGCCGTCACCGTCCTCGACCGGCACCGGGTCATAGCCGCACAGTGCCTCCTCCGCGGCGCCGACCGCGAGCCCGGTGAGCATCACCCGGCCGTCGTCACAGATGAGCACCGTGCGCGCGGTGATGTTCCGGTGGACCCAGCCATGGGCGTGCAGCACCCGGAGCGCCATGAGGACGTCGGAGGCCACCTCGGCCGCCCGGTACGCCGTCAACGGCGCCTCGGCAAGCAACGCGGCCAGCGGACGCGCGCCCACCAACTCGCTCACTATCCACAGCGACCCGCCGTCGGCGAACACGTCGAAGACCTGGTCCAGCCGAGGATGGTCGGGGATCCGCGCCGCGGCCTGCGCCGCCTCCACCGCGCGCCGCACGGCGGGATCGGTCGGCCGACGCGCACTCGAACGCCCCGTGGGCCGTCGCCCGGCCCCGCGGTCCCGCGTGTCCCGTGCGGTGAACCCGTCGGGCAGCCCCTCGGCGTCGAGCACTTCGGCCTCGACGACCTCCGGCAACGGCACCTGCCGGACGAGGACTTCCTGCCCGCTGTATGTGTCGAAGGCCCGGGTCTCGGTGAGTTCGTACTCGTCGGAGGGCGGCAGCGGCAGGCGGTAGCGGTCGGCGAGCACCCGACCCGCATAGTCGTCCACGTTGCCTCCCCCGGCCGCCCGGTTGGTCATTCCCGTTCGCCTTGCGCCGTATTCCGAACGCACGACTGGATGCGTACGGTCCGCAATCATTCACGATACGTGCCAGAGGCAACCCGCAAAGAGGGTTGCCGGATCTCACGGCTCAAACCCGGCTGTCGCAACCCCCGGCCGTCACCACCCCGGACCGGGACCAGCTCACTTCACGACTTCGGCCGGAAGGAATCCGCCAGCGTCCGCCACGTCTCCTTGCGCAGCTCGCTGCCCCAGTTCGCGCCCTTCGCGGTGTACATCAGCGCATATCCGAGTTGGTCGTTCACGACGAACCCCCGGTCGATCGTCCGGTACTTCGTCCCGTTCTCGACATAGGTGAACTCCCAGTCGGCCGTGTTCCAGCTGCGGTAGTCCACCTTCTCTATGCGGATCTTCTTGTACTGGGAGCGCGTCATGTACTGCTCCTGGTCCTTCCAGTCCGCCACCGGGTCGCCCTTCGGCGTGGTCGTCCAGGCGACGAGCAGCTTCTGCCCGTCGGGCCCGGTGAACCGGTCCCCCGCCGACCCCGCGGTCTGGAACTTCCATCCCTCGGGCAGCCCGATCGAGTACCCCTGGCTCCCCTTGTGGGTCGACGCGACCCCGCTGTCGCTCCCGGATCCCGCCTCGGCCCCGCTCCCACCGGTCGCGCTCGCCCCGGCACTCGGCGTACTCCCGGCCTCCGCCCCGGAACCGGACCCCTTCTCCGTGCTCCCGGACTCAGCACCGTCCGTATGCGTACCGCTGCCCTTGTCCTGCTTGGTGTCGGCACTCGCGTCGGCCGAAGCCTTGGCGGAGCCGCCACCGCTCGCCGACGCCTTCGAGCCGTCATCACCGTTGAAGGCAACGGCCAGCACCACTCCGATCACGGCGAGCACCACGACCACCGCGATGATCACCAACGTCCGCTTCGGCACCACATCGGTCAGCGGCGCCCTCGGCGCGGGGCGCGGTGGCAGATCCGGCGGCGTCATCACGGGCCACCCCGAACTCCGCCCCTCTGCCTGCCCGTTCGCCGCCTTGCCATCCCGCCCACCGCCACCGGCACTACCGCCGCCACCCGCACTCACAGCAGCGCCAGCACCGGCACCGGCACCGGCACTTGCAGCGGACCCGGCAGCCGACTTGGCCCCGGCCTCGGACGACCGGCCCGAAGCCCCCGCCCCCGAAGACGTCGTGGCCCCGCCCACTCCCGTGGACGACCCACCGGCCGCCCCCTCGCGGCCACCCTGCGCGCCCGCCCCCGAAGCAGCCGTCTCACTCCCGGACTTGGCACGAGCCGCAGCCGCCCCGGCCGCACCCGCACTCACCGCGGCCTTCCGCACGGACCTCAGCGCCCCGCGCAACCGCTCCCCGGCCTCCTCGCCCCGCTTGCCACCGGCCCCGGAGCCAGACCCAGATCCGGTACCCGCACCCGAACGCCTCTTGCCCTCAGGCCCATCGGGCTGCGGCGGCAACGGCACGACCTTCGTCGCGTCCAGCGGCTCCGGCTCGTCCTTGGGCTCGGGCGCATGGATGACGGCGTTGAGCATCGCGCGCGCACCGGCGTCGTCGAGCCGCTTGGCGGGGTCCTTGGTGAGCAGGCCGTAGATGACGTCCTTCAGCGGTCCCGCGTTCTTCGGCTCCTCCAGCGGCTCGGTCATCACCGCCGTGAGCGTGGCGATCGCGGAGCCCTTGTCGTACGGCGGCGCACCCTCGACCGACGCGTACAACAGCCCGCCCAGCGACCAGAGGTCGGCCGCCGGGCCCGGCTTGTGGCCGCGGGCCCGTTCCGGGGAGATGTAGGAGGGCGCGCCGACGAGCATGCCGGTCGAGGTGATGGACGGGTCGCCCTCGACCTGCGCGATGCCGAAGTCGGTGAGCACGACCCGGTCGGTGTCGGACTCCAGCAGGACGTTCGACGGCTTCACGTCGCGGTGCAGGATGCCCTCACGGTGCGCGGACCGCAGCACGTCGAGGATGGCCAGGCCGACCTCTGCCGCCCGCTTGGGCTCCAGGAGGCCGTCCTCACGGATGACCTCGGCGAGCGACTTGCCCTCGACGAGCTCCATCACGATCCACGGCCGGTCGTCCTCCTCGACGACGTCGAACACCGTCACCGCACTGTTGTTGCGGATCCGCGCGATCGCCTTGGCCTCACGCAACGTGCGCGTGATCAGCCGCCGCTTCTCGTCCTCGTCGATGTTCGACGGGAACCGCAGCTCCTTGACCGCGACCGTCCGCCCCAGGGTCTCGTCCTCGGCACGCCACACCGTGCCCATGCCGCCCCGGCCGAGCACACCGCCCAGCCGATACCGCCCCGCGAGGAGACGCTCGTGGTTGTCCTGACGAGTGTCCTGACGAGATGTCCCCGCCCGCTCCGCCTCCGACATGCGTCCCCTCATACAACCCGCCCTGACAGAGCCTCCATTGTCTCTCACCCGACAAGTGCCCCACGCCCAGGGTGCCCCTGGCCCCGCAACGCCACCGCACCACCCGACCCTCCCGTCCCCCGGTGCACCCGAGCCCCGCTGAATCGCACATTCCGCCGACCGGCATGATGGGCCACGGCAAGGGAAGGAACCCGCATGGCACGACCGGCGACACCCCTGTTTCGGACGCTTCTGAGCAGCTCTTTCGTGTCCGTGTCCCTCCTTAGTCTGGTGTCCGCGGCACTCCTCGGTCTGGCCCCGCTCGCCTCGTCGGCGCCTTCGCCCCGGCCGTCGGGCGCTCTCCTCCCGCAACTCGTCACCAAGGGCAAGGCCCCCGCCGCGGCCCTGCTGGCCCGCGACCAGACCGGCACCCGCTATGCCCAGGCCGGACAGGGCATCGCGCTCACCGACCACTTCCGCGCCGGCAGCCTCACGAAGAGCTTCATCGCGACGGTCGTCCTGCAACTGGCCGCCGAAGGACAGCTGTCCCTCTCCGACACGGTGGAGCGGTATCTACCGGGCCTGGTGCGCGGAGCGGGCAACGACGGGCGCGCGCTGACCCTTCGTTCCCTGCTGACCCACACCAGCGGCCTGTACGAATTCACCGCCGAGACCGGGGGCACCGTCCCCGTCACCCCGCTTCAGGCCGTACGCATCGCACTCACCCACCCCCCTGCCGAACGCGGCAGCTACTCCTACTCGAACACCAACTACGTACTGCTCGGCCTGGTCGTCGAGCAGGTCACCGGCCGCTCCTACGCCGCCGAGGCCGAGCGCCGCATCATCGCTCCGCTGGGTCTGACCGGCACCTCCTTCCCTGGATCCCGCACGTCTCTTCCCTTCCCGCACGGCCGTGCCTACGCCACCGACGGGACCGATGTCACCGAGCTCGACCCACGGGTGGCCGGGGCCGCGGGCGAGCTGGTGACCACGCTCACCGACCTCGACCGCTTCTACTCCGCGCTGCTCGCCGGCCGGCTGCTGCCCCCGCACTGGCTGCGCGAGATGCTCGACACCCGTGCCGCACATGGCGCGTACGGCATGGGGCTCTTTCCCGTGAAGTTGCCGTGCGGCACCGTCGTATGGGGGCACAACGGGCGCATCTCCGGCAGCTACGTGCGCTCCGCGGCCGCCGTCGGCGGTCGTCGCGTCCTGACCTTCCGGGTGAACACGACGGCGATCGCAGATCCCGGTCTCGAACCCCGGCTGCTCGCCGCCGAGTTCTGCCCTCGCACCAGATAGAACGGCCGAGGTCCGAGCAGAGATCCCCACTCCCGTCACCCATCCGAGTGACGTTCGCCCCGCGAGCCTCCAGCTCGGACCTACAGCGTCACGTCAGATTCACAGCGGCACCTCAGGCCTACAACGGCACGATGTCCGGCGCCCCCAACCGCGCCGCGTCCGCCGTCAGGTCGTCCGGCTGCCGCTGCGACTCCCGCTCGGCCTCCACCCGCTTCTCGTAGTGCTGGATCTCGCGCTCGATGTGGTCCTTGTCCCAGCCCAGCACCGGCGCCATCAGCTCGGCCGCCTCGCGGGCGCACCGCGTCCCCCGGTCGAAGGTCTCGATCGAGATGCGTGTCCGCCGCGTCAGCACGTCGTCCAGATGCCGCGCCCCTTCGTGCGAGGCGGCGTACACGATCTCGGCGCGCAGATAGTCGTCGGCGGACTGCAGGGGTTCGCCCAGTGCGGCATCGGCGGCGATGAGTTCGAGCACCTCCTCGGCCAGCGCTCCGTACCGGTTCAACAGGTGCTCCACCCGCACCACATGAATCCCCGTCCGCGCCGCGATCCGCGCCCGCGCGTTCCACAGCGCGCGGTACCCCTCGGCGCCCACCAGCGGAATGTCCTCCGTCACGCACTCGGCGACCCGCATGTCGAGACCGTGCACGGCCGCGTCCACCGCGTCCTTGGCCATCACCCGGTACGTCGTGTACTTGCCGCCGGCCACGACGACGAGCCCCGGCACTGGGTGCGCCACGGTGTGCTCGCGCGACAGTTGGCTGGTGGCGTCCGACTCACCGGCGAGCAGGGGCCGCAGCCCGGCGTACACCCCCTCCACGTCGTCGCGGGTCAGGGGCACCGCGAGCACCGAGTTGACGTGTTCCAGCAGGTAGTCGATGTCGGCGCTGGACGCGGCCGGGTGGGCCTTGTCGAGGTCCCAGTCGGTGTCGGTCGTGCCGACGATCCAGTGCCGGCCCCAGGGGATGACGAACAGCACGGACTTCTCGGTGCGCAGGATCAGGCCCGTCGTGGAGTGGATGCGGTCCTTGGGGACGACCAGGTGGATGCCCTTGGAGGCGCGGACGTGGAACTGCCCGCGCTCCCCCACCATCGACTGGGTGTCGTCGGTCCACACACCGGTCGCGTTGACGATCTGCTGGGCCCTGATCTCGTACTCCCCGCCCGCCTCGACGTCCTGCACCCGGGCCCCGACGACGCGTTCGCCCTCGCGCAGGAACCCGGTCACGCGCGCGCGGTTGGCGACCTTCGCGCCGTAGGCCGCCGCCGTACGGACGAGGGTGGCCACATAGCGGGCGTCGTCCATCTGCGCGTCGTAGTACTGCAGGGCACCGACCAGCGCCTCCTTCTTCAGGGCGGGGGCGACCTGCAGGGCGTGACGGCGGCTCAGGTGGCGGTGCAGGGGCAGGCCCCGGCCATGGGTGCGGGCCATCGACATGGCGTCGTAGAGCAGGACACCGCACCCCGCGTACAGCCGCTCCCAGCCCTTGTACTGCAGGGGATACAGGAAGGGGACCGGCTTCACCAGATGGGGAGCCAGCCGCTCCAGCAGGAGTCCGCGCTCCTTCAGCGCCTCCCGCACGAGCGCGAAGTCGAGCATCTCCAGATAGCGCAGGCCGCCATGGATCAGCTTGCTGGACCTGCTGGACGTGCCCGAGGCCCAGTCACGGGCCTCGACCAGGCCGGTGGACAGTCCTCGGGTCGCCGCGTCGAGGGCGGTGCCCGCACCCACGACGCCACCGCCCACGACCAGTAGGTCCAGCTCGCGCTCGGCCATTGCCGCCAGTGACTCGGCGCGCTCCGCCGGCCCCAGTGTCGCTGTCCTCACCGCTGCCTCCCGCTCATCGGTCGCGTAGGCCGCACCCGTCGGGCGAAGCCCGGTTCGTACCCCCCATGCCCAAATTCTGACCGGGTTGCCCGACTTCAGCCACCACTCACCCCCAGCCTGTGGACAACACACAAGGAAACGCGATCATTCAATCCCGCAAATCGGTCATATTTACTCCTAGTCTGACATTGCGGCCCCTCGTTCTGTCCACAGGGCTTGCGCACCTGCCCCGCTTCGGTTATTGGGAAGGACGGCCCACGCCATGCCCTCAGATCTCGCCGTCATCGGACTGGGCCCGTACGGCCTGCCGCTGGCCAAGGCCGCCGTCGCCGCCGGCATCCCCACGCTCGGTTACCGGATCGGGCCCGAGTCCGTCTCCCTCAGCCCCGCCGAACTGCGCCGGATGCTCTCGGGGGGCTTCCGGCACGCCACCAACCCCGCCGAGCTCGGCCGCGTACGCACCGCCGTCATCTGCCCGCCGACCCCGCGCGGCGCCGACGGCGGGCTCGATCTGAGCCAGCTGGAGACGGCCGCCCGCACCCTGGCCGAAAGACTCCGCCCGCACACCACCGTCATCCTGGAGTCGCCCGTACCCCCGGGCACGACCGAGGACGTCCTGCGCCCGCTCCTCGAAGAGGGCTCGGGGCTGCGCGCCGGCCGCGACTTCCACCTGGCCTACTCCCCCAGCCGCGTCGACCCCGGCAACCGTGACTTCACGCCCGCCAACACCCCCAAGGTCATCGGCGGCCTCACCCCCGCGTGCACCGAGTCGGCGGCGGCCTTCTACGGCCGTCTCACCGACAAGGTGGTACGCGCGCGTGGAGTGCGCGAGGCGGAGACCGTGCAGGTACTGGAGACCAACTTCCGGCACGTCAACATCGCCCTCGTCAACGAAATGGCCGTCCTCTGCCACGACTTGGGCATCGACGTGTGGGACGTCATCCGCTGCTCGGAGACCAAACCGTTCGGTTTCCAGGCCTTCCGTCCCGGGCCCGGCGTCGGCGGCCACGCCGTCCCCCAGGACCTCACCGGCCCCGCCGGCCGCACCCTGCGCATGGTCGAGCTGGCCCAGCAGGTCAACGGCCAGATGCCCCGCTACGTCATCCAGCGCGCCGCCACCCTCCTCAACGAGCACGGCAAGTCCGTGCGCGGCGCCCGCATCCTCCTCCTCGGCGTCACCTACAAGCCCGACGTCGCCGACCAGCAGTCCACCCCCGCCCACGAGGTCGCCACGCGCCTGCTGGAGCTGGGCGCCTGCATCAGCTTCCACGACCCCTACGTCGCCTCCTGGAGCGTCCTGGACCGCCCGGTACCGCGCGCGGACGCGCTGTACGAAGCCGTCGCGGAGGCCGACCTCACGATCCTGCTTCAGCAGCATCGGACGTATGACCTTCAGGGGCTGTCGGTGAAGGCGCAGCTGCTGCTGGACACGCGGGGGGCGGCGCCTACGGGGGCGGCGCATCGGTTGTGAAGGGGGGCGCGTGGGGTGCGCGAGCCTCCGGGGTTGGTGGCGTGGGGCATGCTGCGCCGGTACCGTGTGGAGAGGTGGAGCCCAAAGCAGCCGGTAATGCAGTACTGCTCAGGCTCCCGGGCGATTCACGAAGTGTCCGCCCCTAGCTTTCATAGGGGCGGCCGCTCACCGGCCCACCAAAGGGTGGAGCCCACCACAGTGGCCACTGCGATGGGCTCCGAACGGGTTACGGGTGTCCGCCCCTAGCTGTTATAGGGGCGGCCGCTCACCGTCCGTAGTACCACAAGATGCACCTCCTCCGGAACTTCACCAGCCGAAGCCAAGTGCGGTCCCAGCGGGTGGGCTTGCGGTGACGACCCATGGGTGCGCCCCCTTCCATGACGCCGCCCAGTGGCCCGGTGAACGGTTCATTGGATTTCGGTCCGGGCCCCGAGGGCGGGGTCCGGACCATGTCCTTGGAAGGGGGCGCCCCGAGAGCCGGGTCGCCGATCACCGACACTACCGCCCCCCTTCGCCCGTTCAGCCCACATTCGCCCCAAACGCAACCACGCGCCCCCTCCGGCACAACACGCCCCCGCCCAAGCCCACTTGGGCACACAAAAGGGCCGGTCACCCCACCCGGAGTGACCGGCCCTTCCCTGACGCAGACGCCGCAGAAGCAGCGGCGTAACCGCGTAACGCCTACCGCATGTGCTGCGAGTCCGCGACCGTCACCTCGACCCGCTGGAACTCCTTCAGCTCGCTGTACCCGGTCGTCGCCATGGCCCGCCGCAGGGCGCCGAAGAAGTTCATCGAGCCGTCGGGAGTGTGCGACGGACCCGTCAGCACCTCCTCGATCGTGCCGACCGTGCCCAGGTCGACCTTCTTGCCGCGCGGCAGATCCTCGTTGACCGCCTCCATGCCCCAGTGGTTCCCCTTGCCCGGCGCGTCCGTGGCGCGGGCGAGCGGGGAGCCCATCATCACGGAGTCGGCGCCGCAGGCGATCGCCTTGGGCAGGTCGCCGGACCAGCCGACGCCGCCGTCCGCGATCACGTGCACGTACCGGCCGCCGGACTCGTCCATGTAGTCGCGGCGGGCCGCGGCCACATCCGCGACGGCCGTGGCCATCGGGACGCGGATGCCGAGCACGTTGCGCGTGGTGTGCGCCGCGCCGCCGCCGAAGCCGACCAGGACGCCCGCCGCGCCGGTGCGCATCAGGTGCAGGGCGGCGGTGTACGTGGCGCAGCCGCCGACGATCACCGGGACGTCGAGCTCGTAGATGAACTGCTTCAGGTTCAGCGGCTCGTGCGCACCGGAGACGTGCTCCGCCGAGACCGTCGTACCGCGGATGACGAAGATGTCCACGCCGGCGTCGACGACCGCCTTGGAGAACTGGGCCGTGCGCTGCGGGGAGAGCGCGGCGGCCGTGACCACGCCCGAGTCGCGCACCTCCTTGATGCGCTGCCCGATCAGCTCCTCCTTGATGGGAGCGGCGTAGATCTCCTGGAGGCGGCGCGTGGCGGCCTCGGTGGGCAGCGCGGCGATCTCGTCGAGCAGCGGCTGCGGGTCCTCGTACCGCGTCCACAGGCCTTCGAGGTTCAGCACGCCGAGGCCGCCGAGCTCGCCGATGCGGATCGCGGTGGCCGGGGAGACGACCGAGTCCATGGGGGCGGCCAGGAAGGGCAGCTCGAAGCGGTAGGCGTCGATCTGCCAGGCGATCGAGACCTCCTTCGGGTCCCGCGTACGGCGGCTGGGGACGACGGCGATGTCGTCGAAGGCGTACGCCCGGCGGCCGCGCTTGCCGCGCCCGATCTCGATCTCAGTCACGTCTGTGGCCTTTCCCTGATGCGTTCAGCGTCTTCCAGTATCGCCGACGGGCACGGCAAGGGCGGCCCCGGTGCTTCCGGGACCGCCCTTCGCGACGCCTGGCGACTACTTGCTGCGGCTGTAGTTCGGCGCCTCGACCGTCATCTGGATGTCGTGCGGGTGGCTCTCCTTGAGGCCCGCGGAGGTGATCCGCACGAAGCGGCCCTTGGTCTCCATCTCGCCGATGGTCGCCGCGCCCACGTAGCCCATGGTCTGGCGCAGCCCGCCGACGAGCTGGTGCAGCACGTTGGCCAGCGGGCCGCGGTAGGGCACCTGGCCCTCGATGCCCTCGGGCACGAGCTTGTCGTCGGAGGCGACCTCGGCCTGGAAGTAGCGGTCCTTGGAGTACGACCGGCCCTGGCCGCGGGACTGCATGGCGCCCAGGGAGCCCATGCCGCGGTACGACTTGAACTGCTTGCCGTTGATGAAGAGCAGCTCGCCCGGGGACTCCTCGCAGCCCGCGAGCAGCGAGCCCAGCATCACGGTGTCGGCACCGGCGGCGAGCGCCTTGCCGATGTCGCCGGAGTACTGCAGGCCGCCGTCGCCGATCAGCGGGATGCCCGCGGGGCGGGCGGCGAGGGAGGCCTCGTAGATGGCGGTGACCTGCGGGACGCCGATGCCGGCGACCACGCGGGTGGTACAGATGGAGCCCGGTCCGACACCGACCTTGATGCCGTCGACACCGGCGTCGATCAGCGCCTGGGCGCCGTCACGGGTGGCGACGTTGCCGCCGATCACGTCGACGCCGACGCTGGACTTGATCTTCGACATCCAGCTGAGGGCGTTGCTGCTGTGGCCGTGCGAGGTGTCGACGACCAGGAAGTCCACCCCGGCCTCGGCGAGCGCCTGGGCCCGCTCCAGGGCCTCGGGGCTGGCGCCGACGGCGGCACCGACGAGGAGGCGGCCCTCGGAGTCCTTGGCGGCGTTGGGGTACTTCTCCGCCTTGACGAAGTCCTTGACCGTGATGAGGCCCTTGAGGACGCCCGCCTCGTCGACCAGGGGAAGCTTCTCGATCTTGTGGCGGCGCAGCAGCTCCATCGCGTCGCTGCCCGAGATGCCGACCTGGCCGGTGACCAGCGGCATCGGCGTCATGACCTCGCGCACCTGACGGCTGCGGTCGCTCTCGAAGGCCATGTCCCGGTTGGTGACGATGCCGAGCAGCTTGCCGGCCGGGTCGGTGACGGGGACGCCGCTGATCCGGAACTTGGCGCACAGGGCGTCGGCCTCGGCGAGGGTCGCCTCCGGGTGCACCGTGATCGGGTCGGTGACCATGCCGGACTCGGACCGCTTCACCAGATCGACCTGGTTGACCTGGTCCTCGACGGAGAGGTTGCGGTGCAGCACGCCGACGCCGCCGAGGCGGGCCATCGCGATCGCCATGCGGGACTCGGTCACCTTGTCCATGGCGGCCGAGAGGAGGGGGATGTTCACCCGGACGTTGCGGGAGATACGGGACGAGGTGTCGACCGCGTTGGGGAGCACCTCGGATGCGCCCGGCAGCAGCAGCACGTCGTCGTAGGTCAGCCCGAGTGTCGCGAATTTACCGGGCACTCCGTCGACGTTTGCAGTCATGACACCTTCCCCAAATGGCCTTGATCGGTGCGGATGTCCATGCTAACGGGAAGCACGGCTCGCAAATTCCACGGTTCTGTATGGCTCCGGGCTTCGTATGTTCGTACGGAACCGAGGAGAAGCCTGTTCATTTGGGGGCGCACGCAAGGGAGCGCTACCGGGAGCGCTACTGCTCGGCCAGCGCTCGCAGCCTGCTCAGCGCCCTGTGCTGGGCCACCCGGACCGCGCCGGGTGACATTCCCAACATCTGACCCGTCTCTTCCGCGGTCAACCCCACCGCGATCCTCAGCAGCAACAGCTCCCGCTGGTTCTCGGGGAGGTTGGCCAGCAGCTTCTTGGCCCACTCGGCGTCGCTGCTCAGCAGCGCCCGCTCCTCCGGGCCGAGGGAGTCGTCCGGGCGTTCCGGCATCTCGTCGGACGGAACCGCCGTCGAGCCGGGGTGTCGCATCGCCGCCCGCTGCAGGTCGGCCACCTTGTGCGCGGCGATCGCGAAGACGAACGCCTCGAAGGGGCGGCCGGTGTCCCGGTAGCGCGGCAGCGCGAGCAGGACGGCGACGCAGACCTCCTGCGCGAGGTCCTCCACGAAGTGCCGCGCGTCGCCCGGCAGGCGGGACAGCCGGGTGCGGCAGTAGCGCAACGCCAGGGGGTGGACATGGGCGAGCAGGTCGTGTGTGGCCTGCTCGTCTCCGTCGACGGCGCGATGGACGAGTGCACCGATCGCCCCTGCGGCACTCGCCGCCTCGTCGTCGCGCATCGGTCCATGGTGCCTTGCGGCCGTACGGTCCGCGGCATCGTGTCCGTTGTTGTGCACCGAAGCGTTATGAGCAAGTGCGCCGGAACTCATCCCCTGCGCCCTCCCCTTCCGCTCGACCGACTCGTCCCCGAGAGACTCCACATCTCAAGGATGCGGCATCCGCGCCGAAACGAGCACCGGGCACCGACAGAGCCACTTTGACCGACCCCGCAACCGCGCCCCCAAAGGGGCGCGGGGAACTGCGCGACCAGCCACATACGACCCGGACACAGCAACGGTCTGCAGGACCGAGCTCTCAGCGAACCAGACCCCAACGGAACCCGAGCGCCACCGCGTGGGCCCGGTCCGAAGCGCCGAGCTTCTTGAACAGCCGCCGCGCGTGCGTCTTCACGGTGTCCTCCGAGAGGAACAGCTCCCGACCGATCTCCGCGTTGGATCGACCATGGCTCATACCCTCGAGCACCTGGATCTCACGCGCCGTAAGCGTCGGCGCCGCACCCATCTCGGCGGACCGCAGCCGCCGCGGGGCCAGCCGCCAGGTCGGATCGGCAAGGGCCTGCGTGACGGTCGCCCGCAACTCCGCTCGCGAGGCGTCCTTGTGAAGGTAGCCCCGCGCGCCCGCGGCGACCGCGAGGGCCACGCCGTCCAGGTCCTCGGCGACGGTGAGCATGATGATGCGCGCACCGGGGTCGGCGGACAGCAGCCGCCGCACGGTCTCGACGCCGCCCAGACCGGGCATGCGTACGTCCATCAGGATCAGGTCCGAGCGGTCGGCGCCCCAGCGGCGGAGGACTTCCTCGCCGTTGGCCGCCGTCGTCACGCGCTCGACGCCGGGCACGGTCGCGACCGCGCGGCGGAGCGCCTCTCGGGCAAGCGGGGAGTCGTCGCAGACGAGGACGGATGTCATGGCCGCCCTCCGCAGCTGATGCACGTCACCTTGAGCCTCCAGGCTGGTACGAAATCGTCACCTGTGCGGTCGACCGTCTCGGACGCCTGCCCGAGCGTGTATTCCTTCGACCGCCTCCGCCCTCTCAACGACGGTCACTCGAAAGAGTTACGGGGCCGTGTGCCATCTTCGGCACTCTACGTGAGGGGGCGGACACGGTGCAGACATGCACGACGGACCCACAACGTTTCATCACAACCCATGCCCCATTCAGCCCTTTTTCTTCCCATTTGTTGGCGTCTGAGGCTAGATTCGCAATGAGTCATATTTTCATCTCCTTAGATCGTAGATGTACGGTCGTGGACACCGTATCCGCCCAGAACGGCTACAAGGGGTCACGCAATGGCAGATTTCTCCCGCCTTCCCGGACCGAACGCGGACCTGTGGGACTGGCAGCTCCTGGCTGCCTGTCGCGGGGTGGACAGCTCGCTCTTCTTCCATCCGGAGGGCGAGCGCGGTGCGGCCCGGAGTGCTCGTGAGAACTCGGCCAAGGAGGTCTGCATGAGGTGCCCGGTGCGCGCGCAGTGCGCGGCGCACGCGTTGGCGGTGCGCGAACCGTACGGCGTCTGGGGCGGCCTGACCGAGGACGAGCGTGAGGAGCTCATGGGGCGGGCGCGCAACCGGCTGGTCTCGGCGGCGACGACCGGCGGGGAGTCCGCCTCCCACAACTGAAGGAACGTTTCTTCAAGAGGGCACGCGCACGTGTGCACCTACGTTCACTAGCGGGTGGCCGCGCGCGCCAGCTGCTCCAGCGTCACCGCCACGGCCGGCACCTGCGCCAGGTCGGGCAGGGTGAGCGCGACGATCTCCCGCCGGACCGCCGGTTCCAGCCGCACCATGCGCGCCCCCCGCGGTCGTACGGACTCGACGGCGAGCTGGGGAAGGACGGCCACGCCCAGGCCGGCGCCCACCAGGCCGACGACCGCCGGATAGTCGTCGGTGGCGAAGTCGATGCGGGGCGTGAAGCCGGCGCTCTCGCACACCTCGATCAACTGGCCCCGACAGCGCGGGCATCCGGCGATCCATGGCTCGGCCGCGAGCTCCCCGATGGCGATGGAACCCGACGGCGCGGTGCGCGCGAGCCGGTGACGTTCGGGTACGAGGGCGACGAGCCGGTCGGTCAGCAGGGGGCGTACGACGAGGTCGTCCCACTCTCCTTCCTGGGCAGCGCCCTCGTACCGGAAGGCGAGGGCCACGTCGCAGTCGCCCTCGCGCAGCAGCTCGACGGACTGCGGCGGCTCGGCCTCCTCCAGCGAGACTCGGGTGCCGGGGTGTGCGGCGCGCAGCGCGGCGAGGGCGGTCGGGACGAGGGTCGAGCTGCCGCTGGGGAAGGAGACGAGGCGGACGCGTCCGGCGCGCAGACCGGCGATGGCGGCGACCTCCTCCTCGGCGGCGGTGAGCCCGGCGAGGATCCCGGCGGCGTGCCGCACCAGCGCCTCACCGGCCTGGGTCAGCCGCATCTCGCGACCGCTGCGGATCAGCAGGGGCGTGCCGACGGACGCCTCCAGGGCCTTCATCTGCTGGCTGACGGCGGGCTGGGTGCAGCCCAGTTCGCGGCCCGCCGCGGAGAAGGAGCCGGTGGCGGCGACGGCGCGCAGCACACGGAGATGACGAGCCTCGATCACAGGTCGAGCATAAGCGGGCCTTGGACATGTCGCCGAAGAGCACATGGGCGCTTTGACTGCCGGTCGCCGGAGGAAAGCGGATGTCCACAGTCCGGGTCACTAATCTTGCGCCATGACAACGGCATTGATTACGGGATCGACCGCGGGCATCGGCGCCGCGTTCGCGCGGCGGCTTGCGGCTGACGGGCACGACCTCGTCCTGGTGGCCCGGGACACCAAGCGGCTGCGCGAGCAGGCGACCGAACTGCACGACCGCCACGGCATCGAGGCGGAGGTGCTGACGGCCGACCTCGCGGAGGACACCGGCATCGAGACCGTCGCCGCCCGCCTCGGCGACCGCCGCAACCCCGTCGACCTGCTGATCAACAACGCCGGCTTCGGCAACAAGGGCCGCTACCTCGACGTCCCCATGGCCGACGAGCTGAAGATGCTCAAGGTGCACTGCGAGGCCGTACTGCGGCTGACGTCGGCGGCGACGGAGGCGATGCGGGAGCGGGGGCGGGGCGGTGTCGTGAACGTCGCCTCAGTGGCGGCCTTCGTGCCGCGCGGGACATACGGCGCGTCCAAGGCGTGGGTCGTGCAGTTCACTCAGGGGGCGGCGAGGGATCTGGCCGGGAGCGGGGTCCGGTTGATGGTGCTGTGCCCGGGGTTCGTGCGCACCGAGTTCCATGAGCGGGCCGGGATGGGGACGGACAACATCCCGGCGTGGATGTGGCTGGATGCGGACAAGCTGGTGGCGGCGGCGCTCGGGGATCTGGCGCGCGGGAAGTCCCTGTCGATTCCGGACCCTCGGTACAAGGTGCTGCTGGGGGCGGCGAAGTTGGTGCCCCGGGGGATGCTCGGGGGGATCAGCTCCAGGACGGGGCGCAAGTACGGGCCGCAGTAGGGGAGCCCGGCAGAGAACCCCGGCAGAGAGCCCGACAGGCACCGCGCCCCTGCCGCGAGGAGAATGGTGCCGTCCAGCGCGCCCATGGCACCGGGAGGCGACGAAGTCATGACCTTCGTGCAGCTCATCGACTGCAGGACCAGCCGCTTCGACGAGATGAACCGGCTGATGGACAGGTGGGTCGAGCAGACCAAGGGGAAGCGGACGGCGACGCACGACATCATCGGGAAGGACCGGTCGGACTCCGCGCACTTCATCGAGATCGTGGAGTTTCCGTCGTACGAGGAGGCGATGCGGAACTCGAATCTGCCCGAGACCGATCGGATCTTCCGGGAGATGATCGCGCTCTGCGAGGAGACTCCGACCTTCACCGATCTCGACGTCGTACGGGACGAGCAGCTGAACGTCCTGGCGGCACGGGGCTTCTTCGAGGCCATGGGGAAGATGACGCCGGAGGGGATCGGGGAGCACCTCACCGACGACTACGTGGATCATGATCCGTCGCACCCGCGGCCCGTGCAGGGGGTCGACGGGATGCGCGAGGTGTACGCGGGCTGGTACGGCGCCTTCGACTTCACGTTCCGGATCGACGACCAGCTGGCCCAGGAGGACCAGGTGTGCACCCGGTGGACGTGGACCGCGCGCCACAAGGGCGAGTTCCTGGGGATTCCGGCGACCGGGCAGGACGTGAGCATGGAGGGCATGGCCTGGCAGCGGTTCCGGGAAGGCCGGATCTGCGAGACCCACTGGATCTACGACCGTGCGGGTCTGTTGGAGCAGCTGGGGGTACTCGGTCAGTGACGCCCGCGAAGGGGAAGGCCCCGCTCCCGCACCTGAGTGCGGAGGCGGGGCCTTCTTGCTGCACGCTACGAGCGGCTGGGCTCAGTGGGAGTGGCCGTGGCCGTGGCCCGCGGCGGCCGGCTCCTCCTCTTCCTTCTTCTCGACGACCAGGGTCTCGGTCGTGAGAAGCAGGGAGGCGATGGAGGCGGCGTTCTCCAGGGCGGAGCGGGTGACCTTGACCGGGTCGATGACGCCCTGCTTGACCAGGTCGCCGTACTCGCCGGTGGCGGCGTTGAAGCCCTGGCCCTTCTCCAGCTCGGCGACCTTGGAGGTGATGACGTAGCCCTCCAGGCCGGCGTTCTCGGCGATCCAGCGCAGCGGCTCGACGGCGGCCTTGCGGACGACCGCGACACCCGTGGCCTCGTCGCCGGTCTTGTCGAGGTTGCCCTCCAGGACCTTCACGGCGTGGACCAGAGCGGAGCCACCACCGGAGACGATGCCCTCCTCGACCGCGGCGCGGGTCGCGGAGATGGCGTCCTCCAGACGGTGCTTCTTCTCCTTCAGCTCCACCTCGGTGGCGGCGCCGACCTTGATCACGCACACGCCGCCGGCCAGCTTGGCGAGGCGCTCCTGGAGCTTCTCGCGGTCCCAGTCGGAGTCGGTGTTCTCGATCTCGGCCTTGATCTGGGCGACGCGGCCCGTGACGTCCGCGGAGTCGCCGGCGCCGTCGACGACCGTGGTGTCGTCCTTGGTGACGGTGACGCGGCGGGCGGAGCCCAGCACGTCCAGGTCGGCCTGGTCGAGCTTGAGGCCGACCTCCTCGGAGATGACCGTGGCGCCGGTGAGGACCGCGAGGTCCTGCAGCATCGCCTTGCGGCGGTCACCGAAGCCGGGGGCCTTGACCGCGACCGCGTTGAAGGTGCCGCGGATCTTGTTGACGACCAGGGTCGACAGGGCCTCGCCGTCGACGTCCTCGGCGATGATCAGCAGCGGCTTGGAGGCACCCGACTGGATGACCTTCTCCAGCAGCGGCAGCAGGTCCTGGATGGAGGAGATCTTGCCCTGGTTGATGAGGATGTACGGGTCCTCCAGGACGGCCTCCATGCGCTCCTGGTCCGTCACGAAGTACGGCGACAGGTAGCCCTTGTCGAAGGCCATGCCCTCGGTGAAGTCCAGCTCCAGACCGAAGGTGTTGGACTCCTCGACGGTGATGACACCGTCCTTGCCGACCTTGTCCATCGCCTCGGCGATGAGCTCGCCGACCTGGCTGTCCTGGGCGGACAGGCCGGCCACGGCGGCGATGTCGGACTTCTCGTCGATCGGGCGGGCGGTCGCGAGGAGCTCCTCGGAGACGGCGGCGACGGCCGCGTCGATGCCCTTCTTCAGGGCGGCCGGGGAGGCACCGGCGGCGACGTTCTTCAGGCCCTCGCGGACCAGCGCCTGGGCCAGCACGGTGGCGGTGGTCGTACCGTCACCCGCGATGTCGTTGGTCTTGGTCGCCACCTCCTTCACCAGCTGGGCGCCGAGGTTCTCGTACGGGTCATCGATCTCGACCTCACGGGCGATCGTGACACCGTCGTTGGTGATGGTGGGCGCGCCGAACTTCTTGTCGATGACGACGTTGCGGCCCTTGGGGCCGATCGTCACCTTGACCGTGTCGGCAAGCTTGTTGACGCCGCGCTCGAGGGCGCGACGGGCGTCCTCGTCGAACTTCAGGATCTTCGCCATGGGAGCGGTTCAGCCCTCTCGGAAAACGTGGGTGAAACGAACTGCGCCCCGGACGCCCGGCTTCATAAGGTCGCGGGGGCCCGGGGCGCAGCTCACAAGCAGAGAATGCTTGAAGTGAATTACTTCTCGATGATCGCGAGCACGTCGCGAGCCGAGAGGACGAGGTACTCCTCGCCGTTGTACTTCACCTCGGTGCCGCCGTACTTGCTGTACAGCACGATGTCGCCGGTCTTGACGTCGAGCGGCAGGCGCTCGCCGTTCTCGAAGCGGCCCGGGCCCACGGCCAGGACGACGCCCTCCTGGGGCTTCTCCTTGGCGGTGTCCGGGATGACCAGGCCAGAGGCGGTGGTCTGCTCGGCGTCGAGCGGCTGGACCACAATGCGGTCCTCGAGCGGCTTGATGGCAACCTTGGAGCTGGTGGTCGTCACGATCCGACCTCCCCCTTCGGAGATCTCACGGGGTTAACTGTCTGAGGTGGCGACCAGGTGGATCCGTCGTCGCGGGTGCCGGACCTGCCCGTCGCGTAGTTGGCACTCTCCAGTGGGGAGTGCCAGAGCCGAGACTATGACCGGGATTAGCACTCGGTCAAGCGGACTGCTAATTCGCGGCGCTGGCCGGGCCGGGTTTCTGGTGGCCGGCGTTGCCGTGGACGCCGTTCTGGGGGCTGTGCCCCCAGACCCCCCTTCGGCCTGAACGGCCTCGTCCTCAAACGCCGGACGGGCTGGATGTCGCTGGCCGGCGCCCAGAAAGATCCGCTAGACGTAGTCCTCCAAACGTCCCACCGCCAATCCCCTCGCCTGGATCTCCCTCAGCAGCCGGGTCGTCCGCTCTCTCAACGTCAAGCCCGCCGGTTCACCCGAAGGGACCGAGACGATGTCGCCGGCGCGCAGGTGGCCGGGGCCGTGGGCGTACGTCAGTTCGCCGTCGCCCTCCATCGCCGTCCGCCACAGCACCACCGCCGTCACCCCGCAGTCGGCCGCCGCGCGGAGGGTGGTGGTGTCGTACGTGCCGTAGGGCGGGCGGAAGAGGTGGGGGCGGATGCCGAAGCGGGCGCGGAGTTTGTTCTGCTGGCCGCAGATCTCGGCGCGCTGGCCGGCGTATGGCAGACCGCGCAGGGCGGCGTGGTCGAGGGTGTGGTTCTGGATCGACGCGCCCACCGAGCGCAGGCGCGCGAAGTGGCCGTAGCCCGGGCCGGCCACGCTGTCCGTGAGGAACATGCTGACGGGCAGCCGCAGTTCGCGGACCATGTCGACGAAGCGGGGGTCCTTCTCGGCGCCGTCGTCGTAGGTGAGGAAGACGACCTTGTCGCGGGTGGGGACGCGGTCCACGACGGGCAGCGGGCCGCCCGCGCGCCGCGGCGGCGGCCGACGGGCGGGCGGGGACGGGGGCGCGGGCAGTGGAGCGGTCAGGCCCCAGCGGCGGTACGGCTGTGCGGCGGGCGTTGCCCTCTTCGCAGCCGTGGGGGTCGGTGCCGTCGCCGGACGCGCGTCGTGCGTCTCCGTGCCGCCTGACCGGCCGCCTCCGCCTCCGCCGGGGTCGACGGGCCCGGCCGACCGGGCGCAGCCGGTGAGCAGGGCGTAGGCCATGACGACGGCCGCCAGTGCCCGCGCCCCCGCGCCCGGTCCCGATCTCACAGGTAGTCCTCCAGCCGGGCCACCGCATACCCCTCGGCCGTCACCTTGTTCAGGAATCGGCGGATCATGTCGGGCATTGTGCCCTTCCAGTCCCCCCTCCCCCGGAAGTGAGTGAGGACGATGTCACCCGGACGGATCTTCTGGTCCCACTCGCGGTACTCCCAGTGGTCGACGAAGACCTCCTCGTTCCACAGGGGGACGTACTCGACGCCGCAGTACTTCGCGGCGCGCAGGGTGTTCCTGTCGTAGTTGCCGAAGGGCGGGCGGAAGAGCAGCGGGCGCCTGCCGTAGCGCTCCTCGATCACCTCCTGCATGCCGCAGATCTCACGCTTCTGGCGGAGGTAGGACAGGGCTGGGAGGTAGGGGTGGTGGAGGGTGTGGTTGTTCAGGGCCACGCCTTCTGCCTGCATCCGCTCGAAGTAGCCGTAGTCGTCCTTGATCAGGTAGTTGCTGAGGAAGGCGGTGTACGGCACCTGCAGGTCGCTCATCATCCGCAGGAACGCCGGGTCCTTCTCGGCGCCGTCGTCGATGGTGAGGAAGACGACCTTCTCCTTGGTGGGGACGGTCGTGAAGACCGGCGGGAGGCCGAGCGCCTCGTGGCCGCGGACCTCGAAGCCCTCGCGCGTGGCGATCGTCGGCTTTCTGGCCGGGGGTGACGGGGGCGTGAGCGGGACGCCTGCCAGACGCCAGCGCCTTGCGGCGGCGACCCGGGCGGCGTGGGCACCTTGGGCGGACCGGAACTTCTTGGGCGGGGAGTCCTTGGCGTGCGGGGCCTGGGCCTGGGGGCCCTGCGCGTGCGGGTCCTTGGTGGCCGCGCCTTGGGTGTCCGGGTCCGACGTGGCGGCCGGCGGCGGTGCCTTGAAGGGCTGTCGGCTCGGGGTGGGGCGTACGGGCTCGGATCCGCCGTCGCCGACCGGAGCGCAGCCCGAGGCGATGGCTGCTACGGCGAGGACGATGATCCCGCCCCGCACCCGCGAACGCACGGCTGCGCGGTGACCGTGCCTTACGACTGCCCCATTGAGGCGACTTTTGTCATTTTGTCCTACTACTCGCATGGAGCCGGATCCTCGCAGCCACCCGCCCCGAACCCGGGCCGACACCGCCACCGGCGACGGACCATCCACCGACTGGCCCACATGAGCGGCGAGCCGCCGACCGGCCGGATGTGGAGCGGGCGGGCAACGGGCACGCCCACGCGGGGCGGGCGAGCGGCCGGCCAGCCCAGGTGGAACGGACGGGCCTCCGACGGCCCCTGCGGAGCGGACGCGCCGCAAGTCAGCCCATGTGGAAGGGCGGGCTACCGACGGCCCACACGGAGCGGACGAGCCACCGACAGGGGCCACGCGGAGCGGACACGCCACCGACCAGCCCAGGTGGAACGGACGGGCAACCGACGGCCCACACGGAGCGGACGCGCCACCGGCCGGCCCACCGTGAACCATGGGCACACGCCCCTCGGCTTCGCCCACGCTGAACCCAGGGGCGCTCGCCCACCGACTTGGCCCACGCCGAACCACGGACGCCCGCCCACAAACTTCGCCCCCGCCGAACCACCGACGCCCCGCCCACCAACTTCGCCCCCGCCGAACCACCGACGCCCGCCCACCAACTTCGCCCCCGCCGACCAGGCAGACCCCCGATCCGACCCACGATGAGCAGGCGCCCCACCGCCTGGCCGACAATGAGTCGGTGAACGACCTCGCCTCCTTCTCCTCCCTCCTCACCCCGGAGGGCCGCGCCCTCCTCGACGTCGTGCGTGACACCGACCCCGCCGGTGAACTCGCCGTCGCCACAAGGCTGCGCCGCGAGCATCCGGCCGAGTTGGTGTCGGCGGCGCTCGGGCAGGCTCGGCTGCGGCAGCGGGCGGTGGCGAAGTTCGGGGCGGTGGACGCGGGGCGGATGTTCTTCACGCCCCACGGGGTCGAGCAGTCGACGCGGGCGAGCGTGGCCGCGTATCGGGCCGGGCGGATGCGGGAGCTGGGGGTGCGCTCGGTCGCCGACCTGTGCTGTGGGATCGGGGGCGACGCGATCGCGCTCGCGCGGGCCGGGGTCCGGGTGCTGGCGGTGGACCGGGATCCGGTGACGGTCGCGGTGGCGCGGGCGAACGTCGAGGCGCTGGGGCTCGGGGAACTGGTGGAGGTGCGGGAGGCGGATGTCGTGGGGGTGGACACGGGTGGCTATGACGCCGTGTTCGTCGACCCCGCGCGACGGGGCGGGCGCGGGAGGATCTTCGATCCCGAGGCGTACTCGCCACCGTTGTCCTGGGCCGTGGAGGCGGCGCGGAAGGCGCCCCGTGCCGCACTGAAGATCGCGCCGGGCATTCCCCATGAGGCGATTCCCGACGACGCCGAAGCCGAGTGGATCTCGGACGGTGGCGATGTGAAGGAGGCGGTGCTGTGGTTCGGGACGGAGCCCGGGGCGGTGCGGGCCACGCTGCTGCCGGGGCCGCGCTCGCTGCTGTCCCGTCATCTCCCCGACCCTGAAGTCCGTTCCGTCGGGCGGTACTTGTACGAGCCCGACGGCGCCGTCATCCGGGCGCATCTGGTCGCGGAGGTGGCTGATCACCTGGACGGCGGACTGATCGACGCGACCATCGCGTACGTCACGGCGGACGAACTGCGGCCGACCGCGTACGCGACGGCGTACGAGATCACCGATCAACTCCCCTTCAACGTCAAGAAGTTGAAGGCGCTGCTGCGCGAGCGGGAGGTCGGCACGCTGACCGTGAAGAAGCGGGGGTCGGCCGTCGAGCCGGAGGAGCTGCGGAAGAAGGTCAGGCCTCAGGGGCCGAACTCGGCGACGGTGTTTCTGACGCGGGTGGCGGGGGCGCCGACGATGCTGGTGGGGCGCCCGGCCTGAGTCACAAGGGCTGCGCCGCAGTCCTGACTCACGAGCTCTCCGCCGCCCGGCGCAGCAGCAGCTCCCTCTCCCGCGCGTTCCGCGTCAGCTCCGCCGCCCGCTCGAACTCCGCCCTCGCCTCCGCCGTACGGCCGAGACGGGCGAGGAGATCGCCGCGCACGCTCGGTAGCAAGTGGTAGGTGCGGAGGGCGGGTTCGGCGGCGATCGTGTCGACGATCCGCAGTGCGGGCTCCGGGCCCTCGGCCATCGAGACGGCGACCGCACGGTTCAACTCGATCACGGGGGAAGGGGATCGGGCGGCGAGGAGGCCGTACAGGGTGGCGATGGTCTTCCAATCCGTCTCCGCGTAGCTGTACGCGTGCGCGTGGCAGGCGGCGATGGCGGCCTGGAGGGCGTACGGGCCGGGGGCGCCGGTGGCCGTGGCGTCGGCGCGGGACAGCGCCTTGATGCCGCGGGCGATGAGCATGCGGTTCCAGCGGGTGCGGTTCTGGTCCTTGAGGAGGACCGGTTCGCCGGACGGGCCGGTGCGGGCCGCCGTGCGGGAGGCCTGGAATTCGAGAAGGGCGGTCAGGGCGTGCGCCTCGGGCTCCTTCGGCATCAGCCCGGACAGTACGCGGGCCAGGCGCAGCGCGTCCTCGCACAGGGCCGGGCGCAGCCAGTCGTCGCCGGCCGTGGCGGCGTAGCCCTCGTTGAAGATCAGGTAGATGACCTCCAGGACCGAGCCGAGGCGGGCCTCGCGGTCGGGGCCGTACGGGACCTCGAAGGCGATGTTCTTCGTGGCGAGCGTGCGCTTGGCGCGGACGATGCGCTGGGCGACCGTCGCTTCCGGGGTCAGGAAGGCCCTGGCGATCTCCGGGGTCGTCAGGCCGCCGAGGAGGCGCAGGGTGAGCGCGATGCGGGCCTCCGGTGACAGGACCGGGTGGCAGGTGGTGAAGACCAGGCGGAGCAGGTCGTCGTCGATGGCGTCGGGGTCGTAGTGGGCGGCGGGCTCCTCGGGCGGTGCGGTCGTCTCCAGGTCGCGGCCGATCTCCGCGAGCTTGCGGGCGTAGTTCTCGCGGCGGCGGATCAGGTCGACGGCACGGTGCTTGGCGGTGGCCATCAGCCAGGCGCCGGGGTTGTCGGGGACGCCGTCCCGGGGCCACTGCTCCAGTGCGGCGACCAGCGCGTCCTGCGCGAGTTCCTCGGCGATGCCGACGTCGCGCACTGTGCGGGCGACGGCGGCGATGACGCGCGGGGACTCGATGCGGAAGACGGTCTCGATGGTCGCTGTCGGGTCGTCCGGGGTACCGGTAGCGCCGGTGTCTGGGGTGGGCTGCGGCTTCACAGCCCACCATGCAACACCTGTACGGCCGTGGATCCAAGGAGGGCGGAGAGAGCGGATCAGCCCTCGGCGATCTCCCGCACCTCACAGGTGACCTGCCATTCCGCCCCGTGGACCTTGAGGAACCGCGAGGCCCACTCCAGCGCCTCGGCCTTGTCCTTGCACTGCATGATCGCGTAGCCGCCGATGACCTCCTTGGACTCGGTGAAGGGCCCGTCGGTGACGGAGGTCTTCGCGCCGTCCCAGTGCACGCGGGTGCCCTGCGCCGACGGGGTGAGCCCGGCGGTGTCGAGCATGACGCCGGCCTTGGTGATCTCCTCCAGCAGTTCACCCATGCGCTGCATCAGCTCGGGGCTGGGGCCCTCGGCGGGCGCGGTGGACTCGTCGATCCGGACGAGGGACAGGTAACGGGGCATGGTGACTCCTCGGGGTCTCAGGGGCCCAGGATCGGTGACCGGGGTCTTCCCGGCCTCTCCTTCCCGGCCTCTCACCCCTGCGTCGAACGGGCGACTCCCGGATCGACACGCTCGCCGTTTTTCTTCGAAGATTCTTCTCCGGCCGGCGTTTGCGCAGGCAGGGCGCCCCTTCCGTACAGGAACCCGGCGGCCGCGGCAGCCACCGCCAGCAGCCCGGTCGCCACCCAGTACGCCGCCGCGTAGCCGTCGACCAGTCCCTGCGCCCCCTCCGCCCCGTCCCCCGCACTCGCCGCCACCGTGACCAGCACCCCGAGCCCCACGGCCCCGCCCACCTGCCGCGAGGTGTTGAGCAGACCCGACGCCACGCCCGTCTCCTCGGGGGTGACCCCGGTCGTGGCCGCCGTGCCCAGCGGTACGAAGCACATGCCGATGCCGACACTGGCGACCGCCGACGGGCCGAGGACGGAGAGCAGGAAGCCGCCGTCCACCGCCATCGCCGCCGCGAACCACGCGAACCCCGCCGCCCCGAGCAGCCCGCCCACCACCAGCAGCGCCCCGGCGCCGTACCGCCCGACCGTGCGCGCCGCGATCACCGAGCCGGCCACGACTCCGGCACAGAACGGCAGGAAGGCGCATCCGGCGGCCGTCGGCCCGTAGTCGAGCACCTGCTGCAGGTACAGGGACGTGAAGTAGAAGGCGGCGAACTGGCCCGCCGACATCAGCAGCGCGAAGACGTTGGCCGCGAGGACCGGCCCACGGGCGAGGATCCCGAGCCGCAGCAGCGGTTGCTTCACCCGGGTCTCCGTCACCGCGAAGGCCGCCAGCAGTACGGCGGCCGCGCCCAGCACGCCGAGGCTCTGCCAGGCCGTCCAGCCGTAGGTCTCGGTGCGTACCAGTCCCAGGACGAGCAGCGACGTCCCGGCGGTGACGAGCAGTGCACCGAGGGCGTCGAGTCGCGGCCGGCCACCGGCCCCCCGCTGGTCGGCGGGCACTGCGGGCCGTACGGCGACCAGGACCGCGGCCACCACCGGCACGTTGACCAGCATCACCGACCGCCAGCCGAACCAGTCGGTGAGCAGCCCGCCCGCGAGCACGCCGACGGCCCCGCCGGCCGCGCCCGCGGCGCCCCACATCCCCAGAGCGCGCGAACGGGCCGTACCAGCCGGGTAGTTGACGGTGATGAGCGCGAGCGCGACCGGCGACAGCAGGGCCGCGCCGACGCCTTGCACGGCCCGTGCCGCGACCAACTGGCCCGGCGCCTGGGCGAGTCCGCCGGCGAGGCTCGCCACGCCGAAGACGACGAAGCCGGCGATCAGGATCCGCCGCCGGCCCACGACGTCGGCGAGCCGTCCGCCGAGCATGAGCAGTCCGCCGAAGGTGAGCGCGTAGGCGTTGACGACCCAGGCCAGCGAACCGGCGTCGAAACCGAGGCCGGTGCGGATGTCCGGCAGGGCGACGTTGACGACGGACATGTCGAGGGAGACGAGGAACTGCACGGTGAGCAGGACCGGCAGTAACCAACGGGAAGTGCGTGTCTGCGTGTTGACCGTATCCACCATGCGAAGCAGATTAATATACGCGTATAGAAATTAACCAGAGAGAATGGCCCCCGTGGCAGAGAAACCGAGCTCAGAGGGCCGGGCGGAGGGCATGACGGAGGGCATGACGGAGGGCCGTAAGCGCACCGCCGGCCGCCCGCCCCGCATCGCCGCGGAGCAGATCGTCGACGTGGCCCGGCGGATCATCCAGGAGGAGGGCGTCGAGGCGGTCTCCATGCGCCGGGTGGCCAAGGAGGTGGGCGCGACGCCGATGGCGCTCTACCACCACGTACGCGACAAGGACGAGTTGCTGCTGCTCACCCTGCGGGGCATGGCGGCGACATTCCCGCGCCCGGCCCTGCCCGCCGACCCCCGCGACCGCATCCTCATCACCGCCGTCCACATGCACGCGATCCTCAGCGAGGTGGACTGGGTCATCGACGTGCTGAGCCTCGGCGACCTCACCGACAAGGACGCGCTGTGGATGCCCGAGGAGATCATCGACTCGGCGATCGCCTGCGGCCTGACCCCGGAACAGGCGCTGCACGCCTACCGCACGATCTGGTACGTCGTCTACGGCGCCCTGGTCTTCCAGCGGGCCGATGCCCGCCGGGCGGCCGCCCCCGAGCGTCGGCCGTTCTTTCCTGCCTTCCTCACGGAGGAGGACGCGGATGCGTTGCCGCGCATGAGTGCGTTGTCGGGGGCGTGGGAGGAGATGAAGGGGGGGTACGACATCGCTGAGCAGTTGGGGGCGGTGGTGGATGGGTTGCTGGCGCGGAAGTAGCGCGCGGTGTCACATGCCGGGGGGCCGCTTCGATGCTACGTGCGGTAGCTGACCTTCCACAGGCGAACAGTCTCGTCGTAGCTGCTCGTTGCCAGTAGGCGGCCGTCCGAGCTGAAGTCCATGGAGTCGACCCACGACATGTGTCCGTGGAGGGTTCTCAATGGCTTCGGCTTCGCCGCGATCGACAAGAGCTCGATCGTTCCGTCGGCACCCGAGTTGAAGGCCAGCACGGGGTCCCTCGGATGGAAGGCGGCGCTAAACATGGCGGGGAGCATCGCGACAGGTGTCCACGTTTCGTTCGATACCAGCTGCCACAACTCACTGGCCTCGCCACTTCTCACCAGCAGACGGTCACCCTGCCGACTCGTGGTCAAGGTGAGCCCGGCACCACGGGCACTTACCTCCTTCTTCACCTTGAAAAGCTGCCGCCCCTGGCCGAATCCTGGCACGGGGTACGTCCGGAGGTGCTTCCCGGCCAGGACCCCCAGCTCACCTCCGTCGAGGAAGGCAACCTCATCGGCCGCCGTCTCGCGCCACTTCTTCCGGTGCTCGGTCCACTCGAGCCGGCCCTGGGCGTCGACACTCCTGAGGAAGACGGTGGACAAGTCGTCGTCCGGGTCGCCGTAGCTCAGCCCGGCGAGGTACTCACCATCCTGGCTGAAGGTCAGCTTGCCGACCGCGCCGTTCCCCCCGGCAGGCAGCCGCCGCGGCGGCTGTTGCCCCACATCCCAGAGCTGCATCTCTCCGGCACGGTAGACGGCGAGGATCTTGCCGTCCGGATGGAAGGCCATGGACGTGACTGCCCGGTCCTTCGGTTCACCTGTCTTGCTGTCACGAACCAGACGAGGTGGTTCCAGCAGCCGGTCATGTCCCGTGGGAACACTGCCCCACCAGACCGCACCCTCCCAATCTCCCCAGAACACCTCGTTCGTCTTCGGATGGAAGACCACCGGGCCCACTGACGTGTCCACCGCCCTCGAAAACGTCACCAGGCTTTCGTCCTCATGGTGCCGGACCACCGCCCCCGCCCCCGTGACCGCCACCGCCGCCCCCGCCACCAGCACCACCCGGCGCCGCACGACCGCCGAGTCGGGCCGCCCGGGCGTGAGCCGGGGTTCCTCGTACGTCGGACGAGCGGCCAGCGCCTCCTGGAGGCGGATGTGGCGGAACTGGTATGCCCCGCCCGATTGCCGGAGGATCTCCCGACGCCGGGCGTCGGCGAGGAAGGCCATCAGCCGCCAAGGCAACTTGCCGCTCGCGGCGAGCCAGAGACGGGCCAGGACGAAGCGGGGCCATGCGCGGGACAGCAGAACGAGGAGGGCGAAGAGCGTCCCGGGCAGCACGTACGGCACGCCGTAGCCAAAGTGCCCCGAGCCGAATGACCCTCCCGAACTCCGCCACACATACGTGGCGAAGTCCCGGGTCTCGCCGTCCCTGGGCCACCCCGGCCACCCGTTGGCCATGCGAAAGACGAGGCCTCCGCCCAGCAGCCCCGCCTGCAGCCCAAGCAGCCCGGTCGCGCCGAAGACCAAGCCGCTCATCAGCGCTCCGGACACAGCCGACCCTCGGTCCTGGGCCAGGGAGTTCGCGGGGCTCACCTGAGTCGACCGGGACGGGGGCGCGTTGAGCCAGCCGTGCGTGGCCAGGGACAGCCCCGTGACAACGCTCAGCGCGAGGCAGATCGTCAGCCACGCGGCGACCGCCTCGGCGCCTTGCAGCGTCCCCGGTCCCAGCGTGGAACCGAGAATATGGACGAGGGTGACAGCCCCGCCCACCGGAAGGACAACGGCGAGGCACAGCACCACACCGCTGCGGAAACCTCGCCGCAGCCGCTTCCGCGAGCCTCGGAGCGACCAGTACAGCCGTCCCGGCAGCGGATCGCCCACCGCGTACCAGACGACGGATCCGCCCACTGCGAACCCCCCGCCGATCGCCAGCGTCAGAGCGGCCACCGAGCCGGTCTCATGGGCGCGATCCAGCCCCTCGGTCACAGCCACCCACACCGCAGCCCCGAGCGCGACCAGCAGCCCCAACACCAGCCCGGCGACAGGCCCGGCCCAGGTCGGCAGCAGCCGCCCGCCCATCAGCCACCAGTTCAGGTCCCGTTCGCGGTGGTCGTGCAGATAGCCCGCCAGGTACGTCAGCCAGCGCCGCGCCTGCTCGGGGCGCCAGCGCTGCGGCGCCTCCGCGTCCTCGGGGAGCCGTGTGTCGGGGGCGTACACCGCGTCGACCACCCGGTGGGTGAGGTGGTCCTCGACCGCGTACCGGCAGTCGAACGCCTCTCGGTCGAGGAGTTCTTCGGGTGTGCCACCGCGCTGGTACACCAGCCGGGCCGTGGTCACCATCAGCGGTGTGGACAGTGCCTCCGCCAGCGGCCCGTCCGGCTCCGTGCGCAGGCGGGCCACGACCCCGTCCCACACGACGCCCTGAGGCCACTCCGTGTCCCGGAGATATCCGACGACGTCCTCGGGAGGCACCGGCAACGCCTCCACCACCGGCGCCTGACGCAGCCTCGGGGCGCCGCCGCGGATGAGTTCCTCGTACTCCACGGCGCGGCAGGTGACCACGACGGGCCGCTCGCCGCCGATGGCGTGGTTGATGCCACGAATGGCACCGCGCCGGGCGGACTCGGGGATCTCGTCGAGACCGTCGAGTACGGGGAGCAGCAGGCCATGGGCCAGCAGGCTGCGCGGGATCTCCTCACGGCCGCTGTAGTGCGGGACGGCGAGGGAGCGCACGATCCAGTCGTCGAGGCGCTCACGCAAGGGGTCCCAGGAGGACACCGGGAGCAGGACGGGGACGGGGGTTCCCGGCGCGCGGGTGTCGAGGAGTCCCAGGGTCAGCAGCATCGCGAGTACGGTCTTGCCCGCGCCGGGCTCACCGATGACGACCAGCCTGCGTTGAGCCAACTGGCCGTAGCCCCTGGCGAGTTGGGAGGTCACCTCCTCGAATCGCCCGGTGAGCCGACCGTCGAGATGAACCCGCACCACTCTGCCGCCCACCGACCCGGGTGCGCGTGTACGCGACTCGTCGGCGACCTCTCGGGCCGTCGCCGTCCAGGCGAGGGGCAGTACCCGGGGGTCGCGCAGCCGCCTGGCCTCCGCCTCCTCCAGCCACTGCGCCCTGAGCGTGCGCGCGAGGTCGTCGGCGTACGCCGCCGGGTCGGGCGCCGTCGGCTCCTGGCGGAAGAAGTCCGCGAGGGCCATCAGCAGCGAGGCGAGGCCCACGGGCAGCCCGGCCACCGTGGCCAGAGTCTCGGCCTTCCCACTCAGGATCATCCCCACGGCGAGGCCGGTCGCCCCCAGTCCGACGCCGGCGAAGAGGCCGTCGCGGACGAGGCGCCGGCGCGCACGCGCTCTTCTCAACGGCCCCCGAAGCACACCTGAATCATGGCCGTGCGGAACTCGCCGCGCCCCTCCCCGCACAGGAGGTGAACGTGCTCATGGTGGGCGCGCGGAGTCACCTCAGGCGTACGCGAACCCACGCACTCCTACCGGAGCGACTCCCACAACTCCCCCGCCTCCGGCTCCTCCGCCACCACCCGGTTGGGATCCGACGCCGCCGGCACCACCGGCATCGTCACCGTGCGCACCGCGTCCGACGACAGCGCGCTCAGGCTCTGCCCGAGGCTCATCAGCTCGCTCAGCGAGTCCAGCCCGGTGTCCGTCGTGAGGCTGCCCGTCACCGCGTCGGCGACCTGGTAGAGCCGGGCCGGGTCGGTGAGGAGGCCGGCGGTGGAGATCTGGTCCAGGAGGGCCTTGACCAGTTTCTGTTGCAGGCCGATGCGGCCCAGGTCGCTGCCGTCGCCGATGCCGTGCCGGGTGCGGGCCAGGGCCAGTGCCTGCGCGCCGTCCAGGTGATGGGTGCCCGCCTCCAGTTGGAGGTGGCTGTCCTCGTCGTCGATGTCCTCGTCCGTCGTGACCGTGACGCCGCCCAGTGCGTCCACCAGCTTGGCGAAGCCCGAGAAGTCGATCTCGATGTAGTGGTCCATGCGGATGCCGGTGAGGGACTCGACCGTTGCCACCGCGCAGACGGGTCCGCCGATCGCGTACGCGCTGTTGAACATCGTGCGGTACGCCACCTCCGTCGAACCGCCCGACGACAGGGGGCAGGACGGGCGGGTGACCAGGGTGTCGCGCGGGATGCTGACGACCGTCGCCTCCGTGCGGCCGGCGTCGATGTGGACCACCATCGCGGTGTCGGAGCGGGCGCCGGTGCTGCTGCCGCCGCCCAGCTCCTGGTTCTCCTCGCCACTGCGCGAGTCCGAGCCCAGGGCCAGGATGTTCAGCGACCCCGTGGGCAGGGGGGACTCGGTCGCCGAGGGCGCCGGTGTCGTCATCGCCCGCTGCGGGCGGTTGTCGCCGAGGGCGCTGTCGATGTCGACGCTCGTGATGTTGTCGTTCAGGTGCCAGTAGGCCCAGCCCGCCGTCCCCAGGCCCAGCACCAGGGCGCCCGCGAGGATCAGGCCGGCGGTCTTGAGCACCCGCGACCGCCGGCCCGCTCGTCTGCCGTCGTCCCCGTTCTCGTTCCCGTTCGAGTCTCGTCCAGTCACGGAGGGAACGTAAGTCCGAATTATTACGGGCAGGAACGCCAGACCCGGTTTTCTTCGGAAAATCTCAGACTTCTCAGCCCAGGATCAGCCCGGGATCAGCCCAGCGTCACCGTCGGCACCGGATTGCTTCCGCTCCACGACCCGTTGAACCCGAAGGTCACCGAACCGCCGTCGGGAACCGTCCCGTTGTACGAGGCGTTGGAACAGGTGACCGTCGCCCCCGACTGTGTGCAGCTCGCGTTCCAGGCCTGCGTGAGCTGCTGCCCCGCGCCGAAGGTCCAGCTCACCTTCCAGGACGACAGGGCCGCCCCCGAGCAGGCGATCCGGACCTGCCCGGTGAAGCCGGTGTTCCACTGGTTGCCGACGCTGTAGGTCGCCGTGCACGCGCCCGTGGGCGGTGGTGTCGTCGTGCCGCCCCCGAGCGACTCGGCGATCGCGTAGTACGCCGGTTTCGGCGCGTAGTTCTCGTCGTACGGCGTCGCCGCGCCCTGCCCCGGGAAGGTGCCCGGGATCCAGGAGTCGGAGTCGGTGAAGCCCCAGACCGTGACGCCGACGCAGCGGGACACGGCGAGGCAGGCGTTCATGACCGCCTTGTAGTCGGCGGCCTGCTGCGTCAGCTTGGCGCTGTCCGAGGGCAGTTGCATACGGATGTCCAGCTCCGTGATCGCCACGTCGACGCCGAGATCGGCGAACCGCTGGATGTTCTGCTGCAGGGTGGACGGCACCTGGCCGAGGATCAGGTGGGCCTGGAGCCCGACCCCGTCGATCGGTATGCCCCGCTCCTTCAGCGACCTGACCAGGTTGTACAGGGCGGTGCTCTTCGCGTTCACGCCCTCGACGTTGTAGTCGTTGATGTAGAGCTTGGCGCTCGGGTCGGCGGCGCGGGCGGCGGTCAGGGCCTGGGCGATGTAGTCGGCGCCGAGGCCGTCGTACCAGAGGGTCTGACGGTAGGTGCCGTCCTCGTTGAAGGGCTCGTTCACCACGTCCCAGGTGGCCAACCTGCCCTTGTAGCGGCCGACTTCGAGGGCGATGTGGTCGTTCATCAACTGGCTCAGCTCGGCCGAGGTCCAGCTGCCGTTCGTCAGCCAGCTCGGGTTCTGGCTGTGCCAGACCAGGGTGTGACCGCGCACCTGCTGGCCGTGCGCCTCGGCGAAGTCGACGATCTGGTCGGCCTCGGCCCAGTTGAAGGAGCCGCGGGTCGGCTCGACCGAGCCCCACTTCATGGCGTTGCCGGGGGTCAGCGCGTTGAACTCGCGACCCGCGATGTCGCCGTAGGTGCCGGTGAGTTTGGAGCCGGTGACGGCCGTTCCGATGACCTTTCCCTTGGCGGCGGCCAGGTCGCGCAAGGGCGTGTCGGCGGCGTGCGCCGCGGGCGCCGTGAGCAGCGCGACGAGGCAGGTGACCAGTGCCGCCAGGGATAAGCCGGTTCTCAGAGATCTCATTGCGGGTGCCTCCGAAAGTTTCGGTTGAACAACCGATTGGCTTCGGTGCAGTGTGAGGCGCCGGGAAACACCCGTCAATACAGCAACACGCCTCTCCCGCGATACAGCGACACGCCTCCCCGCTAAACCGCCGGAGGCTCCCCCGTGCTGCTGCGCACCACCAGACTCGTCGCCAGCTCCACCCGCGTCGCCGCCGGCGTCCCCTCCTCGCGCGCCAGGTCGAGGACCAGCTTGGCCGCCGCCTCCGCCATCTCCGTCAGCGGCTGCCGTACGGTCGTCAGCGGCGGCCCCACCAGGCGTGCGACCGGCAGATCGTCGAAGCCGACCACGCTCAGGTCCTCCGGGATCCGCAGCCCCAGCTCACGCGCGGCCTCGTACAGCCCGAGCGCCTGGAGGTCGTTGCCGGCGAAGACGGCGGTCGGCCGGTCCGGGCGGCGCAGCAGCTCCAGGCCCTGCCGGTAGCCGGTCTCGTGGTGGAAGTCGCCGGGCCGGATCAGGTCCTGATCGACCGGGAGCCCGGCCGTCTCCAGGGCCGCGCGGTAGCCGTCGATGCGGGCGCGGCTGCACATCATCCGGGACGGTCCGGTGATCGCGCCGATCCTGCGGTGCCCCAGCTCGACCAGATGCCGGGTGGCGGCGAGGCCGCCCTGCCAGTTGGTCGCCCCGATGGACGGCACGTCGGCGCCCGGGTCGCCCGCCGGGTCCATCACCACGAACGGGATCGACCGGCTGGTGAGCAGGGCGCGCTGGGACTCGTCGAGGCCGGACAGCACGAGGATCACGCCGTGCGGGCGGCGGGCGGCCACCTGGTCGGCCCAGGTACGCCCGGGCGTGAGCCGCCCCGCGCTCTCGCTCAGCACCACGCTCAGCCCGGCGTCCCTGGCGACGTTCTCCACACCCCGGATGACCTCCATCGCCCACGCGCTCTCCAGCTCGTGGAAGACCAGGTCGATCAGGGGCGAGCGGCTCGCCTCGGCACGCCGGCGCCGGTAGCCGTGGGCGCGCAGCAGCCCCTCCACGCGGGTGCGGGTGGCCGGGGCGACGTCGGCACGTCCGTTGAGCACCTTCGAAACAGTCGGCGCGGAGACGCCGGCCTCGCGGGCGATCTCGGCGAGCGTCGCGGTCTGTGTGGACCGGCCGGCCGTCGGCGCCGCGGTGGTGGCCGTGCGGGTTTCCGACGGTGTCGACCGGCTTTCCGACTCTGTCATCCGGGTTTCAGCGGGCTCACGGGCAGTCATGGCGGCGATCGTATCCCTGCCCGGCCTCTTGACGAACCCTTCTCGCCGCACCTAAGTTCCCGGAACATTCGAGGTGAAGAACGAAACATTCGCGAGTGGGCCATCGCCCCGACAGGAGTTTCATGACCACCGCCCCCTGGCGCGACCCCGCCCTGTCCGCCGCCGCACGCGTCGACGACCTCCTCTCCCGGATGACCCTTCAGGAGAAGACCGCCCAGCTGTACGGCGTGTGGGTGGGCGCCGCCTCGGACGGCGAGGGCGTCGCCCCGCACCAGCACGACATGACCGCCGACTACGACTGGGCTGAGCTGATCACCCACGGCCTCGGCCAGCTCACCCGCTCCTTCGGCACCGCCCCCGTGGACCCGGCGCTGGGCGCGCAGGCACTGGCCCGCGCCCAGCGCCGTATCGCCGAGTCGGGCCGCTTCGGCATCCCCGCGGTGGCCCACGAGGAGTGCCTGGCGGGCTTCACGGCCTGGCAGGCCACCGCCTACCCGGTACCGCTGGCCTGGGGGGCCAGCTTCGACCCGCCGCTCGTCGAGGAGATGGCCCGGCGCATCGGCGCCGACCTGCGCGCGGCCGGCGTCCACCAGGGCCTCGCGCCGGTCCTGGACGTCGTACGCGATCCGCGCTGGGGCCGGGTCGAGGAGACCATCGGCGAGGACCCGTACCTGACCGGCACGATCGGCGCGGCCTACGTACGGGGTCTGGAGTCGGCCGGCGTCATCGCGACGCTCAAGCACTTCGCCGGGTACGCGTCCTCGGCGGGCGCACGCAACCTGGCACCGGTACGGGCCGGCGTCCGGGAGTTCGCGGACGTCACCCTCCCCCCGTTCGAGATGGCGCTGCGCGAGGGCGGGGCGCGCTCGGTGATGGCGGCGTACAACGAGACGGACGGGGTGCCGGCGTCGGCGGACCCGGCGCTGCTGAGCGAACTCCTCCGCTCGGAATGGGGTTTCACGGGCACGGTGGTCTCCGACTACTTCGGCATCGGCTTCCTTCAGACGCTGCACCGCGTGGCGGGCTCACCTGCCGAGGCCGCGCACGCGGCGCTGGCAGCCGGTATCGACGTAGAGCTTCCGACCCTCAAGTGCTACGGGAAACCGCTGGTGGAGGCGGTGCGAGCGGGCGAGATCCCGGAGGAGCTGGTGGACCGGGCGGCCCGCCGGGTGCTGCTGCAGAAGTGCGAACTCGGCCTCCTGGACGAGGGCTGGACCCCGGAGCCGCAGACGACGCACCTCGACCTGGACTCCCCCGCGAACCGCGCCCTGGCCCGCCGGGTGGCCGAGGAGTCGGTGGTGCTGCTGGACAACCCGGACGGCGTCCTGCCCTTGCCCCCCGATGCCCGGATCGCGGTCGTCGGCCCGCGCGCGGCGGACTCCCTGGCCATGCTGGGCTGCTACTCCTTCCCCTCCCACGTCCTCACGCACCACCCCGAGGTGCCGATGGGCATCGAGATCCCGACCCTCCTGGAGGCCCTGCGCACCGAACTCCCCGACGCCAAGGTGACCTTCGCCGAGGGCTGCGACGTCGCCGACCCGGACCCGGCGGGCTTCGAGGAGGCGGTGGCGCGGGCGTCGGAGGCGGACGTGTGCCTGGCGGTGCTGGGCGACCGGGCCGGGCTGTTCGGACGGGGCACGTCCGGCGAGGGCTGCGACGTGTCGGACCTCCGACTGCCGGGCGCACAGGGCGAGTTGCTCGACGCGTTGGTGGCGACCGGCGTCCCGGTGGTCCTGGTCCTCCTCACCGGCCGACCGTACGCGCTGGGCCGCTGGCAGGGGCGGCTGGCGGCGGTCGTCCAGGCGTTCTTCCCCGGGGAGGAGGGTGGCCCGGCGGTGGCGGGAGTGCTGTCGGGCCGCGTGAACCCGTCAGGGCGGCTGCCGGTGAGTGTGCCGCGGGAGCCCGGGGGGCAGCCGTGGACGTACCTTCAGCCGCCGCTGGGCCTGGCCGGGGAGGTCAGCAACCTGGATCCGACGCCGTTGTACGCGTTCGGGCACGGACGGTCGTACACGACGTTCGAGTGGGCGGACTTCACCGGCGGCGAGGCCCTCACGGAGATCGGCACGGACGGCTCGTACGACGTGTCGGTGACGGTCCGCAACACGGGCGACCGCGAGGGGGCGGAGGTCGTGCAGCTGTACCTGCACGATCCGGTGGCGTCGGTGACGCGGCCGGATGTGCGGCTGGTCGGGTACCAGCGGGTGGAGTTGGCGCCGGGTGAGGCGAGCCGGGTGACGTTCCGGTTCCACGCGGACCTGTCGTCGTTCACCGACCGCTCGGGGCGCAGGGTGGTCGAACCGGGTGCGCTGGAGCTGCGGGTGGCGGCGTCGAGTGCGGACGTACGGCATAGCGCGCGGCTGAAACTCACGGGTTCCGTGCGGGAGTTGGGGCCGGACCGGCGGTTGCGGTGCGAGGCGGACGTGTCGGCGCCGGGGTGACCGGGACCCCTCCCACGCCCACCCCGCTACACAGAGCGGGTGACCACTGTGACGCGCACCCGCCCCGGAGCAGTCGCGGCCATCACCGCGCTGCTCGTCCTACTGCTGGCGTCCTGCGGATCCCCGGAACCGGAGACGTCGCCCGAGAAACTGTTCAGGGAGTACACAAGGTCGACCGACGTCAAGAACGACATGTTTCCCAGTGACGTTGGCTCCAGCGAGGACCGGATCGCGAACTTCGCCTCCAAGGGAACCGCCGAAGAGCTGTTGGGTACTCTCCTGTCGGCGACCCCTTGCGACCTGGAATCCGACGCCGGCACCGACTACGACTACGAATCCAACACCGGCTGTCCGCCGAACGGGTCGGTGCGCGCGGCGGCGCAGGACTTCGCCGGGTCCGAGGGCGAGCTCTTCAGGCGCTCCGTCCTGGTCCAGCGCGAGGACGGGTCGCTCGAACTGATCACCCTCTACGTGGCACAGAAACCGGACAAGTCCGAGTCCGCCGTTCTGATCGACTCAAACGGCGAGACCTACACCGGCGGCCTGGAGGACTTCCGGGAGAACAACGACCTGCTCAGCACGGACGATGTGATCCTCACGCCCCGCGCCCTCACCTCGGTACCGGGCGAGGGAGGAATCGTCACCGTCTTCGGGCACGCCCCGCCGAGCTGGCGGCTGTGGTTCATCGGCGGAGTCGTCACCGTGCTGGTGCTCGGTCTCTGGCTCACCCTGTCCAAACGTCGACGGACTCGAACCGCCACCGATGAACCGCCCGAGTGACCAACTCCCCGTCCGGCTCCGGCAGTTCGGGAAGCTCGGCGTCGTAGGCAGCGTCCCACCACGTCATGACGAGCACGCGATCCTGCGGCGCCCGCAAGGTCTCCCGGCGCAGGGGCCGTACCGCCAACTCCTGCGCCCGAGCCCAGGCGAGCAGTTCCTCGCCCCGCCCGGGAACCGCCCGCGCCTCCCACATGAGCGCGACCGTCACGAGTAGAGGTTCTCCTTGCTGACCTCGTGCACATGGTCATGGTCATGGTGGTGGCCGGGAACGTGCGGATCCGTCACCGGCAGCGAGGAGTCCGCCGACAGGTCCCAGCTGGAGGCCGGCCGGTTGCGCGCGACCATCTCCGCGCCCAGCGCGGCCACCATCGCCCCGTTGTCCGTGCACAGCTTCGGCCGGGGCACCCGCAGCCGGATGCCGGCCGCCTCGCAGCGCTCCTGGGCCAGGGCCCGCAGGCGGGAGTTGGCGGCGACACCGCCGCCGATCATCAGGTGGTCGACGCCCTCGTCCTTGCAGGCGCGGACGGCCTTGCGGGTCAGCACGTCGACGACCGCCTCCTGGAAGGAGGCCGAGACGTCCCGCACGGGAACCTCCTCGCCCGCCGCCCGCTTGGCCTCGATCCAGCGGGCGACCGCCGTCTTCAGACCGGAGAAGGAGAAGTCGTACGCGGGGTCGCGCGGCCCCGTCAGACCGCGCGGGAACGCGATCGCGTTCGGGTCGCCCTCGCGGGCGTAGCGGTCGATGACCGGACCGCCGGGGAAGCCGAGGTTCAGCACGCGGGCGATCTTGTCGAAGGCCTCGCCCGCCGCGTCGTCGATGGTCGCGCCCAGCGGGCGGACGTCCGAGGTGATGTCCGACGACAGCAGCAGCGACGAGTGGCCGCCGCTCACCAGCAGCGCCATCGTCGGCTCCGGCAGCGCGCCGTGCTCCAGCTGGTCCACGCAGATGTGGGAGGCCAGGTGGTTGACGCCGTAGAGCGGCTTGCCCAGCGCGTAGGCGTACGCCTTCGCCGCCGACACGCCGACCAGCAGCGCGCCCGCGAGCCCGGGGCCGGCGGTGACGGCGATCCCGTCCAGATCCCGCGCGCTCACCCCCGCCTCCTTCAGCGCGCGCTCGATGGTCGGGACCATCGCCTCCAGGTGCGCCCGGGAGGCGACCTCCGGCACGACACCGCCGAAGCGGGCGTGCTCGTCGACGCTGGAGGCGACGGCGTCGGCGAGCAGGGTGGTGCCGCGGACGATGCCGACGCCGGTCTCGTCACAGGAGGTCTCGATGCCGAGGACGAGGGGTTCGTCGCGCGAGTCAGCCATTGATCTCGGTTCCTTGTACGGAGTCTTCGCCCGCGGCGGTGCCGCTCTCGGGCGTTGTGGTCAGGCGCATCACCAGCGCGTCGACGTTCCCCGGCTGGTAGTAGCCGCGCCTGAAGCCGATCGCCTCGAAGCCGTAGCGCTCGTAGAGCTTCTGCGCGCGGACGTTGTCCACACGGCACTCCAGCATCACTTCGGCACATTCGAAGTCGGTCGCGGCGCGCAGCAGTTCGGTGAGGAGACGGCCGCCGAGCCCGGTACCCCAGTGGTCACGGGCGACGGCGATGGTCTGGATGTCGGCGACCGCGGTGAAGCCGCTGTCGGATCCGGTCCCGGAGGCGGCGAGGCCGGCGTATCCCACCAGCCGTTCGGTCTCCTCGGCGACGACATAGCGCCGCGTCGCCTCGGGCCCGCGCGCGTGGGCCAGCTCGGACCAGAACATGCCCCGGGACCAGGCGTCCTCGGGGAACAGGTCCTTCTCCAGCTCCAGCACGCGGTCGATGTCCCACCAGCGCATCTCGCGCAGCGCGGGACCGGAGGGAGCGGCGGAAGGGGTCACGGGCTCGGTCACTTGGGGGTGACCACCTTGTAGTTCTTGGGGACCTGGGCGTCGGGCCGGCGCAGGTACAGCGGCCGGGGCTCGGGGAGTTCCTCGCCCGCCGTCAACTTCTCGGCGGCCAGGGCCGCGAGCGCCGCCGCCGACACGTGCTCGGGCTCGTGGGCGCTGGGGAAGGTGTCGGGGTAGAGCAGCGCGCCCGCACCTACGGCGGGGAGTCCGGCGACCTGGTCGGCGATGTCGGCGGGCCGGTCGACGGCCGGGTCGGTGAGGCGGGTGCGGGAGTCGGCGTACCGCGCCCAGTAGACCTCCTTGCGCCGGGCGTCGGTCGCGACGACGAACGGGCCCTTCTCGATGTCGGCGGCGTAGGCGAGGCCGTCCAGCGTGCACACGCCGTGCACGGGGACGCCGAGGACGAGTCCGAAGGTGTCGGCGGTCATCAGACCGACGCGCAGTCCGGTGTAGGGGCCGGGTCCGATGCCTACGACGATGCCGGTGACGGCGTCGAGCTTCAGGTCGGCCTCGGCGAGGACCCGGTCGACGGCCGGCAGCAGCAGCTCGCCGTGCCGGCGTGCGTCCACCTGGCTCGACGAGGCGATGACGTCCGTGCCGTCGTGCAGCGCGACGGTGACGGCGGGGGTGGCGGTATCCAGAGCGAGCAAGAGCACGCAAACAGCCTACGGCGCTCACGCCCCGGGAACCGCCGCAGCGGATTCATGGCTCGTTCGCCCGCCCGCTCGACACCGGCGCGCCCCTTCGGCTCACTCGCGAGTGGGGCGCCCGACGGCTGCTACGGTCGAGCGAAAGCGCGACGTACGAGCGAACAACCGAGGTGGGCGACGGTGGCAGGCAGCAGCGCCGGATTCGTGGCGGGGCTCACCGCGGTGGCCCTCGCGACCATCGGCTTCCTCGGCTTCCAGGCCTCGGCGAGCGTCCCGGCGGGCCTCGGCAAGCCACACGCGAAAAGCTCACCCGACGTGGGTACGGCCAAGACGGCCCGCGACCCCAAGGACCCCACCGCGCTGCCCGCCGGGTCCGGTACGGGTGTGCGGGTCGTGTACTCGGTGGGCGACGAGCGGGTGTGGCTGGTCGGCGCGGGCGACACGGTCAAGCGCACGTTCCGCGTCTCACCCGGAACGGTCGACCCCGCGCCGGGCGTCTACGCGGTCACGTCCCGCTCGAACTCGGTCACCGGTAGCGACGGCACCCCCGTCGAGCACGTCGTCCGCTTCGCCACCGTGGAGGACGTCACCATCGGCTTCAGCGCGGCCGTGGACGGCTCGATGCCCGTACCCGACCCAGCCGTGCAGACGGGCGGCATCCGCGGATCACGCGCGGACGGCAACGCGATGTGGGAGTTCGCGACGATCGGGCGACTCGTCGCGGTGATCCCTTAAGCCGCTTCGCGGTGGCTGTGATCCTCTAAGCCGCTTCGCGGCGGCCGTGCCCTTCGCGGTGCCCGTGCTCGGCCGACGGCCGGGTCGTCTCCGGCTCGGGGACGTGCGGCGGGGTCGAGATCAGGTTCGCGGCGGCGCCGGCCGCCAGCAGATCGCGCATGGACACCCCGGCAACCACGTGCGGCCGCTGCTGGACCTTGTTCTCCGAAGCCGACATGGACGCCTCCTGGGGCCGGGAGGGACGTAGTTAGGTACACCTAACTACGGACTGGATACCATGTGACCACGCGCAAGACCGCAAACGCAATATTTTGCCGACGTCTTGTCGGAATGTTCATGCGGCTCAGGCGGAGAGCACGCTCAGATCCGCCGCCGCCCAGCGCTCGCCGAGCCCGGTCACGGTCACGTGCCGCACCTCGTCGGTGGTGTCCCCGACCGCCCGGTGGATCACGACCTGCAACCGCTCCTCGGTCAGCTCCTCGACCTTGCCCTCGCCCCACTCCACGACGATCACCGACTCGGGAAGCGAGACGTCGAGGTCGAGGTCCTCCATCTCGTCCAGGCCGCCGGACAGCCGGTAGGCGTCGACGTGGACGAGCGGTGGACCGTCGCCGAGGGAGGGGTGCACGCGGCCGATCACGAAGGTCGGGGAGGTGACCGCGCCCCTGACCCCCAGGCCCTCGCCGAGCCCTCTGGCCAGCGTCGTCTTGCCCGCGCCGAGCTCCCCGCTGAGCATCAGGAGGTCGCCCGCGCGCAGCAACTTGGCGAGGCGGCGGCCAAGCTCCCGCATCTGCTCGGGAGAAGTGACGGTCAGCTCGATGTCACCCGCGTTGCGCGGTGCTGCTGGTGCTTCCATAGCCACTTACGGTAGCCCCTGCCGGCACGGCACCCGCGCGGGTGAGCAGGTCGGCGAGACGGTCGGTGACCACTTCCGGGTGCTCCAGCATCACCAGGTGCCCGGCGTCCGGCACCAGGACCAGTTCGGCGTCCGGCAGATGGTCGGCGATCGCCTCGCTGTGCTCGCTGGGCGTGACGAGGTCGCCCACCCCGGCCAGCACGAGCACCGGCATGTCCGTGAAGTGGGCGAGCGCCTCGGTCTTGTCGTGATCGGCGAAGGCCGGGTAGAACTCCGCGACCACGTCGATCGGCGTGCCCTCGATCATCCGCTCGGCGAACCGGGCGACGGCCGGGTCGACGTCCCGGGACGAGAACGAGTACCGCTTGATGATCCCCGCGAACAGGTCGGCGGTGGCCCGGCGCCCCTTCTCGACCAGCTCGGCCCGCTGCCCCAGCGCCTTGAGCACGCCCGGCAGAATGCGCCGCACGGCGTTCACTCCCGCGACGGGCAGCCCGAAGTTGACCTCGCCGAGCCGCCCGGACGACGTACCGACGAGGGCGGTGGCGACGACCCGGTCACGGATCAGCTCGGGGTACTGGTCCGCGAGGGCCATGACCGTCATGCCGCCCATGGAGTGCCCGACCAGCACCAGCGGCCCCTCGGGCGCGGCGGCGTCGATGACGGCCTTCAGGTCGCGCCCGAGCTGCTCGATGTCGACGTGCCGGCCGTCCTCGGTCTGGGCCACACCCCGCCCGGACCGGCCGTGGCTGCGCTGGTCCCAGTGGACGGTGCGGACGACGCCCCGCAGCGCGGCGCGCTGGAAGTGCCAGGAGTCCTGGTTGAGGCAGTAGCCGTGACTGAAGACGACGGTGACCGGGGCGGGGGCCTTGCGGCCGAAGAGCCGTCGGCGGCGCGGGGTGAGGGCGGGGGCGGCCTCGGGGTCGATGTCGTCGACCTCGTAGTACAGCTCCGTGCCGTCGTCGGCCTGCGCCTTGCCGGGTGTGCCGCGCAGCGAGCCGTACGGTCCCGCCGAGTCCAGGGCGAGGCGGGCCTTCTGCCGCATGCCCCGGCCCACCGTCATCCGCTCTATGGCCACGCCGGCGGCCGCGCCCGCCGCGATCACGCCTATCGCCGCTCCGGCGAAGCCGGTCGCCCGGCGCCAGTTCGCGGCCGCCCCCGTGGCGGAGGCGACGGCCGCGATGGCCTCCGCACTGCTCTCGCTCACGTACCGCTCCTCTGGTTACCCGTTTGGTTCCACGTTCATATGAACGCATGCCCATGAACGCATGCCCATGGACTCATTCCTAGGACCACCGTCACGTAGCCGCATCACATGACCGCATCGCACGACCGCATCGCACGGCCACGGCGCACGGCCACATCACTGGGGCCCATCCCTATAGACGCGAGGAACGCGCGTTCCGATCCGGGTGACGATTTCGTACGCGATGGTGCCCGCGGCCTGCGCCCAGTCCTCGGCGGTGGGCTCGCCGCGGTCGCCGGGCCCGAACAGCACGGCCTCCGCGCCCGGCTCGGGTTCGTCCCCGCCCAGGTCGACGACGAACTGGTCCATCGCGATCCGTCCCGCGACCGTGCGCCACTTGCCGCCGACCAGGACCGGCCCGGCGCCGGAGGCATGCCGCGGGATGCCGTCGGCGTAGCCGAGGGGGACGAGGCCGAGGGTGGTCTCGCCGGGGGTGGTGTAGCGGTGCCCGTAGCTGACGCCGTGGCCCCCCGGTACGTGCTTGACCAGCGCGAGGGACGCCGACAGCGTCATCACGGGCCGCAGCCCGAAGTCGGCGGGGCTGCCGAGCTCGGGGCTGGGTGAGATGCCGTAGGTCGCGATGCCGGTGCGCACCAGGTCGAAGTGGCTGTCCGGGAGGGTGAGTGTGGCGGGCGAGTTGGCGATGTGCCGCACCTCGGGGCGCGCGCCCCGCGTCTCGGCGTACGCGGTCATCTCCCGGAAGCGGGAGAGCTGGGCGGCGATGGACGGATGGCCGGGCTCGTCGGCGCAGGCGAAGTGCGACCAGAGCCCGGTGATCCGGATCAGCCCGTCGGCCTCGGCCCGCAGGGCCTCGCGGACCAGCTCGGCCCAGTCGTCCCCCGGCTGGCAGCCGCCCCGGCCGAGCCCGGTGTCGGCCTTGAGCTGCACGCGCGCGGGGGCGCCGGCCTGCCGGGCGGCCTCGGTGACCTCCCGCAGGGCCCACATCCCGCTCACGGAGACGTCGAGGTCGGCCTCGATGGCCTCCCGCCAGGGCCCGCCCGGCGTCCACAGCCAGCACATGATCCGTACGCCGTCCACCCCGGCGGCCCGCAGCACGAGGGCCTCCTCGGGCGTGGCCGTACCCAGCCATTCGGCGCCCGCCTCGACGGCCGCGCGGGCGCATCGCACCGCACCGTGGCCGTACGCGTCCGACTTCACGACGGCCATCAGGGCCGCGCCCGGCGCGAGGGCGCGCAGGGTCCGCACATTGGCCCGCAGGGCGGCCAGATCGATCTCGGCGCGGGCCCGCAGGGGCGCGGTCCGCAGGGCTGTTGTCTCTGTCATCGCGCCCCCAGTGTCTCAGAGGGGTCCGACAACGCCGCCGGGCCGGGAGCCACGCCCTACTCCTCCACCTCCTCCAGCCGGTGTCCCCACACGTACAACCGGTCGCCCTTCTTCAGCACCCCCCACAGCGCCCGGGCGTCGTCCAGGGTCATGTTGACGCAGCCCCTCGAACCGATGGGAGTGAAGAGGCCGCCGTAGACGCCGTGGAAGGCCTGGCCGCCGTTGAAGAACTGCGAGTAGGGCATGGGGCTGTGGTACAGCGACGACACGTGGTTCTTGTGCCGCCAGTAGACCGCGTGCCACCCGGTCCGCGTCCCGTACCCCTCCCGTCCGCTCCGGATGGAAGCGGGCCCGAACACGACCCGCCTGCCGTCCTGCACCCACATCAGCTGCCGGTCGAGATCGACACAGGCGACCCGGTACGCCCGCACCGGGCACTTCCTCTGGGCGTTCGGGTTCTTGCGGGCGGAGAGGAGCTGCATGGTTCCCCAGGTCACGGGCCCCGCGAACCCGGTGGCGGGCTCGATCTTGTGCTCGGTCTGGAAGGCGCGGATGGCCCGGCAGTCGGCGACCGACTGCTCCCCGTCCACCTCCAGCTTCAGCCACCGCTCGACCTGCCGCTGCTGAGGGCCCGTCCGCTCGCTGCACTCCACGTCCTCGACGGCGTCCTCGCGGGGGACGTACTCCACGCGGTCGTACATCCCCTCCGCCGCGTCCTGCGGCTCGACGGCCTCCTCCTCGGCGCTGGGCGTGTACACCTTCGGCGGCAAGGCCTGGTCGGGCGTGTCGGTCTGCCAGAGCGGGAGCGAGTTCAGGGGGACGCCCGGCACGAGTTCGGGCTGCGGCCCGGAAACCGGGGGGACTGGTCCGGACTGCGGGCTGGAAGGCGAGGGTGCGGGTTCGGACGGCGATCCCGAGGGCGAGGGAGCCGGGAGTGCGAGTTCGGGCCGCAGGTCGGAAGGCGAGGGAGCCGGGGGTGCCAGTTCGGGCCGCAGCTCGGAAGGCGAGGGAGCCGGGGGCGCGAGTTCGGGCCGTAGCCCGGAAGGCGAGGGAACGAGTTCGGACTGCGGCCCGGAAACCGGGGGCACGGGGTCGTCGGCCGACGCGCTGCCGACGGGCAGCAAGGTGGCCGCGGTGAGCACCACTGCGATGCTCCGACATGCGATACGTCCGCTGATCATGCGCTCACAGAATCGTGAGGGCCTGCCGTGGGGGAGGCGCCGCGCGGCGGGGTCACTCTTTTGAGGACCGTCCGAGGAGCGTCGTTCGAGGACTCATAGGGTGCTCGGCATGAGCATCATCGGGGTCGGAATCGACGTGGCCGAGATCGACAGGTTCGGGGCGGCGCTGGAGCGCACCCCCGGACTGGCCGAACGGCTCTTCCTGGAGGCCGAGTTGCTGCTGCCGAGCGGCGAACGCCGGGGCGTCGCCTCGCTCGCGGCCCGGTTCGCGGCGAAGGAGGCCCTCGCGAAGGCGCTGGGCGCACCGGCGGGCCTGCTCTGGACGGACGCGGAGGTCTTCGTCGAGGACAGCGGCCGGCCACGCCTGCGGGTCACGGGGACGGTGGCGGCCCGGGCGGCCGAACTGGGCGTGCGGTCCTGGCATGTGTCGCTGAGCCATGACGCCGGGGTGGCGTCGGCGGTGGTGGTGGCGGAGGGCTGAGCCTCCGCCACCCTGAGGCCCGCGTCAGCAGATGGACTGACCGGTGTTCACCCGCGTGATGTTCCGGAACGTGGTGTTCTCACCGCAGGGGCTCTCCCTGATGGCCGAGTTGGTCACGGTCAGGTTCTGCACGGTGATGTCCCGGTTGTTCGCGAACTCCGAGCGCGCCGCCAGCCGCAGTTCGCCGCCCCCGGTGATGGTCCCGCTCTGGGCGGCCAGGTTGACGTTGTAGCAGTTCTCGATCAGCACCGAGTTGTTGCCGGTGTTGCTGATGCTGACCCGGTCGATGACGGCCCCGCCGCTCTCGGACACGCAGAACACCCCGCGCCCGCCGCCGCGCGCGATGACCTCGCCGACCCGGATGTTGGTCGGGTAGGAGCTGCCGACCCGCCCGTTGCGGTTGGCCATGCGGAAGGCGGCGTACCCGGTGCCGGTGCCGGCGTTCTCGGCGTCGACCTTGCCGACGGTGGCGTTGATGGTCTGGTTGAGCAACAGCCCCGACTCGCCCACGTTCCGAGCGGTCACCGTCCCGATGGTGATGCCGTCGACGCCGTAGGTCTCCACGGCATGGCTGGAGGCGCCGGAGACGTACACGTTGTCGATCCGGACGTTGCGCGTCCACTGGCTGGTGTTGCCGCGGTTGTCGATCCGCACACCCAGCCCGGCCGACAGCCGCATGTCGATCTGCCCGAGGACAACGTTCTCGACGTTCCGCATGAAGATGCCGTACAACGGGCTGCCGGTCAGGTTCAGATGCTGCACCTCGACGTCCCGCGTGCCCCGCGAGTAGACGGGCGCCTGGTCGCCGGAGCCGCTGCCGGTGACGTTGATGGTGCCGCAGACGTCGAGCACGGTGTAGCTGGGCAGGGAGATGCGCGACCCGGCGGACACAGATCCCGAACCCCGCACCACCACCCGCTCCTTGGCGGTACGCCCGGAGGTCAGGCTGTTCACGGCCGCCTGGACGGCCGCCCGCATGTCACCGCCCGTGTAGACGGTGCTGCCGCCGCGCCGCGCGGTCCAGGTGCTGCCGCTGAGGGTGGCTTCGGCCTGGTAGGAGCCCTCACCGCAGGCGGCGGCCGCGGCCGGGGTGGGGGCGGTGAGGGTGCCGACGGCGGTGAGGAGGGCGGTGGCGCCGATGGCGGCGGCGAGCAGGGGGGCTCTGCGTCCTCTGCGTCCCATGGGGGTTTCCTCTCATCGAACCGATGTCGCCGAACCGATGTCGTCGATCAGGCGCCGTCGAGCGGATGCCGTCGAACGAATTCGACTGAATCGATTCACGCTGTGGGGGCCGGAGAGTTTGGCAAAGGCACGGCAAAGCGTCAATGGATGCGACGCGCTTCGCCCGGTACGGGAGACTCGATCGCATGCGGACTGCGTACGGCGTGGAGACGGTAAGGGCGGCCGAACGGGAGCTGATGGCCCGGCTTCCGGACGGCGCGCTGATGCAGCGGGCGGCGGCCGGACTCGCCGCCGCCTGCGCGGATCTGCTGGGCCGGGTGTACGGCAGCCGGGTCGTCCTGCTGATCGGCAGCGGCGACAACGGCGGCGACGCCCTGTACGCCGGGGCCCGACTGGCCAGGCGCGGGGCGGGGGTCACGGCGGTGCTGCTGACGCCGGAGCGGGCGCATGCCGGGGGGCTGGCGGCGCTGCGCCGAGTGGGCGGCAAGGTCACCGGGGTCGATGCCGCCGAGGAGTTGATCGAGCGCGCGGACCTGGTGCTGGACGGCATCGTCGGGATCGGCGGCAAGGGCGGGCTACGTCCGCAGGCGGCACCGCTGGCCGACGCGGCGGCGCGGTCGAGGGCCGCCGTGATCGCCGTGGACCTGCCGAGCGGCGTGGACGTGGACACGGGCGAGGTGCGCGGCCCGGCGATGCGCGCCGACCTGACGGTCACCTTCGGCACACACAAGCCGGGGCTGCTGATCGACCCGGCACGGGAGTACGCCGGGGTGGTGCGGCTGGTGGACATCGGACTCGCGCTGCCGGCCGACGCGGCGGAGCTGGAGGCGCTGCAACACGCGGACGTGGCAAGGCTGTTGCCGCTGCCGGCGGCGGAGACGGACAAGTACCGGCGCGGGGTCGTGGGCATCGCGGCGGGTTCGTCGCGCTACCCGGGCGCGGCCGTGCTGGCCGTGGCGGGGGCGTTGCGGGGCGGGGCGGGAGCCGTACGGTACGTCGGTCCGGCCGGGGACGCGGTGATCGCCCGGTTCCCGGAGACGCTGGTGTCGGACCGGGGACCGAAGAAGGCGGGCCGCGTGCAGGCATGGGTGGTCGGCCCGGGAGCCGGTGACGACGCGGCGACGGTGGCGGAGGTGCTGGCGACGGACGTAGCGGTCCTGCTCGACGCGGACGGGCTGCGCCTGGCGGACCCGGAGGCGGTACGGAACCGTAGGGCACCGACCTTGATGACCCCGCACGCCGGGGAGGCGGCGGCGCTGCTCGGGGTCGCGCGGGAGGAGGTCGAGGGGGCCCGGCTGGCTTCGGTACGGGAGTTGGCGGGGCGGTATGCGGCGACCGTGCTGTTGAAGGGGTCGACGACGTTGGTGGCCGACGCCGGGGGCGCGGGCCCGGTCCGGGTGAATCCCACGGGAACCGGGTGGCTGGCCACGGCCGGCAGCGGGGACGTGCTGTCGGGACTGGCGGGATCGCTGCTGGCGGCGGGGCTGTCGGCGCTGGATGCCGCGAGCGTCGCGGCGTATCTCCACGGCCTGTCGGCGAGATTCGCGGCGGACGGGGCGCCGGTGGGGGCGCATGACGTGGCCGAGGGGATTCCGGGGGCTTGGCGGGATGTGCGGGGCTGACGTCCGGGTGATGGGCGGGAGGCGCGGGGTTGGGAGGCGTGAGGTTGGGGGGAGCGGTGCCGTCGGCGGCGGTCCGCCTCACCGCGCCGACGCTGCGCCGAGATCGTCGTGTGTGGGTGACCGGTCCGCGCAAGGCAGATCGTCGTGTGTGGGCGACCGGGTCGCACAGGGGCGACCGTAGGCGGACGGCCGGCCCGAGGGCGACAGCCGCATCGCGGCCCTCGACACGATGCCGGCCGGCCGGCTGGCGCGACGCGCGGGTTGACCGACGCTCTCGTACTCGGCCAGGTTGACCGTCAGGACGCAGGACGTACGAGGCGGGCAAGTCCGACAAAGTGAGGTCGAGGCATGCGAGCGATCGTCGTGGGGGCGGGCATCGGAGGGCTGACGGCGACACTGAGCCTGCGCCGGGCGGGGTGGGAGGTCACGCTCGTCGAGCAGACATCCCGCTTCACCGAGGTCGGCGCCGGAATCCAACTGGCGCCCAACGCCACGCGGGAGCTGCGCCGACTGGACGTGCTGGACGCGGTCGCCGCACAGGCCGCCCGCCCTGCCCACGTGAGCTTCCACACCTGGTCGGACGGGTCGGAGATCTGCCGCTACGCGCTGGGCCGCGAGGCGGAGGAGGAGTTCGGGGCGCCGTACCTGGTGGTGCATCGAGCGGATCTGCACAGCGCCCTGGCCGCTGCGGTGCCACCGGAGTCGGTACGCCTGAACACGCCGGTCATCGCCGTCGGCCAGGACGACGACCGCGCCCACGTGACGACGGCGACCGGCGAGCGCCTGGTCGCGGACCTGGTCGTGGCGGCCGACGGGATCCGCTCCTCGGCCCGGCAGTGGCTCTTCGGCGAGGACGAGGCGGTGTTCTCGGGAACGGCCGCCTACCGGGCCCTGCTCCCGGCCGACGAGGTCACCGACCTGGCCCTGCCACCCCTCGCCGCCTGGCTCGGCCCGGACCGCCATTTCGTCCACTACTGGGTGCGGCGCGGCGAACTGCTCAACGTGGTGGCCGTGTTCAGCACGGAGGAAGCAACACAGGAGTCCTGGACCGCCAAGGCGGAACCCGGAGAGCAGCTACGCCAGTTCGCCGACTGGGACCCCCGGGTACTGAACGTCCTCGAACGCGCGGGCCAGGTCTACCGCTACGGCATCTACACCCGCACCCCGCTCACCCGCTGGAACGTCGGCCGAGTGACCCTCCTCGGCGACAGCGCCCACGCGATGGTGCCGTTCCAGGCGCAGGGGGCGGCACAGGCGATCCTGGACGCGGCGGTACTGGGCGACGCCGTGGCGGACGCGACTCCGGCCGAGGTTCCCGACGCCCTCGACCACTACGTACGCCGCCGCCTGACCGACGCCACCGGCATGCAGTCCCGCTCCGCCCAGGCGGGCAGCGAATTCCACTTGCCGGACGGCCCGCTGGCCGAGGCGCGGAACGCGCGCATGGCGGCGTACGCGGCCGATCACAGGTTCATGCCTCAGGCGACGGCGTGGCCGGAGGTGCCTCGCGGAACAGGTCCTCAGGGTCGGTGATCTCGTAAGCGCGATCACGCCACTTGCCTCTCCCGGATGCCCTCCTCAATACCCATCCCTGCCGCGTTTTCAGCACGGACCGCCCGCTTGAACCAGGTGTCGAGCAGATCGAGATCGGAGCAGCCCTCGACTTGCTCACGCACCGCCGCCGGGACCGGGATACCGCGCAGGTCGAGGAGTTCGAGGACCTTTGCCGCGCGTTCCTGAGCAACGCCCTCTTCGCGCACCTGCTGCGCCAGCGGGTGCCGCCAGAAGTAGTTGATCGCCGTCATCAGGCCTCTTCAGAACCGGCACCCGGAAGCCCCGGGTCCTCGGCGAACAGATCCTCCGCCCGCTCGACCGTACGGGAACGCTCCAGCCAGGCATCCATGCGATCGAGGTCGGTGCAGCTGGTGATGCACTCACGCACACTGTCCGGTACGGCGATGCCGCGTGCCTCCAGCACGAACAGGATGCCCTTGGCCTCACCTTCGGCCTTTCCTTCGGCCTTGCCCTCCAGGTAAGCCGTCTCACGGACCGTCCCCCGGCCGGGGAAGTAGCTGACGAACGTCGACATGATTGCCTTCCATTTCTCTCCGGCTGGAGTCTTACCCAGGGTGACTTCCAGGAAGTCGAAGAAGTACTTGGCGGTGTCAGGATCGGTTTTCTGGAGTTCCTGGAGGGCGTTGCTGATGGCCTCCAGTATGGCGCCGCACTCAGGGGTGCGGGCGTGTGCCAAGGCAGAGAGCGCCGCCAGCGGGAGGTTTTTCGCCGCGGTCCGGGCGTCGGTGATCACCGGTAGGTTGTCCGGCCCGGCGACCAGCGGATACATCCGCAGAGCCGTCCAGCCGCTCGTGCCGCAGTCGAAGGGACCGGCCGCCCACTTGGCCGTGGCTCTGTCCTGACAGACGACGAGAAGCAACACGGGTAGGCCGTACTTCGCCTGGAGGTAGCCGATGTAGTACGCCCAACTCCACTCCTTGCCCGCGACCTTCCCCGACTGCGCCTCGACGGCAAGCAGAAAGTCCTCGCCGTCGGACGGGCCGATGCGCAGCACGGTGTCCACGCGACGTTCCAGCGGCCGGGTCTCCGTCACGTCCGTGGTGACGGCGTCCACAGTCGCCTTCGCGGATAACGGGACCCCCAGCACCCCGAACACGGGAGCCAGGATCTCGGGCCGCTCCTGAAAGATGCGGTGCATGCCCTCGTGAGCTGATGTGACCATGTGTGCAACCTTGATGGCGCGATGGGCCGAAGATCCAGATGATTGGGATACGTTCACTCCTTCGAGCGGCGACCAAACGTTCACGCCGCCGAAGTCAGCTCGCACCACACGCACTTGCCCCAATTCCCGTCCCTGGTCAGCGGCTGCCACCCCCACAGATCCGAACAGGCCCGCACCAACGCCAGCCCACGCCCTTGCTCCGCCTCACCCAACTCACCCAGCACGCACAAAGGACTACGCCCGCTCGATCTTCTCCGACCGAATTCCCGAACCCTCCGACAGTGAGCTGGAGTTGCGAAGGACCCGACCCGACCACCCCTCACCTTCCACACCGCAACCCTCACCCTCTTCATACAAGCCGTCGCCACCCCAGAGATCATCACAACCCCCCTCCCCGAGTAATCTCCCGGTGACCAGCGCTCCACGTCCCAACGCGGAGCGCTACGCACACAACGGGAGAACACAGCCTTGAAGTTCAAGTCTCTGGGCACCGCGCTGACCACCGCGGCCCTCATAGCGACGGCCCTCACCGGCACCGTCGCCACCGCCGGCACCGCCTCCGCGGCGACGCCGCCGGAATGCAGCAGCTCGCTCGTCAACGTCAAGCCCAAGCAGTCCGTCAAGCTCCGCAGCCTGCCCAAGACGAGCGCCACGGCCCTCGGTGTCTGGGGCAAGGGCAAGCCGGGCGGCGTCTGCTTCGACGAGCGCCACCCCTACACCGGCGGCCGGTACACGGCCTGCGGTGAGACGAGCGACCAGTGGTGGTACGGCGGCCCCAACAGCAGCGGCGTGGAGGGCTGGGTCCCGGCAACCTGCCTGCCCATCTGACCGGCTCACCGGCTGATCAAGAAAGGGCGAACGGCACCCAGCCGTTCGCCCTTTTCATGCGCTCAAGCCTGAGCGCAGCTCACTTCCTCACTCGCTCACTCCACCGTCACCGACTTCGCCAAGTTCCGAGGCTGATCCACCTCGTTGCCACGAGCCGTCGCCAACTCACAAGCGAACACCTGCAAGGGAACCGTCGCGACAAGCGGCTGAAGCAAGGTCGGAGTCGCCGGAATCCAGATCAGGTGATCCGCATACGGCACCACCGCCTCGTCCCCCTCCTCCGCGATCACGATCGTCCGCGCACCCCGAGCCCGGATCTCCTGGATGTTGGACACGATCTTGTCGTGCAGGACGGACCGCCCCCGAGGCGATGGCACGACCACAACCACCGGCAGATCGTCCTCGATCAGGGCGATGGGCCCGTGTTTCAACTCCCCCGCCGCAAACCCCTCGGCATGCATATAGGCGAGCTCCTTCAGCTTCAGCGCGCCCTCCAGTGCCACCGGATACCCCACATGCCGCCCCAGGAACAGCACCGTGTTCTTGTGGGCCAGCGAACGCGCCAGCTCCCGTACCGGCTCCATGGTCTCCAGCACCCGCTCGACCTCACCGGAGATGTGCGACAGATCCCGGATGACGACGTGGATCTCGTCCCCCCACTTGGTGCCCCGCACCTGCCCCAGATACAGGGCGACCAAGTAGCACGCCACCAGCTGCGTCAGAAACGCCTTGGTCGAGGCAACGGCGACCTCCGGCCCGGCATGCGTGTACAGCACCGCATCCGACTCACGCGGGATCGTCGACCCGTTGGTGTTGCAGATCGCCAGCACCTTGGAGCCCTGCTCGCGGGCGTGCCGTAGCGCCATGAGCGTGTCCATCGTCTCGCCGGACTGGGAGATGGCGATGACCAGCGAACGGGCGTCCAGAATCGGATCCCGGTACCGGAATTCGCTCGCCAGCTCGACCTCGCACGGGATGCGCGTCCAGTGCTCGATGGCGTACTTGGCGATCAGCCCGGCGTGGAAGGCCGTACCGCAGGCGACGATGACGACCTTGTCGATCTCCCGCAGCTCGGAGGCGCTGATCCGCACCTCGTCCAGCGTCAGCGAGCCGGCCGCGTCGATGCGCCCCAGCAACGTATCGGCGACCGCCTTGGGCTGTTCGGCGATCTCCTTGAGCATGAAGTAGTCATAGCCCCCCTTTTCGGCCGCCGACGCGTCCCAGTCGACGTGATACGACCGCACATCCGCCGGCCGCCCGTCGAACCCGGTGACGGACACCCCGTCCCGCCGCAGCTCGACGACCTGGTCCTGACCCAGCTCGATCGCCGACCGCGTGTGGGCGATGAACGCGGCGACGTCCGAGGCGAGAAAGGCCTCACCCTCCCCAACGCCCACCACGAGCGGCGAGTTCCGCCGCGCACCGACGACCACATCGGGCTCATCGGCATGCACCGCGACCAGCGTGAAGGCCCCCTCCAGCCGCCGGCACACCAGCCGCATGGCCTCGGCGAGATCGGCACAGGCGGAGAACTCCTCGGCGAGCAGATGAGCCACGACCTCGGTGTCCGTCTCAGACTCCAGCTCATGCCCCCGCTCGGCCAACTCGGCGCGCAGCGCGGCGAAGTTCTCGATGATCCCGTTGTGCACGACGGCAACGCGCCCGGCGTTGTCGAGATGCGGATGAGCATTGGCATCGGTGGGCCCCCCATGCGTGGCCCACCGCGTGTGCCCGATCCCGGTGGTCCCCGTCGGCAGGGGCCGCTCGGTCAGCTCCTTCTCCAGATTGACGAGCTTCCCCGCCTTCTTGGCGCCCGCCAGCCCCCCATCCGCCAGGACGGCGACTCCCGCCGAGTCGTACCCCCGGTACTCCAGCCGCTTCAGTCCGGCCATCACGATCTCAAGCGCCGACTGCGACCCCACGTATCCCACGATTCCGCACATGCGCGGCAGCCTACGACCGAATCGGCGCCCGAAAGGGCCTTCGCGTGCCCGAATTCGGAAATTCCCACGGCAGAACGAAGCCTCTCAGGGCCCCCCATGGAGAAGTCAGGGCCCTCATCGAGAAGTCAGGACTCCCATGGAGAAGGTTGACCCTGTTTCAGGTCTTCGCCCGATAAGCCCGCATAGCCAACGGATAGAACACCACCGCAATCCCCGCAGCCCACACCAACGACCACAACACCGGCTCCGCCACCGCCCCACCCAGCAGCAACCCCCGGAACGCGTCCGACAGATGCGTCACCGGATTGACGTCGCTCCACGCCTGCAGCCACCCCGGCATGGTGTCCACCATGACGAACGCGCTGCTGGTGAAGGTGATCGGGAAGATGAGTGTGAAGGCGAACGCCTGCACCTTCTCCGCGTCGCCCGCCAGCATCCCGATCAGCACCGCGCTCCACGACACGGCCGCCGCGAACACCACCACGAGCAGCGTCCCGAGCAGGAACCCGTCGACGCCGCCCGTGACCCGGAAGCCGAGCAGCAGGCCGAGGCCGATCATCAGCAGGAGGGCCCACACATGCTTGGCGAGGTCCGCGGTGATGCGGCCGATGAGCGGGGCGGAGCGGGCTATCGGCAGGCTGCGCAGACGGTCGAAGACGCCCTTGGTGAGGTCGGTGTTGAGCGCCATGGCCGTGTACATCGTCATGAACAGGGTGTTCTGGACGATGATCCCGGGCAGCGCGTACTTCAGGTACGCCTCGGGCGATCCGGCCATCTGCCCGCCCAGGACGTACGTGAAGAGGAACACGAACATGATGGGCGTGATGCTGTAGTCGACCAGCTCAAGCGGGTTGTGCTTGACCGCGACCAGGCTCCGCCAGGCCATGGTGAAGGTCTGCCGCATGCCGTCGAGCGGCCGCACGCGGCCCGATTTGGTGATCGGGGCCGTGATGGTCGTGGTGGTGGCGGTCATGACCGGCTCACCGCCTCTTCCAGATCGCTCGCATCGCCATCGTCCCGGACGGACGCGCCGCCATTGCCCTCCGGTGATCCCGGCTCTGCGCGATGGCCGGTCAGGGACAGGAAGACCTCGTCGAGCGACGAGCGGCGCAGGGCGAGCTCGCCCACCGCTATCCCCTCGCGGTCGAGCGTGCGCACCACGGCCGGCATCAGTTCGGGGTCCTTCACCGGGGCGGTGATCATCTCGCCCTCGATCCGGGCCTGCGGACCGGCGGCACCGGCCACCAGCCGGTGTGCCCGCGCGAGGTCCTGCCCCAGCACCGGCCGCAGTTCCAGCACCTGCCCGCCGACCTGGGACTTCAGCTGGTCCGGGGTGCCCTCGGCGATCACCCGGCCCTTGTCGATCACCACGATGTCGTCGGCGAGCACATCGGCCTCGTTCAGATACTGCGTGGTCAGCAGGGCCGTCGCCCCGTCCGCGACCAAGCCCCGCAGCAGGTCCCACAGCTCACCGCGACTGTGCGGATCAAGGCCGGTCGTCGGCTCGTCGAGGAAGAGGATGCTGGGCCGGCCCACCAGGCTGGCCGCGAGGTCCAGACGCCTGCGCATGCCCCCCGAGAAGGTCTTCACGGCCCGCCCGGCCGCGTCCGTCAGCTGAAAGCGCTCCAGCAGCTCGGCCGCGCGCGCCCTGGCCTCCTTCCTCGGCAGACCGAGCAGCCGACCGATGAGCAGCAGGTTCTCAGTGCCGGTCAGGTTCTCGTCCACCGCCGCGTACTGCCCGGTCAGCCCGACCATGGCGCGTACGACCCCGGCCTCCCGGACCACGTCGTGCCCGGCCACCCGCGCCCGGCCGGTATCAGGCCTGAGCAGCGTCGCGAAGATCCGCACCGCGGTCGTCTTCCCCGCGCCGTTGGGCCCCAGCAGCCCGAGCACCGAGCCCTTGCGGGCCCTCAGGTCGACCCCTGCCAGCGCCTCGGTCTCCTTGAACCGCTTGACCAGGCCTTCCGCCTCGATCGCATACGTCATGGGCCACCCCCTCGGGGTTGGTGGACCCGGCCTGGGCCCACCTCTCCCACAACTGTGACGCACGGCACTGACATTCCCCACCTTGCCCGGATTTCCGCCCATTGCGACCGCGCGTGACGGATCCCACGCCGCCGTCCGTTCGTACTGCCGTAACAATGGACTGTGATCTCTCCGGTCTCCTCGATGCCCCGGAGCGCCCACCGGCAGCGGCCGGAGGCGACTCCCTACGTCGACCTCACCCGTGCCGAGTGGAGCGCGCTGCGCGACAAGACCCCGCTGCCGCTCACCGCGGAGGAGGTTGAGAAGCTGCGCGGCCTCGGTGACGTCATCGACCTCGACGAGGTCCGCGACATCTACCTCCCGCTCTCCCGCCTCCTCAACCTCTACGTAGGCGCCACCGACGGCCTGCGCGGCGCCCTGAACACCTTCCTCGGTGAACAGGGCTCCCAGTCCGGCACCCCGTTCGTGATAGGAGTCGCCGGCTCGGTCGCCGTAGGAAAGTCCACGGTCGCCCGACTCCTCCAGGCCCTGCTCTCCCGCTGGCCCGAGCACCCGCGCGTCGAGCTGGTGACGACGGACGGCTTCCTGCTCCCCACCAAGGAGCTTCAGGCCCGCGGCCTGATGTCGCGGAAGGGATTCCCCGAGTCCTACGACCGCCGCGCGCTCACCCGCTTCGTCGCCGACATCAAGGCGGGCAAGGACGAGGTCACGGCCCCCGTCTACTCCCACCTCATCTACGACATCGTCCCGGACAGGAAGCTCACGGTCCGCCGCCCCGACATCCTGATCGTCGAGGGCCTGAACGTCCTCCAGCCCGCCCTCCCCGGCAAGGACGGCCGCACCCGCGTGGGCCTCGCCGACTACTTCGACTTCAGCGTGTACGTCGACGCCCGCACCGAGGACATCGAGCACTGGTACCTCAACCGCTTCAAGCGGCTGCGCGAGACGGCCTTCCAGAACCCCTCCTCGTACTTCCGCAAGTACACCCAGGTGTCCGAGGAAGAGGCCCTCGACTACGCCGGCACGATGTGGCGCACCATCAACAAGCCCAACCTGGTGGAGAACATCGCCCCCACCCGCGGCCGGGCCACCCTCGTCGTACGCAAGGGCCCGGACCACAAGGTGCAGCGACTGAGCCTGCGCAAGCTGTAGCGGGACTGGCGGGTCCGGCCGTAACGCGGGCCTGTTAAAAAGGCGTCATGCTGCATCTGCGCCTGATCACGCCGCCCGACAAGACGGACGACGTGGTCCGCCTGATCGAGAAGACGGTGGGCACGACCCACCTCGCCGTCCTGCCGGGCGCCGCCCGCAACCCCGCCGGGGATCTGGTGCTGTGCGACGTGGCGCGCGAGGCGGGCGACGAACTCCTCACCAACCTCCAGGAGTTGGGCATCGAGGAGAGCGGGTCCATCGCCGTCGAGAACATCGACCTGTCGCTGTCGAAGCGGGCCGACAAGGCCGAGGCGGAGGCCCCCGGCGAGGGCGCGGACGCGGTGCTGTGGGAGCACCTGGCGGACGCGACGCACGAGGAGTCGACCCTCTCCGTCACCTACCTCGCCTTCATCACGCTCGCCACGATGATCGCGGCCTGCGGTGTGGTGCTGGACAACGCGATCCTGATCGTGGGCGCGATGGCGGTCGGCCCGGAGTTCGGCCCGCTGGCGGGCTTCTGCACGGCGATCGTCCAGCGGGCGCCGCGCCTGGCGTTGCGGTCGCTGATCGCGCTACTGGTGGGCTTTGCGGTGGCCATGCTGGTCACGGTGGGCTTCAGCTACTTCATGGACTCCGTGCACCTGTTCAGTGCCGAACAGGTGGGCGCCGAACGCCCCAACACCAACTTCATCTACCGGCCCGACTGGTTCTCGTTCGTCGTGGCCGTCCTCGCGGGCTGCGCGGGCACCCTGTCCCTGACCTCGGCCAAGTCGGGCGCACTGGTGGGCGTCGCCATCTCGGTGACCACGGTCCCGGCCGCCGCGAACGCCGCGGTGGCCTTCAGCTACGCCAAGTACAAGCAGGCCTGGGGCTCCACCGAACAGCTACTGCTGAACCTGCTCGGCATCATCCTGGCCGGCACCCTCACGCTGCTGGCCCAGAAGTGGCTCTGGGCCAAGCAGCGTGACCGTACGGCGGAGGCAAGCAGCCTCTAGTACCGCACTTCGCAGTTCGCGGCGATGTTGTCACCGAGGTCGCGGATCACCACGTCGGAGCCGCCGTCACAGTTCACCGTGTCGTTCCCGGCCACGCGGTCGCTCACGCCGATCGTGTCGTTGCCGCTGCCGGTCGCCACGGTGTCGGCGCCCGTGCCGGCATCGACGGTGGTGCGGAGCGCGAGGGTGCTCCCCTGAAAACTGTCGTTCCGGTCACCCATCCCGATCGCGAGCCGGCTGACAGCGGTGACGCTGCCGCAGTCGGCGCTGGTGGCGGACACCCGGGTGCACCCCGGTCCCAGCGCGACCCCCGAGGTGTCCGTGAGGATCAGACGGCCGCCGGAGACGGTGGCCGTCATGTTGTTCTGCACGCCCTCGCTCGCACTGAGGAAGGCGATGCCGAAAAGGCGGAACGCGACGGAGCCGGGTGTCTGGGCCGCGGCCGGGGTGGCGAGCGCGGTGACGATGAGACCGGCGGCCAGGACCGGACCGACGGCTCGCTTCAGAGTGGTGCCCACGATCTTCATACAGTGTTTCTCTCTTTCGTCGAGGCAGGCGCGGAGCAGAGCCCCCCGACGAAAGTGAAACAGTCAGTTATCAGATATGCACTCTTTGTTACCTACATTGGAGTGACGGGGCCTAACCCAGCGCCGACTTCACCGCATCGGCCAAGCGTCCGGCAACGGACCGGGCCTGATCGATGTCGGCCGCCTCGACCATCACCCGCACCAGCGGTTCCGTACCCGACGGCCGCAGCAACACCCGCCCCGTGGAGCCGAGTTCCCGCTCCGCCTCGGCCACGGCAGCGGCGAGCTCGGCCGAGTTCCCGACCCGGGACCTGTCGACATCCGGCACATTGATGAGCACCTGCGGCAGCCGCTCCATCACGGCGGCGAGATCCCGCAGCGTACGCCCGGTCTCCGCGACCCTCGCCGCCAGCAGCAGCCCGGTCAACGTACCGTCACCGGTCGTGGCGTGATCGAGGATGATGACGTGCCCGGACTGCTCGCCCCCCAGGGCGAACCCGCGCTCCTTCATCTCCTCCAGCACATACCGGTCACCGACCGCGGTCTGCACCAGCCCGATGCCCTCACGCTCCATGGCCAGCTTGAAGCCGAGGTTGGACATCACGGTCGCGACCACGGTGTCGGACCGCAGCTCGGACCGCTCCCGCATGGCCAGGGCGAGGACGGCGAGAATCTGATCCCCGTCCACCTCGTCCCCGCTGTGATCCACGGCGAGGCAACGGTCGGCGTCACCGTCGTGCGCGATACCCAGCGCGGCCCCGTGCTCGATGACGGCGGCCTTCAGCTTGTCCAGATGCGTGGACCCGCACCCGTCGTTGATGTTGAGCCCGTCCGGCTCGGCCCCGATGGTGACGACGTCGGCCCCGGCCCGCGCGAAGGCCTCGGGCGAGACACCCGCCGCGGCACCGTGCGCCTCGTCGAGGACGACCTTCAGCCCGTCCAGCCGGTTGGGCAGCACGCCGAGGAGGTGGGCGACGTACTCCTCGAACCCCTGGTCGTACGACCGCACCCGCCCAACGCCCGCACCGGTCGGCCGCTCCCACGGCTCACCGTGCCGGTGGGCCTCGTACACGGACTCGATACGGTCCTCCAGCTCATCGGCGAGCTTGTGGCCGCCGCGTGCGAAGAACTTGATGCCGTTGTCGGGCATGGCGTTGTGGCTGGCGGAGAGCATGACGCCGAGGTCGGCACCGAGGGAGCCGGTGAGATGCGCCACCGCGGGCGTCGGCAGCACACCGACCCGCAGCACATCGACACCCGCGCTCGCCAGGCCGGCGACCACGGCGGCCTCCAGGAACTCCCCGGACGCACGCGGGTCCCGTCCGACCACCGCGGTCGGCCGGTGGTCCTCGAAGGTGCCCGCCTCGGCCAGTACGTGTGCCGCCGCCACGGACAGACCGAGCGCCATCTCGGCCGTCAGATCCGCGTTGGCGACGCCGCGCACGCCGTCCGTGCCGAAGAGTCGTCCCACTTGTCCTCCTGAGGAAACATCAGTTCCGAGAAGCGGAGCCGGTGCGTGCGATACGCCGCCGGGGGGCTCCCGCCTCCCAGGCATTCCATGCCGGGGGCATCGGATCACACAAGCCTTTGAACGCCTTGTGCCGTTATACGCCCGAGGCCGGTGATAAAACGAACGCCCCGGTGGCACTGTGGCGTGCCGCCGGGGCGTTCGGAGTACCGGAGTACGTGCAGAGGCAGCCCGCGCTTAGCGCTTGCTGTACTGCGGGGCCTTGCGGGCCTTCTTCAGACCGGCCTTCTTACGCTCGACCGCACGGTCGTCGCGCTTCAGGAAGCCGGCCTTCTTCAGCGGGCCACGGTTGTTGTCGACGTCGGCCTCGTTCAGCGCGCGGGCGACACCGAGACGGAGCGCACCGGCCTGACCGGAGACACCGCCACCGGCGATGCGGGCGATGACGTCGTAGCGACCTTCGAGCTCGAGCACCTTGAAGGGCTCGTTGACTTCCTGCTGGTGCACCTTGTTGGGGAAGTAGTCCTCAAGGGTGCGACCGTTGATCTTCCACTTGCCGCTGCCCGGCACGATGCGCACGCGGGCAATGGCGTTCTTACGACGACCCAGGCCGGCGGCGGGCTGGGGCTCACCGAAGCGCGAGGCGAGGGACTCGGAGGTGTACTCACCCTCCACCGGAACCTCGGACTCGGTGGTGTAGCTGTCGATGTCGATGTTCTCGACGTTCTCGTCGAGCGGCTGCTCGGCAGTGGTCTCGGCCACGATTCTCCTCAGATTCTCTTCAGGCTTAGGGGGTGGCCGGACTTACTGCGCGACCTGGGTGATCTCGTACGGCTGCGGCTGCTGCGCGCCGTGCGGGTGCTGGTCACCCTTGTAGACCTTCAGCTTCGAGAGCATCTGACGGCCCAGCGTGTTCTTGGGGAGCATGCCCTTGACGGCCTTCTCGATGGCCTTCTCGGGGTTCTTGTCGAGGAGCTCGTCGTAACGGACGGAGCGCAGACCACCCGGGTAGCCGGAGTGGCGGTACGCCATCTTCTGGGTCCGCTTGTTGCCGGAGAGGTGCACCTTGTCGGCGTTGATGATGATGACGAAGTCACCGGTGTCGACGTGGGGCGCGTAGATCGGCTTGTGCTTGCCCCGCAGGATGGAGGCGGCGGTGCTGGCGAGACGGCCCAGGACAACGTCCTGAGCGTCAATGACGTGCCACTGGCGCGTCACATCGCCGGGCTTGGGGCTGTACGTACGCACGGTTCGTAGCCTTCGCTTCGAGTGAATGGTCCTGACAAGGTCACCGAAACGATCACGACAGCCTGAGCCACTGCGGCGACGCATACCGCGTACGTGGGGTTGCTGGTCATCGGCCCGGTGGACCGGTGTAAGGGCCCGTCCCGTGAGAATGAGCAAGCCAATACACAACGAACATGCAGGATACCTGCGACGGCTCGGCCGGGTCAAAACGGGTTGCCACCGGGTCAGACACCACTCGACGCAGGCCCAGGCTTTTCAGCCCGTCCGGCGTTTGAGGACGAGGCCCCTTCAGGGCCGAAACGGGGGTCTGGGGGCGGAGCCCCCAGGAGGTGCCGGGGTCGAAGGGGCAGAGCCCCTGGAGGACGGGACGGGTAGGGGCGGCGGGGGCGAGAAAACCCGACCGAACCGCAAGCAGTGAACGGCGACCGCCACCGCCAGACCACACAGCGTGACCGCATCCCGAAAGGCCCGCCGCTGCACCGCTTCCAGATAGGGCCAGCTCACACCGGGAACCTGCGAAACCATCGCCATCCACACCCAGGGCCCCCGCCCCACCGCCCCCTCCCCCGGCACCCCCGCCACCAGCAGCGGCACCACAACCAGCAGATAGTGGTCGTACGACGGCCTGGAGACCAGAAACGCCGAGAGCATCAGCATCGCCGCAGTCTCCGCCAACCGCCCGGCCCCGCCCTCGCCCCCGACTCCGACCCCGCGCCCGACCCCCACACCTCCACACCCACCCCCACCCCGCCACCGCCGATACGCACACCCCACCCCCACCCCCGCCGCCACCACCGCACCCCCCGTGGCCACCACCCCCGGCACCCCCACCCTCGGCAGCACAGCAACAGGCGAGGCCTCATACAGCCGCACAAACCCATCACCACCACGCAACAGAAACGGCAGCGTCCGCGTAAAAAACCCCGCGGGATCCGGCATCAGCAACGCCGCCCCCACGGACGCCACCACCGGCACCCCGACCATCACCCCCAGCCCCCGCCACCGCCCCGCGAACACGAACAGCAACCCCACCGGCGCCAGCAACGGCTTCAACGCGACGGCCACCCCGATCACCACCCCCGCCGCCACCCACCGCCCCCGCCCCGCCAGCAGCAGCCCCCACGGCAACGCGAGCACGGCCGTGGCCGTCCAGTTCCCCAGCAGCACGAGGTGGGCGAACGGCGCGAACCCCACCGCGAGCCCGATCAGACCGAGCGCCGCGAAGCGGCTGCGCAACGCGACCCCGTGCAGTCGCAGGGCGCACGCCCAGCCACCCACCAGACACCCGGTCACCGCCACCGGCACCAGCACACCGAGCACATCCCGCGGAATCAGCGCCTGCGGAGCCGCCGCCAGAACGGCACTCGGGAAATAGAGGAAGTGGGAGTCGTCATACGGCGAGCCCCCGGCCAGCCAGACCCGCGCCGCCCGCACGACGATGGCGTTGTCCATCCCTCCGTCCGAGGTCACACGCGCCGTACGCACCACGAGCGCCGTCAGCACGACCCCGAGCACCACCCACAGATGCCACGTCGCCCGTCGTACCAACCACCCGGAGATGTCGCTTTTGCGCTCGCTCATCAATTGAACGCTAGGTGCCCATGGGCTCCTTGAGGCGGAGCGGCACACCCGCGACCCGTCTAAGATGCGCCCCATGAGCTATGGGCAGCAGGGGGGACCGCAGTCCCAGTGGGATCCCTGGAAACCGCACTCCCAGCAGCCGTGGAACAGCGGCGGTGACGAAACCCCGGACTGGGCCGCGCTCGCTGAGGCCTCCGAGTCGCGCAACAAACGGCGCCGGCTGATGTTCATCGGCGGCGGCGCGCTCGCCACCATCGCGGTCGGCACCGCCGTCGCCGTGGCCGTGGTGTCGGCGAACAGCGGCAACTCCGCCGACAACAGTCCGACTTCGGGCCAGTCCGGGACGGCTGCTCTGCCGGGCGCCACCGCCAAGGCCCCGTCGTTCGCGTCGACGAGCGCTCCGCCGCCGCTGGACCCGAAGGACTTCGTCTCCGACAAGAGCAAGGACACCGCTCCGCTCGGCGCACAGATCCTGTTCCCGGGCGCACAGCTCACCGAGGCCGGGACGCTGTACAAGAAGGGCGCGACGGACGACACGAAGAGCTGCTCGGCGGTCGCCAAGGGCGGGCTCCCGAAGATCCTCACCGACAACGACTGCACCCGCCTCCTGCGTGTCTCCTACGTCAAGGGCGGCGTCGCGGTGACGGTCGGCGTGGCCGTCTTCGACACCGAGGCCCAGGCCACCAAGGCCGCGAGCAAGGCCGACCCGCAGAAGGACTTCCTCAGGTCGCTCTCCGGCAAGGGCATCGGTGGCTTCTGCAACTCCACCGTCTGCCTGATGTCCGCCAACTCCTACGGCCGTTACGCCTACTTCACCATCACCGGCTTCACCAGCGGCAAGGACGTGACGGACAAGGACACGGCGGTCTTCCAGACCAGCAACAACCTGAAGGCCTTCACGTTCCGCCAGATCCGCACGCGGGGTGAGATCCAGGCGTCGGCGGCGGCCAACGAGTAGAACGAGTAACCGGTGAGCTGAGGCGGTGGTCGACTGCGTGTCGACCACCGCCTCGGTTCATCCGTACTCCCCCACCCTCACCGGTGCTTGAGACGCAGCCGGATCGGCACCACCGCCGACTCCAGCTGCGTCTTCAGCGTCATCTTCGACAAACCCTCGGTCCGCTCCTCGAAGCGGATCGGGATCTCCACCGCGCTGTGCCCGGCCCGTACGGCCTTGAACTTCAGCTCGACCTGGAAGCTGTAGCCCGCGCTGTCCAGGGTGGCGAGGTCGATGTCCCGCAGGGTCGCCGCCGACCACAGGTTGAAGCCGGCCGTGATGTCCCGGATCTTCGTGCCGAGCACGGTACGGGCGTAGCGGTTGGCGAACCGGGACAGCAGGACGCGGTGCATGCCCCACTCCTCGTCGAGCGAGCCGCCCTCGACGTACCGGCTGCCGACGACCAGGCCCACCCCCGAGGCCACCGCCGTCCCCAGCATCCGCGGCACCGCCTCCGCCGGATGGCTCCCGTCGGCGTCCATCTGGACGACGTACGCGGCGCCCTCCGCCAGCGCGGCGCTCATGCCAGCGACGTATGCCCGCCCCAGCCCGTCCTTCTCGGTGCGGTGCAGCACGCTCATCCGGCGCCGGCCGGCGGGTTGGTCGGCGTTGTACTTCTCGGCGAGTTCCTCGGCGAGCCGCCCGGTGCCGTCCGGGCTGGAGTCGTCGACGATCTTCAGGTGCAGCCCGTCGATCGGCAGGCCCAGCACCAGCTCGGCCATCCGCGGCAGGTTCGCGGCCTCGTTGTACGTCGGCATCACCACGGTGACCGGCACACCGGCGTGTCTGCCGTGGCTGTCGAGTTCCGTCATGTCGTTCTCTTCCCTCCCCTAGGAGCCCCTACCGGGGCGCCTCCCCAACGGGCGCGGGCCTTCCCAGCGCCCGGAACCGCCAGCCCGCCGCGGTCCAGCGGTCCGCGTCGAGCACCCCCCGCCCGTCCACGATCCGCGGACGGGAAACCAGCGACCGGGCCCGCTCCGGGTCGATCTCCCGGAACTGCGGCCACTCGGTCAGATGCAGCACGAGATCGGCGCCCCCCAGCGCCTCCTCGGCCGACAGCGCGTACCCGAGGAGCGGGAACGCCTTGCGGGCGTTGTCCATCGCCTCGGGGTCGTAGACCGTGACATCGGCGCCGTCGAGGCGCAGCCGGGCTGCGACATTGAGCGCGGGCGAGTCACGGATGTCGTCGGAGTCCGGCTTGAAGGCGGCCCCGAGTACGGCGATCCGGGCCCCCAGCACCGAGCCGCCGCACAGTTCCCGGGCCAGCTCGACGACCTTGTCGCGACGCCGCATGTTGATCGCGTCGACCTCGCGCAGGAAGTCCAGTGAGACCCCCAGCTCGTCGGCCCGGTGCGCGAAGGCGCGGATGTCCTTGGGCAGACAGCCCCCGCCGAAGCCGACGCCGGCCCGCAGGAACTTGGCGCCGATCCGGTCGTCGTACCCGATCGCCTCGGCGAGCACTCCGACGTCGCCGCTCGCGGCCTCGCACACCTCCGCCATCGCGTTGATGAAGGAGATCTTGGTGGCGAGGAAGGCGTTGGCGGCCGTCTTGACCAGCTCGGCGGTCGGGAAGTCGGCGGCGACGAGCGGGGTGCCGGCGGCGAGGACGGGCGCGTACACCTCGCGCAGGATCGTTTCAGCACGCTCCGACCGCACCCCGAACACCAACCGGTCCGGCCGCAGCGTGTCCTCGACCGCGAAGCCCTCCCGCAGGAACTCCGGGTTCCAGGCGACCTCGACCCCGGCATGCGCCTGCGCGAGCCGCCCGGCCGTCCCCACCGGCACGGTCGACTTGCCGACCACCAGCGCACCGGGAGCGGCGTACTCGGCGACGGCCGCGAAGGCGGAGTCGACGTACGTCAGGTCCGCGCCCTCGGAGTCCTTGAGCTGAGGCGTCCCGACGCACACGAAGTGCACGTCCCCGAAGGCCCCGGCCTCCGCGTAGTCGGTGGTGAACCTGAGCCGCCCGCTCGCCGTGTGCTCGGCGATCAGCTCGGGCAGCCCCGGCTCATGGAAGGGCACCCGGCCTGCCTGCAGCGCGGCGACCTTGTCCGGGTCGACGTCGACCCCGAGCACCTCGTGGCCGAGCTCCGCCATGCAGGCGGCGTGGGTGGCACCGAGGTAGCCGGTGCCGATGACGGTGAGCCGCATGGGTACGGCCTTTCTTGCTTCAGCACGGATGCACTGATGCACTCAGGAGGTCTTGATCCAGATGCGGTACTCGCTCGTACCGTTCGCGTTGCGGAACGGGATCTCGGCCAGCAGCCGGTAGTGCGAGTTGCCCTTGGCCGCGGCGGCGATGATGTCGTCCACCCTCGGGTTGGTGAGCCCGTCGAGGACGATCAGGTCGAAGTCGCCGTCCTTGACGGCCGCCTTGTAGGCCTCGTCACCGCTGTAGTACTTGCCCTTGGCGTCCTTGTACTCCATGCCGAAGAGGCTGTGCCACTGACGGTGACTGGACTTGTCGTACAGGTAGTAGACGGGCACCTCGGGCGTCGAGGCGAGGTAGTTGCCCTTGCGGTCCACATGGGGCTCGATGGAGTTGATCATCTTCGTGGAGTTCGGCCAGATGTCGAAACGCCAGTCCGCCTGCTGGATGCCCAGGCACAGCACCGCCGTCCAGAGCATGATGCCGAGCTGGGGATAGCGGAAGTGCGCGCCCACCAGGCGGGTCACGCCCACCCCGGCCATCGGCGCGGCGAAGAGCAGACCGAAGCCGACGTGCTTGAACAGCGAGACCACGGTCCCCAGATGGATCTGGTACGCCGGTGCCAGTACGGCCGTACCGCACAGCACCAGGCCGAGCAGCGCCCGCCAGCGCCAGCCGGGGTTGCCCAAGTGCAGGGCCAGCGGCGACTCGTTCATACGGCTGCGCCGGACGTACGAGACGGCGCCTCCGGCCGCGGCCAGGAACATCAGCCCGCCCCACTTGACGGTCTGCTCCAGCAGGAACGCGGTGGTGTCGGTGCCCTTGGCCCGGTCAGTGGTGGTCTGCCGCACACCGGCCATCAGGTCGGTGGTGTACATACCCGCCGCCAGCAGAGCGCCGATGCCGAGCGCGAGCAGCACCATCCGCGCGAACGCCTTTCCGCCCTTGTGCGGCCACGCGGTGAGCAGCGCCAGCACGACGATGGTCGGCAGATACAGCGCGGAGGCGTACTTCACGCCGACCGCCAGCACCCCGACGGGCGCGGCCAGCAGCACGGCGAACACCGGCGCCCGGTCGGTGCGCACGACGATCCAGGTGGTCAGGCCCAGCAGGAAGACCGCGGCCGCGTCGTAGGTCGCGAAGTAGCCCATGACGACGGTCGACTGGAGCACCGCGAAGAGCGCGGCGGCGGCCAGCGCGGCCCGCTCGTTGAACAGGCGCCGCGTGAACGAGTACAGCAGCCCGGTCGTGCACAGCATGAAGAACAGGCTCAGCGTCCGCGCCCCGGCAAGCCCGAACTTCGCGTCCACGATCGCCGCGAGCAGCGGGTAGAGCTGCGGTGAGCCGGAGAAGTACGCGGCGTAGTCGCGGGGCAGCTCGGTGCCGTTGAGCAGATGGTCCAGCTCGGCGTGGCCGGCCGCCAGATACAGGGCCTCGTCCTGGAACGCGGTGTTGGTCAGCCGCAGCGACAGTGCCGCTTGGATGGCCATGATGCACAGCAGCACGGCCCGGCTGACCCAGGCCCGCCGCCTGCTCGCCGCCATCTCCCAGCCGGCTTCCGGCGTTTCGGGGATGTGGTACTCGGGCTCGTCCGGCACCTGCTGGTACTGGACCGTGCGCAGCGCGTACGTCGGCTGGTCCTCGTGCTGCCCCTGCGGCTGCGGCGGGATCTGCGCCGGGTAGGGCTCCTGGAACTGCTCCTGGTACTGCTGCTCCTGGTACTGCTGCTCCTGCTGGTGCCCGTACGGGGCGTCGTCGTACCCATAGCCCTGCTGCGAGGACCGCTGCCCGTTCGAGTTGAACCAGCCGGAGGCCGACTCCTCCTCGGCGTACGGATCGTACGGCTGAGGCGTGTAGTGATCGTGTCGGGAGGTCATCACGGCTTCCTGACGTCGAAGCCGAAGCTGTCGTCGGCGGCCAGGCGCTTGAACTCCTTCAGCGCCAGCGGGCTCGCCTCCAGTCGCCAGTCGGCACGCTTTTTGTGGTTGAACCAGACGAAACCGAGCATGTCGTCGTCGGCCGTGACGCCCGCGAACAGATTGCGGATGTCGGCACGTCGCCGCTCACCCGCCATCGCGGCGGTCTCCAGCAGGATCATCGGCTTCTTGGTGAAGGTGCGGACCTGGTCCCGGGTCGCCCCGAAGACGCTGTCGAAGGCGTTGTCCTCCTCGATCGTCCAGTAGCCGATCAGGCCGACCCAGTCGACGTACGCGTCGCCCGGGTAGTACGGCTTGAGCTTGACGCTCTTGACCGGGTTGACGATGTTGGGCGACCAGACCCAGATGACGTTCGAGGCGCCGACGTCGATGAAGGTCTCGTGGATGTGCCGCCAGGCGGCCACGTAGTCCTTCGGGGTCACGTCCTTCGTGCCCCACTTCTCCCAGTGCCCGTTGAACTCGTCGGCGAAGGAGATCACGACGGGCAGGTTCAGCTTGCGCACCGCCGTCGCGTACTCCTTGATGTACGCGTCCGACTTGCCCGCCGCGATGTCGGCGACCGGGGTGTCGAAGGGCTCCCACGACATCAGCGTCATGGCGCCCTCACGCCAGGCGTTGCGCACCCCGGTGGCGTCGAAGCCGTCGCCCCAGGCGGCGTAGTACTCGATGAGGTTCGGCTGCTTGCCGACCATCTTCGTGTACGTGTCGATGCCCTTCATGGAGTTCGGCGCGCCGTCGACCGCGGCGCCGAAGTACTTCTTGCCCGGCTTCAGCAGCGGTACGACGTCGAAGGGGACGTCGCTCTCAGCACTGGCCTCGGCGTCGGCGCCGGCCTCGCCCTGCTGCCCGGACTGCGAGGAGCCGCCCGAGTCCCCACCGAGGGCCGAGCAGCCGGTGAGAGCGAGCGCACCGCTGAGGGCGCAGGCCGCCAAAGCCGTACGGACACGAGTGAACGACCGCATCAGGCAGCCACCGCCTTCTCACGGGGCTGCACCAGAACCCGGCCCACGACGAGGGCGTAGAACAGCCCGGAGGACAGGATCAGGGCGAAGTCCGGAGCGTCCATGGTGAACGACCGGTAGACCGCTCCCAGGACCCAGATCAGCGCGGTGCCGCCGCTCCAGAGCCACATCCCGATCCAGAAGCGCCGGGTCTTGTTCTTCTTGGCGCCGGAGGAGCCGGTGGGCTGCCAGCCCATGCGGTTCTTGCGGAGGATGTCCCAGATGGCGAAGACATGGGCCCAGCCGTACATCAGACGGGCCGCCCAGGCCTCCAGGCGGTAGGGCGCCTTGTGCCACATCGGGAAGATGATCGTGGTGTAGATGATGCTGGGCAGCACCAGGATCAGATGCTCGACCATCAGCTTCTCCGGCATCATGATCAGCAGCACGATCGGGATGACCGGGGCGGCGAAGGTGAACAGCGCCGTGTGGATGTAGTAGAAGAAGCCGGACATGTAGCACAGCCGACTGGAGAGCCTGATCTTCGCCTGCCAGAACTTCCGGCTGCCAAGCAAGCTCATCGAGCCCGAGCACCAGCGGTACTGCTGGTTGAAGAAGGCGCCCGCCGTGTCGGGGCACACCCCCGTCGACACGGCGACCGGCACATACCGCAGATCCCAGCCGAGGCCCCGCAGATCGAAGCCGGTGTGCACGTCCTCGGAGTGCTCGATCAGCGTCGTACCGCCGTTGGTCTCCAGGGCCGCCCGCCGGTACACCGCGCAGCTGCCGACGCAGATCGCGCCGTCGCTGCCCTGCCTCGACACCTGCACGGACCGGTAGAACAGCTCCTGCACCGCGCCAGCGCCGCGCTCGATCCAGTTCTGCGAGTCCAGCACCCGGAAGTACTGCGGCGACTGGACGATCCCGATGCGCGGGTCCGCCTCCATGTACGGCAGCAGCTCCTGGAGCAGATCGGCGCGCGGAGTGAAGTCGGCGTCCAGGATCAGGATGTACTGGCCGTCGGACTGCCCGAACCCGAAGTGCAGGTTGCCGGCCTTCTTGAACCAGCCCCGGTTCTCCCGGGTGCCGTAGCGAAACCCGAAGTCCCGTGCCATGGCGGCCAGTTCGGGACTGGCCCCGTCATCGAGCACGAACGGCACGCACACACCCGGATACCGGTCGGCCATCTCCCGCACATGCCGCCAGGTGTTGTGCAGCACCTCGATGGGCTCGCCGCACACCGGCAGGAAGACGTCGACCGTCGGGTACACCTCGGGCCGCCAGTTGTGCACCAGCCGCTTGTGGTGCGCGATGTCGAAGTCCCGGGTGAAGCCGTTCACCCGCAGCGACACCAGGTAGTACAGGACCGTGAAGACCAGCAGCGGCGTGTAGATCCACAGCACCGGCGTCGACTGGGCCAGCTTGAACTGGCTCATCACCAGGCAGCAGAAGCTGACCAGCGAACTGATCGTCAGGATCCACAGACGCCGTCTGGCGTAGCTGTACTTCTCCTTGTCCGTCGGCGGCAGCGGCAGCAGCCCCAGCGGAGCGCCGTCACCCCGCCCCGACTTGCGCCGTCCACCGCCGCCGTTTTGACGCGCGGCGCGTCGCCCCCCGGTCCGCGCAGGACCAACTGAACTCATGACAAACCCACCCCCGGGCCTGGATAAGACCCGTTGATCCCCACCCTCTACTCGGCCGTCCCCATGTCGATTTCTCGAACAAAGGCCGAGCAGCTCGAACTGGCGCCCGAGCGACGAAAGGTTATACGAGAGGTAAGAAGGCCGTAAGGGGCATCAAGAGGACTTACGCCCAGTAAGTCCAGACATGTGCGCTATCTGACCTCAAATGTCAGGTAACTAACAGGTTTCGCATCCGGACGTCCCGGGCAGCGATCGCCTGTTTCGCGCTTCCTTGTTCCGGGCGGCGAGCAACTCGTCGGCGGGGTACCCCACTTCTTCGAGCGTCAGCCCATGCGGCCGTACGACATGCACGGCGGAGTCCCTGACCCCGGCGGCGAGCACCTTGCCGGGCCAGTCGGCGGGCCGGTGCCCGTCCCCCACGAACAGCAGCGCCCCGATGAGCGACCGCACCATGTTGTGACAGAAGGCGTCGGCCCGCACGGTGGCGGTGACGATCCCGTCGTCCCCCCGCACGAGACTCAGCTCCTGCAGCGTACGAATCGTGGTCGCCCCCTCCCGCTTCTTGCAGTAGGCGGCGAAGTCGTGCTCCCCGAGCAGCCCCCGCGCCGCCTCGTTCATGGCGCCGACGTCGAGCGGCCAGTCGTGCCAGAGGACGTGACTGCGCAACAGCGGATCCACCCCGCCCGGGTTGTCGGTGACGCGATACGCATACCGCCGCCACACCGCCGAGAACCGCGCGTTGAACCCACTGGGCGCCTCCCTGAGCGCCCACACCCGCACGTCCTTGGACAACCGCCCGGCAAGCCGCTTCAGCAACTTCTCGTGGTGCTCACGCCAGACCGCCTCCGGCAGATCGACATGCGCCACCTGCCCCCGCGCGTGCACACCGGCATCGGTACGCCCCGCGACGGTCAGCTCATACGTCGCACTCCCCGACCGCGTAACGGTCCGCAGCGCATCCTCGATCTCCCCCTGCACGGTCCGCCTACCACCGGCCTGCTTGGCCCAGCCGTGAAACGCGGCACCGTCGTAGGACAGATCAAGACGGATACGAACATGCCCGGCAGCTACTTCATCACTCACACAGAGATCCTCTCAGGAACACAAAAGCGGGCCCGCTCCTGTGAAAGGAACGGGCCCACTGAGCGCCCCGTAAGGGGCACGGGGAACTGCGCGAGCAACCACGACGAGGCCGCAGCCGCCGAACAATCAGAACCCCGCAGACGCTTACGCGTCCTTGGACTCCTCGGCCGCAGCCTCCTCGGCCTCATCGGCCTTGGCGACATCGACCTTGGCCTCCTCGACGGCCGGCGTCTCGGCGTCCTTGGCGGCACGCTTCGTCGCAGCCTCGGCCTCACCCGTGGCCTCCTGCGCCACCGTCAGCGCCTCGACCAGCTCGATGACAGCCATGGGCGCGTTGTCGCCACGGCGGTTACCGATCTTGGTGATACGGGTGTAGCCACCCGGACGGTTCTCGTACCGCGGGCCGATCTCGGTGAAGAGCGTGTGGACGATGCTCTTGTCCGTGATGACCTGGAGCACCTGACGGCGGTTGTGAAGGTCGCCCTTCTTCGCCTTGGTGACCAGACGCTCGGCGTACGGCCGCAGACGACGGGCCTTCGCCTCGGTGGTGGTGATACGGCCGTGCTCGAACAGCGCCTTCGCAAGGTTCGCGAGGAGCAGCTTCTCGTGCGCGGCACTGCCGCCCAGACGGGCACCCTTGGTGGGCTTCGGCATGGTGTTTCTCCTAGGTGTCTGCCCCGGCCGTATCAGGTACCGGGGTCAGTATCCGAGCGGGCGGTTGCCCGTCGGAGATCCGGAGCTTTTCAACTCCGGAAGGGTCCGCGCCCCCGAAGGGGCGCGGGGAACTGCGCGATCAGCCACAACGATCCCGCAGCCAAGAACCGGCAGTCGGTCCCGAGCTCTTAGTACTGCTCGGTCTCCACAAAACCGGCGTCCGCGTCGTCGTCGGCACCAAAGGCGTCGGCGGCAGCGGTCGGGTCGAATCCGGGCGGGCTGTCCTTGAGCGCGAGGCCCATACCGGCCAGCTTCGCCTTGACCTCGTCAATGGACTTCGCACCGAAGTTACGGATGTCCAGGAGGTCGGCCTCGCTGCGCGCGACCAGCTCACCCACGGAGTGGATGCCCTCACGCTTGAGGCAGTTGTACGACCGAACGGTGAGCTCCAGCTCCTCGATCGGCAGCGCCAGATCAGCGGCGAGGGCGGCGTCCGTGGGGGACGGGCCCATGTCGATGCCCTCGGCGTCGATGTTCAGCTCACGGGCAAGCCCGAACAGCTCGACCAGCGTCTTACCGGCGGAGGCCATGGCGTCACGCGGACGCATCGCCTGCTTGGTCTCGACGTCGACGATCAGCTTGTCGAAGTCGGTGCGCTGCTCGACACGCGTGGCCTCGACCTTGTACGTGACCTTCAGCACCGGCGAGTAGATCGAGTCGACCGGGATGCGCCCGATCTCCTGACCGACCTGCTTGTTCTGCACGGCGGAGACGTAACCGCGACCGCGCTCGACGGTCAGCTCCATCTCCAGCTTGCCCTTGCCGTTGAGCGTGGCGAGGACGAGGTCGGGGTTGTGCACCTCGACACCGGCCGGGGGCGCGATGTCGGCGGCGGTGACCAGACCCGGGCCCTGCTTGCGCAGGTACATCACGACCGGCTCGTCGTGCTCCGAGGAGACGACCAGCTGCTTGATGTTGAGGATCAGGTCGGTGACGTCCTCCTTGACGCCCGGCACGGTGGTGAACTCGTGCAGCACGCCGTCGATACGGATGGACGTGACCGCCGCACCCGGGATCGAGGACAGGAGGGTCCGACGCAGGGAGTTGCCGAGGGTGTAACCGAAGCCCGGCTCCAGCGGCTCGATCACGAACCGGGAGCGGAACTCGTCGACGACCTCTTCGGTCAACGAGGGACGCTGAGCGATCAGCATGTGTGGATCAGATCCTTCTTTCGTGGACGCCCGCTATTTGACGCCCGACGGAAACCGCGCCCATGAAAAGCGCGGGTATTACAAGGGTACGGGCGATACAGCCCTTACGGACCGTACCGCCCAGAACCCAAGACCTACCGGCCGTGCGTCAGACGCGACGACGCTTCGGCGGGCGGCAGCCGTTGTGCGGGGTCGGGGTGACGTCCTGGATGGAGCCGACCTCGAGACCGGTGGCCTGAAGCGAACGGATCGCGGTCTCACGACCGGAACCCGGGCCCTTCACGAACACGTCGACCTTGCGCATGCCGTGCTCCTGGGCGCGGCGGGCAGCCGACTCGGCGGCCATCTGCGCGGCGAACGGCGTGGACTTCCGGGAGCCCTTGAAGCCGACGTGGCCGGCGGAGGCCCAGGAGATCACGTTGCCGGACGGGTCCGTGATGGAGACGATCGTGTTGTTGAACGTGCTCTTGATGTGCGCGTGGCCGTGAGCGACGTTCTTCTTTTCCTTGCGGCGCACCTTCTTGGCAGCGCCCTGACGACCCTTGGGGGGCATCTATAACTCCTACGGGAGGTGGTCGGTCCTACAGCGAAGACCGCTGGACGGCGAGTCCGCTGCGGACTACTTCTTGCCCGGCTTCTTCTTACCGGCGATGGCGCGACGCGGGCCCTTGCGGGTACGGGCGTTCGTGCTGGTGCGCTGACCGCGGACGGGCAGACCACGACGGTGACGGAGACCCTGGTAGCAGCCGATCTCCACCTTGCGGCGGATGTCGGCCTGGACCTCGCGACGGAGGTCACCCTCGGTCTTGATGTTGTTGTCGACGTACTCACGAATCGCGACGAGCTGCTCCTCGGAGAGGTCGCGAACGCGGGTGTTCGGGTCGATGCCGGTCTCGGCCAGCGTCAGCTGGGAGAGCGTCCGGCCAATGCCGAACACGTAGGTGAGGGCGACCTCCACGCGCTTGTCGCGCGGGATGTCAACACCGGAAACGCGTGCCATTCAATGGCTCCTGGTGATCGTCGGAGGTCTTCCGCAGAACCGGATCCCAGCCGCCGTACCAGGTACGAACTGGGTCCCCGGCCTCCGAACCGGGGGTGTCAGACGAACGCATGCGCCGCCTGGGCTCCACGTATTTACATATTCAGCTCGCGTCGCGCGAATCCCTGCGAATGCAGAGGGAGAGATCTGCTGCGATCAGCCCTGGCGCTGCTTGTGGCGCGGGTTCTCGCAGATGACCATGACCCGACCGTGACGGCGGATCACCCTGCACTTGTCGCAGATCTTCTTGACGCTCGGCTTGACCTTCATTGGGTGAGGTTCTCCGGGTCAGTTGCCGACAGTCCCGCGCGGAAACGCGGGACCTGGGCAAGATCTACTTGTACCGGTAGACGATCCGGCCACGCGTGAGGTCGTACGGAGACAGCTCCACCACGACCCGGTCGTCAGGGAGGATGCGGATGTAGTGCATACGCATCTTGCCGCTGATGTGTGCCAGGACCTGGTGGCCGTTCTGGAGCTCGACCTTGAACATGGCGTTCGGCAGAGACTCGACGACAGTGCCCTCGATCTCGATGGCACCTTGCTTCTTGGCCACGCTTCGCCCTTCGGAATCGACTACCTTGATCGACCCCTGCACTGTTCCCTTACGGGCGCATGCGGACATGCGAGTGCACGAGAGCCGACGAGTCAGTCTACGTCAGCGCACCCGGAAAGACGAATCGGGGAAGCCTGCCCCACAGCGGTGATCATTACGCCAGCGGATCGGGCGCGGCGGTGATCCCGTACTCGGCGAGCTTCGCCTTGCCCCCGTCGGGAGCCGTGAGCACGAGCGGACCTGCCTCCGTCAGCGCCACCGAGTGCTCCCAGTGGGAGGACCATGTGCCGTCGGTGGTGATGACCGTCCAGTCGTCCGAGAGGACCTCGGTCTTCGGGGTGCCCAGCGAGACCATCGGCTCGATCGCGAGGCAGAAGCCCGGCACCAGCTTGGGGCCCTTCCCGCGCCGGCGCTCCACGTAGTTCAGCAGGTGCGGGTCCATGTGCATCTCGGTTCCGATGCCGTGGCCGCCGTAGTCCTCGATGATCCCGTACTTGCCGCCGCCGGGCTTCGGCTGACGGCGGATGTACGTCTCGATGGCGCGGGAGACGTCGACCAGACGATTGCCCTGCTTCATCGCCGCGATGCCGGCCCACATCGACTCCTCGGTCACCCGGGAGAGCTCCACCAGCTCCGGAGCGTGACCGGAGCCCACGAAGGCGGTGTACGCGGCGTCGCCGTGCCAGCCGTCGATGATGGCGCCGGCGTCGATGGAGATGATGTCCCCGTCCTTGAGGACGACGTCGTCGGACGGGATGCCGTGGACCACGACCTCGTTCGCGGAGGTGCAGATGGTCGCCGGGAACCCGCCGTAACCGAGGAAGTTCGACTTGGCCCCGTGCTCCGCGAGCACCTTGCGAGCGACCTCGTCCAGATCCTTGGTGCTGGCTCCGGGCACGGCGGCCTCGCGGGTGGCCGCGTGAATGGCGGCGACGACCAACCCCGCCTCACGCATCTTGGCGATCTGCTCGGGGGTCTTGATCTGCACCATGGGGACGGGGGCCTTTCTCGGACCGGACAACGGGACTGTTCAACCATAAGGGCGGAGTCGGCGCACCCCACCCCATGCAGCAGCCGCGGCCCCCGCATCGGGAACCGCGGCCTGAGCTGCGTACGCGCCGCGAACGCTCCTACTTGCCGTCCTCGTCGCGCTGGAGGGCCTCCATCGCGCGAGCCGTGACCTCGTCGACCTTGCCCAGCGCCGAGATGGTGACGACCAGTCCCTGCGCCTTGTAGTAGTCGATGATCGGCTCGGTCTGCGTGTGGTAGACCTCCAGCCGCTTGCGGACGGTCTCCTCGGAGTCGTCGTCCCGCTGGTACAGCTCGCCGCCGCAGGCGTCGCAGACGCCCTCCTGCTTCGGCTGGCTGTACGTGACGTGGAAGACGTGGCTGGAGTCCCTGCGGCAGACCCGCCGCCCCGCGATCCGCTTGACGACCTCTTCCTCGGGGACCTCCAGGTCCAGCACTGCGTCCAGCTTCATGCCCTCGGACTGCAGCATCTCGTCGAGCGCCTCGGCCTGGGACACATTGCGCGGGAAACCGTCCAGCAGGAAGCCGCCCTCGGCGTCCGGCTTCTCCATGCGGTCCTTGGCCATCCCGATGGTGACCTCGTCCGGCACCAGGTTGCCCGCGTCCATGTAGGACTTCGCGAGCTTCCCGAGCTCCGTCTGCTGGCTGATGTTGGCGCGGAACAGGTCGCCCGTGGAGATGTGCGGGATCGACAGGTTCTTGGCGAGGAACGCGGCCTGCGTTCCCTTGCCGGCACCCGGCGGCCCGACGAGGACGATACGCATCAGCGGAGGAACCCTTCGTAATTGCGCTGCTGGAGCTGGCTCTCGATCTGCTTCACGGTCTCGAGACCGACACCCACGATGATCAGGATGCTGGTCCCGCCGAACGGGAAGTTCTGGTTTGCCCCGAAACCAGCCAACGCCATCGTCGGCACGAGAGCGATCAGACCCAAGTACAGCGAGCCCGGCCAAGTGATCCGGTTGAGTACGTACGAAAGGTACTCAGCGGTCGGTCGGCCAGCCCGGATGCCCGGGATGAAGCCACCATACTTCTTCATGTTGTCCGCGACTTCCTCGGGGTTGAACGAGATGGCCACGTAGAAGAAGGCGAAGAAAATGATCAGGAAGAAGTAGAGGACGATGTGCGTCGGAGCGTCCGTCTTCGCGAGATTCGCTTCGATCCAGCTCTTCCAGCCGGCGTTTCCACCGGCGAACTGCGCGATCAGTGCCGGGATGTAGAGCAGCGACGAGGCAAAGATCACAGGGATGATGCCCGCCTGGTTGACCTTCAGCGGAATGTAGGTCGACGTGCCGCCGTAAGAACGGCGGCCGATCATGCGCTTCGCGTACTGCACCGGAATACGGCGCTGGGCCTGCTCGACGAAGACGACCAGGCCGACCATGAACAGACCGACGGCGATGACCGTGCCGAACTCGATCCAGCCACCGGCCAGGGAACCCTGCTCCTTGATGGCCCACAGCGCCGACGGGAAGGTCGCGGCGATCGAGATGAACATCAGGATCGACATGCCGTTGCCGATGCCGCGGTCGGTGATGAGCTCACCGAGCCACATGACGGCGGCCGTACCGGCGGTCATCGTGATGACCATCACGACGGTGGTGAAGATCGAGCGGTCCGGAACGATCTGGCCGGCCTGCTGGCAGGTCGGGAACAGCGAGCCGCTGCGGGCGGTGGCCACCAGGCCGGTGCCCTGCAGGATGGCCAGCGCCACCGTCAGGTAGCGGGTGTACTGCGTGATCTTCGCCGTACCGGCCTGGCCCTCCTTCTTAAGGGCTTCCAGGCGCGGGATCACGACGGTGAGCAGCTGAAGGATGATGCTCGCCGTGATGTACGGCATGATGCCGAGCGCGAAGATCGTGATCTGAAGCAGAGCGCCACCGCTGAACATGTTGACCAGGCCGAAGAGGCCTTGGTTAGTGCTCGCCTGGTCGATGCAAGCCTGGACGGCCCTGTAGTCGACGCCGGGGATCGGAATATGCGTACCGATCCGATAGATCACGATGATGCCGAGCGTGAAGAACAGCTTCTTGCGCAGGTCGGGCGTCTTGAACGCCCGGGCGAACGCGGTGAGCACGGTGCCTCCTGCGACCCCCGCGCTACTGCGTCAAGGGTGACGGTCTTGAGGATCGACTAATAGGAACGACTTAGCTAACGGTCAACTGCCGCTCAGAGTGCCCCACAAGAAGCACTCCGTAAAAGTGGGCAGTGCAGGCCACCATACCGGCGAGACTGCCCCCCTTGGAACGACCAACCGGGGATACCCCATTTGTGGGGTATCCCCGGTCGGGATCGCTCAAGTCATCGAGACGCCTGATGTGTTCAGACGAGCTCGGTGACGGTACCGCCGGCGGCGGTGATCTTCTCCTTGGCGGAGCCGGAGACGGCGTCGACCGTCACCTGCAGCGCCACGGAGATCTCGCCCTGGCCGAGGACCTTGACGAGGCTGTTCTTGCGAACGGCACCCTTGGCCACGAGGCCCTCGACGGTGACTTCGCCACCCTCGGGGTACAGCGCGGCCAGCTTGTCGAGGTTCACGACCTGGAACTCGGTCTTGAACGGGTTCTTGAAGCCCTTCAGCTTCGGAAGACGCATGTGGAGGGGCATCTGGCCACCCTCGAAGCGCTCCGGAACCTGGTAACGGGCCTTCGTACCCTTCGTACCACGACCGGCCGTCTTACCCTTCGACGCCTCACCACGACCCACACGGGTCTTGGCGGTCTTGGCGCCCGGGGCGGGACGGAGGTTGTGGATCTTGAGCGGGTTGTTCTCCGCCATGATCAGTCGACCTCCTCGACCGTCACGAGGTGGCGGACGGTGTGCACCATGCCGCGGAACTCGGGGCGGTCCTCCTTGACGACCTGCGTGTTGATCCCCTTGAGACCAAGGGAGCGCAGGGTGTCTCGGTGGTTCTGCTTGCTGCCGATGTAGGACTTGACCTGCGTAATCTTGAGCTGCGCCATGATTACGCACCCGCCCCGGCACGTGCACGGAGAAGAGCCGCGGGGGCGACGTCCTCGAGCGGCAGACCACGGCGGGCCGCGACCTCCTCGGGACGCTGCAGGCCCTTGAGGGCCTCCACGGTCGCGTGCACGATGTTGATCGCGTTGTCGGAGCCGAGCGACTTCGACAGGATGTCGTGGATACCGGCGCACTCCAGGACGGCACGCACGGGACCACCGGCGATAACACCGGTACCCGGCGAAGCCGGCTTGAGGAGAACGACGCCGGCAGCCTTCTCACCCTGGATCGGGTGCGGGATGGTGCCCTGGATACGGGGGACCTTGAAGAAGTGCTTCTTGGCCTCCTCAACACCCTTGGCGATGGCGGCCGGCACCTCCTTGGCCTTGCCGTAACCGACACCCACGGTGCCGTCACCGTCGCCCACTACGACGAGCGCAGTGAAGCTGAAGCGACGACCACCCTTCACAACCTTGGCGACACGGTTGATCGCGACAACGCGCTCAACGTAAGCGGTCTTCTCGGCGGCAGCTGCGCCGCCGTCACGGCCCTTCCGGTCCCGCCGCTCGCCGCCACCGGCACCGCCACCGCGGCGCTGGGGTCCAGCCATTGGAATTACCTCTCTCTTTTTCCGCTAGCTACGGAAGCGGCTCAGAACTTGAGCCCGGCTTCGCGGGCGGCGTCCGCCAGGGCGGCAATGCGCCCGGCGTACTGATTGCCACCACGGTCGAATACGACAGCCTCGACGCCGGCGGCCTTGGCGCGCTCGGCGACCAGGGCGCCGACCTGCTTGGCCTGCGCGGACTTGTCGCCCTCGCCACCGCGGATCGAGGTGTCCAGGGTGGACGCCGACGCAAGGGTGTGACCCTTGATGTCGTCGATCACCTGGGCCACGATGTGGCGGTTCGAGCGGGTAACGACCAGACGCGGACGCTCCGCCGTTCCGTTGATGTGCTTACGGATCCGGATGTGGCGGCGCTTGATCGCGGCGCGCTTGTAGGCGTCGCCCTTAAGGATCTTCTGTCCGTATGCCATGGCTTACTTACCCGCCTTTCCGACCTTGCGGCGGATGACTTCGCCCTCGTACTTGACGCCCTTGGCCTTGTACGGGTCGGGCTTGCGCAGCTTGCGGATGTTGGCCGCAACCTCGCCGACCTTCTGCTTGTCGATGCCCTCGACCGAGAACCGGGTGGGGGCCTCCACCTTGAAGGTGATGCCCTCGGGGGCCTCGACGGTGATCGGGTGGCTGTAGCCCAGAGCGAACTCCAGGTTCGAACCCTTGGCCGTCACGCGGTAACCGACACCGCTGATCTCGAGCTTCTTCACGTAACCCTGGGTCACGCCGGTGATCATGTTCGCCACCAGCGTGCGGGACAGGCCGTGCAGGGCCTTGTTCTGACGCTCGTCGTTCGGGCGGGTGACGTTCAGAACGCCGTCCTCACCCTTGACGATGTCGATCGGCGCGGCAACGGTGTGGGTCAGCGAGCCCTTGGGGCCCTTGACCGAGACCGTACGGCCGTCGATGGTGACGTCCACGCCGGCGGGAACCGTGATGGGGAGCTTGCCAATGCGCGACATAGCTGTTTCCTCCGTTCCCTTCCGCTACCAGACGTAGGCGAGGACTTCCCCACCCACGCCCTTCTTGCCGGCCTGCTTGTCGGTGAGGAGCCCGTGCGACGTGGAGATGATCGCCACGCCGAGGCCGCCCAGCACCTTCGGCAGGTTGGTGGACTTCGCGTACACCCGGAGACCGGGCTTGGAGATCCGCTTGATGCCCGCGATGGAGCGCTCACGGTTCGGGCCGAACTTCAGCTCGAGAACGAGGTTCTTGCCGACCTCGGCGTCCTCGACCTTCCAGCCCGTGATGAAGCCCTCCTGCTGGAGGATCTCCGCGATGTGCGACTTGATCTTCGATGCCGGCATCGTCACGGAGTCGTGGTATGCCGAGTTCGCGTTCCGCAGACGCGTAAGCATGTCTGCGATCGGATCAGTCATGGTCATGAATTGGCCTTCGGCCTCTCTCGCCGGGGTTTCCTGGTGCGCCATCCCTCTCCCCGATCCGAGACGGGACGGGTGCGGCGCGGTGGACCTACGGCGTAGTAAGTCGTACGGGCGACCGTCAGGCGCCCAACCCTCCAAGCCTAAGCCATGAAAGGGAGGGCGCCTGACACGCCCAGTGCTTACCGAGAGCCTCTGGAATCCCTAAAAGCGGGACTACCAGGAGCTCTTGGTCACGCCCGGCAGCTCGCCACGGTGAGCCATCTCACGAAGGCACACGCGGCACAGGCCGAACTTGCGGTACACGGAGTGGGGACGGCCACAACGCTGGCAGCGCGTGTAGCCACGCACGCCGAACTTGGGCTTGCGGGCAGCCTTCGCGATCAGAGCCTTCTTCGCCATCTCGCTCACGCCTCCTTGAAGGGGAAGCCGAGGTGACGAAGGAGGGCACGGCCCTCAGCGTCGTTGGTCGCCGTGGTGACCACGGTGATGTCCATACCCCGGGTACGGTCGATCTTGTCCTGGTCGATCTCGTGGAACATGACCTGCTCGGTGAGACCGAAGGTGTAGTTGCCACGGCCGTCGAACTGCTTGGGGGACAGACCACGGAAGTCGCGGATGCGCGGCAGCGCGAGCGACAGGGTGCGGTCCAGGAACTCCCACATGCGGTCGCCACGGAGCGTGACGTGGGCACCGATCGGCTGGCCCTCACGCAGCTTGAACTGCGCGATGGACTTGCGGGCCTTGGTGACGGCCGGCTTCTGACCGGTGATCGTGGTGAGGTCGCGGATGGCGCCCTCGATCAGCTTGGAGTCGCGGGCGGCGTCGCCCACACCCATGTTGACCACGATCTTGACGAGGCCGGGGATCTGCATGACGTTCTCGTACTTGAACTCGTCACGCAGCTTGCCCGCGATCTCCTCGCGGTACTTCGTCTTCAGACGCGGAGTGGTGGTGGTAGCCATCAGATGTCCTCACCCGTCCGCTTGGCAACGCGGATCTTGTTGCCTTCGTCGTCGAAGCGGTAACCGACACGCGTGACGACCTTGTTGCCGTCCTTCTCAACGACCAGCTGGACGTTGGAGACGTGGATCGGCGCCTCGGTCGTGACGATGCCGCCGGCCTGGGAACCGCGAGCGGTCGGGCCGGCCTTGGTGTGCTTCTTGACCCGGTTGACACCCTCGACCAGGACGCGCTCGTCGCGCGGGTAAGCGGCAATGACCTTGCCCTGCTTGCCCTTGTCCTTACCGGTGATGACCTGGACCAGGTCGCCCTTCTTGATCTTCATGCTTACAGCACCTCCGGCGCGAGCGAGATGATCTTCATGAACTTCTTCTCGCGCAGCTCACGGCCGACGGGGCCGAAGATACGGGTGCCGCGAGGGTCGCCGTCGTTCTTCAGAATGACGGCGGCGTTCTCGTCGAAGCGGATGTACGAGCCGTCCGGACGGCGGCGCTCCTTGACGGTGCGAACGATGACCGCCTTGACGACGTCACCCTTCTTCACGTTGCCACCCGGGATCGCGTCCTTGACGGTGGCGACGATGACGTCACCGATGCCCGCGTAGCGGCGACCGGAGCCACCGAGCACACGGATGCAAAGGATCTCCTTCGCACCAGTGTTGTCGGCGACACGCAGTCGCGACTCCTGCTGGATCACGTCTATCTCCTGTTTGTCTGCCGGTTCCCGGGGCGGGTGTGCAAGTTACACACCCACCCCGAGCCTGGCGGAACTGACCTGCGGGATTACCCCCGCAGGAAATTACTTGGCCTTCTCGAGGATCTCGACGATGCGCCAGCGCTTCGTCGCGGACAGCGGCCGGGTCTCCGCGAGGAGGACACGGTCGCCGACACCCGCGGCGTTCTGCTCGTCGTGCGCCTTGAGCTTGTTCGTACGGCGGATGACCTTGCCGTACAGCGCGTGCTTGACGCGGTCCTCGACGGCGACGACGACGGTCTTGTCCATCTTGTCGCTGACGACGAGACCCTCACGGGTCTTGCGGAAGCCGCGGGCCTCTGCAGTCTGCTCAGTCACGTTGCTCTCACTCATCAGGCGCTCTCCACCGTCTCGATGCCCAGCTCGCGCTCACGCATCAGGGTGTAGATCCGCGCGATGTCCTTACGGACGGCCTTGAGCCGACCGTGGTTCTCGAGCTGACCCGTCGCCGCCTGGAAGCGGAGGTTGAACAGCTCTTCCTTGGCTTCGCGGAGCTTGTTCAGCAGCTCCTCGTCACCCAGTTCGCGCAGCTCGGACGCCTTGGTACCGGCCGACATCACGCTTCACCTGCCTCGCGCTTGACGATCCGGCACTTCATCGGCAGCTTGTGGGCTGCGCGAGTCAGCGCCTCACGGGCGATCTTCTCGTTGGGGTAGGACAGCTCGAACATGACCCGGCCCGGGTGCACGTTCGCGATCCACCACTCCGGAGAACCCTTACCGGAACCCATGCGGGTCTCAGCAGGCTTCTTCGTGAGCGGGCGGTCCGGGTAGATGTTGATCCAGACCTTGCCGCCACGCTTGATGTGGCGGGTCATCGCGATACGGGCCGCCTCGATCTGGCGGTTGGTCACGTACGCCGGCGTGAGGGCCTGGATGCCGTACTCGCCGAACGCAACCGTCGTACCGCCCTTGGCCTGACCACGGCGCTTCGGGTGGTGCTGCTTGCGGTGCTTGACCCTACGGGGGATCAGCATGTCGGTCAGGCCTCCGTTCCGGTGCTCTCAGCCGGAGCGGCGGGGGCCTCGGCCTTGGGGGCCTCGGCGCCGGCAGCCTGCTGCGGCTTACGACCGCGCCGCTCGCCACCGCGGCCACCACGGGCCGGGCGGTCGGAGCCGCCGCCACCGCGAGCCGGGCGGTTACCCGCACGGGCGGCAGCGTTCTCAGCGCGGACCTCGGCGATGTTCTTGACGTCGCCCTTGTAGATCCAGACCTTCACACCGATGCGGCCGAAGGTCGTCTTGGCCTCGAAGAAGCCGTAGTCCACGTTCGCGCGGAGCGTGTGCAGGGGCACACGGCCCTCGCGGTAGAACTCCGAGCGGGACATCTCGGCGCCACCGAGGCGGCCACCGCACTGGATCTTGATGCCCTTGGCGCCGGCCTTCATCGCCGACTGCATGCTCTTACGCATGGCGCGGCGGAAGGAGACGCGGGAGGAGAGCTGCTCGGCAACGGCCTGAGCAACCAGCTGAGCGTCCGTCTCGGGGTTCTTGACCTCGAGGATGTTCAGCTGGACCTGCTTGCCCGTGAGCTTCTCGAGGTCACCGCGGATGCGGTCGGCCTCGGCGCCACGGCGGCCGATGACGATGCCCGGACGCGCGGTGTGGATGTCCACGCGGACACGGTCACGGGTGCGCTCGATCTCAACCTTCGAGATACCGGCGCGCTCCATGCCGGACGTCATCATCCGACGGATGGCGACGTCTTCCTTGACGTAGTCCTTGTACAGCTTGTCGGCGTACCAACGCGACTTGAAGTCGGTCGTGACACCGAGCCGGAACCCATGCGGGTTTACCTTCTGGCCCATTACCGGGTTCCTTCCTTGCTGCTGACGACCACGGTGATGTGGCTGGTCCGCTTGCGGATCCGGTAGGCACGGCCCTGGGCACGCGGACGGAACCGCTTCAGGGTCGGGCCCTCGTCGACGTACGCCTCGCTGATGACCAGCGAGGAGGCGTCCGTGTGGTCGTAGTTGTGCGCGGCGTTGGCAATGGCGCTGTCGAGCACCTTGCCGACCGGCTCGGAGGCTGCCTGCGGAGCGAATCGCAGGACGGCCTGGGCCTCCGTGGCGTCCATGCCACGGATGAGGTCCACCACGCGGCGGGCCTTCATGGGCGTGACGCGGATGTACCGCGCCTGGGCCCTGGCTTCCATGGTTGTCCCTTCAGTTACTTACGTGTCTGAATGCGATCCGCTACTAGCGGCGCTTCGACTTCCGGTCGTCCTTGACGTGACCCCGGAAGGTGCGCGTCGGCGAGAACTCGCCGAGCTTGTGGCCGACCATCGACTCGGTGACGAACACCGGGATGTGGGTCTTGCCGTTGTGCACCGCGAGCGTGTGGCCGAGCATGGCCGGCACGATCATGGAGCGACGGGACCAGGTCTTGATGACGTTCTTGGTGCCGGCTTCGTTCTGAGCATCCACCTTCTTGGCGAGGTGCTCGTCGACGAAGGGCCCCTTCTTGAGACTGCGCGGCATCTAAACCCGCTCCTAGCGCTTCTTGTTCGTCTTGCGGCGGCGGACGATGTACTTGTTCGAAGCCTTCTTCGGCGAACGAGTACGACCCTCCTTCTGACCCCACGGGGAGACCGGGTGGCGACCACCGGAGGTCTTGCCCTCACCACCACCGTGCGGGTGGTCGACCGGGTTCATCGCCACACCGCGAACGGTCGGGCGAACGCCCAGCCAGCGCTTGCGGCCGGCCTTGCCCCAGTTGATGTTGCTCTGCTCGGCGTTGCCGACCTCGCCGACCGTGGCGCGGCAGCGCTGGTCGACCAGGCGGATCTCACCGGAAGGCATGCGGAGGTGGGCCATCGAGCCCTCCTTCGCGAGCAGCTGCACGGAGGCACCGGCGGAGCGGGCGAACTTGGCGCCGCCACCGGGACGGAGCTCGATCGCGTGGATCGTGGTACCGACCGGGATGTTGCGGAGCGCCAGGTTGTTGCCCGGCTTGATGTCGGCCCCGGGACCGTTCTCGACGCGGTCACCCTGCTGCAGGTTGCGCGGGGCGAGGATGTAGCGCTTCTCGCCGTCGGCGTAGTGCAGCAGCGCGATGCGCGCGGTGCGGTTGGGGTCGTACTCGATGTGCGCGACCTTCGCCGGCACGCCGTCCTTGTCGTGACGACGGAAGTCGATCACGCGGTAGGCGCGCTTGTGTCCGCCACCCTGGTGGCGAACGGTCACACGACCGGCGTTGTTACGGCCGCCCTTGCTGTGCAGCGGGCGGACCAGCGACTTCTCCGGCGTGGACCGCGTGACCTCGACGAAGTCGGCGACGCTGGAACCACGACGGCCCGGCGTAGTCGGCTTGTACTTGCGGATTCCCATTTCTCAGTCCTCGTCCGATATCGGACGATCCGGACCGCCCTTAGGCGGTCGGACCGCCGAAGATGTCGATACGGTCGCCCTCAGCAAGGGTCACGATCGCGCGCTTGGTACCGGCACGCTGGCCGAAACCGGTGCGGGTCCGCTTGCGCTTGCCCTGGCGGTTGATCGTGTTGACCCCGGTGACCTTGACCGAGAAGACCGCCTGGACGGCCTGCTTGATCTGGGTCTTGTTGGCGTTCGGGTCGACGATGAACGTGTACTTGTTCTCGTCCAGGAGCGCGTAGCTCTTCTCCGACACGACCGGCTTCAGCAGCACGTCACGGGGGTCCGTGTACGCCTTGCTGGCCGGGGTGACGACGGTGTTCTTGCCCTCGGCGGCGTAGCGACGCGCCTTGGCGACGCGCGCGGCCTTGGCGGCCTTCGCAGCCTTGGAGGCAATGCTCGGGTGACGCGTAGCCATCAGGCCTCGCTCCCTTCGGTGTCAGCAGCCGACGACGAGCGCGGGCCGGACACGAAGGACTCGAACGCGGACTGGGTGAAGACCACGTCGTCCGAGACGAGAACGTCGTACGTGTTCAGCTGGCCCGGCTCCAGGATGTGGACCTGGGGCAGGTTGCGGGCGGACAGCCACGCGGCCTCGTCTGCGCGCTCGACGATCAGGAGCAGGTTCTTGCGCTCCGAGATCTTGCCGAACAGCGACTTGGCGGCCTTCGTGGACGGGTTGTCGCCCTCGATGACGCCGGAGACGACGTGGATGCGGTTGTTACGGGCCCGGTCGGTGAGGGCGTGGCGCAGGGCCGCGGCCTTCATCTTCTTCGGGGTCCGCTGCGAGTAGTCACGCGGCACGGGACCGTGCACGACGCCACCACCGGCGAACTGCGGAGCGCGGGTCGAACCCTGACGGGCGCGGCCGGTGCCCTTCTGGCGGTAAGGCTTCTTGCCACCACCACGGACTTCGCCGCGGGTCTTGGTCTTGTGCGTGCCCTGACGGGCCGCGGCCAGCTGCGCGACGACGACCTGGTGAAGCAGCGGAACGCTGATCTTCTCGACGTCGAAGATCTCCGCGGGGAGCTCGACCGTCCCGGTCTTGTCGCCTGCCGGCGAAAGGATGTCAACAGTGCTCATCGGTTACCTCAGGCCCCCTTGGCCGCGGTGCGGACCAGGACGAGGCCGCCGTTCGGACCGGGAACCGCGCCCTTGATGAGCAGCAGACCCTTCTCCGCGTCAACGGCGTGGACGGTCAGGTTCTGGGTGGTGACCCGCTCGTTGCCCATGCGACCCGCCATGCGGAGGCCCTTGAACACACGGCCCGGGGTGGCGCAGCCACCGATGGAACCGGGAGAGCGGTGCTTGCGCTGGGTGCCGTGTCCGGCGCCGAGGCCCTTGAAGTTGTGACGCTTCATGACACCGGCGAAGCCCTTGCCCTTGCTCTTGCCGGTCACGTCGACCTTGATGCCGGCCTCGAACACCTCGGCGGTGATCTCCTGGCCGAGGGTGTACTCGCTGGCGTCAGCGGTACGGATCTCGACGAGGTGGCGGCGGGGAGTGACGTCGGCCTTGGCGAAGTGGCCCTTGAGGGGCTTGTTCACCTTGCGCGGGTCGATCTCGCCGAACGCGATCTGGACCGACTCGTAGCCGTCGGCGTCGTTCGTGCGGACCTGGGTGACGACGTTGGGGCCGGCCTTGACGACGGTGACCGGAACAACACGGTTGTTCGCGTCCCACACCTGCGTCATGCCGAGCTTCTCGCCCAGGATGCCCTTGATCTGCTTAGCCATTCTCAGATCACCGGCCTTCAGAGCTTGATCTCGATGTCGACACCGGCCGGAAGGTCGAGTCGCATCAGAGAGTCAACGGTCTTGGGCGTCGGGTCGAGGATGTCGATCAGGCGCTTGTGCGTGCGCATCTCGAAGTGCTCGCGCGAGTCCTTGTACTTGTGCGGCGACTTGATGACGCAGTACACGTTCTTCTCAGTGGGCAGCGGCACCGGGCCCGCGACCGACGCACCAGTGCGGGTCACCGTCTCGACGATCTTCTTCGCCGAGGAGTCGATGACCTCGTGGTCGTAGGCCTTGAGCCGGATGCGGATCTTCTGTCCCGCCATGGCTACTCCGTAGTCCTGTCTCTTCTTACGCTCTGGAACCCGGTGTTCCCGTCCCCGCCCCTCCGACCCACGCGGTCGGGCGTGTCGCGCCCCCGCTGACACAGATGCCCCTTGTTCGAGCATCCCTTGTCTGGGAACACGGCCCTTCCGGAACCGCAAGCCGGGGGCGGAAGGCCCACCGGGTGCCTGGACGGTGCTGCACTGACACTTCCCGAAAGATTCCCGTACGTCCGCCCCAGCGCTGCCTTACGGCAGTTAGGGCGACGAGTACTGTGGGACTCGCTTTCAGTCCTCCCGGCGGGAGGCGCGCAGCATCAACACTCGACCGAGCAACCCCGCTAGTCTGCCATACGGGGCAGGGGGCTGGCCAATCGAGCCGGAGAGAATACCCCGAGGGTGACGTAGGTCAAACCCGGGCGTCCGCGCCCTTGAACCGACCGGGCACTCGACGCGTGATCTGGGCGTTTCCGGCCGTGTTGTCCTCTGTGTGGTCTTCTGTGTCGCCCTCTGCGCTCTCCTCGGCCAGCGCCCGGATCACTGCGTGGTCGGGGGACAGCCGGCACGCCGGGTCCGTGCGGGCTGCGTCTCCGGTGAGGGCGTACGCCTGGCAGCGGCAGCCGCCGAAGTCCTCGCCGCGTCGGGAGCAGCTGCGGCAGGGGTCGGGCATCCAGTCGGTGCCGCGGTAGCGGGTGAACGCCTTCGAGTGGTCCCAGATCCACTCCAAGGGATGGTCCCGGACGTTCGGCGCGTCCAGGTCCGGCAGCGTGACCGCGGCCGGACAGGGCAGGACGGTGCCGTCCGGGGTGACGGTGAGGGAGACCGCGCCCCAGCCGCCCATGCAGGGCTTGGCGACACCGTCGAAGTAGTCGGGGACGACCCAGACGAGCTCGGGTCCGGTGGTGAGCCTCTCCCGCCAGCGCCGCACGGCGTCCCGCGCCCCGGCCAGCTGCTCGCGCGTCGGCAGCAGCGCGGCGCGGTTGAGCAGGCCCCAGCCGTAGAACTGCGCGTTCGCCAGCTCGATGCGGTCCACGCCCCAGGCGACGCCCAGCTCGACGACGGCGTCGAGGGCGTCGAGGTTCTCGCGGTGCAGGACGACGTTGAGGCCGAGGGGGAGGCCGGCGGCACGTACGAGCTCGGCGGCCCGTTCCTTCTGGGCGAAGGACCTGCGTCCGGCGATGCGGTCGGAGGCGCGTGGGTCGGCGTGCTGGACGGACAGCTGGACGCTCTTGAGGCCCGCGGTGGCGAGCGCGGCGAGGCGGGCCTCGTCCAGGCCCACCCCGCTGGTGACGAGCTGGGTGTAGATGCCGGCGGACTCGGCCGCGGTGACGATCCGCTCCAGGTCCCGGCGCAGCAGCGGCTCGCCGCCCGAGAGATGCGTCTGGACGACGCCGAGCGCGCCCGCCTGACGCAGCACGTCCGTCCACTGCTCGGCGGTCAGCTCGCGCGAACGGCGCGTCAGTTCAAGGGGGTTGGAGCAATAGCCGCAGTGCAGCGGGCAGGCGTGAGTGAGCTCGGCCAGCAGGGCCCAGGGGCGGGCGGGTGGCGGCGGGTCGGCGGAGGTCATCGGAGCCAGCCCTCCCTGCGCAGCCGTTCGAGGAACGGGGGGACGTCGTCGGCCACCGGGGCGCCGGGGAAGCGTTCGGTCAGTTCGTCGACGATGTCGCGCACGCTGCGGCTGCCGTCGCACAGGCCGACGACCGCTTCGGCCGAGCCCGTGAGGACGCCGACGCGCTCGGGGAGAAGCAGCAGGTCGGCGTCGCGTACGGGGTCGTGGCGGCGCACGATGGCGGGGGCCAGGGCGGGCCGCCAGTCGGTGCCGGACGGCGCCGTCACCGCTGCTCCCGGGGGCCCGCTCGGTCCACGGCGTCCAGCAGCGACCACAGGACGTCGCACTTGAAGCGCAGCGCGGCCACGGCCGCCTCCTGCTCGTCCCGGTCGCGGGCCCAGGTCAGCACCAGGTCGAGGGCCTCGCGGCTGTCGCGGCGGCCCTGCGAGACACGGGTGCGGAAGTAGGCGAGGCCCTCGGGTTCGATCCACCGGTAGTGGCGCTCGAAGGCCTCGATGCGAGTGCGCATCAGGTCCGGCGCGGACAGTTCGGTCAGCGAGGCGGCGACGGCTTCGAGGGGCGGGCGCAGCCGGCAGAAGTTGACGTATCCGTCGACCGCGAGCCGTACGCCCGGCAGCACCGCGTCGGCGCGCAGCAGCATCTCGCGGTCCACGCCGGCCGCCTCGCCGAGCCGCAGCCAGCGCTCGATGCCGCCCTCGCCCGTCTGCGCCCCGTCGTGGTCCTGGATGCGGCGCAGCCACATCCGGCGCAGCTTGGAAGTGGGCAGTTTGGCGGTGATCAGGGCGTCCTTGACGGGGATGTGGCGCTGGTAGTGGAAGCGGTTGACGATCCAGCGGCGCAGTTCCTCGGGGCCGAGGTCGCCGCTGTGCATCCGTATGTTGAAGGGGTGGCGGTGGTGGTAGCTCTCCTCCCCCACCGCGCGCAGTCGTGCCTCGAACTCCGCGGGGCTCCAGGGCTCCGCGGGCGAGGCGGGGGGCGTGGGCGCGGCTGCCGTGTTCACGGCTCGATCACCATCCCGTCGTACGCCACCTCGATGCCCAGCCGGGCGAGCCGCTTGTGCTGGGGTGCCGCCGGGTCGACGAGGGGGTTGGTCAGATTAGCTCGATCGTGTGATCGTCGGCTCGTGGGCTTGCGGTGCCTTGAGCCGATCGGCGTAGCGTGATCAACACGATCTGGGACGCCGGGTGCGGCGCCAGCGTGCGGGGCCCCCGTTCCACCGGAGTGATGGTCCGGGGCCTCTCCGCCGTCATTGGCCGCATCCGTCTGGCCAGGTCGTGCAGGGAACCGGCCTCCCGGGAACGGACCACGCACGTGATGCGTGTCGCCGTCCTGGGGTCGAGTACGCCGGGGACCAGTGCGCCCAAGACCGTTCGGGGCGTGCGGCTGCGCAGACTCAATCCTGCTCAGCCTCCAGGAACGGTTGGTGTTGTTGAGGTGCGCGTAGAAGCACCGGGTAGCGAGGCGGGCGAAGCGTAAGACGGCCCCGATTCGGCCCCTCGCTGGGCGCTGGACCGGGGCGGTCGCCGTCACCTGGAGGCGGTCCGCCTCGCGCAGCCGTGCGAGGCCGAGGGTGTGGTCGAGTTCGGCGTCGGTGAGGACGACTCCGGCGATCGGGGTCTGCCGGGGGCCGGGGCCGGGGTGGAGCTCGGGCCGGTCCTCGATCTGGTCGCCGATGTCGGGGGTCGCGTTGACGACGTACCAGCGGCCCTCGCCCGTCCGTACGGCGAGCGAGGCGTGCCGGCGGCGCCGGTGCGGATGGGCGCGGGCCCCGGAGCAGCCGGGGCACGCGCAGTTCCACTGGGGGATGCCACCGCCGGCGGCGGTGCCGAGTACCAGCAGCAGCATGTGGGGCCTTCCCGTCGGGAGGGTTGCTCGACCGAGGTCTACTGGACGGTCACGCGGAGGACCATGTCGTTGCCGTCCGCGCTGCGCGCGGTGCCCAGCCACAGTTCGTTCCTGCCGGGGACCTTCGTGAGTGCACGCAGTGCGTGGCCGCCGAAGACGTTGGTCTTCGCCTGGTCGCCCGTGCCCCCGATCGCCGCGTCGATCCCGACGCGCCACAGCTGGTAGCCGCGCAGCGACGACACGTAGAGGTTGTCGCCGGCCACGGCGACCTGGGCGGGGGCGGTGGTGTGCGCCCAGGTGACCTTCGGGTTCGTCATGCCCTTGGCGGTGCAGCGGCCCTCGCAGCTCGGCCAGCCGTAGTTGCGGCCCGGCTCGATCAGGTTGAGTTCGTCCGTTGCTTCCTGGCCGATTTCCACCGACCACAGCCGGCCCGCGCCGTCCCAGGCGAGGCCCTGGGGATTGCGATGGCCGTAGCTGTAGATGTGGTTGCCGAACGGGTTGCCGGGGGCCGGGGCGCCGGTCTTGGTGATCCGGAGGATCTTTCCGTTGATGGAGTTCGTGTCCTGCGCGAGCTCCGCCTGTGTGGCCTCCCCCGTCGCGACGTAGAGGTACCCGTCGGGACCGAAGGCGATCTTGCCGCCGTTGTGGTTCGAGCCCCGTCTGATGCCGTCGAGGACCACGGTGTAGCCGCTCAGTGACGTGCCGCCGTCGTAGTTCATCCGCACGACCCTGGTCTCGGTCTTCGTGGTGTGCATGAAGAACACGGCCTTGTCCTTCTTGCCGTCCCAGGTCGGCGACACGGCGACGCCCAGCAGCCCGCCCTTGGCGGAGTCACCGGGCAGGTACACGACCATGTGCGGGACCCGGCCGACCAGGGTCCTGGAGCCGTCGTCGCGGAGGCGGAAGACGCGGGAGGTCTCGTTCTCGGTCACCAGCGCCGAACGCCCGTCGGGCAGGAAGGACATGCCCCAGGGGTTGGACCAGCCCGAGGACAGCGTGGTGACGTCGGCGGCGGCGTACACCGAGAGGTCCTCGGGGTCGGCGGTGGACGGCACCGCTGTCGCCAGCAGAGCGGCGGCGGCGGTGAGCGAGGCTATGCAGAACCGCGCGGGACAGCGCACCCAGCGGCCGGAACGTGCCATGTCGACACCCTTCGTCATGCCCCGAGTGAGCCGACGCGGCGCGACGGGAGCCGCGCCGCTGTGCACAGCAAATCTTTACGAGGCATGACCGACCTGCCACATGAGGGGAGCCGCGGGGGTGAGTCCCGAGTCCCGCGGCCCCGTGTCAGCCCTCCGTGCCCGTCCGGCGTGGTCCCGCGAGCTGTGGCGGGGGCGGCTCGGAAGGGTTCTCCCGGGTGAGGAGGAGTGCGTCCCGTAACAGCGTGCTCGATGTGTGCACGGTGTACGGGAAGTAGACGACCTCCACGCCCACCCTCGCGAACTCGGTCTCGTAGGCCGTCCAGACATCGGTGCCGAGCCAGTCGTCACCTTTGAAGATGACGTCGAAACCGACTTCCTTCCAGATCTCGATCTTGTCGTCCACGGTCGCGACGAACGTCTCGTCCACATGGCGCACGCTGCGGACGATCTGCAGTCGCTCGGCGAGCGGTACGACGGGCGGCCTGCCTTTCAGACGCACCACCAGCTCGTCCGAGCAGACACCGGCGATGAGCCGGTCGCAGTGCCCGCGCGCCCGGCGCAGGATGTTCAGATGGCCCACGTGGAAGAGGTCGAAGACCCCCGGCGCGTAGCCGAGACGTTCTCCCGTCAACGCTTGTCCTTCGGACCCTTGTCGGCGGTCGCGGTGACTACGAACGCTTTCGACCTGAGCGAGGTGTTCTTTCCGTCGGTGACGGCGATCCGGTAGCGGTGGCGGGAGCCGGGGGCGACGGAATCCGTGTACTCCATCATGGGGCGGTCCCACTCCGCGGACCGCCGCGTCGGCGAGGCCACGAGAACGCCGTCCCGGTAGATCAGGTACTTCAGCTCCGCGTCGTCGCGGTCCCAGGCGGCACGCCAGGAGAGCCTGACCTGGCCGGCCTTCGAGGGCAGGGTCTCAAGCTTGGGCACCACCTCCGGGGCTCCCCGGTCGGGTCCGGCCGCGAAGCGGGTCAGGCTCTGCTGCCGTTCGCCGTTGACCTCGGTGAACTCGCCGCCCGCCCACAGGACTCCGCCGGCCATCGCCATGGCTCGGGGGCCGTTGCCCTCGCCGGTCCCTCCGTTCGTGTCGGGGAACCAGTGCAGGATGCGCCGGTCGCGGACGGACTGGGCGAGGAGGTGCTGACGGTTGTTGAACTCGGGGAAACCGCCCGGGGTGTCACGGCAGTCGTGGGCGTGGGACCCGCTGTAGAGGACGCCCTGGTGCACGGCGACGGCCTGCGTCGCGCCCAGGCAGGTGTCCTTCCACACCATCTTGCCGTTGTCGAGGCGACCGGCGATGCGGCCGTCGAAAATGCCCGTGCCCCTGCCCTCGGCCGCGACGTAGAAGTTGGTCTCGTCGCTGGCCAGCCCCTTCACGGACGATCTCGGCGGCAGCCAGTCGGCGTACGAGTCCACCGTCTTGCCCGTGCCGGGATGCAGGGCGACGAGCGACTTCTCCAGCTCGCCGTTGAGCAGGTAGAAGTCGCCGCCGACGAGGAGCTTGCCGAACTTGGGCGCGGCGAGGATGGCCCGTACGGGAGCGTCGATCTCCGCCTTGAACGGCAGCAGCTTCCCGCCGGGGGTGAACGCCGCGATGCGCTCGCGGTCCTGGCCGTTGACGACCGTGAAGTCGCCGCCCAGATAGACCGCGTCGCCCATGACCTCGATGGCACGCACGAACGACGTCATGGTCGGCCGGAAGTCGCCGCGCAGCGAGCAGTCGGCCCGGTTGAGCGCGACCGCACTGGCCACCTCGGTCTTGCCGGCGTTGGTGAACGAGCCACCGACGTACAGCACTTTGCCGTCCCGCGTCGCCTTCAGCGCCCGTACGGTGTCACCGCCGCCGGTGAACGGCACGGCGCACGGCAGGAGCCGGCCGGTGGCGGCGTCGAACGCGGCGAAGTTCTTGCGTGCGACCTCCTGCTCGCCGGGCTTGGCGCCCGGCGGGCGGACCTTGTCGAAGGTCCCGCCGACGTACACGACACCGTCCACGTACTCGATCGACCAGACGATGCCGTCGGTCTGCCAGGTCGCCAGCGTGTCGGCGGTCAGGGTCTTTTCGTCGCCGTCGGCTGCCGACGCCGTAGCGGTGATGAGCGAGGCAGCCGCGAGGAGGGCCACAGCCGAAGCCGTGGTGGCCCCTCTCTTCATGCTTTTTCTGAGGCGCATGGAACTTCCCGGGTTGCAGCGAGTACGGGTGGTGAGAAGGGGAGAAGCTGGCGGTCTCGGTCCTGAGACGGCCTCATGTGGCGCGTTCGCGCAGCACACCGACGAGTTCATGCACTCCCAGAGGTGTGCGAAATCGCCACAAACTTATACCAAATACGGAAAATCCAGTGGTGATTGCGACGGCAAGTCCGATGGCCGTGTCACCCGCGAGCAGCCTCGCGGGAAGCACCAGCGCCACCGTGAGGCACAGGCCGGTGACCGTCGCGAGGAGGTACCCGCGGTCGACGACCGTGAAGCCCGGATGCCGCCGCACCAACGCGGCCGAGATGAGGTTCTCGACGACGGTCGCCGCACCCCAGGACAGGGCCGCGCCGAGGACGCCGAAATGGGGTACGGCGAGGAGGCCGACCGTCAGCTGCACCGCGAACGCGACACCGGTGACCGCCAGATGCCAGGAGCTCTTGCCCGCCATGAGCAGCACCGTCTGGGCGTTCCCGACCCCCACGTTCACCGCCGCCGCCACACAGAGCACGACCAGCGCGGTCGCCCCCTGCTCGAACTCCGGCCCGAACAGGGACAGGACGGTGCCCGGGAAGCTCGTGAGCAGGACCAGCAGGGGCCAGGAGAACAGGACGATCCAGCGCGTCGAGACGCGGTACAGATGGCAGGCCTGCGGGAAGTCGCCCACCGCGAGGAGGCGGCTGATCTCCGGGGCGACGGCCAGCCGGATGGCGAGCTGCAGCAGGGTCGCCGCGATGACGACCCGGCCGACGGCGGTGTAGATGCCCGCCTCCTCGCTCGTCGCCAGGCAGGACAGCAGGACGACGCCCACCCAGACCGCGCTGATGTCGAAGACGGAGGAGACCGCCCGCGGCGCCGCGAACGCCCAGAACCCCCGCCGGGCGGCGGCCGTTGCCCCTCCCGATGCCGGTCCCGGGCTCGTCCGACGGCACCTGCGCACCGCGTACCAGGCGATGAGGAAGCCGGCCAGCGAGGGCACGAGCCAGGCGACGGCCAGGCTCAGCACCCCGGGGGCCAGCAGCACGACCGGTACGGCGATCAGCACGCGCAGCACCGGTTTGCCGATCTGCTCGACACCGACGAACGGGATCACGGTCCCGTAGCCCTGGGTGGCGCCCAGCAGGATCAGGGTGACCGTGGCCAGGGGGAGGAACACGGCGAACAGCCGGACCAGGGTCACCGCGTCGTCCGGGGCGAGATTCGGCAGCAGCGAGGTGGCCGTCCAGGGCGACAGGAACAGCAGTGCGGCGGCTGCAGTGCTCGCCGCGGCGCCCGGCAGCACCGCGCAGCGCAGGAGTGCGCCCACCTCGCGGCCACCGGTGGTGGCCAGGTCACCGGGGACGAAGCGCACCAGCCCGGTGTCGGCGCCCAGCTTGCAGGTGTTGCACAGGATGGTGAAGGCCGCGACGCCGGTGAACACCGCTCCCGCCCCGTACGCCCCGAGCCCGCGGGTGACCAGGGCGACCAGGGCGTAGCCGAAGACCGCGTTGACCGTCGAGCCCAGAAAGCCCCACCACCCGCCGCGCGCGGTGGCGGCGACCCCGCACCGGGCGGCCGACTCGCCGTGGGCGGCGACGGTCGTACCGGGGGCGCTCACCGGGAGGCGGCGAGCGTGTCGTCCTGCACAGGCGCGGTCGGTTTGTCCACGGCGTCGTCGGCCGGAGCGGGCGGTGTCGTGGGAGAGATCCGCTCCCTCGTACGACGCACCCAGTCGCCGTCCCTGACACGGCGGAGCAAGCCGCGCCCCGGGCCGCCTTGGAGCGCCGCGCCCGCGATGTGCCCTCCCGCGCAGTCGATCAGCTCGCGCAACTGCCTGAGGTCGTCGCGCCTGGTGTCCGCCAGGGCGCCCACGACGAGAACGCCGTCCACGCGTTGGGCGAGCGAGAGGTCCTCGGTGTGGTCCAGCAGAGGCGCGGTCAGCAAGAGCGTCGGCCTTCCGGGATCGGCATACGGCAGGGTGCGCGCCGCCGTCGGGGCAGCCGGCCTGTCGTCGCCGGTGGCGCCACGGCCGTCGGGGCAGAGCGTGAACCGCCCGGCCGTGCCCGCGTCGACGACCACCGCGCCCTCGGGTACGCCGTCCGGCGCGGCGTCGGCCGACAGCGGCAGCCGTGCCGACAGACCGGGGGTCTGCCCGGTCGCGTCCACGAGCAGGACGTCGTCGCCGGACTCGGCGAGGGCGGCGGCGAGATTCACGGCGACGGCTTCGACGCCTCGTTCCCGCTTCGGCGCCACGACCATCAGCGTGCCCATCGACGTACGGCCGTCGCCGCCCCGCAGCCGGAAGGCGAGGGCGCGGTACGCCTCCGCGCGGCTCCCGTCGGCCCGGCCGACCTCCAGGAGTTCGCCGTCGGCGCCGGGGGCCGGGAGGATGCCCAGCACCGGGGCGAACAGCGCTCCTTGGACCTCGGCGACCGAGCGTGCCCGCGGTTCGAGGGCGGAGCGCAGCCAGGCGAGCACGATGCCCAGGACGAGTCCGGCGATCAGGCCGAGCGGGATGAGCCAGCCGGGCCCCGGGCCGGAGGGCCGTGCCGCCGGTTCGGCCCTGCGGACGACGTCACCACCGGAGGTGTCGTAGGCCCTGATGTCGGAGATCCGCTTGTGCAGAGTGCCGATCTGTTGCTGCAGGCCCGCGGTGCCGGGGGCGGCCTCGCCGGACTTCTTCGCGTTGATCCGCTTGGTGAGCTGGGTGAGCTGCTGCTCCAGCCCGGAGGTCATCCGCGTGATCATGGACTTGGACCGGGCCTGGCGATCGGCGAGATAGGCCTCCGCGAACGCGTTGGTCACCCGAGCCGCACCCTTCGCGGTGCCCGCCGTGTACTCGAACCGGAGCACCTGGGTGTCCGGGGCGTTCGTCACGCGCAGGTCCGCCGACAGCGCGTTGGCGCGCGAGGGCTGCCGCAGTGCGGTCGCCGCCCGGGCCGCGACCGTCGCGCTGAGCGCGATCTGCCGCTCGGTGGCCATGCTCACCTGGTTGTCGACGGCCAGCCCGAACGTGCTGAAGGGGTCCGTTCTCGGGCGGACGAGCACCTCGCTGGTGGAGGTGTAGGTGCCCGCGCGCAGCACGACCAGGAACAGTCCGCCGAGCAGCCCGAGGAGCACGCCCAACGCGATGGTGGCGCGGTACCTCAGCAGGAGGCGCACCTGGTCGCGCAGCTGGTCGGGGTCGTCGTACCGATCGTCGAGGCCGGCGGGGCTGGTCACGGATGCCTCCTGTGTCCGGGAATGGGTCCGGGGGTGGGTCCCGGGATGGGCGCGTGGCCCGTGGTCGCGGGCGGCCGCACCGGTGACGGGGACCGGGACGGCCCGGTGGCGCGGGTGGCGGCGCGGGTGGTGATGAGGAGCGGAACGGTCAGGAGCAGCAGCAGGGGGCCGACGATCCCCATGAGACTGCCGCGCAGGAACACCAGCTGGTAGAAGGCGAAGGCGGGGACCAGCAGAACCGCCAAGGTGCTGTGCCGGTGCCGCAGCCGCTCCCGGATGTCGTCCATGCGCCGTCCGGCCGCGCCCAGCAGGCAGAACACCAGGACGACACACGGAGCACCGCCCCACAGGTAACTCTCGATCCATACCGGCGCGGAGAGGTTGTGGAAGTCGTAGCCCGCGTACTGGGCGAGTTCGATGCCCGTGGCCTGCGGTTTGTCGGGCCACATGGAGCGGGGCACCATGAACAGGAGGAGACCGAGCGCCGCCGACGGCGAGAATCCGTTCTCCCGCACATAGTCGATACCGGTCTGCATTTGCTGGAAGGCGTCGTAGTCCATGCTGGTGCTGAACTGCTCCGCAAGCGCCAGGACTTGTACCGCTTCACGTTCGTCGTAACGGAAGTAGTCGCTGTACGGGAATGCGAACAGCACCGCGGTGGTGATCACCGCGGCGGCGACGCGAAAGGCCCGGGGGGTGCTGAGCCGGCGCCAGGAGAAGAGCAGGACCAGAAGGACGGTGCCCGCCCAGAAACGCGGCCTGCTGATCGGGTTGTTGACGATCGCGTTGAGCACGAGGAGGGCCGGGAGCGCCGTCCAGCGGATCGCCCGCAGCAGCCGGTCTCTCCCGGCCGGGCGGGGCAGCTGGACCAGGGCCACCAGGGCCCAGAAGGCGGGGACGGCGAGGGCCCAGACCCGCAGCGCGTGCGTGGGGTCGGCTTCGGCGCGCGACTGCCACAGGGCCTGTCTGCTGGTGAAGAAGGCCCGCAGACCGCCCTCCTGCCCGGGGATCAGCACGACCGCGAGCACGAGCGACAGGCCGCACAGCAGGAGCACCGGCAGCGGCGAGAGCCTGCGGGACAGCAGTGGTTCGAACACGACCGATCTGCCGCCCTTGCGTCCGGCGGCCAGCGCCACCCCCGCGCTGTACGCGAGGAGCCCGAGTTCGGTCAGCGTGGCAGCCGCGAAGGCGGTCGTCTCACCGGTGCGGTACCCGAGCGGGTAGGAATCGGTGGCGAGCATGGCCAGCGGTGCCAGTCCGAGCCACACATAGGTGAAGAGCCAGAACCCGAAGGCGACAAAGCGGACCGAGGTGTCGGTGAGTACCCGGGTGAGTCCCCCTCCGGCGTGCGCCACGACGACGCATTGCACGGCGAGGGCCGCCCCGAATCGAGTGTCGGTGGACTGCAGGATCAGCGCCGGCAGGAAGACGATGATGAGAAAGGCCCAGCAGCACACGGCTGCCACGCAACGCTTTTGACTGCCTCGCACCTGCACTCCCGATGAGCGGGCAAACGGAATTAATCGGCGCAGATAGATTTATAACCTTGGAACCCGGCTGATTGCCCGTATTTCAGATGGGTGTTTCGCTCGACGGGAATTGCCGGGAATTCACCGTCATCGCCGGCCGGACCCGCTCACCGCCACCGCCCGGAGAATTTCCTCGAATCGCGAAGCGCACCCCTCCAGGGCGAACTCCCGCTCGGCCAGCGCCCGGCTCTCCTTGCCCAGCGTCTCCGCGCGCATCGGGTCGTTCAGGACCTCGCGGACCCATGTGGCCGCGTCGGCCAGCGAGGACTCCTCGGGGGCGAACACCGCCGAGCCGGCCTGCCGGAGCAGCTTCGCCGCCAGGTTGTCGGCCGGCATCAGGCCCAGCACCGGGCGTCCGGAGCACAGATAGGACAGCGTCTTGGAGGGGACCGAGAACTCCCCGGCGTCCGCCGCCAGCAGCACGACCAGCACATCGCCCGTGCCCAGCACCTCGGGCAGCCGGTCGTAGGGCTGGAAGGGCAACAGGGTCAGATCGACGCCACGGGCGGCGGCGGCCTCCTTGATGACCGGCACGGCCGGGCCGTCGTTGACGACGACGAGACGGACCCGTTGGCCCTGCTCGCGCAGCGTCTCGGCGAGCCGCACCAGCAGGGCGGGGTTGTGCTTGAGGCCGATCGTGCCGGAGTACAGCAGGGTCCGGACGCCGGTGAGACCGTGCTCGGCCGCCCAGGCGTTGGCCCGGCCCACGGGGCGGATCTCGTCCAGCGGTGCCCAGTTGGGGATGACGGTGACCTTGTCGGCGGTGCCCCACTCCCGGTGGATCCGCACGAAGGAGTCGGCGATCACCACGACCGCCGAGGCGCGTCGCGCCGACCACTTCTCACCCTGCTCGAAGACCCTGGCGGCGACGCCCATCAGCCTGGACACACCGGCTGCGGCAAAGCTCTTGAGGGCGACGGCGGTGATGTCCTGGTGCCACAGCACCCAGGGGATGCGCAGCGCCCTCAGCGCCGCCGCGGCCACGACCAGGGTCGGGATCGGCAGGTTCCCCAGCATCGCCACGTCGGGCTTCTCGCGCCGTACCTGTCGGGCCAGTTCCAGACCGAGCCGGGTCTCCTGGAAGAGGCGTCGGACGTAGGCGCCCTTGTCGAGCACGATGCGGTCGCCGATGGTGACGAAGCGCAGGCGGGCGACCGTGTCCTTCGCGAGGTTGCCCTTCCCGGAGACGTAGGCCGGGCAGGTCGAGTGGACGACGTCATGGCCTCGGTGCGCCAGCTCACGGCTGAGCTGGGCCTGGAACGGGTGCCCGCTGTAGTCGTGGACGAGGATCCTCATCGGCTGCCCTCCCGGCCGGTTCGAGGGATCAGGAGTGCGCGAGCTTGACCTGGTCGTAGACCCAGGCATAGGTCTTCTCCAGGCCTTCGACCAGGGGGATCGACGGCTCCCAGCCGTAGAGTTCGCGGATCAGGGTGTTGTCGGAGTTGCGGCCGCGTACGCCCTGCGGGGCGTCCAGCTGGTACTTGCGTTCACAGCGGATGCCCGCGATCTCCTCGACGATGTCCACCAGTTGGTTGATGGTGACCAGCTCGGAGGAGCCGAGGTTGACGGGGACACTGCTGGTCCCGTTCATGAACATCTGCGTGCCGCGCAGACAGTCGTCGATATACATGAAGGAACGGGTCTGCCGGCCGTCGCCCCAGATGTCGATCCGGTGCTCACCGGAGACGACCGCCTCGGCGATCTTGCGGCACACGGCCGCCGGAGCCTTCTCGCGGCCTCCGTCCCAGGTGCCCCAGGGGCCGTACACGTTGTGGTAGCGCGCCACACGGCAGGTGAACCCGTAGTCCTCCTCGAAGTGGCGGCACATGCGCTCGGAGAACAGCTTCTCCCAGCCGTAACCGTCTTCGGGCTGGGCCGGGTAGGCGTCCTCCTCCTTCAACGCGGTGACGTTCGAGGCGGTCTGCTTGCCGGCGGCGTACACACAGGCGGACGAGGAGTAGAAGTAGCGCTCGACGCCGGCCTCCTGGGCGGCCTTGAGCATATGAGTGCTGGTCAGCACCGACATCATGCAGGCGGCCTTGTGGTTCTCGATGAAGCCCATGCCGCCCATGTCGGCGGCCAGCATGTACACCTGGTCGGCGCCCCGGACTGCGGCACGGGCGTCGTCGAGGAGTGACAGGTCGGCGACGACGTTCTCGGCCGCGGGGTGCAGTTGGTGCCACTCGTGCTGCGGCTTGATGTCGACGCAGCGTACCGACAGCCCCTGCGCCAGGAGGTCGGCAGCGAGGTGCCCCCCGATGAATCCCCCGCCTCCGGCAACAACGACGTTCACCTGCTTGGTCATGGCAGCTCCTCCAGAAACCCGGGATCTGATGTCCGGTAGGCTATGTGCCATATTTACCAATTTGCGTTAAATGCCACGCGCATCCGTGTCCCGAGTCACCTGATGCCTCCGTATGGGCCTGTCATCGCCGGACCTCGGGGCCCATCAGCAGATCTCGGGCGTCAACAGACCCCAGGCATCAACAGATCTCGAACCACAGCGAGGCGGGAAAGTGCCCCTCCCCGGATACGAGACCGTCGCGGTGGGGCGCCGGCCGATAGTCCGGGAACACCGCCCGCATTTCGCCGGCCCTCTCGTAGTGCAGATGCGACATGCACGCGAGGACCCTGGCGTGGTCGTTGTGCGTCAGAAAGGCGCGTACGAGCGAGGTTTCCGCCCAGTGCAGCACGCTGTCCAGCAGGTCGCACTGATAGTCGTACGGCAGATAGATGTCGTGGACGTGCACGATGACACCGGGTGCGAGACGCGGGAACACCTCCAGGACGAGGAAGTTCACATCCGAACCGGGTTTGACCACATGGGACGAGTCCACGAACAGCACGTCACCCGCGGTCAGGGAGGTGAACGCCGCCAGGTCGACGGCCTGGACCGGCGTGCGGTGCAGGTGCACGCGGGCGTCGCGGGTCAGCCAGTCGCGCGGGTACGGTTCGATGCAGGTCACCGTCCCGGGATGGCCCTCCCCGGCGTTGCGGGTGAGTGCCTGCAGCGCGATGTGCGTGGAGACACCGCTGCCCACTTCGAGATACCGGCCGGGGCGGAGCGTACGCAGAATGCCGTGCAGGGCCTGCGCCTCGATATAGCCGTATCCGGGGCCGAGTTCACCCGCCTTCTCGAACACCGCGTTTCCGCGGTACTCGTCGACGTACGGCATGCACGCCTTCTCCAGCCAGGCCATCTGTTCATCAAGGTCGATCCGCAGGCCCGGCAGAGAGGACGGGGCACGCCACAGCTCACGGGATTCCGCCAGGCCGCGCAGATCCGGAGCCGAGGAATAGTAGTGACGCGGCGCGACAAGGATTCCCACGCGGGAGAGGGCCTTGTTCGCAACGACTGTCTGGCGCTTGACGAATCGCTTGACCTGCTGCCGAACACGCGGCGAAATTCGACTGTCTTCCATGGTCGTCCCACTATCCGTTTCGGTAGATGTCTTCCAGCCGGTCTGCCACCGCGTGAATGGAGAAGCACTCCTCCACCGCACGCTTGCCCGCCGCCACCAGCCGGGCCCTCTGCTCCACGTCGGTGAGCACCTCGCAGACCGCGTCGGCCATGGCCTGCGGGCTGCCGTCCGTGACGATCGCCGCCCCGCGGCGCGCGAGTTCGTCCGCCATGCCGCAGGTGTCGGTGCACACCACCGGAGTTCCCGCGGACAGGGCCTCGATCACGGTCATGGGGAACGGCTCGTCCACGCTCGGCAGCACGTACACCGCCGCCTTCGCGTAGGCACGCAGAGCCTCGTTGTACGACAGCGCCCCTCCGTAGGAGACGACCTCCCCGAGCCGATGGCCGGCGATGAGCTGACGCACCGTCGGCAGCAGGCCCTCGTCCGCCCCGTGCAGGGTGAAGCACACCTCGGGCAGCTTCCGGTGCACCAGCGCGGCCATCTCGACGAACGCGTCCGGGCGCTTGCGCGGGTGCAGCCGCGCCATGAAGAGCACCTCCGGTGCGCGCGGCCGACGCTCCACCACGGCGCCCTGCCCGGGCCGCACCCCGTTGGGCAGCCTCAGCAGCGGGGGCCCCTCCGGTCCGATGACCTCGGACACGGCCCGCCGCTCCCTCTCGGTGAGCACCAGACAACCGCGCGCCCGGCGCAGAAGAGGTACGTACAGCCGGTCGAAGAGCCTGGCGACAGCCCTGTGGCGCGGCTCCACCATGCCGTGGGTCTGCGTGAAGAACCTCTTCCTGCGCAACACGGCCACGGCGAGCGCGGTCAGGGAGACGAGGTCGCGCCCCGCGTGGATGTGCACGACATCGGCCCTGCCCATCGAGCGCCACATGTCCCCGACGAGCAGCGGGTGCATGATCCCGGTGAAGCGACCGGGCAGCAACGCGCGCGCCGGACGCGTGCGCAGCGGCACCGAGCCGATGTAGGCCGGAGCGCCGGACCTGCCCCGCCACAGGGACAGCAGCGTGACCTCGTGGCCGCGCGCGGCGCACTCCTCAAGTTGCCCCGTCGCCACGCTCGTAGGACCGCCGTACGCTCCGTCCTCGCTGACGAGCGTCACCACATGAACGAGCCTCATCGCCCGCCCCTCCGCATGCCTCATCGCACGCCCCTGCCCGTGATGACCTCACCCGGCGCGACGTCGCGATGGGCGACCGCCGCGGCACCCACCACGGCGCCCCGGCCCACGGTGACCCCGCGCAGCACGACGCCCCGCGCCGCGATCCAGGCTCCGGGCTCCAGGTGGATGGGCCCGTTGTCGAACTCGAAGGTGGGGGTGTGGTGCTGATGGCTTCCGGTGCACAGCAGCGCGTCCTGGGAGACGCAGACATTGCTGCCGATGGTGATCCGCTCCAGGTTCAGCAACCAGGCGCCGTCGCCGATCCACACGTCGTCGCCGACCTCCAGCCGCCACGGCCAGTGCACACGGACCCGCTGGCGGATCAGTACCCGTTGCCCGATCCGCGCGCCGAAGGCCCGCAGCACAGCGGGCCGCCAGCGGTCCGGGAACCACCACTTGACGAAGACGAGGTGGAGTACGGCGAACCAGGCCGCCTGAACGAGCAGCGGACGCCCCTTGTCGTAACCGGCTCCGGTGAACCCTCGCAGCGAGCGTTCCACGGCGGTCGGCGCTGCGGTGTCTGCCATGGATGGGCCCTTCTTTGCGAATTCGAGGCGATCGGGTCGGTCGGCTCATGAGAGTTCCCGGAACCATTTGGCGAGGAATGTCGGCACGAACAGCAGGTGGGCCACAAGTAATGCGGCATACAGCGTGAAGAAGATCTTCTGGTTCCCAAGGAACACGAAGATCAGGCACAACAGGCCGTAATCCAAAGGCAGCAGCGCCATGCCACGCACAGCGGAGGGCGGGCGCGTCGGCCGGGATGCCGGACCGGCCTGCACCTCGGCCGCTCGCCGCCGGAGCTGCTCCGTGAGCATCCCTCCGAAGAACAGCAGGACGGCGGCGAACTGGAAGGCGATCGGTGTGAGCAGCAGGACCGGACGCGGCAGGTCGAAGAAGCGGTAGAAGGAGATCAGCACCGCCGCATGGACGCCCAGGACCTTCGCGCAGTCCACGACATGGTCCGTCCACTCCCCGGCCGGGCTGGCCGCCCCGTGCAGCCGGGCGAGTTGACCGTCCGCGGAGTCAAGCGCGAAGCCCACGAGCAAGGCGAGCGCGACCCATCCCCCGAGCGTGTGCGAGGGCGAGCAGGAGGCGATCGCGGCAATGGCCGGGAAGGTGACCAGCGCGCTCGCTGCGGTCACGTGGTTGGGCGAGAGCCCGATGCGATGCGCCGCGGCCGCAAGCAGCCTTCCGGCAGGCCGATTGACGAATCGCGCATAGCCGGGAACCCCGCGAGCGGGCTTCTGCACCTGCGAGAGCTGCCTCAGTGCGCTGGGGAAGTCCACGCTCTCTCCGGTGGAACGCTAGTCGGGGATGTGATGGAGCACCTCTCACCTCGATGACGGCCATGTCCCGAACGTAGGCGCTCGATCCCACGGCGCCCGATTGGACAAGCGGGCTTATCGTGAGATCCACCCGATCGGCTCACCTGATTTATCGGCAAGGCGCCTTGAGATGCCTGCCCCGGATTGATTGAGTGGCGAAAAGAGCGGGATTCCGAAGCAAGGGCAGAAAGCATGTACGTCGAGCAGACGGCAGCCGATCCTCAAATCATCCGCAATCCGGAGGCCCTCGCATCGCCACCCCGACAGGTGGACAAAAAGAGAGACCGCCCCTTTACCGACCACGCCCCCGCCCTCGGACTGTTCTGTGCGACCCTTTTCACGCACGCGGCCCTCGCCCTGTTCATCGGTGCGAACGGCTGGGACGACGGATCCATCACGCTGGCGTTCGCACGCGCCTTTGCCGATTCCGGCCAGATCGCGCTGACACCGGCATCGGAAACGGTCGAGGGTTTTTCCAGTCCCTTTTGGTTTCTGCTGACGGCGGGCACCTTCCGCGTGCTGCCCTTGGATTTCGACGGCATGATCCTGGCGGGCCAGCTGTGGTCCGGGGCCTTCGCGGCCCTTGGTGCCATGCTCGTTCACGCCATGGTGCGACCGTACGGCCGCGTCCAGGCCTGGCTGCTCGGCCTGGTGCTCTTCGGGTACGGGCCGTTCCTCAACGAGACCATCAACGGCATGGAGATGACGTCACTGTCCGCGGTGGCGCTCGCGATCGTATGGCTGCTGCGCAGCGGCCGTCGGCATGCGTGGATCGGACTGACGCTGCTGGCCGCCACGGCCCCTTGGATCCGGGCGGAATCCGTCGGCTACGTCGTCGCCGGCGCCGTGGTGCTGGCGATCGCGTCGAAGCGGTATCGCCAAGCATGGGCCCTGGCTGCGGGGGCCGTTCTCTCACTGGCGGCGCTCACGGCGGTTCGCCTGGCGATCTTCGGCTCGCTGCTGCCGAACACGATGCTGGCGAAGCAGTCCAGCCCGTACAGCGCGAATTCGACCGTCAAACAGGTGCTGCAGATGTTCGTGGCGGCGGTCGAGGTCCTGTACGTCCTTCTGCCAGCGGCGGTCATCGTCATCACGGCGTTGGCGGGCATGCGCGGCGGGTCGCGGTCCGTGGGCACGGAGGCGTTCAGGCGGATGCGCTCACGGAGTTGGCATCCCGTCGCGGCGTTCGGCCTCGGGTACATCGCGGCTGTCGCCGCGTTCAACGTGGGGATCGGCCGGAATTGGGGCTACATCGGACGGATGGAGCAGTCCGCGATCGCGCTGGGCGTGGTGGCGGTCGTGCTGTCGAAGCCCCGTGTCATGCAATTCCTGAAATCCACCCGACGTCTCGTCGCCGTGATCGCCGCGCTGCTCCTGCTCACGTCCTGCGCCATCGAAAGGCAGTTCATCGCCGCGCGGCTCCACCCCGACAATCAGGTGGCCGTCACCCCGGCGGTGTACCGCACGGCCGGCGAGGCGATGGATGACGTACGGGTGAAGCTGGGAAAGCCGGAGTTGGCCGTGTTGACTCCGGATGTCGGCGGGTCGAGCCTGTGTTGCTCGAATCTGAAGATCCTTGACCTTGCGCTGCTGGCCAACGTTGCGCTCGCCCGCGACGGATACGCCGCGATGCCGTCGTATCTGAAGGCCACCAAGCCCGATCTGGTGGAGACACACGGCATGTGGTCGGAGGCCTCGAAGCTGTACGACGTCGACCATTTCCGCGACAACTACACACCGGTCGTCGTGCGCGGAATGTGGATGTACCTGCGAAACGACCTCCGCCTGAAGCTCGATTCACGTTGCACACCCATCACTCCTCAGGAAACACGCCATCTTCGCTACCGCGGCGCCGATGTCGACGAGCGATATGTGCGCTCCCTGAACCTTGATTCGGTGTGCCGGATTTCCTGACCGGTCAGCCGGGTTTCTCCCGACCGTGTCAGTATGCCCCGCGCCCGTCCAGCACCGCGCGAACCGTTCGAGCCATAACCCTCATGTCCCAGTCCCACGACCAGTTGTCGACGTAGCGCAGATCGAGCGAGACGGTCTCGTGCCAGGACAGGTCGGACCTGCCGCTCACCTGCCACAGTCCCGTGAGGCCAGGTTTGACACTCAGTCGGCGCATCTCCACCTGGTCGTAGCGGGCGACTTCCTCGGGCAGCGGCGGGCGGGGTCCCACCAGCGACATATGACCGAGCAGGACGTTGACCAACTGGGGCAGCTCGTCCAGCGAGTAGCGGCGCAGGAAGCGCCCGACGGACGTGACCCGCGGATCCTGGCGCAGCTTGAACATATGGCCGTCGTGTTCGTTCGCCGCCGCCAGGTCGCCCTTCATCCGGTCCGCGTCCACCACTATGGTCCGGAACTTCCACATGGGGAAGGGCGTCCCGTTCCGGCCGACGCGCACCTGGCGGTAGATGACCGGCCCCGGCGAGCTGACGCGTACGGCGAACGCCAGCAGCGCGAACAGCGGCGCCAACGCCATGAGCAGGACCAACGAGCCCGCTCGGTCCGTGGCGGCCTTCAGCAGCGTCGGCAGGCCACGGCGCGTCGGCGGTGAGATGTCCAGCAGGGTGAGTCCGGCCGCCGAGGCGATCCGGACCCTGCGCCGGGCCACTTCGACGACGCCGGGCAGCACCATCATCCGGCGGCCGCAGTCGTGCAGGGCCCAGGACAACCGCCGAAGCCGGTCCCCGCACATACTCCTGCCCGTGGTGACGAAGACCAGGTCGGCACCGAGCACTTCGGCCGCTTTCGCCACGGGCGCGGCATCCTCGTCCGGAGCGGCCGGCTCGCCGACCCGCAGCCGGGCGGACACCGGCACCCCGGACAACACGTCGCCCTCGCCCAGCACACAGGCCCCGACCACCACGTACCCGTGGTCGGTACGCTCGGCCAACTGTCCGACCACGGCGTCCACGGCCCCGGCCTCACCGATGACCAGGACGCGTCGAAGACTTCGGGCGCTCCGACGTACGGCCAGGACGTGGCGGTGGATCGCCTTGCGGCAGACCACGGTGGCCGCCAACGATGGACACAGTGCGACAAGAACCGCCGCCGGCGCGTCGCCGAGCCCGAACACGGTACGCAGCACGGCCAGGACGCCGAGCAGCACCAGCCAGTCCCGCACGAGCGGTCCGACCGGGGCGCCCTCGTCCCAGGTCCAGGGTGCGTAGCGGCCCGCGGCGAGGCCCACGAGGACCCAGACGACGGTGATCGCCACCGCTTGCTGCACGGGGTGGGCCGCACCGATCGCGGAGAAGGCCAGCACCGCCGGCAGGGCCATACCCGCGGCGTCGAAACAGACCGCGACCGGTGCGTACCACCTGTCGGCAGGGCCTTCGCGTGTGGTCGTCCGGTGCGGTGGGCGGGCCACCGCCTGCCCTGGCACCGTGCTGATGGACTGCCGCATGGTTCTCCCTGTGACCCCGGCCCTCGACGTAGTAGTGGGGGGGGGGGGGGGGGGGGGGGGGGGGCCGCCCCCCCCCCCGGTTTATTTAAAAAATTTTTTTTTATTTTAAAAATTAAAAACAAAAAAACACCCCGGGGGGGGGGGGGTAGGGGGGGAGGGAAAAAACACA